>DASXLK010000144.1:0-4029 GCA_036496365.1 Candidatus Angelobacter sp. | reverse complement strand
CAACTCTGCTTATACCCCGGGCCGTCGCGGCAAAGCCTGGCTTAAATTAAAAAAAGAACTGGCAACGTTGGATGTGGTGGTTACGGCTGTGGAATGGGGCCACGGAAAGCGCAATAAAGTCCTGAGCGATTACACCTTTGCCGTGCGGGATGGTGATCAGCTATTAAATGTCGGCAAAGCATATTCCGGACTTACCGATGCCGAGATCGCGGAAATGACAGAATGGTTTCTGGCCCACACTATTGCAGACCAGGGGTTAGGAGACCAGGCCTTCCGCCGCACCGTGGAGCCCAAAATTATTCTGGAAGTGGCTTTCAATAACATGATGCGCTCCAGCCGGCATGAGAGCGGCTATGCGCTGCGCTTTCCACGGATTCTGCGCATCCGCACAGATAAATCGCCGGAAGAGATAGATACGCTGGAAACCGTCCGGGAGATTTTTGAGCGGCAACACACCATAGCCAAGGGGGATAGTCCCGGCTAGCGGACTTTCTGTGTTGCGGGCGCGTTTTTTACGCTGATGGGAATCACACAGCCGTGAGCAATTTCGCAATCGCCGTTTTCAAACTGAATGGTTGTGTGCACGATATGGAATTTTGTGGTCAGTATATTTTTTACCTGCCGCAAAATAATTTCACTCTCTGAGAGTGTAATGTCATCAATTCTAACGTGGCATGAGAGCGCGTGCGTGTCTGAGCCAATGCTCCATACGTGGACGTCATGAATATCGCGAACGCCAGTAACTTCCGTAAGGCTGGCGGTAATGCGTTCGGGGGAAAGCCCGTTTGGGGCGCCTTCAAGAAGAATATTCAGCGTCTCGCGGATAATGCCGGATGAGGACCACAGAATCAAAGCGGCAATCCCAATGGAGAGCGCCGGATCGACCCACGTCTTTCCCGTCCACATAATGATCCAGCCGCCCACAATAACGGCAGCCGTAGAGAGCGTGTCGCCAAACTGGTGGATAAAAGCGCTGCGGATATTTACGTCATGCGCGGCACGGAACAATATCCATGAAATAGCGCCATTCATGAACACGCCAATAACAGCCACCCAGATCATGATTCCCGCGTGCACTGGCACTGGATTGCGAATACGCAGAAATGCTTCATAAAAAATGTAAAAAGCAATCGCAACCAGGGTTAGCGCGTTAACAAAGGCAGCCAGAACGCCGGCGCGATGATAGCCAAAAGTCTTGGTAGAGCTGGGCGGACGTGTCTGGATAAAAACCGCAACCCAGGAAAGCAAAAGGGCCAGAAGATCAGTTACATTGTGTCCCGCTTCTGAAAGCAGGGCCAGACTGTGGGCCCGTATTCCGGCAAACAATGTAATCAGTACATACGCGAAAGTGGCCACCAGTGAATAGCGCAGTGCTCTGGCGCTCAGTGGGGCGTGTGAGTGCGTATGCATAAGAATAAGTTTACGCTGAATGCAGCGCGGATTCGAGTCTATCTAACCAGACTTCAGTATCGATTGAGTCAGTATCTATTGAGTAAGAATTTTATTGCTTTTTTGCTCGCAGGCCCATTTTGGGCCTCTGCCGGAATAGAGGCTTTTCCGCTGCTCTTATTCTCATGCAAAAAGCTCATCAAAATCCAGCCTTTTTAATGGCTTGGCTAGAACAGAAGTAATGCCCCAAGCGGCCTTCTGGTCTAAAATCTGCATCTATTTACTTTAGCGTGACGCATTTTGCCACTTTAAGCTTAATTTACGCAATTTGGAGTAAAGACTTATGCGACTCCCCTTTTATGTTCTTGGCTTAGGACTTTTGTCTGCGACCATTGCCGTTGCGCAGACCGCACAACATCCGCAAACACCACCTGTAAATCCAACTACGCCGGCAAATCAGGTGGGTGATGGATCACAAAGCAAGGCCGGAACTCCTGTTGCGCCTAGTTCAACTGCGCCGGCAACAACCGGAGGAGTTGCTGGCACTGTGTCATCCACCAGTGCAGCGCAGGGACAAGATGCATCTGTCCCGAGCGGTGAAAGCAATCCAATGGAAAATTCTGACCTGCAGGGTCAGATTCAAAGTGCATTGAGCAAGGAACCGACCCTGACCGGCGACAGCCCTCACGTGACTGTATCTGGTGACACCATTGAACTGGCTGGTACCGTAGGCACGAACAAAGAAAAAATTACTGCGTCGCGCATTGTTCAGTCGTATGCCGGAAGCAAGAAGCTGGTAAATAATCTGACCGTGACCGGGCGCAGCGACAAGACTTCGTCGTCCCATACCACTTCACCTGACGGTGGCCGGCAGCCGATCACTGCACCAGCCAATAATCCTGAACCGGAAAAAGGCAGTGCACCCACAGCTCAAAAACCACCACAGGAATAAGTTTTCCCCTGGGAATCTAGTATTGAAACTCAGCTTGCCGTGGCGGCTCTTCTTCATCAGAAAACTTTAAGGAAGATTTCGCCACGCGAAATTTTGCACCCTCAAGGTTAAGTAATTTCTCCTTAGTGCTAAGTCCTCCACCGTAACCCGTGAGAGTGCCGTCAGCGCCAACCACACGATGGCACGGAACGATAATGGCTATAGGGTTCACATGATTTGCCTGCCCTACAGCTCGAGACGCTTGCGGCCGACCAATTTCACGTGCAATATCCACGTATGAGCAGGTTTCACCGTAGGGAATCCGCAGCAGCGCTTCCCAGCAATCTTTTTGAAATTGCGTTCCTATCAAATCGAGTTTGCAGGTGAATTGGCGCACTTCGCCGCGAAAGTATGCATTCATTTGCTCTTCATAGGGTTGTAGATATTCACGTGATTCAAGCCAGATTTCATCTTTGCCGGTTGATGGCAGTTTTCCCCGGTCAAATTGCAGGCAGCGCAGACCTTTTTGAGTGGCTGCAAGAAGCAGAGGTCCTACGGGGGACTCCATGCGGGAAAAATAAACTGTAGTTGCTTCCGCCATAGAAAGATTTTAGCAGCGGCACCGTAATCCCAATGGTGCAATAAAAAAATCCAGCAGCTGCTCTGAACTTACAACACGAACGGTACAAATGACATCTATTTCAACACTGCTGCTTTGAAGAAGCGGTCGTGTTTCATTTTCAGGTGTAAGAAAAATATTTAAAAGCAGTCTGCTGGCTGCGCGTTACGTGCGCGGGTTTCAGAGCCAGAGGATTCCCAGGGGTTTGTCAGCATCAACCGTTGTTGCTTTCGGGCCTCGTAGTAGTTTGTGCTTGGGTTTTCCTCCCTCTGTATTTCCATCACTCCCCTTGAGCGCGTGCCGCCAGAAGGTTTGCAGGTAAAGGAACCATGGATATACGCGGGTTACTGCTGGTCAATGCGGACAATATCGGAGAAATAGACCAGACGCCTGCAACTGCGCTCACAGGGGTGCTGGATGTAGTGGGGAAAACGCCTCTCCAGCGCATGGCGGAACGGTTGCAGCAATTCGGCATTTCATCGATAAGCGCGGTAGTTGAGACAGCTCCTTCTACAAGCATGCGCAACTATGGGCTTTCTTCGAGCGTGGCCTGTGTGTCCGCTGCGCCGGATCGCTTTTGGCGGAGCGCAGAATCCGCCTTCAACGATATGGCGCAGAGTGGTGCTGAGCTGGTTGTGCTCATCCGGCTGGGCGCATATGCGGAAGTAGATTTTGAGAGACTTGTGCAGTCTCACCTGGACCGCCAATGCCGCGTCAGCCAGATGGCCAGTGACTCAGGCCCCCTGGAGATTTTCTGCATCAGCGCTTCGCGGAGAAATGATGCAGCGTCACTCTTTCGCACGCAGCTCGCGCGTTGCCGCACGGAATGCCCGGTTTTTCAACACGACGGATATTTGAACCAACTCGCAACCCCTCGTGATGTCCGGCAATTTGCCATTGATATTCTCACGCTCAAAACGCAAACCTGTCCCGCCGGCAAAGAAGTAAAGCCCGGAGTTTGGATGGCCCCCGGCGCAATGGTTGAGAAGGGTGCGCGAATTTTGGCCCCTGCTTTTATCGGATCGTTGGCTCGCGTCCGGTCCGGCGCCGTGGTGACCCGTTGCAGCTCAGTGGAACGGCATTCAGTAGT
>DASXLK010000143.1:0-16392 GCA_036496365.1 Candidatus Angelobacter sp. | reverse complement strand
CGGGCGGCCACGAAATCAGGATGTTCCAGAATCCGGCGAAAAAGTCCCAGATTTGTCTTGATGCCGCCGACAAAATATTCGTCCAACGCGCGGCGCATGCGCGCAATGGCGGCAGGGCGATCCGCGGCATACACAATCAGCTTGGACAACATGGGATCGTAGTCCAGCGGAACAGTCCAACCCTGATAAACCCCGCTGTCCTCACGTACGCCGGGGCCGGAGGGGCGCAGCAGCCTGGTGATTTTTCCCGGCGAGGGAAAGAAATTGTTCTCCGGATCTTCCGCGTAAACACGGCATTCAATGGCGTGACCGCGCAGGACTATATCCTCCTGGCGGAACGACAGCTTTTCTCCGGACGCAATCCGCAGTTGCAAATGCACGAGATCAAGACCTGTCACCAACTCAGTGACGGGATGCTCCACCTGAAGGCGTGTATTCATCTCAAGAAAATAAAAATTGCGCTTTTGATCGACCAGAAACTCTATGGTGCCAGCATTGGTGTATCCCGCAGACTTTGCAGCCTGTACGGCAACCGCGCCCATACGCTGCCGCATGTCTTCATCGATTACGGACGAGGGAGCTTCTTCAATCACTTTCTGATGGCGGCGCTGCACAGAGCACTCGCGCTCGCCCAGAAAAACCACGTTGCCGTGTTCATCGCCCAGCACCTGGATTTCTATATGGCGAGGATTCTCAATAAATTTTTCGACATAGATTTCGCCGTCATTGAAGGAGCGCAGAGCTTCACTTTGTGCTGTTTCAAAACTGGACTTCATCTGCGCCAGCGATTTCACCAGACGCATACCTTTGCCACCGCCGCCGGCTGCGGCCTTGATCATTACAGGAAAGCCCACGCTGCCTGCCATCTCTTCCGCTTCAGCCAACGTCAGCCCGCGAGCAGAGCCTGGAACCATGGGAACGCCTGCAGCCTGCATGGCTGTTCGCGCACGGGTCTTGGAGCCCATAAGTTCCATGGCAGAGGGCGGCGGACCAATGAATTTGATTCCAGCTTCAGCACACGCCCGCGCAAAGTGCGCGTTTTCTGAAAGGAAGCCGTAACCGGGATGAATGGCTTCCGCTCCACAGCGTTTAGCTACTTCAAGTATTTTTGCGATGTTGAGATATGATTCGCGCGCAGCTGCCGGCCCCACTGGATATGCTTCATCGGCCTTGGTGACGTGAAGAGCGTTGCGGTCCACCTCAGAAAAAATTGCTACAGAGGCAATGCCCATTTCACGGCAGGCGCGCATGACGCGCACTGCGATTTCGCCGCGATTAGCAATGAGCACTTTCTTGAACATAGCGGAAACCTTTGATTGTAACAATAAAAAGCTGGCGACCACTCCTACAGGCGGAAGTGGGTTGAGAGCGAGAACTCTGTAAATAGAAAAGCCCCTCTCGCAGGAGGGGGCTTCTCAATCTGTTGAGATTACTTGGATTTTGGCTGATCCAGGATAATAGCGCCGCCGGTCTTCTTGGCAGCTTCCTCAGCTTTTTTCTTGCGCGCTGCCATGGCTTTGTCGCTCCAATCGTTGGCAGTCTTTACGTATTCAGCGCGCTGTGCCGCATCTTCGCAAGTCATATCATTGGCTTTGCGGCGATACAACAAATTCATGTAGGCCATGGCGTCATCGTAGTCCTGGCGCTTCTCGATGGCCGTCTGGAGCATTTTCATGCCTTCGTCAACGTTGGCGCCGTCTTTCGCCTTCAGGGAGTCGCAAATTTTCTGACTGCCCTTGCCTTTCAGCTCGTCTTCGACCTTGATGCCTTCTTTACTTTTGACGTCCGCCGCATCTTTGTAAGCCGACGACCAATCAATCACGCCAACCGAGTAATAGGTTTCCGGATCGCTGGGGTCTACATCAATGGCTTTTTTGTAATAGACACGGGAGTCATCGAATTTTTTCTGCTGCATGTACAGGAAAGCAATGCCCTTGAGACTGGTGACGTTATTGGGGTCTTTTTCCAGCACCTGCTTGTATTGCTCAATGGCAAGCTGGGCATTGCGCAGGTTCTCCGGTGTTTCCACTCCGGGCACATACTGCTGCGCATACGCCGTGGCCAGATACATTTTGGCCACTCTCAGGTCGCTATCAAGGTTGACGGCATTTTTGAAATGCTCGATCGCTTCCTCGTAATTGGCGCCCTTAAAAGCCTGGACACCACGGTTGAGTTGATCGCGAGCTCTGAGTTTGTTGCAACCGGCCGTGCTCAGTAGTACGGCTGCGACGGCCACAACCGTCACAAGTCGTGCAATCCTGTTCATCTTTGCTGCTCCCTTACCGGAGTCATGGATTTTTTTCTGCGTTCCTTTTTCTGAGTACAGAAAAGGAAAAACTTCATGGGGACAATCGGCCCTTGCCGTCTGTCCCCAATTTCTGAGGAAGTTAAACTTTACTGTCCTGCTTCGATCTTTGCCGTAATCAGACCAATACGGTCGACCACGTTGGTGCCCCGGGCAATATCGATGACCTGAGCCACGTTCTGAAATTCAACGTCAGGATCGCCCTTCACAAACATCACGCGCTCGGCACGCGTTTTAAAGATGTCCGTGAGGCGGGTTGAAAGATTTTCCATGGTTACGTCTTCCTGGTTAATCTTCAACTTGATTTTGCCATTGTCCTCAAGCACCTGAACCACGACCGTGCGATCAGTCTGCGTTTCAGGCTGATTGGGCGGAGGCGGCTGAGGCACCAGCGCTTCCAGCCCCTTCGGCGCCAGTGGCGTGATGACCATGAAAATGATCAACAACACCAGCAGCACGTCAATGAGAGGCGTAACGTTGATATCCGCGCTTTGTCCGCCGCCACCGCCAGCTGTCATTCCCATAAAATTTAATCCTCGTCTGTCTGGTTTCTGGTTATTGTGGAAGCTTGCCTGGAGTCGTGGGGTTCTGCCTTTGTTCGGTAAGCAATCCCACTTGATCCACGCCCGCGGAACGTACATCGTCCACCACTTCTACAACTCCCTTGTATTTGGCGCGCGCATCAGCTTTCACGAAAACCTGTTTGTTCGTCCGGCTGGAAACGCGGTCCTTAACTTTCTGCGTCAACTCCTCGGGAGTTACGATTGTGGTATCCAGAAAAACCTTGCCATCGCGCATGACAGCGACAATTACAGCGTCATCTTTGTCCGCGTCAGGCATGGGAGCTGGGTTATTGGCCTTGGCCAAATCCACTGACTGCCCCTTCTGGAGCATGGGCGTGATCACCATAAAAATGATCAGTAAAACCAGCATAACGTCCACCATTGGTGTCACGTTAATATTGGAATTTACCTTCGCCCCTTCATTCCGAATATTAATGCCCATTGATCCGCTCCCGGCTTACCGCCGCACCGTGGTGGTCCGTTTCAAGAAATAATCAACCAGCTCGCTGGATGAGTTGTCCATTTCCACGTCAAAAGCTTCTACTTTGCCGGTGAAATAGTTGAACATCATCACGGCCGGGATAGCGACGAACAGTCCGAGCGCGGTGGTAACCAGAGCTTCAGAAATACCGCCGGCAACTGCGCCAAGACCGGTAGCTTTCTGCTGCGCGATCTTATTAAACGCGTTCAAAATACCGATTACCGTACCCAGCAGTCCGACGAACGGTGCGGTTGAGCCAATGGTAGCCAGTCCGCCCAATCCACGTTTCAGTTCGGCATGGACAATGGCTTCAGCCCGTTCCAAGGCGCGTTTGCTGGCTTCAATCTGCTCGCCGGGGATTTCAGTTGATTCTCCGTGGGCTTTGAACTCCTGCAATCCGGCAGTCACAACTTTGGCCAGATGGCTCTTCTTGTTGCGCTCGGCCACGCGGATAGCTTCATCCAGCTTGCCTTCGCGCAGTGCGCCGGCAACCAATGGAGCGAATTGACGCGATTGTTTGCGGGCCGCGCTGAATGAGATCCAGCGATCAATCATGACGCCGATGGACCATGCCGACATGACAAAAAGGATCGCCACGATGGTGAGCGCCGGCCAGCCCATGTGCTTGATCAGCGAGATGGGGTCAGACCAGTTGACGCTGGTATCTTCCTGAAAAAGCCAGAATGCCATCATGTGCGCTTTGGCGAGGGAAAGAGTTGCAATGTTTGCGAAAAGCATGAGTTTAAGTTTTCCTCCTCAGAACTTTGAAGAACTTTTATTTGCCGAGAGCGTGCCCCTTTTCAAGGGGCCGGGCCAGAGCAGAGAACAGCGCGCAAGGACGCGATGGACCTTTTCATTCCCAGGGTCAGGGCGGCTGCTATTCCGGCGACCGCCCTTATTTATCTAAAGCTGCTTACATATGGAACTGGACTCGAATCGTAGTCTCCACTTCCACAGCCTCGCCGTTCAAAATATAGGGCTTGTACTTCCACTGTTTCACGGCATCCATGGCAGACTGAATGAGAATTGGATGCCCTTGTACGGCACGTAGGTTTTCGATGACTCCAGACTTGCTTATCGTTGCCTGTAAAAGCACGTCACCCTGAATATGGGCGATCCTGGCCATCTGCGGATACGATGGCGTAACATCGTGGATCTTAAGACCTTCAGCAACGCCGGTTGAAATCCTCAACTTTTGCGGGGTAGCCACTTTCGGTGGCGGTGCTGCCGAACCGATAATGCCGCCAATTACGCCATTGGCTGATCCACCCGGGACTCCACCCACAACTCCACCCTGTACACCAGCGGCTGCGGGAGCTTCCTCTTCCTTGATCATTTGAATTTTCTTAGGAATCTTGTTTGGCGTACGCAGTGCGCCGTCCACAATCTCGCTAACCTTTTGCACGTGCTGGATCTGGGGTGCGGCAGGCGGGGGCGGGGGGGGTGGGGGCGGGGGCGCAACCAGCCAATTTGTGGTGAGTCCCTTAGGCAGGGCCTCAGTAAAAATGAGGGGCAGTAATACCAGAAAACCCACAAGTCCCAACTGAACCATGGTTGAAATCAGTCCGGTCCATTTCTGGTTGGTCTTGATTCTGCCACCGGATTCCATCAGGCTGTCTTCAAACATGCCTATTCTCCAATCCTAGGGGGACTCTTCGATACTTTAAATTGGACACCGGGACTGCTTGTATTGTTCCTTAAACCGGGGTTCTTTTCCCGGTCCTATACTTTCACGCGATCTTTACCCTTCGCACCAGGGCTCGGCAACGCCATAGCCCCTCGTCCTGACTTGCTGGAACGCCAATCCGTATAAGCTACAAGCATGGGGGCCGCTACGGCGATCGACGAATACGTGCCTATTATGATGCCGACTACCAAGGCAAAGGAGAACCCATGAAGCACTTCTCCGCCAAAAAGATACAACGAGAGTACCGTCAGGAACGTTAATCCTGAAGTCAAAATCGTCCGGCTCAGGGTCTGGTTGATACTCCGGTTCACGATCTCGCTCAGGCTCTCCCGGCGCATGATTTTCACGTTCTCTCGAATCCGGTCAAACACCACAATGGTGTCATTCATCGAGTAGCCAACCAGTGTGAGAATCGCGGCGATAACAGTAAGGGTTATCTCCTGATTCGTCAAGGAGAAGGCTCCCACCGTGATTAAAGTATCGTGAAAAACTGCAACCACGGCTGCCACGCCATAGATCATTTCAAAACGGAACCACAAATAAACCAGCATGGCCACAAGCGAGAAAAGTACAGCCAGCGTGGCCTGCTTCTTTAATTGGCCGCCAACCTGCGGTCCCACAATATCAGCGCTGCGCACGCCAAAGTTGCTGGTATAAAAGCCGTCTTTCATCGCGCCCAGCACGGCATCCGGAACCACGCCTTTCAGGTCGTCCAGGTTTGCAATTACGCCACCCTTGTCTTTATCGCGGAAATCCATGACCTTTCGCGCCTGCCGCTCGTACTCCGCGGGTTCGGCGTGCAGCGGGTCGCGCGACAAAAGGGCGTCCCGAATTGCCGCAAAACCCACCTGATCGCTGTTATTCAGGTCCTGCTTGCCCTGTACCGGGTTCGTCTCCAGGGCACTGATAATCTGGTTCTTGCCCTTGGAAAGATCGGCTTCACTGGTTTCTTTTTCGTCCAGCTTGATCACAACCTCGTTATCGCCAGCGACACCATAACTTTGGATAACGGCGTTGTGCAGACCTGCTTTATCCAGATCAGAGCGGATAGCGGGGATTTTCGGCGCGCTCACAAACTTTACGTAAACCAGCGTGCCGCCGTGGAAATCCACGCCCAGCGGGATACCATGCCAGAACAACATGGAAAGAATGCCAGCTACGCTGAAGATCAGCGAAAAGCTGAGGAAGTACCACTTCTTGCCGAGAAAATCGATATTTGTATTACGAAAAAATTCCACTGTATTTTGACCTTTTGAACTAGATGCTCAGAGCTTCGCCTCGCCCCTTGCGGCTGAGGACAGCATCGAAAATTACGCGAGAAACAAAAACCGCCGTAAACAGATTGGCCAACAGACCAAAAATCAGCGTTAGACCAAACCCGCTGACTGGCCCTGTTCCCACAAAAAACAAAATAAGCGCGGAAACAATGGTGGTGACGTGGGTATCCAGAATCGTTGTCCAGGCGCGATCAAAACCCTGGTCAACCGCTGCCGCCGGGGCCTTGCCATTACGCACTTCTTCCCGGATGCGCTCAAAAATCAGCACGTTGGAATCCACGCCCATACCAACCGTTAAAATCACGCCCGCAATTCCCGGCAGCGTGAGCACCGCGCCAAAAAATCCCATGAAACCCAGAAGAATAACCAGGTTCAAAATCAAGGCCAGATCGGCATTGATTCCCGCGCCACGGTAGTAAACCAGCATGAAGATCAGCACGGCAGCCATGCCGGCAATTGCGGCATTTACGCCTGTACGGATGGAATCAGCTCCCAGTGAAGGGCCTACCGTGCGCTCAGTCAAATAGTGCAAGCTGGCAGGCAGGGCGCCGGAACGCAGCAGCATAGCCAGGTCCTTCGCGCTTTCCGGTGTGAATCCGCCTTCAATGATTCCGCTATCGCCAATTTGCCCGTTAATTGAGGGCGCGGTAATCACCTTGTTATCCAGCACAATGGCCAGATTGCTGGGATCAGCGCTGTCTTTGCTGTGCGCAGCCGTAAACAGTGAAAACTTCTTTCCTGCTGCGGCAGTCAGATAGAAATTAACAATCGGCTCGTTGGTATCAGATTTGTTGCCCGGATCAGCGCTGCGGATATCGGTTCCGCTCACCACTGGAATGCGGCTGACAATAATAAATCCGCCGTCCGCCGCTTCGCCCCGGCGAGGCTTGCTTGGCATCACCACTGTATTCGCCGGCAAAACTCCGTTATGCGCCTGCAACGCAGCCTGCGCCGTGGGATATGCAGTGCCATGGTCCAGAGCTTCACGCAACTCAAGGCGCGCGGTGGATTGAATAATTCCCTTCACTCGCTCTGGATCATCCACGCCGGGAAGCTGGACCAGAATCTGGTTATCGCCCAGGCCATTTTTCTGGATCAACGGCTCACTCACGCCCAGGCTGTCCACACGGGTGCGGATAGCTTCAATGGACTGCTCCAGCGTGCGGTCTTTCAGGTCGGCCAGCACCTGCGGCTTCATCGTAAGCACCAAGCTGCTGTCTGCGCCTGCGGCCACATCGTAATCCGTCAGATGGTCGGTAACAATACCGCGCACCGTGGAAGATGCATCAAGCGACACGCCCTTAATGACCACTTTTTCCGGCTGGCCATCGAGCTTGGCGACGTCAGCAAACGTGACATTGGCTTTTTGCATCTCGTCTTTCAAGACTTCTACCGCGTGGTCGGATTGCGCGCCCACAGCGTCATTCACCATCACCTGAAGAATCAGGTGTATTCCGCCCTTCAAATCCAGGCCAAGGTGAATCCTCTCCATCATGGCTTCTTTGAGCCCTTGTTTGCCAAAGCTCTTGGGAATGCCCAGCATGCCGTAAATAAAAATCAGCAGGATGGCAATAATGATTCCGGTTTTTATGAGTAAATTTTTCTGCATGTTCTTGAACGTCACTTCTACGCTGGTTTTTTCTCTTCTTCGTCGCGATTAATGGAAACAATCGATGTCTTGGCAATTTCAAGCCGCAAATTGTCCGGCGGTACGCGCAGATGCATGGAATCGTCTTTCAAAGCAATCACAATGCCGCGGATTCCGCCGCTGGTGGTTACCCGGTCGCCCGTCTTCAGGCTGCTGATAACTCCCTGCCAGCGCTTCTGCTTGCGCTGCTGAAAATAAAACGTACCAAAGATAAAAAGCAAGGGCAGAAGCAGGAATATTCCCATGCCGCCGGCAGCATTTCCGCCCTGAAACACAATACTCATCGCAATATTCATCATGTAAAAGATTGCCTTCACAGCCGCACGTACACTCGCCTCACTTCAGTGGGAGAGCTCATTCCTGATTTGTGACCGCTGATCAAATCCCGCCCGGGACTCATGGCACGTATGGTGCCGGAGTATTTCGGAGGTTTTTCGTTTCTTTTGACGCCTGCACTCTTTTTTTTGACGCGTGAAACCCTGACGCGTGAAACCAGGGAACTCAAACCACGGACACACTTCCTGACAGCAGAGCTGAGAGGTCCCCAAGCGTTATAGCATGACGCACCCTCCGCATGGTGTCAAGGTAGAACGCCAGATTGTGAATGGTGTTTAATACTCCCGCCAGCGGCTCGGCGGAGACAAAAAGGTGCCGCAAGTAAGCGCGGGTGTAACGCGCGCACACCCGGCACTCGCACTTTGGATCAATTGGACATTGGTCCTGAGCAAAACGGGCGTTCTTGATATTCAGACGCCCTTCCGAGCTAAATAGCAGGCCGTGCCGCGCCGCCCGCGTCGGCAGCACACAATCCATCATGTCCACTCCCATGGCGGCGTATCGTACGATTTCCTCCGGATACCCCACACCCATCACATAACGCGGCTTGTCCTTTGGCAGTATTTCCAGCACCGTTGCAATCATTTCCATGGTCTTTTCCCGCGATTCGCCCACGCTCAGGCCGCCAATCGCGTAGCCCGGAAAATCGAGCTCTACCGTCCGTTCCGCCGACTCACGCCGCAAATCGGCATACATGCCGCCTTGAACAATACCGAAAAGAGCGGGCGTTGTTGGAGTTGCTGATATTGGGGTTGCTGCCGGAATAGTCATTGACTCGTGGGCCGCAGCCGCCTCCGGCTGCGATGAACCCATCTGCGTGAAAGCTGATTCTTCAGGTCTTTCGATCACCCGAACACCCGAGCCGCCGATGTCCCGATTTCCCGATGTCCCGATTTCCCGATCTCCCCAGGGATTCTCATGCTTGTGCGCCTCAAAATAGTCTTTTGACCGTTTCGCCCAGCGCAGCGTCAATTCCATTGACCGCCTTGCCCGATCTCGCTCCGCCGGATGCTCCGTGCATTCATCAAAAGCCATCACAATGTCCGCGCCCAAAGCAATTTGGATTTCCATGGATCGCTCCGGCGTAAACAAATGCGATGTGCCGTCAATATGCGAACGGAAGCTCACACCCTCTTCAGTTACCTTGCGCAGCTCGCTCAGGCTGAAGACCTGGAAGCCGCCGGAGTCGGTCAGCAGAGCCCGCTCCCAACTCATAAATTTGTGCAGTCCACCCAGCTTCCGCACCAGCTCATGTCCCGGCCGCAGATAAAGATGGTAGGTATTGCCCAGAATGATCCGCGCGCCCAAATTTTCCAAAATATCCTGCGGAACGGCCTTCACTGTGGCGGCCGTTCCCACCGGCATAAAAGTTGGCGTATCAATAGGACCATGCGCCGTATCTATGCGCGCAAGGCGTGCTGCGCCGGCTTGGGCTTCTATTGAAAAAGGGAGTGTCACAATAGGTATGTTACAAAATTGCTTCGGTAACCCGTGAAACCAGCGATTGCCATCTACGAGAACTATGGGGCTTACAAGCCGGGCCTGAATGTTCGCAAAATGGTTGAGGAGTTACTGGATTCGATTGATCCGAACTACCTTCAAGGCTTAAGCAGTGTTGTCTTGTCGAGTCAAAGCCAATTACCACGCAAGGGACGCCGCAAAAAATTTCTGAGCAGAGGACGTAGTCTCTCAGTATCGCGAATACGAGGCTTCTATCGGCAAAGCTGGCAGGGACAACCTGCGCACATCGAACTTTACGTGGATAAGATTCTTGGGCCAAAACCAGGCTGGAAGGTACATATTCCCACAGCAGGCTTCTTCCTGATTGCCAATACCCTTTTCCACGAACTCGGCCACCATCTGCATAAAACCCAATATCCTGAGTTTAAGGAAAAAGAAGACGTTGCAGAGGAATGGAGGAAGAAACTTGTAAAGATCGCCTTTCAAAAGCGATACCCGTTTGCTTTGCCATTTGTGAAACTTTTACGCCCGCTTATTGTGTGGTATCTCAAATCGGGATCGTAAGCTTCAGAGGCAATTTTAAAATTTTTCAAGTAACCACGCTCACTTCCTCAACCATGCCATCAGCGCCGGGACTCGTGGTGCGAAAAACCTTGCGGGAAAAAGCTATTAGCCATTCCGCTTCGCATGCCTCTCCACCACTTTTGCCGGATTCACGATCGTCCGCGTCACCGTGCCTCGTCCGATCTCCGCCTTACCGTTATGCGCCGTTACGCGGAAAACATAGAAGCGGCCATTCTCTGATTCCAACACAGCATCGGCCTTTACCACCATGCCAATCGTGGTGGGCGCGCGATGTTCAATGTTGATGGCCGTGCCCACGCTGATTTCGCCTTCATCCAAATAGGGCAGCATGGCGTTGGAAGCGGCCCATTCCATTAAGCCGATCATGTTGGGCGTGGAATAAATGGGCGGCAGCTCAGCCTTGTGATAACTCAGCGTGTGCTTGTGCTCAACCGTCTCTTCTGCGTCGCCGCGAATCCCCAGTGGAATTTGTTTTGCCATGCTCAAGAATCTATCAAATCGCACCGCCAGCCGCAGCGCCTATGCTTCCCGCCAAAACTCTGCTGCTTTCCATTGAAATAATCCTGAAAATAACTTTGCCCAAAAAGAAAAAGGCCAAACGGGAAGCCCGTCTGGCGCTTACGCAGCGTGAGCCGCGCCTATTTTCAGTTTTGAATTATGTCTAGTGGTGCTCGCAGTGGCGGCGTGTTTCTTCCAGTTCATGGCGGCGCTTTTCCGCCTGGCGGCTGTGTTCGCCGTGTTTGGCGATAGCGTCTTGCAGGCGCGCTTCCGCGTCATGGATCTTGCGTTCGCAATGGTCTTCAACGGCTGTGGCTGCAATTGCCTGCGTCGGAATCACGGCACCGGCAAAACCGGCCATGATCAACACGGCAAATATTGTTCTGATTTTCTTCAACATGCTTTCCTCCTCGGAAAAAATGCAAAAAACATCATACGCTTGGATGCATCCAGAGCACACCTGCACTGAATTAAAAACAGGGTGAAGAAAAAGGTTCCTGCCGCGCAACTCCTTTACCCTGGCACACAACCATCGCGCCAATGCAATCTTTAAGAAATTTTTGAAGAAAACTCCCAGATACACCCCCGATAAACGTGGGAGCCCTGCAACTTCACCCCTCTTGGTGCAATCCAATACCTCCGGCCGCCTCGTCCAGACGTTCGTGATTGGCGCTGTATAATTAAGAATTGCCCTCATGAGATCAAGACAAGCAGTGAATTCCGCAACAAATAAGAACAAGATCCGCTCTACTACCGTGGTGTGCGTGCGCCGTGGCAGCAGCGTGGTAATGGCAGCCGACGGCCAGGTGACCCTGGGCGAAGGCGTGATCAAACACACAGCCCGCAAGATCCGCAGGCTCTATAACGAGAAAATACTCGCTGGCTTCGCCGGGTCCACGGCAGACGCGTTCTCCCTTTTTGGCCGGTTTGAGGCCAAATTGGAGCAATACCACGGCAATCTAGGCCGCGCCGCGGTTGAGCTGGCCAAGGAGTGGCGGACAGACAAAATGCTGCGCCACCTGGAAGCTCTTTTGCTCGTCGCTGACACCAGCCTCACTTTTCTTATCAGCGGTGCGGGTGACGTAATTGAGCCAGATGGCGGCGTAGCGGCAATCGGCAGCGGCGGCTCTTACGCGCTGGCCGCGGCCCGCGCCCTGATGGACAACACCGAACTCCCGGCGCGCAAGATCGCCGAAGAAGCTATGAAGGTTGCGGGAAAAATCTGCATTTACACCAATGAGAATTTCACGGTCGAGGAGCTCTCATCGGTGCCGGAAAAAGCGGTTGCGCCCGCACATTAAAGACAAATGGCAGGCTATTCAGGAACACCGCTGATCCAGAAAATCGGGATTAAACCCGGACACCGGGTAATCCTACGCAATCATCCGGCCAGCTTTGTGAAGGACCTGGGCAAACTTCCTGAAGGCGCGGAGAGTTCAGACCGGATCTCCGGCAAGGCCAACGTGGTTGTGTATTTCACTGAGCGGCTGGCTGATCTGACGAAAGATTTTCCCCGCCTCTCCGCGGCCCTGGCTCCTGATGGCATGGTGTGGATCAGCTGGCCCAAGAAAGCCAGTGGGCGGGCAACGGACTTGACGGAAAACATTGTGCGCAACGTTGGACTTGAATGTGGACTGGTAGACGTAAAGGTATGCGCCATTGACGAGACATGGTCCGGATTGAAATTTGTGATTCGAGTGAAAGACAGAAAGTAAAGCAAGCAATTAGCAACTGGCAATTAGCAGAAAATCGGATAGTCGGATAAAAGGTACTTTCGATTATCCCGTAAATACTGAGATATTCAGTACAAGGGTTTGGATTTACGTTTGGCTAATTGCCAATTGCTAACTGCTAATTGCTAGTTTCCGACAAGAGTAAACGACTAGGCCGCGAGGCCCGTGGCCGCCGAGCGGCCAGTTACAAGCGCAGTACGCTCTAAACAAGTGCCATGATGCGTAAGCGGTTTTGGAGCGAAGCGACAGGAGTAGAAGACGATGGCAATTTATTTACCCAGCGTGGCAGAAGAAAGTGACGTCCTGCTGGATGATCTGACACCCCGGGAAATCGTGGTTGAACTGGATAAATACGTAGTCGGCCAGCATGACGCCAAGCGTGCCGTGGCCATAGCGCTGCGCAACCGCATGCGCCGGCAAAAACTTCCGCCTGATATCGCGGAAGAGATCATGCCCAAAAATATCATCATGATCGGCCCCACCGGCGTGGGCAAAACAGAGATTGCGCGCCGTCTGGCAAGGCTCGCCAACTCACCGTTCCTGAAAGTGGAAGCCTCTAAGTTCACTGAAGTTGGCTACGTGGGCCGTGACGTTGAGTCAATGATTCGCGACCTGGTCGAAATCGCCATTGATATGGTGCGCGAAGAAAAGCTTGAAGAAGTTACTGACAAAGCCGAGCAGCAAGCCGAAGAAAGATTGCTTGATCTGCTGCTGCCAGCCGCGCCCGCGGCAGCATCATCGTCCACGGCGGGCTTTGCGCTGGTCACGGAAGAAAGCGACTCCGCTTCGCGCACGCGCGAAAAATTGCGTGCCCAGTTGCGTGAAGGCAAGCTCGATGAACGCATTGTGGAATTGGAAGTGCGTGAGCGCTCCACGCCAGCTTTTGAAATCATCTCCAATCAGGGTGTAGAGGAGATGGACATCAACATAAAAGATATGTTGCCCAACCTTTTCGGCCAGCGCACCAAGAAGCGCAAAATGAAAGTGAGCGAGGCCTTTGAATATCTAGTGCAGGAAGAAGAATCGCGCCTGATTGATATGGACCAGGTCACGCGGACAGCCGTGGAGCGCGTGGAGCAGTCAGGAATCATTTTCCTCGACGAGATCGATAAAATTGCCGGCCGCGAGGGCGGCCACGGGCCTGACGTTTCGCGTGAAGGCGTGCAACGCGACATTCTGCCCATTGTGGAAGGCACCACGGTCAACACCCGCTACGGCATGGTAAGCACCGACCATATTCTTTTCATCGCCGCCGGGGCATTCCATGTCTCCAAGCCCAGTGATTTGATCCCCGAGTTGCAAGGCCGCTTCCCCATCCGCGTGGAGTTGAAATCGCTGACCATGACAGACTTTATTGCCATTCTTACAGAGCCTAAATCGTCTCTGGTGATGCAGTACACGGCGCTCCTGGAAACCGAAGGGTTGAAGCTGAAATTTACCCGCGAAGCGTTGGACGAAATCGCCCACTTTGCTTTCCAGGTGAATGAAGCCACGGAAAATATTGGCGCGCGGCGTTTGCACACAATCATGGAGCGCGTGCTCGATGAAGTCAGCTTCAACGCCCCTGACATGGAAAACAAGTCAGTGAATATTGATGCCGAGTACGTGAAAAAAATGCTGGCCGATATTGTGAAGGACCAGGATCTGTCGCGTTATATTCTCTAGCTTTGACGCAATCGTTGATTTCTTGAAGAACATTTTTCTGAAATCCCGAAGCACAGCGAGGGAACCCTATTACCAACTTAGCCGCGAATCTGCGCGAATAAACACAAAGTAGGAAAAATTCGCTTTGTTCGCGTTTATTCGCGGCTAAGTTATGCTCTCTGCGGTAAGATTTTCTAGCTTGAAAACTCTGGTGACGATAGTGATCCCTCGCTACGCTCGGGATTTTAAAAAAAGCGCCATCTTCTTCGCCTTGGCCATCTCTCTTGCCGGCTGCGGCGTCCCTGGCGCGCCCATGCCGCCGTCGCTCGATATTCCCAAGTTTGTAGGCGACCTTAAAGCCGTACGCAAGGGCGATACGGTCACACTGACGTGGACCATGCCAACGGAAACCACCGACGCAGGACTCATTCGCAAGCCGGGCAAGATGCTGGTGCAGCGGGCCCTTTCCTCAGGACGCGGCGCCGACCTTAAATTCCAAACGATCTCTGAGCTCGATCTGGAGCCGCCCTTGAAGAAAGAGCGCGGCGAGCAGGTCACGGCCAAAGATATCCTGAGCGATTCTCTCCGCTCCGGAACCGATGAATTTGCTGTGTACACAGTGCTGGCCCAGGGCCACAACGGAAAATCCTATGGCCTGCCAAATCGCGTCTCTATACCGCTGTTGCCGAGCCTGCCTACGCCCACAAATGTTTCCGCGCACATGGTTTCCCTGGGAGTCATGCTTAAATGGGAAGAAGTTCTTCCGCAAACCACTGCCTCTCTGGTACAGACACAACAAATTAAGATCATGCGTCGCACGCAAGGCTCAAATGAAGCAGTTCTGGTGAAACAAATCAATGCCTCCGCCAATGGAGATTTAGTCGACACCAGCATTGAGTGGGAGAAGAACTACCAATACTGGCTTACCCCGGTCACGCTCTGGCAGGATGGAAAACGCAAGGGCGAAATCGAGGGCGATGATTCAGCCATTATCGATATCTCTGCCCATGATTCTTTCCCGCCGGGTGCTCCCGCCAGTTTGCAGGCGGTTTTCAGCGCCGCATCGCAGAACTCATTTATTGATCTCACATGGTCGCCCAACACTGAGCCAGATCTCGCTGGGTATAACGTCTATCGCCACACTGCAAATGAAGCGCCAGTAAAGATCAACACTGAGCTGATCAAGACACCGCGTTTCCCTGATCCGGGAATTCAGCCGGGGATGAAGTATTTTTACTCGGTTACCGCCGTGGATCTGCGCGGCAATGAGAGCTCAAAGTCTGAAGAGACGTCAGAAACCGTGCCAAAAGATTAGTCAGCGCTCATCAGGCAAATGTTGCTGATTCAACGCACCTCGATTTGACTGTGCTGTAACGGGTAAGCTAGCCTCATAGGCGGCCTGTCTTATGGTTAAGCGCATGCAGGCCCTGCCTTTAGCGGCTAAGAGATGGTCAGCAAACTTGGCCGGTTTGCACCAGATCTATTAGGAGGCCGCAATTAGATGAAAGCTCTGCGTAAATTTTTGATTTTTCAGCTAGTTATCTTCTGCCTGGCCGGTGCTGAACTCGTCCATGCGGAAGGACTCAGACCTGTTCACGCCAAAAAGGCGCTGGTGGTTAGCGTTCATCAGGAAGCCTCAAAAGTTGGCGCGGACATCATGCGCCAGGGCGGCAATGCCGTGGATGCAGCGGTCGCCACTGGGTTTGCGCTCGCCGTGGTGCATCCGGCGGCAGGGAATATTGGTGGTGGCGGGTTTATGCTGCTACGCAAGGCCAATGGTGAAACCCATTTCCTCGATTTTCGCGAGAAAGCTCCCAAAGCTGCCAGCCGAGACATGTATCTGGACGCGCAAGGCAATGTAATCCCTAAAGCCAGCTTGATCGGTTACAAAGCTGCAGGCGTGCCAGGGTCCGTTGCTGGTTTGGTTTATGCCGAGCAGCACTGGGGCAAGCTCACTCTAAGAGCGGTGATGCAGCCGGCTATCCGGCTAGCGCGTGAAGGCGTGCGGCTGACCTATGAAGAAGCGCATTTCCTGCATGACCCTGACCTGGCGCAGTTTGCTGACTCCAAACGCATCTTCCAGCGCAATGGCAAATTCTACGAGCCGGGAGAGATCTTCCGTCAGCCAGAGCTGGCACGGACACTGGAGCGCATTGCCGCCAATCCCAAAGCCA
>DASXLK010000142.1:0-39807 GCA_036496365.1 Candidatus Angelobacter sp. | reverse complement strand
GAACCGACAACGTCAACCGCCAAACCTGCGCGTCGGCAAGCACCGCGCACTGCGGGCAAGTGCGTATACCGGGAGGCGTAATTGCTGAAGACCAGTGCTCGTCGCGGGCGCGTGGGCAACGCATTCCGTGGTTTAAAGCGTAGCAAATCCACCGCTTCCATGGCGAAAGAAGCGCGGGTAGGTGAGTGTCAGCAGCGCCTGCACCGGCAAAAATGATGCAGAGATCACGCGGTAGGCCGCCCCGTAAATACCTGCGGCGCTCAGGCTTGCCAGGCGTGCCAGCAGCAATTTGTCAGCGTCATTATTGATTGTCTGGGTAGAAGGGCTCGCCACGAACCATAAACCTTCCTTCAGTTCACTGAGCACTGGCAACCGCAGACTGCTGGGCTTGCCCCACCTTCGCAAAGACCACGCCAGGCAGCAGGCTGCCGCCAGTAGTGCCGCGCCAAAGTAAATCAACAGCCATGACCGCACCTGATGCTGGGACTTAGGCAGCGCAAACAAAAGCATTGCAGCAGTCAGCCTGAGGCAGACAACAAGAATTTCAAGCTGCGATTTGCGATCAATTTCGCCCAGCCCTTGCAGCGTGAGCCCCACCAGGTACAGCCATCGCCACAGCATCAGGTCAGTCACCACGAGCAGCACAATCGCATAGAACGGAACGGCACTGGAGAGCAATAGCCAGCAAGCGGGTATGGCCACAAGGCAAAGCACGCAACCACTCGCCAATGTTGTTCCCAGCAAATTGGCCCAGAGGCCGGCGAACACAGAACGGTTGCGGGCAACATATTTAATCAGGAGATTGCCGGCGCCCATGCCAGTGAACGGCGTCAGGATTGCGGTAAGAGAGGTGGCGGCAATAAAAAAGCCCATGTCGCTCACGGGCAACGCCTTCGCGATCAGAAGAAACGAGCCGGCTTGGCCAAGGACCTGCGCTGCCTGCCCAGCCAGCGCCCATGACCACTGGCGAATCTGCGGACGTACCATCGTGCTCTGCGCAGAGGACATGCTTTTTATTAATTTCCCGACGCCAGCTTCCTGTCCAGCTCCAGTTTTTCCTGCTTCAGACGAAGCAGGGCCACCACGTCATTTTTGCGTTCGGCTTCCACAATGCCCCGCTTGATCTCGCCTTCGCGCTGGCTTAGCTGTGTCTGATGCCGTAACGCGTCCAGGGCGCCTGCCAGCAAGTCAGCGGTGAGCGGCTCGCTTTCCCGCATCACAATCCTTGCCAGCCTCTGCCGGTCAGCTTCCTCCAGCGGCAAATCCATCGGATCCATGCCATCTTCGCCGCGTTCGTTTGCCAAAGCGTTTTGCAGCAGCGCTTCCAGCAACGCTTCACATGTCAGCGCCGCATGCAGACGTTCTTCTGCTAGTGCCCGTATTGCGGTCTGGCGCAACCCAGCTTCATCTTCTGACGTTGAAGACGCTGCCCGCACCAGCACTTTTTCTGATGGCGTAACGTCCATGTCTGGCGTCTGCCGTAGTGCGCCCGCTCCCCGGCTTACCGCTGCTGCTTTAAATTCCTGCCGCAACACCGTGGTATCAATATTCAGTTTCTGCGCGATATCATTCGCCAGTTCATCGCGCACAATCCTGCTTGGCACGCGATGGATATGCGGCAGCAGAAAATTCACCGCATTCTTCTTTCCCTCCGGACTCCGCACCGGAAACAGCTTCAGTGTCCGCTCCACCAGATAGTCAAAATATTTGGCCGATCCTCGCAGCGCCTTCGCATATGCCTCCGCGCCATTCTTCCGAATAAACAAATCCGGATCGTAGCCCGCATCCAGGCGCAGCACCTTGATATTGAATTCCTCTTCCAGCAGCATGCCCAGTGATTTGTCCGTCGCGGCAGCGCCCGCCGTGTCGGGATCAAAATTCACAACAATATCTTTGCTGAACCTGCCCAGCAGCCTTACCTGCGTCTCAGTAAAGGCCGTGCCAGAACTCGCCGCCACATTATGAAAGCCTGCGGAATACACGGCGATGCAGTCCATCTGGCCTTCCACAAGAATCACATAGCCCAGCTTGCGGATCGCCTCTTTCGCGCGATCAAGGTTATAAAGCACGCGACTCTTCGAATAGATCGGCGTCTCCGGCGAGTTCAAATATTTCGGGCCGGCCTTCTCGTCTGTCGCCAGTGTGCGTCCCGTAAAGGCAATGATCTTTCCGTTCTCATTGGAAATCGGAAACATGATGCGGTTGCGGAATTTCGAATACATCGCGGCTGTACTGCCAGCGCCGTCCGTGCCTTCTTTCCAGGAGAACAACCCTGAAGCGCGCATCATCTCGTCGCTGAAGTCGGCTTTAAGGCGGTCTTTCAGCGTGAATCCCGAATCCGGGGCATAGCCAATGCGGAACGTCTTGATCGTCTCTTCCTTCAGCCCGCGACCGGCCAGATATTCGCGTGCATGCGCTCCCTCCGGCCTCCGCAGTTGGTCTTCAAAAAATTTGCAGGCCCGCTCATGCATGTCAATCAGCTTTCCCCGGCGCTGCGCATCTTCCGCCTCGCCCTCTGAGCTGTATTGCATCTTGGGCAGCGGAATGCCCATCTTTTCCGCGACGAGTTTGATCGCCTCCGGAAAGCTGACCTGCTCCCGCTCCTGTATGAATTTAAAAACGTCGCCAGACTTGCCGCAGCCAAAGCAATGAAAGAACTGCCGCGTGGCATGCACGGAAAACGATGGCGACTTCTCTCCATGAAACGGACACAGCCCTACAAAATTCTGTGCTCCAGCTTTTTTGAGCTGTATGTAGTCGCCAATCACGCGGACAATGTCCGCCTGCTGCCGTACCGTTTCTTTAAAGTCGCTGAGCGTGGTCATTACAGAAATTGAGAAATAATCTTCTTTTATTGTGCTTGAAAATCAGGAGAAGGGGAATGCCGCAACTTTGGTGCAAAAACAGCTAATTCCAGGGCAGCGTCTTTCACCTGTTAGCTTCATCTTTTTCTAAACTCTCGTTATCCCGATAACCGTTAAGAGAAGCGGACTGAAGGAAGCTCTATAAAACTTGAACCGTCAGGGTAACTAACTGCTTGATCCCGCGTATAAATCTAGAGGAGACCAACCGTGATCATCGGCAGCCGTCCACGCGTAAATCAATGCAAAAAGCCAACCGGATGGCTAGGACGATTTATTTTACGGAATATGAATTCACGGCATTCCGGTGTCACAGACTGGGGCCTGTCCCATATTTCCATAGAAAAACGCTGGAACATTCTGGATGTAGGTTGCGGCGGCGGAAGAACGGTAGGCAAACTCGCTGCGCTCGCTTCACAGGGAAAGGTGTATGGCATTGATTATTCCAGTGAGAGCGTAGCGGTCGCCGGCAAAACGAACAGACAATGGATCGATGCAGGTATGGTGGAGATTGTTGAGGGTTCTGTTTCTCAATTGCCGTTTCCAGAAAAGACATTCGATCTGGTAACCGCAGTGGAAACACATTTCTGGTGGCCTGACCTGCCAAACGACATGCGTGAAATATTAAGGGTCTTAAAACCAGGCGGCGTGCTGCTCATTATTGGCGAGGTATACAAAGGAGCGGAGACAAAGACTGCCGCACTAACTGAAAAATATCTGCCGCTTTCCGGCATGAAACTTCTGACTATCGATGAACACCGCGTACTGTATGAAAACGCAGGTTATACAGAAATAAAGATTACAGTGGAGCCCCGCAAGGGATGGATAACCGGAATCGGGAGAAAACCTATTGATCAGGCTTATGCTTGGTCTGCAACCAACGTCCTGATCCTGCGACTAGCATCTTTCGAAAATTGCACAAATCCGCCAAGTTGCCATGCAATTTTCTCTGCGGTGCTCGTTCCATGACTGGCATATATTCACACACAAAGGGAGAATTCATGCCCCGAACGGTTCCAGCCGCTACTGCACTGGTTGTCCTGATTGCCGCAGCATTTGCTTCAAATCTGCAGGGGCAAGTTTCTCCGGAGTTTAACGTTTCTATCAGCCCATCCATCGTTACCGTTACCCAGGGCAGCATGACATCATTCATAGTGAACATTGTGGTGAATGAGCGGCCGCAATTTGAATTCACGGTCTCTGGATTACCCGGCGGAGTTGTTGCGCAGGTTACGGCCGGACATCCCGGTGCCAATACGATTGTGCTTACGGCACTGCCGAGTGCATCCATTGGCACATTCAATGTCCATTTGACCACGCTTGCCGGCAACAATCCGCAAACACAGTCGTTTATGCTCAATGTCAAGCCGTTGCCGCTGGTGCAATGGGAATATCAATTGATAAAAGCGCAGACGGAAGATGATCTTGAGGCTGCCTCGGCCAGATTAGGCCAGCAATCCTGGGAACTCATTAGCGTGGTGTACCGTGAACGAGGCAGCAAGGGCTTGCCGGAATGGACAGGCTTCTTCAAACGGCAAAAGCGTTCAACGCACGGCGACTGATTGCCCTGCTTAGGCCAAATAACTAAGGCGCAACCACGGCCCGCCTCAATGCTTGCGCCAGCTCCATCGCTTCATCATGCAGAATCGTCTCCCCAATGTGGTAGCGCCGTCTCTGCGTGCTAAACTCCACTCGATTGCGTCCGTGCCACGGCGTAACCGCCTTTACATGGGAAATTTCATCTGTCGGGATATCAAATGTGCCCTTGAACCACAAGACTTTCCATGTCCATCGCATCAGCCCGTCGCGGACCACGATCTCTTCCACACCAAACGCCTGCCATAGTGAAATCCAGAGGACAATAAGATAAGCGCCGATTAGCAGCGCCAGCACAGGCAAGATGTAAAGCGCAGCCGTTGACCAATTTGCGCGATGCAGCGGCGCAAAGAAAGTTGGCGCAATCAAGAGCAGCGCCGCTGTGGCGGCTACCGTCCCCATAATTCCGCTACTGCGCCGGTTGCTGTGCGCGATCTTTACCCGCAGATTTCCGCGCGTGCGGACAATAGAAACGCGCCGTCGGAGATACTTGAAGGTCAGCATTTGTGTTGCTATTACTTGAAAACCATGGCCTCGTTATGTGACTTTATAAATGAGAATGCCTATTACATCTGCGCAATAAACTTAAGCATGATTCGAGTCGCCAATATACCAATCCGCTTCTATTCTCAATAACTTTCCCTGAAACTATCCACTCATCTTCTCGATACGCCATCCTGAAGCGCGAGGTCGAGCTTGAGCGAAACCATAGCCTTGAAGGATCGGCTCCGCTGCAGCATCGCGTGAGCCAGTATTCAAGCAGAAATAAGGGCGAGGCCGACCACGCGCCGAGCCCGCTGTTACATGGCTAGACAATTGCAGGGCAATGCGAGCTCTCTAGCGGTTTGGAGCGAAGCAACATAATATAAAAGAAATGAAAATTGAAACCCGCGCCGTTCACGCCGGACGCAAACCAGAGCCCGGCACCCGTGACGTTACTCCCGCCATCCATCTTTCCACCACATTTCAAAAAGCTGATGACGGCAGCCTGCCCGGCGGCTTTCTCTATTCGCGCGCGGACAATCCCAACCGCGTCGCTCTGGAAGAAGCCCTGGCTTCTCTGGAAGAAGGTGAAACGGCCCTGGCATTTTCGTCGGGCAATGCAGCCACGCTCAGCCTGTTTCGCGCCTTCGCGCCCGGTGACCACATTATCGCCGGTGACGACGTGTTTTACGGCACAGCCATCCTTCTAAATAGTCTGGCGCCTTGGGGATTGAAACATACTCTTGTGGATATGCGCGACCCCGCCAATGTGGAGCGTGCGGTCACGCCGGCGACCCGCTTGATCTGGGTTGAAACTCCATCCAATCCGCTGCTCAACATTACCGACATCGGCGCTATCGCCGCGATCGCGCAAAAAGCCAATGCGCTTGTGGCCTGTGACAATACCTGGGCTACGCCACTGCTCCAGCTTCCGCTCAAGCTTGGCGCGGACGTGGTGATGCACTCCGTCACCAAATATCTTTCCGGCCATAGTGACGTGCTCAGTGGGGCCTTGATTTTTAAGCAGGCAGATTCTCTCTTGGAGAAAGTCCGCAATATTCAGCGTGAAGGCGGCTCCGTGCCGTCTCCTTTTGAATGCTGGCTGGCCCTGCGCGGCCTGCAGACGTTTCCTTATCGCGTTCGCGCGCAGTCGCGCAGCGCGCAGCAGATTGCGGAATTTCTCGCCGACCAGCCACAAATTGAAGCTGTCCACTATCCCGGACTCGCCAGCCATCCCGGACACAAAATCGCTGCCAGCCAGATGTCCAGCTTTGGGGGCATGCTCTCCATTCAGGTCAAAGGTGGACAGGCAGAAGCCTTCAAACTCGCGGCCGGAGTCAAAATTTTCACTCACGCCACCAGCCTCGGCGGTCCGCATAGCCTCATCGAACATCGCGCCTCCGTGGAAGGCGCAAATACGCGTAGCCCTGTGAACTTGTTGCGGCTCTCTATCGGTCTGGAACATCCGGACGATCTGATTGAGGATCTGGAGCAAGCCCTTCGTTTTTAATCCCGAGCGGAGCGAGGGAACCCTATAGCCATACATGGCCACTGGGTACTGATATCAATCGATTTGAAATGTTTTATGCAAGAAACGCACTGTCCAATTTGTTATGGAGAACTTGAGTCGCGTGAACTTGCGCCATGTGACGACTGCGGTGGCGATCCGGAGGAAATCATTCATTTCCACGAGGGCCGCCATAAATATGCTGTGTTTGAAATCTTTCCCGGCCTGGAACTCACGCTCTGCGATTATTGCTGCGTCGATTTTGGATCGTATAATCCGGAATTTTTCGGTTTGCAAAAACAATCGCGGATAGGATTCGAAAAGTTGAACTTCGTTCGATCCGTGGACCAGCCTGCAGTGCAGCAAGGGAAAGTGTGTACTCAATGCGGCTTGCGGCTGAGTTTTGCCAGATTCGTAGCGCTGGCGCGCGAGCGTCATCAACAAACGTAATAATCCATTTGGAATGACCTTTACGAAGAACTTCCAAATTAATTCGTGTTTATTCGCGAAATTCGCTGCCAGGTTTTTTATCAGCGCTTATCTGCGCAGATCTGCAGCGAAAAGAACTAATCGCCCGCTGGTCCTAGAGCAGGCTGCGGTTTCTGCTTGGTGTGTGCGCCTCTCCAGCGCGCCACCCGCAGCCGGATACGGTCCATATAGAGATAAACCACTGGAGTGGTAAAGAGCGTTAGCGCCTGGCTCACAATCAATCCACCCACAATAGCAATACCCAGCGGACGTCGTAACTCAGCGCCTGTGCCGCCGCCAATGGCCAGCGGCAAGCCGCCGAGTAGGGCCGCCATGGTGGTCATCATGATCGGGCGGAAGCGCAGCAGACAGGCTTCAAAGATGGCTTCTTCAGGATTTTTATCTTCGCGGCGCGTTGCTGCCACGGCAAAGTCGATCATCAAAATGGCGTTCTTTTTTACGATGCCGATCAGCAGGATAATTCCTATCAGCGCGATCACGTTCAGATCATTGCCTGTGAGCATAATGGCCAGAATGGCGCCAACGCCGGCTGAAGGCAAGGTAGAGAGAATCGTAATCGGATGAATCACGCTCTCATAGAGCATGCCCAGCACAATATAGACAGTCACCAACGCCGCCAGAATCAACCACGGCTGGCTCTTGGCGGAATCCTTAAACGCCGCGGCCGTTCCCTGGAAGCTGCCGTGGATGCTGGCGGGCACGCCGAGATCGCGCATGGCGCTTTCCACCACGGTTGCGGCATTGCCCAGCGGCACGCCCAGCGCCAGATTGAATGAGATGGTTACCGCCGGATAGAAGCCCTGATGATTCACCTGCAGTGCCGTGTTAGAAGGCTGATACTTGGTGAATGAAGAGAGCGGAACTTCCACGCCAGTCGATGACTTGACGTAAGTATTTCTGAGCGCGTCCGTGCCTGGCAGAAGCTTGGGGTCAACTTCCATGACCACGTGATACTGGTTGAGCGGCAGATACATGGTGGAAACCTGCGCTTGTCCAAATGACTGGTAAAGCGCGGCGTCAACCTGGGCCGATGTAATTCCCAGCCGTGAAGCAGTATCGCGATCCACGGTGACCATCGCGGCCAGGCCTTTGTCCTGCTGGTCTGTGTTCACATCGCGCAGGTCAGAGAGTGTGCGGAACCTGGCCAGAATTTTTGGCGCCCATTCATTCAGTTCCTGCAGGTCTTCTGACTGGATGGTGTATTGAAACTGCGCGTTGGAAAAACGTCCGCCAATATTCAAGTCCTGCGTGGCAGTAAGAAAGAGCGTTGCGCCGGGAATCACGGCCAGCTTGCCGCGGAGCCGGTTGATGATCTGGTCGGCGGTGGCATTGCGTTCGGCTTTGGTTTTGCCGCCGCGTTCGCCATGCGGTTTCAGCACAATGAACATGCGTCCGCTGTTGGCACTGCCCGAGCCTCCGGAAAAAGCAACGGCATTATTTACGGCCGGATCTTTCAGCACAATTTGCACATATTGCTGCATTTTATCGCGCATGGCAGAGAAGGAAATATCTTCCGACGCAACCACTGAGCCGCCAAGCCGGCCTGTATCCTGCTGGGGAAAGAAACCTTTGGGCGCAACGATGTAAAGGTAGATGCTGAGGCCCATCGTCAGAATCGTAATAAGCAGCGTGACTGCCTGATGGCGTAGCACCCAGGTCAGGCCTCCCCGGTAGACCTTCAGCATCCAGTCAAAACCTTTTTCGCTGACTCGATACATGTGGCCATGTTTTTTTGCTTCAGGACGCAAAAATTTAGCGCACAACATTGGCGTCAGCGTGAGTGAAATCACGAGTGATACGCCAATGGCCGTGCTCAGCACCACGGCAAACTCACGGAACAAGCGGCCTACCAGGCCTTGCATCAATAGAATGGGAATGAACACCGCGACCAGTGACGTGCTCATGGAAAGCACGGTAAAGCCGATCTCTCTGGCTCCGCGAAATGCGGCCTGCACCGGCGGCATACCGCTTTCCATATAGCGAGTGATGTCTTCAATTACAACGATTGCGTCATCCACCACAAAGCCGGTGGAAATCGCCAGCGCCATGAGTGAGAGATTATCAATGCTGTAATCCAGCAGATACATCACGCCAAACGTGCCGATTAAAGACAGCGGCACGGCCACGCTGGGGATCAGGGTGGCGCGCAGGTTGCGCAGAAAAACAAAGACCACCATTACCACCAGGATAATTGAAATAATCAGCGTGATCTGAATATCAGATACTGATGCGCGAATGGTGATGGTGCGGTCCAGGGCCACGTCAAGCTTAATGTCCGCCGGAATCGAGGATTGTAATTCTGGCAGCAGCGCTTTTACATGGTCGACGGCTTCAATAATGTTTGCGCCGGGCTGGCGGAAAACAATCATCAGCACGGCCGGCTTGCCATTGGCTACACCGGTATTGCGGATGTCCTCCACTGAGTCCTGCACATCGGCCACGTCCTGCAGGCGCACCACGCCAGCGGCATTGCCGGCGATGATAATTTTTTTGTAATCATCGGCCTTGAAGATCTGGTCATTGTCAGTGATTTGCCAGGCATTGATGGCGCTGGCTATTTCGCCCTTGGGCTTGTTGGCATTTGCTGAAGCAAGCGCCGCCTGCACTTTTTCCACGCCAATACCCAGCTTGTTCAGCAACGTGGGATTGATCTCAGCGCGTACCGCCGGCCTTGCACCGCCGCCAACAAAGACCTGTCCAATGCCCGGCACCTGGGAAAGCTTCTGCGCCAGAATGGAATCGGCCACGTCATACATTTTTGGCTTGGGGATACTGTCTGAGGTGAGCGACAGAATCATGATCGGCGCGTCCGCCGGATTTACCTTGCGCCAGTTTGGACGAGTCGGCAGGTTTTGCGGCAACTGCCCCAGCGCGGCATTGATGGAAGCCTGCACATCGCGCGCGGCGGCATCAATATTGCGCGAGAGATCAAATTGCAGCGTGATATTTGTGGAACCCAGCTGGCTCGTGGAGGTCATCTGATTGACCCCGGCGATGCGCCCAAACTGCCGCTCCAGAGGCGTTGCCACTGAAGACGCCATGGTTTCCGGGCTTGCGCCGGGCAGACCCGCGCTTACGCTAATGACCGGATATTCAACCTGCGGAATCGGCGCTACAGGCAGATGCGTATAGGCGAGAACGCCAGCTATCATTATGCCCATCGCAAGCAGTGATGTGGCTACAGGCCTTCGAATAAATGGAGCGGAAATATTCATCTTTTAAAAAAATCCCGATCCTGAGCTTCATCAAGGGGAGGGATTCCTATCACCTGATAGATCTCAACTTCAAACGAGCCAGCCGTAGGGCGCATTTTTCTCTGGGCGAAGTTATAACATTGAAATCTTTTCACCATTAATTTCATCTCAATCGTCATAGATAGGCCAGTCGTTGTTAGAGCGGTCCCTTCGCTTTCGCGTTCGGGACTCCGAAAAATTCTCAGTCCGCGCCTGCGGGTTCCTCTGCTGGTGCTATCTCATTGCCAAACTTAAAGCGTGAGAACTTGCTCGCCAGCTTGTCAAACCAGATGTAGATCACCGGTGTGGTATAGAGCGTGAATGCCTGGCTCAGCAACAGTCCGCCGATAATCGTAATGCCCAGCGGATGCCGCAGCTCTGATCCCGTGCCGCGTCCAAAAGCCAGTGGCACAGCGCCGAGCAAGGCAGCCATGGTGGTCATCATGATCGGGCGGAAGCGCAGCAGGCTGGCTTGATAAATGGCTTCTTCCGGCGGCTTGCCTTCTTTGCGCTCAGCCACCAGAGCAAAGTCGATCATCATAATGGCATTCTTTTTTACAATGCCGATCAGAAGGATGATGCCTATAAGGGCCACCACCGTAAGATCATTCCCGGTCAAAATCATCGCCAGAATTGCGCCCACACCGGCGGATGGCAAGGTAGAAAGAATGGTGATCGGGTGAATGTAGCTTTCATAGAGCACGCCCAGCACAATATAAACAGTAACCAGTGCGGCCAGAATCAGCCATGGCTCTGACGAAAGCGAATTCTGGAATGCTGCCGCTGTTCCCTGAAAGCTGGGATGGATGCTGACCGGCATTCCCATGTCTTGCTCCACCTGCGCGATCACTTTTGTAGCTTTGCCCAGTGATTCGCCGGGTGCAAGATTGAAGGAGAGCGTCACCACAGGGAACTGCCCTTGATGGTTGATGGCCAGCGGGGCCGGTGAAGTAACAAAATGACTGAACGTGGAAAGCGGCACCTGCTGTCCTGTGCTCGACTTCACATAGATATGGCTAAGGTCGCTGGGATCATTCTGAAACTGGCTTCCCACTTCAAGCACCACATGGTACTGGTTCAGTTGCGTAAAGATGGTTGAGACCTGACGCTGGCCGAAGGCGTCATACAGCGTGTCGTCAATATTTTGCGGCAGAATACCAAACCGCGCCGCCGTATCGCGATCAATTACCAGATCAGCTTTCAGGCCGCCGTTTTGCTGGTCGCTGGCGACGTCCAGCAGCTCCGGTTGTTGGCGCAGCTTGGCCAAAATCCGCGCTGACCAATCGTTGAGCTCGTTGGCGTCGGCATCTTCCAGCGAATATTGGAACTGCGTGCGGCTTACGCGATCTTCCACCGTAAGGTCCTGCACCGGCTGCATGTAAAGCGTAATGCCTTCGATCTTTGCCAGCTCCGGCTGCAGACGGCGGATAATCTCAGAGGCTGTTGAGTCGCGGTCTTCATGCGGTTTCAGATTGATCTGGATGCGTCCGCTGTTTTGCGTGGTGTTGGTCCCGTCAATGCCGATAAACGATGAGAGGCTGGCAACATCGCCATCGTCCAGAATTACTTTGGCCAGCTTCTGCTGACGGTCTTCCATGGAAGCAAAGGAAACATTCTCCGGCCCTTCAGAAATTCCCAGGATTACGCCGGTATCCTGTACCGGAAAAAATCCCTTGGGGACAATCATGTAAAGCCACAGGGTCAGGGCCAGCGCGCCAGCGGTGGCCAGCAGCGTTGCCGTCTGGTGCCGCAGCACCCATTTCAGCGTGATTCCGTAATACTCAATCACTTTTTCATAGGCGCGTTCTGAAGCTTGATACATGCGCCCATGTTTTTTCTTTTTAGGATCTTTGAGCAGCCGTGCGGCCATCATCGGCGTGAGCGTAAGTGAAACCAGCGCTGAAATCACAATGGTCACAGCCAGCGTAACGGCAAACTCGCGGAAAAGCCGACCTACAACATCGCCCATGAACAGCAGCGGAATCAAAACCGCAATCAGTGAAACCGTAAGAGAGATGATGGTGAAGCCAATTTGTCCCGCGCCCAGCAGCGCGGCTTCCAGCGGAGAATGGCCTTCTTCCAGGTAGCGATCGATATTTTCGATCATCACAATGGCATCATCCACCACAAATCCGGTGGAGATGGTAAGTGCCATCAATGAAAGATTGTCCAGGCTGTATCCCAGCAGATACATCACGGCAAATGTGCCAACAATGGAAAGTGGAACGGCCACGCTGGGGATAATGGTTGCGTAAATATTGCGCAGGAAAAGAAAAATCACCAGTATCACAAGGCAGACGGTGAGCATCATTTCAAACTGCACGTCCTGGACTGAGGCGCGGATCGTCTGCGTGCGGTCCGTGAGTACGGAAACCTTAACTGACGTCGGCAGCGCTGCCTGCATCTGCGGCAGCACTTTTTTAATGCGGTCTACCACGCCAATAATGTTGGCTCCGGGCTGGCGCTGGATATTGACGATCACCGCCGGAGAAAGGTTCATCCATGCGGCTTGTTTCACGTTCTCAGCGCTGTCGATAATATTTGCCACGTCCCGCAAACGTACCGGCGCGCCATTGCGATACGCAATGACTACATCTTTATAGTCATTGCCGGAAAGCAGCTGGTCATTGCTGGAAATCGTGAATGCCTGTCGACTGTTCTCAAGAACGCCTTTGGCCTGGTCAACGTTGGCCTGTCCCAGCACCGTGCGCAGGTCCTCAAGACTCAATCCGTAAGAAGCCAGCGCCGTGGGATTGGCCTGGATGCGGACGGCCGGTTTCTGTCCGCCGCTGATGGAGACCATGCCTACGCCCGTAATCTGTGAGATTTTCTGCGCCAGCGTGGTATCAGCCAGGTCTTCCACTTTGGAAAGTGGCAGGCTGTCTGAAGTCAAAGCCAGCGTAAGGATCGGCGCATCTGCCGGGTTCACTTTGCTGTAGATCGGCGGATTAGGCAGGTCTTTGGGCAGAAATGTTGTGGCAGCATTGATGGCCGCCTGCACTTCCTGTTCTGCAATATCAATGCTTTGTTCCAGCGTAAATTGCAGCGTGATAACCGAACTGCCATAGGAACTGGTAGAGGTCATCTGGCTCAGGCCCGGGACCTGTCCAAATTGCCGTTCCATCGGTGATGTTACCGATGAAGCCATCACCTCCGGCCCTGCGCCGGGATAAAAAGTAATGACCTGAATGGTTGGGTAATCCACCTGGGGCAGCGCGGAAACCGGCAATTGCAGGTAGGCGACAATGCCCACCAGCAGCAAGCCGATCATCAGCAGTGACGTGGCTACGGGCCGCAGAATGAATAACTTTGATGGACCGCCGCCAACGTTGGTAAGGTCACCTTTGCCGGCACTGTCTTTGGCCGCATCGCCGTTGGCGGTGGGTTTTGTGCTTTCCTGCTCCTGCATGCGGCTTATTGACCTGACTCAGAAGGCTGGTCGGTTTTTGGTGCTGAACCCGGCGCGCCTCCCGTGCGGATTTCAATGTGCGTGCCAGACTGCAGTTTGTCCTGGCCATCGGTTACCACTACGTCTCCCGGGCTTACCCCTTTGGAGATAGATGCATAATTGCCTTCGCTAAAAGCCACGGTCACTGGGCGCATCTCCGCAGTCTTGTCTGGCTTCACGCCGAATACATATGTGCCCTGAGGCCCGCGCTGGATCGCTGCCACTGGCACAACGGTATTGTTCTTTCGCACTTCCAGCAACAGATGGATATTCACAAATTCATTGGGCCAGAGCGAGCGGTCTTTGTTGGCAAAAACGGCCTTCAATTTTCCCGTGCCGGTGGTTGTGTCAATCTGGTTGTCGATCGTGGTCAGCGAGCCTGTGGTGAGCTTGGTTTGGTCATCACGGCTGTAAGCATCCACGCTCAGTGCGCCCTTGCGCATGTGCTGTGAGACGGATTGCAAACTGTCCTGTGGCAGGCTGAAGATCACTGAAATTGGCTCTAATTGAGTGATAATCACCAGGCCATTGGGATCGGCTGCATGAATAATGTTTCCAATATCCACCTGGCGCAGGCCCACGCGCCCGCCTACCGGTGCGGTAATGCGTGTGTAAACCAGGTTCAGCTTTACGTTATCAATCTGCGCCTGGTCCGCGCGGACTGAGCCTTCCAGCTGGCCTGCCAGGGAATCCTGTGTGTCCAGTTGCTGTTTGGGAATCACGCCGTCTTTATAGAGCTGCTGAAATCTATCTAAATTGACCTTGGCGTCTTTGAGCGCTGACTGGTCTTTGAAAAGCGTAGCTTGCGCCTGACTCAACTGGACTTCATAAGGTCGCGGATCGATTACCGCCAGTAAATCGCCTTGTTTTACTTCCTGGCCTTCTTTAAAATTTACTTGTACCAGTTGACCGTCAATACGGGTCTTGACCGCTACGGTGTTAAAGGCTTCCACGGATCCCAGCCCGTTCAGCAAAACTGGCAGGTCGCGGACTTCAGCAGAAGCCACTGCCACAGGAATGGTTCCTGCAGCGCCACCACGGCCACCCTTGCCGCCTTTTTGTTTGGAGTCAGCGCTGGTTTTACCGCAGCCGCTCAGAATCAACGCCAGGCCAATGCACACAAGGATGCGAGTGGCTACTTTGTATGATAAATATTTCGACATCTGTCCTCTCAAGGGCAGTCTTGGAAATCTGAAATCCTATACAGACTTCGATTTTTCAGCAATCGCCGGAAATCGGCGGGGGCCGATACCGCTAGGAATGTGCCGTTGCGGGCTTACTGCGCCAACTATTCTATTTGACGGCAGAAACAGAGTCCATGACACTTGTTTTTGTAAATAATTGTTAAACAAGATTGAGAGATGGAATGGCAACCATGGCAATCTTTACGTTGTTTAAAAGAAAGTCTTTTTGTGGCCTTTCATAGTTCAACTATGATCGGCCCAAATGACGGGCTGAAATGCTGAATTTGGTGGGTTTCGTGCTAATGTGGCTTTATGAAAATCAATGTCAAAATCCCCGATGAATTGGCCGCCCAGGCCAACGCTCTGGGTATGGCTTTAGAAGCCTATGTCGAACAGATTTTGACCCAGCAAGTGATGGAGCGGAAAGCAGAAAAGCAAATGCCACGGGACCAAAATGAAATTCGCGCTTGGCTGGATTCCCTGGCTCAATTCTCTGATAAGATTCCTCCTCTTCCCGAAAATATTACGCGTGACTGGGTTTACCTGGACCACGACTAAATGGCCATAGCCTCCTGCCTGGTTGACACGAATATTTTGTTGCGCATTAGCAGCCGGTCTGACCCTCAGCATTCGATTGTGGACGCAGCTTATTTCACCCCTTGCCCCTTCAACGCCTTTCCTCCCATCACTCCTGTGACCTTCCCGTTTTCAAACGTGACTTGCCCATTGACCAGCACGCACTTTACCCCTTCAGAAAGCTGTGCTGGCTCCGTGTAAGTGGCTTTGTCCGTGATGGAGCCTGGATCGAAGATTGTTATGTCGGCAAAAAAGCCTTCTTTGAGCAGCCCGCGGCCAACCAGATGTTCCCGCTGCGCGGGCAGGGAAGTGATCTTTCGGATTGCCTGTTCCAGCGGTAGCAACTGCAAGTCGCGCACGTAATGCCCCAGAAATCGCGGCATGCTGCCAAACGCGCGAGGATGCGTATGCGGCTCAAACAATGGTCCATCCAGCGACAGCTCATTCGCGTCGAGCCCAATGCTGGTCCACGGCTGTCGCAGGCCGGTTTGCAGGTCATCTTCACTAGCGATGAAATAAAGCGCACCGGTGAGCCCTTTATCCGCCAGCACAAAATCCATGAGCGCATCCAGCGGGTCTTTCTTTTGATCTTCTGCAATCTCCGCCACGGTCTTGCCCGTAAACTTCTTCAATTCCGGATTCACCACGGACGACACCATCACGCCCGGCGCGCCGCCGGCATCAAGATATAGGTTTTCCCACGTGCGTTCGCCTGTGGATGTCATCTCTGTTTTGATCCGCTGCCGCACAGCCGGATCGCGCAACCGCGCCAGCAGTTTGTCCATGCCGCCATCGGCTACCCAGGGTGGCAGGCTTGAAGCCAGCGCCGTTGCTCCAGCCAGATATGGATACATGTCGGCAGTCACATCCTGGCCGTTGTTGCGCGCGTCCTGAATCATGCGCACAATCTCAATCATTTTCCCCGCACGCGATTTGCCGCTGACCTTTAGATGGAAAATCTCCACCGGAATATTTGCTTCCTCGCCAATGCGCAACGCTTCGCGGACCGCAGCTACCTCGTTCAGCCCTTCACTGCGCATGTGTGTGGCATAAATGCCGCCATATTGGGCCGCCACTTTTGCCAGCTCAATCAACTCATCGGTCTTCGCGTAAAATCCCGGCGGATAAATCAGCGCGGTAGAAATTCCCATTGCGCCTTGCTGCATGGCCTGTGCTACCAGCGCCTTCATCTTTTCCAGCTCTGCCGCTGTGGGTGCGCGATCCACGTCACCCAATACGGCTTCGCGCACCTGGGCTGCGCCCACATACGTTCCAATATTGATGGGCGTACCTTTCTTGCTGAGACGCTGCCAATAATCGTCCAGTGTGTACCAATCGATCTTCAGGTGATACGCATCCAGAAGCGGCTGGGCTGCAGCAATGGTGTTTGCATTGTTAGGCGCAATAGACCCGCCTTCTCCGGTGATCTCCGTGGTAATGCCCTGCGCTAGTTTGCTGATGGAGCGATTATCAATCAGCAGCGCCGTTTCGGATTGCCCCAGCATGTCAATAAATCCCGGAGAGACGACCATGCCCTTTGCGTCAATCACGCGCTTGGCGGTTGTGCCGCTCAGCTTTCCGATGGCCACAATGCGATCATTCGCAATTCCAATGTCCCCCATGTACCAGGGATTGCCCGTGCCATCCATGATTCGTCCGCTCTGGATGAGAATGTCATAACGGGCGGAGGACTGGGGGAACATGGAAGTCCCCATCACAACGCAGAATGCTAAACATGAGAAAGCACGACGCAGGCAAAGTTTCATGCCGTGCAGGGTAACTCAATTTGGCAAAGGAAAGAAGTCAGACCACGAAAACTCTGCGCCAAAAATTCAAAAAAGAAAAGGGCACAGCTTGTGGCTATGCCCCTGGTAAGAGTCTTGTGCTTATTAAAACTGCGGCGGCGTAGGTTGCGGCGTAGACGTCGGCGGTACCGCTACAGGCTGTGAATCGTTGTCCGGTGTTGCCCCTTGCGGCGGCTGGGCTGGCGTTGCGCCGGGCAATGCGGCTCCGGCAGGAAGCGTCCATACTTCTACTTTGCGTCCCGGGTCGGTTGAAGCTTTGGTCTGGATACGGCTGGCGTCAATCCCTTTGGACTTGGTCAGATATGCCATTGAGTTCTGGGCACGCTGCAAGCCCATGCTGCGTGGTTCATTGGGATCGGCAGAGCCGGAAAGCACGGCATTAAGGTTGGGGTCCTGTTGCATTTTCAAAGCAACATCGTCCAGCACGGCTTTTGAACGATTGTCCACGTAATCGCTGCCTGGCTTAAATTCCAACTCCATCAACTTCTGCGCTGTGGGCAGGGCCGCTGCCGGTGCTTCCACGTTTACGGTAAGCACGGTAGAGGCGCTCAATTGGCGATCGTCAAAGGCGGTGGCGCGAACTGAGATTGGTCCTGCGCCTGCGTCTGTGGTATCCAGCGTAGCCTGGTTGCGATTGGAAGAAAGTTTGCCGCCATTGGCAACATAAGTGATATTGACCGGGCGATTGTCAGAGCTCACGGCATCGCACGTGATGCTGGAGCTTTCACCAGCGCGCAGGCTGGTGGGCGTTGCTGTGCAGTTGATTCGTGGCGGCGTAGTGGTTGTGCTGGCTGCTTCCGGTGCCGGAGCATTGCTGAAAGAAGCTTTGAGTGGCGGTAGTACCGGCGCTTCACTGGTATCCATCAGTTCCACGCCGTCTCCCACTTTTATGTCTTCCAGCGCGGTCAATATCATGACCGTGGCGCTCTTCGGGTGGACCTGCAGCACAATCATATCGCCCAGTGTCCGCCGTGGCAGGCTGGATACGTCGCCAATCGGAAGATGCTGCGGCTTTACCTGCGTGTCCTCATAAACACTGGCTTTCAGAGAGAGGCCAGCTTCAAAATCGCGGTAAGTGTAGGAGTACGTCCGCGTCGCGCGCAGGTAATCGCCGGGTTTCAGTCCCTTGTCCGCTCCAATACTGAGGTAAGCCTTGTACTTGGTGCCCAGGTAAGAATCGAATTCCTGCGCCATCACAATCCGGCCCACAGGCTTGCCGCTGGGCGGAGCGTAACGGTCGAGAGAAATTTTGCGGAAGGGGGGCGCCTCGCGTTCCACCAGAGGTATGGCCACATCGCCTGGCATCACGTCTGCGCAGTTCAGCTCAAACGCCGCAATGGCGGTGTTCTTCTGCACATCAATTACTTTTACGATCGCCAGTTCAAAATATGGTTCGCCGGAGTTGTGGATGGCTGATTTCTCGCCACGATAAAGCTCATAGTGGTTCGTGTCTTTTACATGCCGGACGATCTGATAGCGTTCGCCTTCCTTCATACCCTGGCCGTGGATGAAAATCAGGTCTGACTCTCCACCATAGCGGCTCTGGTCCGGACTGTTATGTCCGGCGGCGACAAAAAGTTTGTCCGGCACTTTTTCTGATGTGATAAAGCCCGAGCAATACATGTCACTGGGCGTGGGAACATCCCCTGCGCTAAGATTGGCGGCGTGCTGTTGCTGCCTTTGTGCCGGTTGCGGCTGAGCGGGTTGCGTTTGTGAAAAGCCAAAGTTCGATACCATAACCGCACATGCCAGCACTACCAGTCTCGTCTTCTTCATACTTCCTCCCATACCCTTTGCGGGGAAAAGACACTCCATCCCGCGCGGACGCATAGCGTCCCGGGTTGGAACATATCATTGCTTTTCCCACGACTTCAACTAAACTCTTATTTACTAAGCAGATACGCTTAATTACAGAAGTTCAATTCACTTCTTGCATTCGGTGCTTGAATCTGTGATTTTCGCTCACGTATGATGACCAGCCCTATCTAAATCTAATGATTGGAACACCATCCAGTAACGCGCCCAGATTCCTGCCGGCCCGGCTACCCCGGGTTTGCGTAGCCATTGCTGCTGCAAATCCGGCAGAAATGGTCCAGAAAGCGGACATGTCTGTCCGCGATAACCCCTTTGTTGAGTTCAGGTTAGACTATTTGCCGAACCCTTCCCTGGGGCTGCCCAAGCTCAAGACCTTTGTGGAGTTCCATCCTGAAGCCCTGATCGTGGCCACCTGCCGTCGCGCTACGAATGGCGGCAAGTTCAAGGGATCCGTAGCTTCCCAGGTTGACCTGCTGGTAAAGGCGGCGAACCTGGGTTGTCACCTTGTGGATATCGAACTGGAAAGCGCTGCCCAGCTGAAACAGGCGGATTTCGCCAAGCTGCGCCGCTCGGCCAACCTGATTCTCTCTTACCATGACTTTCGGGGCACCAAAAAGCTGGAAGAAACTTTTGCCAAGATGAAGGAAATTCCCGCCGACTTCATCAAAATCGTCACTACCGCCAATTCGCTTTACGACAACGTGGTGATGATGAAATTTCTGGAGAAATACAGCCACGCGCATTCGCTCATTGGCCTATGCATGGGCGAGCAGGGCGTAATCAGCCGGGTGCTGTGTGTTCGGGCGGGAAGCCAATTTACTTTTGCAGCCGCCAATCCGGGTGAAGAAACTGCTCCCGGCCAGCCCACGGCCCGTGCCTTGCGCGATACCTATCGCATTGATCAGGTGGACGCAGCCACGCGTGTTTACGGCGTAGCCGGTGATCCTGTGGCGCATTCGCTTTCCCCGGTAATGTTGAATGCGGCATTCCGCCGGGAAAATGTAAATGCCGTCTATCTGGCTCTGCACGCCAAAACCATGGAAGACCTGACGGCCTGCGTGCAGGACATTCCAATTGCCGGACTCAGCATCACCATGCCTTACAAAGAGCAAATGCTTAAGCTGCTCGATAAGAGTGATCCCTGGACCGGCAAGGTTGGGGCCTGCAATACCGTGGTCCGCAGCCAGGAAGGAAACCTTTACGGTTTTAATACTGACGTGAATGGCGTGGTGCGTCCGCTGGAACTGCGTATTCGTCTGCAAGGCGCAAAAATTCTGGTGCTGGGCGCAGGTGGTGCAGCCCGGGCGGCTGTCTTTGGATTGAAAGAACGCGGCGCTGAGGTTTCCATTCTCAACCGAACGGCTGCAGCGGCGCAGAAGCTGGCCAAGCAGGCGCGTGCCAAAGTAATCAATCGCACCATGCTCAAAAAGCTGGAGTTCGACGTAATCATTAATGCTACCCCCGCAGGCATGGAGGGCAATCGCGATCCTTTGCCTCTCACAGAGCCGGAAATGAAAGCCAAGTATTTCTTTGAGATGGTCTATAACCCGGTGGAAACCAAAATGATGAAGATGGCCCGCGCCCGCGGCATGCACGTGATTGCCGGTTCGGAAATGTTTGTGCAGCAAGGCGCGCGCCAGTTTGAGATCTGGACAGGCAAGCCCGCTCCGTTGATTGATATGCAGCGTGCCGTTGATCACGCCTTAAGCCAGCAGGCCACCGCCAGGGCAGCGGAAGCCAAAAACGGCAAAGAAATAAAAAACGGAAAAGAAGCCAAGGCCGCCAAGAAATAAAACGATTAACTCAAGCGTAATCTACCCCGACGGTAGCTTCATCGCCAATCACCGTGTTCCATTTGCGCACGCGCCACTTACCGCAGTCGCGCTCACAATCGCGGGCTTCAAGCAGACGTTCATCGCGTTAGCGATGAATCGGAAGGAAACTGCCCGCTACCGATCAATGCGGCGCATAAAAAATATGGCTGTTGTCATCGCTTGACGCCGGGTTTACAGGCTGGTTCTTCTCTTGCTGATAACTCAGCGTTGCGCTCGCTCGGGATGCGTGTGCAGTGCTCGCAACGTCTCCCACCTTGGCCGTGCCGCTGCCATTGAAAGTGAGCGTTGCAAACTCCACATTGATTTCTATCACCGTAGCCTCGCCAATGCTCTCCGTAATAGGCGTAAGGATTTTCCCGGTTTTTGGATCCGTTACCAGCCGGACGATCCGGGCAATCTCAAGCGTGTCGCCCAGTCTCAAGCCAGTTTTGCTGCCAATGTTCACAATCAGCGTGCCGTCAGACGGCGCGTCCGCTACCACGCCGGAAATCTCAACCTTCCGCATTGGGGCCGTGGCTGCTTTGGCCTCGAATTGCGCGCTTAAAGCGTTGATCGCTTTCGTTACCGCTTCACCCATCAGCGTCTGGCTGAAGTTGGGCTCGCGAGGATCAAATCCCACAAGTCCGTTGCTGCCGGAGCTATTCGCCGCGTTCAGGAATGTCCCGCTGAATAGCGACGACCCCGGACGTTTGGCCCGGCCTTCGCCGGCCAATGACGCCATAATTTCGCCGGTCTTGGCATCCACCAATTGGGCTGTGATGGCGCAGACGGCCTGCAATTCACTTTTCTTCAACCTGGCTGTGCTCAAGGCGCGTGACGTGACGCCCATATCTTCAGAGGCCCGAGTTTCTTCACGGCTGAACTTGGTGACAGAACCTAAAATCACCAGGTCTATCCCCAGCGGTCTGCTGATTCTGGCAACGGCAACGGCGTCCGTGCGGGCATGGACGGGAACATTTTGCTCCGCCAGAATGCCGTCGATGGTCTTGCGGTTTACCACGCGATAGAAACCATCTTTCGCGAGCTTTTCCGCCAAAAGGCTGCTCACGTCGCGTCCAATATCCTGAAAATTGCCATAGGTAGAGGCCGTGCTCTTTTCCACGGCGCGCGTGTCAAAATCCATTACGGCCACGGCTCCAGTTGCCTCCGTTGGCTGCTCTTTCTGCCGATCTTCTTTTTGGTGATTTTCTTTTTGCCGACCTTCTTTTTGGTGATTTTCTTTTTGCCGACCTTCTTTTTGACGATCTTTGGCGCTTTCGCTGGAATGGCCATGCGGGCCGTAGGTCGCCTGTTGGGCAAAGCCGCTTACGGCCAGAAGAATTAGAAGGCAAATCAGGCGAATCGTCCGCGACATCTGTTTTTAACGCTCCCGCAGTAGAAGGCTGGTGATCCTAAATACTAATGATGCAAATAGAAGAATCGGCCATTTTGTGCGGGACATTAGTCCTGATCGCGTCACAGTTTTTCAGTTTTGTAAGGCTCAGTCTTTAGTATGGCTTAAGTCCTGGACCAGCCAACGCAGAGCTTCCTGGCGAGTTTCAAAATGCGGAATGCGGCGGCGCGAAAAAGCCTGTACGCCTTCATAGATCAAGCGCTGCAGCCCATTGATTCCCACCACGGCGGCGCGCAGCACATAAGGCGCGTTCCCAGCCACTTTCGCTTGCAACAGCGCAACGGATTCCTTGTCAAAGGCGGAGCCGGTCACGTCATTCAGCGTGAGAACGGAATTAGCCTGCTCGCGCGTAATCACACGATGGCCCTCTTCCGCCACGGCCTTCAACATCGCCGCGTCACAGTGCGAATAATTAATAAAGAGGATGCGCTGGCCCTGGTGCTCAATAAATCGCACACGGCCCGGAGCGATCGCAAGAATGGTGCCGGATTGCAGCTCATAAGTGGTTGCGCTTGCCATCTCCAGATTGTTGCCCAGTTGCCCCGCGCGGAAAAGATGACCAAAGGTAAGGGACGGAAGATTCCTAAAGTGCCGTGCGTGTTTGCAGAGACCCATATAGCTGGAAGCCAGACAAGCGACAAGATCGCTTCCAAATCGCTATACTGCCGCCGTGAACTACTTGACCCGCAAATCCTGCCTGCTGCTCATTTTGTTAGCACTCTTTGCCGCGCCTGCACTTGCCGCCTCTAGATGTGAAAGCCTGGCTGAGCTGAAACTGCCAGATACAGCTATCACATCGGCTCAAGAGGTTGCTGCCGGAGCGTTTGTTCCCCCGGGTGCAACTGCGCCACCGACCTCTGCCAAAGATCTGCCGGCATTTTGCCGCGTTATGGCCACGCTCAAGCCCGCCAAGGATTCCGACATCAAGATAGAGGTCTGGCTTCCGCTGAAAGAATGGAACGGAAAGTATCGCGGACAGGGCAACGGTGGTTTTGCCGGTTCAATTATTTATCCCAGCATGGGCGTAGCGATTGCTGAAGGCTTTGCCACTGCCAGCACGGATACCGGCCACGCGGCCACGCCCATAGATGCAAGCTGGGCGCTGGGCCATCCCGATAAGATTGTTGATTTTGGCTGGCGTGCGATCCATGAGATGACCGTCAAGGCCAAAGCCATTATTCAGGCGTTTTACGGTGAACCCATCAAGCGGTCTTATTTTTCCGCGTGTTCCAATGGCGGACGTCAGGGCTTGATGGAAGCGCAACGCTTCCCTGAAGACTATGACGGAATCATCGCCGGCGCTCCGGCAAATTACTGGACACGCGTTTTTGCCACCTTTCTCTGGGACATACAGGCCATGCAGGCAACTCCGGCAAGCTACATTTCCGCCAGCAAAGTCCCGGCAATTGCGGCGGCGGTGAATGCCGCGTGTGACGAAAAAGATGGCGTAAAAGACGGAATCCTGAATGATCCGCGCGAATGCCACTTTGATCCCAAAGTTTTGCTCTGCAAAGATGCGGACAACGATAGCTGCCTCACCGCTCCGCAAGTAGCCGCGCTCAAAAAGATTTATGACGGGCCTGTCGATTCCAAAGGCAAGCAGATGTTTCCCGGATTTCTTCCGGGCGGCGAGCCGGGCGGAGGCGGATGGACCACATGGATCGCGCAAAGCCCCGGTAAAGACTGGCAAACCGGCTTTGCCAGCGGCTTTTTCAATAACATGATTACCAGCAAACAACCGCTGGACCTGAAGACCATCAACGTGGAAGCCGCCGTGAAGATGGCGGAGGAGCAGCAAGGCCAGACTTTTGACGCCACGGATCCGAACCTGAAGCCATTCATGGATCGCGGTGGAAAGCTGATTGTCTACCATGGCTGGAGTGACGCTGCCCTGCCGCCGCAGGGGGCGCTCCAGTATTACAACAGCGTGGGCGATGCGCTTGGTCTGGTGCAGCGTGCTTCTTTCATGCGGCTCTTCATGGTGCCGGGCATGCAGCATTGCGGTGGAGGTCCGGGCGCAAACTCCTTTGGACAGTTCACGCCTGCCGGCGACGCCGACCACGATCTCTACAAGGCGCTGGAAAAATGGGTGGAAGACGGCCCGGCTCCAGACAAACTCATCGCCACAAAACTTGGAGAAGATAAGAGCGTGAAGATGACGCGTCCCATCTGTCCTTATCCAAAGACCGTGCATTACAAAGGCACGGGCGATACCAATGACGCGGCCAACTTTGAATGCGTAGCCTGGAAGAAATAGCAGCCAGGGCCTGAGCAGCATGGGAATCCTATCCCCGCACGCTGCTCAGGCTTTGCTCATCTCATTTTCCGCACTCATAGCTGCTGGCTGGCGTTGCCGGCGTGCCGGGGATCACTGTGTCAGGCCTGGCTGGAATCCCTGGAATGACCGTGTCCGGAGCGCCGTTCATTCCCGGAATTACCGTTGGAGGGGTTCCAGGATTGCCCGGGATTACCGTGTCTGGAGTGCCGGGTGAGCCTGAGTCATAGCACATGGTGGGCTTCTTGGGCGGCTGCACAATTTCCGGCGGAGCATTCGTGGCCTGCTGATTGTATTGCTGCAGAGCCGCCAGCACGCGGACGGAATCGAGCGGCAGCGGCGCAGGTAAAATAATTTCCATTGGCGTGCCCGTTTCCATTTGCACGTCACTGCGGCGTGCCAGAAGAATGAGCGCCACCGTGCCAACAGCGCCCGCCACTCCAAGCCCAATGGCTGCATCGCGCGGCCCATTGCCAAGTGATGGCGTGGGCAACGTTGGAGGCGTGGCCCCACCTACGGCAGCCATCGCAGGAACTGGCTGGCCGTTGCTGTACGCTGGCTGATACAACTCTGCCGTGGTGGGTGAGACGCTCACCGCGCCGGTGAGCGCCACTGTATATCCGTTGGAAAAAATCAGGTTGGCCGAGCGCAGCTCAAATTCCAGCATGGCCCTGCCCCGGTCACGCCGGATGATTTTGCCGATTACACCTTGCAGATAAGAACCAGGCGGTATCAGCACCTGGCTGCCTGCGGTTACCGGAAACGTGACCTGCAGGTAAACATCCGTGCCCGGATTGGCGTGCTTGACAGAAAGCGGACGCAACAATCCCAGCGGCAGCTTGGTGCCTGCGGGCAGGGTAAAGGCTGAAGTGGGGGTGCCGGGGGCCTGTTGCTGCATTTGCGGCGGAGTTTGCACTGCCTGAGCGAACATGGCATTCTCGGCTAACGCAAGCGTAAGCGCCACGGCAAGGTAGCGTCGCATGGCGTTAAAGATGGTTGTTTGCAAATGGGTTTTACTGGAGCCGATCAAAGCGGAGACGGTGGCATGCTTCATCTGCGGATCCTTTCTTTTAATCTCACCTGTCTTTTTATTTCATCGATCTTTTAGTTTGATAATCACAGGCCAGCGGGCTTTCAATGACAGGCCCGCCGGCCCGCGCCGATTGGAAGGAGCAACTACTCTCGACGCTTAGTCACATTTAACCCAGAGATGATGCAGACAGAAGTTTGGATTTATAAAGATTTGTGGAAGCTGGGAAAAGAAGAGTCTAGGTTTTGTGAGCAAAAGTCGTGAGCAACGCCGGATAGCTACTACTTAAGGTGAGCAAACCCGAAAGAGTTGCTCGTCTTAGTAAACCGGTAAGGTCTATTTCCCCTTCGCCGGAACTACCAGATTGTTCTGCACGGAAAACACCCCAGCCACGCCATTTGCCCGCATCGTGGCCATATCTTTATCGGCCTGGCGATCCACTACGCCTTCAAGCGTTACATGGCCATGGTCCACAATGATGCGTATGGGCCGATTTGATCCCACGCCGTAATGCTGGAGCGGGCTGTAACGGTAGATGGCGACAAATAGATCGCGGCGCAGGCGATCATCCCCGGGCGAGGCAGAAAGCACTTCAATGCGATTTTCCACGTGCTCCACCCCTTCAATCTTTTTCACCACATGCTCGGCCTCATCCTTCAGGGAAGGGTTTGTGACCTGCCCGAAAAGCGTGACGCTGTAGCCATCCAGCCGGAAGGCGATATTGTCAAAGGTGCCAAAGTCCGGCAGTTTCAGAATCTGGTGCTGCACCTCTTTGGTGATGCGCGCCTGCGCCTTGGCGGAATATTGCTGATTGCCCTGCGCCGCCTGCGCCAAGGACGGCTGAGCGATAACGGCTAGAAAAAGAAAGATTGCGCAGATCGTTGTGCAAGTTAAAGACGGGCGCAGGTACAGCGTTTTTCTCATGGTTAAGCCTTGCCTTTTGCCGATTCGGGGTACCCTGGACAGTTCGCGGCGTTTCTATTTTAAGCGTCTGCAATTTAAGATGATAGATTGCGTTCCCGGAACGCAAAGATTCACTGATTATCTTTTTTAACCTATGAGCTTATCGACCCCGAAACCGCCAGAGGCGCAGCCCGAGCCTGCGCGCCAGTCCAACTTTGTCCGCGATACGATTATTGAAGACCTGAAGACCGGCAAATACAACGGCCGGGTCTGGACACGGTTTCCCCCGGAACCCAACGGCTATCTGCATATTGGCCATGCCAAGGCCATCTGCCTGGATTTTGGCCTGGCCGATGAATTTGGCGGCGGCACCAATCTCCGCTTTGACGATACCAACCCGGAAAAGGAAGAGACCGAATACGTCGAATCCATTATGACGGACGTACGCTGGCTCGGCTTTGAGTGGGAAGGGCTGCACTATGCGTCTGATTATTTTCAGCAGCTCCATGACTGGGCCGTGCAACTGATCAAGGCAGGCAAGGCCTATGTAGACGATCTGAACGCGGACGAGATCCGCAAATATCGCGGCACCCTGACTGAGCCCGGCAAGGAAAGTCCACACCGCAATCGCTCGGTGGAAGAGAATATTGATCTCTTCGCTCGCATGAAAGCCGGCGAATTTGTTGATGGCTCACGCTGCCTGCGCGCCAAGATTGATATGGCTTCGCCCAATCTGAATATGCGCGATCCGGTGATGTACCGCATTCTGCGCAAGCCGCATCACCGCACGGGCGACGCATGGTGTATCTATCCGCTCTACGATTACGCGCATGGCCAGAGTGATTCTCTGGAAAATATCACGCACTCCATGTGCACGCTGGAGTTTGAGTCGCACCGTCCGCTCTATAACTGGTTCATCCAGGAGCTGGGCATCTTTCCTTCACAGCAGTTGGAGTTTGACCGGCTCAACCTGACGTACACGTTGCTGAGCAAGCGCCGCTTGCTGCAATTGGTGCAGGAATGCCGCGTCAGTGGCTGGGACGATCCACGCATGCCCACACTTTCCGGCATTCGTCGGCGCGGATATACGCCGGAGGCGCTGCGGAATTTTGTGGCCAACGTTGGCGTTACCAAGACCAACGGCACCATTGAGCTGGCCATGCTGGAACATTTTGTACGCGAAGACCTGAATAAGCGCGCGCAGCGCGTGATGAGTGTGCTGCGTCCGCTGAAGGTCGTAATTGATAACTATCCTGAAGGCCAGACGGAAGAGATGGACGCGGTCAACAATCCTGAAGATGAGAGCGCGGGCAAGCGCAAAGTTCCATTTTCGCGTGAGCTTTATATTGAGCGCGATGACTTTCAGGAAGTTCCGCCCAAGGGATATTACCGGCTCTCTCCGGGCAAAGAAGTTCGTCTGCGCTATGGATATTTCATCACCGCCAAGAGCGTGGTTAAAAATGATAAGGGCGAAGTGGTGGAAGTGCATGTGACGTATGATCCAGCGACGCACGGCGGCAACGCGCCGGATGGACGCAAGGTGAAATCGACTATTCACTGGGTTTCGGCGGCGCATGCGTTGAACGCTGAAGTCCGGATCTATGACAATTTGTTCAGCGTCGAAAATCCGAATGATGTGCCGGATGGCCAGGACTTTACCGCTAACTTGAATCCAAATTCGCTGGAAATTGTGGCTGATGCCAAGCTCGAGCCATCGCTAAAGACGGCAGAACCGGGTACGCGCTATCAGTTTGAGCGGTTAGGATATTTCTGCGTTGACCTGGATTCAAAGCCTGGAGCGCTGGTCTTCAATCGCACCGTGGCGTTGAAAGACACATGGGCGCGCAAGCAAACGAAATAAGACGCAACAGTTGTCCCGGAGCCAGACTTTTGAAATCCAGACTGTTGAAGAATAGAAATCAGATTGTTGCATTCCTGCTCTGCCTGCTTGCGGCTACTGGCGCATTCGCCGCGCAGGTTACCGGCACTGTGACTAACGGAACCACGAACAAACCTTCTTCTGGCGACGAAGTAGTTTTGCTGTCATTAACAACGGGCATGGATGAAGTTGCCCGGACCAACACAAATGCGCAGGGCCATTACTCGCTGAATCTGCCTGACGAACGGACGCAATATCTGGTGCGCATCTCACGGCAGAGCGTGCATTATTCCAAGCCGTTGCCGCCTGGAGCCACCACGGCGGACATTACTGTCTATGACGCCGCTACTCAATTGGACAACGTGACCACAGGAGCTCGCGTGTTTCACTTCCAGGCCAGCAGCGGAAGTCTGGATGTGAGTGACATGTACGTATTGAGGAATGAGTCGCAGCCGCCGCGCAGCAAAATAGGCAACCAGACTTTTGCCGTCACGCTGCCGGATGGCGCACAGATGGGCGAAGCCTCCATTACCGGCCCCAGCGGAATGCCGCTGTCTGTCGCTGCCGTCCCTTCGGGGACAAAAAACCGCTATGCCTTTGATTTTCCCATTCGTCCGGGCGAAACCAGGTTTGAAGTGGGGTACAAGCTGCCATACAGCGGCCAGTATGAATTTTCCATTACTCCGGAAAGCCCACTGAGCGAACTGGGAGTGCTGCTGCCCAAGAGCATGAAGTTCTCGGGCGTTGGCAGTAACTTTTCCCAGGACTCTGACGAAGCCGGCATGGCGGTTTTTTTCATCAAAAATGTGGCAGCCAATCAGCCGATAAAGTTTTCGCTTTCAGGCGAGGGAGTAATTCCGCAAGAGGGTTCGCCAGAGGCATCAGGCGCTGGCAATGGACAGGCTGGCAGCGCGTCCACATCGAGCGCGTCGGCAACGCAAGGCAGCGCTTCCTGGTACCTCATCGGCGCAGCTGTTGGAGTAATCATCGGCCTTGCGCTGGTTGTATGGCGCAAAAATCAACGCGGCAAATCTGCGGCTCCGCAAAATATCAAAGCTCCGTCCAAAGCCGGCAAACAAATGCAGAATCAGGCAGGCTCGCCACCGGGCGATATGCTGGATGTGTTGAAAGAAGAGCTCTTCCAGTTGGAAACTGATCGCCTCAACGGCAAGATCTCCGCCGAGGATTACGAAAAAACAAAAGCCGGACTGGATACTCTTATGCGCCGGCAGATGAACCGCAAATGACGGTCTGCACACTAGTGAAGCCAAGCCAGCAATGACGAAAGAAGAAGTACGGCTCAAACAATCGCACGATCGCAAAGCCCAATGGAAGCGCTGGGGACCCTATGTGAGCGAGCGCGCGTGGGGCACCGTGCGCGAAGACTACAGTGCTACGGGGGAAGCCTGGGACTATTTTCCGCATGATCATGCCCGGTCACGCGCCTATCGCTGGAATGAAGATGGGATGGCCGGTATTTGCGACCGCCACCAGCGGCTCTGCTTTGCGCTGGCGCTGTGGAACGGGCGCGATCCCATCCTTAAAGAGCGGCTCTTTGGTCTGAACGGAAGCGAAGGCAACCACGGCGAAGACGTGAAGGAATATTACTTTTACCTCGACTCCACGCCGACGCATTCCTACATGAAGTATTTGTACAAGTATCCGCAGGCGGAGTATCCCTACAAGAAACTGGTGGAAGAAAATCGCCGCCGCATCAAGAGCGATCCTGAGTTTGAACTGCTGGATACTGGCGTGTTCAAAGACGACCGCTATTTTGATGTGTTTGTTGAATACGCAAAAGCTGACTGGGACGATCTGTGTATCCGCATTACGGCGGCCAATCGTGGACCGGAAGCGGCTGAGATCCATCTGCTGCCAACTTTGTGGTTTCGTAATACATGGTCCTGGGCGCAAAAACCAAAACCTGCACTGTCCTTGAATAAGGGTATGGATTTTATTCTGGCGCAGGAGAGTGAGTTGGGCGAATATCGCCTGCAATTTCAAAAGGGCGGTACGCCGCTCTTTACTGAGAATGAAACGAACGTTGAACGGCTTTTTGGCGCCAAAAACACCTCGCTTTATGTGAAAGACGCGTTTCATCACTATGTGATTCAAGGCGACACCGCAGCGGTGAATCCGGCCCTTTGCGGCACAAAGGCCGCAGTGCTGTATAAGCTGGCGGTTCCTGCCGGTGGAGAAGTTTCTATCTCGCTGCGGCTTGGCAAGAATGATTCCAATGCGACTGCGGCAGATGTGCTGGGCGCGGACTTCGATCGCGCATTTGCCGACCGCAAAGCCGAGGCCGACGAGTTTTACGGCACTATTATTCCCGCTGCCACGGATGATGACACGCGCAACATCATGCGCCAGGCCTTTAGCGGATTGCTATGGACCAAGCAGTATTACCACTATGTGGTCCGTGAGTGGCTGGCCGGTGATCCAGCAGAGCCCGCACCGCCGGAGGCGCGCAAAAGTGGACGCAATCACGCATGGGGACACATTTACAACGCAGACATAATCTCCATGCCGGATAAGTGGGAGTATCCGTGGTATGCCGCATGGGACCTGGCTTTTCACTGCGTGGCTCTGGCCATGGTGGACGTGGCGTATGCCAAAGCCCAGTTGGTGCTGATGCTGCGGGAATGGTATATGCATCCCAACGGACAGATTCCCGCATATGAATGGGCCTTTGGCGACGTAAATCCTCCGGTGCACGCGTGGGCCACGTATCAGGTTTATCTCATTGATAAAGCAAAGAACGGCGGCAAGGGTGATACACAATTTCTGGAGCGCGTTTTTCACAAGCTGCTGTTGAACTTTACCTGGTGGGTAAACCGCAAAGACCCTGAAGGCATGAATATTTTCCAGGGCGGCTTTCTGGGGCTGGATAACATTGGAGTTTTTGATCGCAGCTCAGTTTTGCCCACCGGTGGGAACATTGAGCAATCTGACGGCACCAGTTGGATGGCCACGTATTCACTGGATATGCTGGCCATTGCTCTGGAACTTGCGGCCACGGATGCCACGTATCAGGATGTGGCCAGCAAATTCTGGGAACACTTCATCTATATTGCGCGGGCCATGACCAATCTGGGGAATGGCGGCCTGTGTCTATGGGACGAGAATGAAGGTTTTTTTTATGACGTGCTGCACTTGCCGGATGGATCGCGCATGCCTCTGCGCGTGCGCTCCATGGTGGGATTGATTCCTCTTTTTGCAGTGCAGATCATGGAGCCTGACCTGCTCGAGTCCATGTCTGATTTTAAGTTGCGTCTGGAATGGTTCGTCGAGAATCGCAAAGACCTCACAGCCAACATGGCTTGCATGGAAACTGAAGGCCACAAACAGCGCCGCCTGTTTTCCATTGTTGACCGCGGCCAGTTGCAGCGCATTCTTGGCGTGATGCTGGATGAAAATGAGTTCTTTTCGCCACACGGCATTCGTGCGCTCTCGCGCTATCATAAAGCGCATCCTTATATGCTGGATGTTGCCGGAGTGAACCACCAGGTTGACTATGAGCCGGCTGAATCCACCACGGTGCTTTTCGGCGGCAACTCCAATTGGCGCGGGCCGGTCTGGTTTCCTGTGAACTATCTGCTCATTCAGGCGCTGCGGCGCTTCCATGCTTATTTCCATGAGTCATTCCGCGTGGAATGCCCGGCGCATTCCGGAAAGATGATGAACCTGGACGAAGTGGCGGACGAACTCAGCCGCCGTCTTATCTCCACCTTCCAGCGCGATGCGCAGGGGCGGCGTCCGGTTTTTGGCGCGAACGAAAAATTTCAGTCTGATCCACATTGGCGTGATTATCTTCCGTTCCATGAATACTTCCACGGCGATACTGGAGCAGGCGTTGGCGCAAGCCATCAAACCGGCTGGACTGCCCTGGTGGTGAAGATGATTGATGAACTCGCCGCAAAGCAGAAGTCGGCAGAGTCAGCGGTGAAAGCCACGCAGACTGGCAGCAAGCTGCAGTGAACCATGATCAGCCTTGATAAGACGATTTGCGGCAATCTGGAAGCTGCGCTCAGCCGGGAGTGGCTGGAAACCAACGGGCTGGGCGGCTTTGCCTGCGGAACCGTGGCAGGAGCCAATACACGGCGCTATCACGGGCTGCTGACTGCGGCGCTTAACCCTCCGGGTGGACGCACGCTCTTGCTTTCCAAATTGGAAGAGACGCTGCTACTTGGCGACCGCCGCATTGATCTCTCTACCAATGAATATGAAGGCGTGATTCATCCCGAAGGATATTTGTACCTTGCAAATTTCCGGCTCGATCCGTTTCCGGTCTTTACCTATGAAGTGGAAGGCGTGAAACTGGAAAAGTCGCTCTTTATGCTGAACGGCAGCAGCACAGTACAGATAGAGTACCGATTGCTGGAGAGTCCCGCGGGCAGCAAGCTTCAGCTTGAGCTTCGACCGCTGATTGCATTTCGCGACTATCATGCCACCACTCATGAAAACCCGGCGCTGAATCCACAAATTCAAAATGAAAAAAATCTTGCGAGTGTGCAGCCGTATGCCAGCTTGCCACGGCTGTATTTTGCCCACAATGCGGAAGCGTGTGCGCCGGAAGGATATTGGTACCGCAATTTTCTGTATCGTATGGAGCGCGAGCGCGGCCTGGATGCGAACGAAGACCTTTTCAATCCGCTGGTGCTGCGCTGGCCGCTGAACAAAGACCAGGCAGCCATTGTGATTGCATCGACCGAACCGCAGGACATTCGCAATGCCTCTGAGTGTCGTGAGGCGGAACTGAAACGCCGCCAAGCTGTGGCAGCAAAAGCGCCAAATAATGATCCATTGGTGCAGACTTTGACGGTGGCTGCTGATCAGTTTCTGGTGCGGCGCGGCGAGGGCTGGACAGTGATTGCAGGCTATCCATGGTTTACTGACTGGGGCCGTGACACAATGATCTCGCTTCCCGGCCTCACATTATTTATGGGCAACGCTGAAATAGCCAAAGGCATTTTGCGCAACTTTGCCCAGCATACTGACCAGGGCATGCTCCCCAATCACTTTGCTGATTCCGGTGAGACTGCCGAATACAACAACGTGGACGCAACTCTCTGGTTCTTTGAGGCCACGCGCGCATATGTTGCCGTGACTGGCGATTATGAGTTTGTCCGCGAAGAGTTGTATCCCGTTTTTACCAGCATTATCGATTTTCACATCAAGGGCACGCGCTACAACATCAGAGTGATGGAAAATGGCCTGCTCAACGCGGGCGCGCCGGGTGTGCAACTCACATGGATGGACGCCAAAGTCGGCGATTTAGTGGTGACGCCCCGCCGTGGCCAACCCGTGGAGATACAGGCGTTCTGGTACAACGCCCTCAAAATTATGGAAGAGCTGGCACAGCGCTTTGGCGACGGCAACTCTGCCGCGCGCTACGGCAAAATGGCCGAGAATGCGGCTGCATCTTTCAATCTCTTATTCTGGAACAACAAAAAGAACTGCCTGTATGACGTGATTGAAAATGGCGTAGCCGATGCCAGCATGCGTCCGAACCAGATTTTTGCCGTGAGTCTGCATTACTCCATGCTGGCGAAAGAAAAGGCGCAGGCCGTTGTGCAAGCCGTGGAACGCGATCTGCTCACGCCGGTTGGCTTGCGCACGCTGGCTTCGTCCGATCCGCATTATCACCCACACTATGAAGGTGATCAGTACAGTCGCGACTCGGCTTATCATCAAGGGACCGTCTGGCCTTGGCTGCTGGGACCATTTATCACCGCCTATAATCGAGTGAATGATGGGACCACGGCGACCCGCGACTATGCACACGGTCTTTTGCGCGGGCTGGAAGAACATCTTAGCGAGGCCGGACTTGGGCAGATTTCTGAGATCTTTGATGGTGACGCGCCGCATCTGCCGCGTGGCTGCTTTGCCCAGGCGTGGAGCGTGGCGGAAATTCTGCGTGCGCTCTGTGAAGACGTGTACCAGATTCGCCCCCAGATTCGTCCTGTAGCGCTCGACAACCAGGTCTGATCGGACGGATTCGAAAAATGAATCGAATCCCCGAAGGCTTCGACGGTATCATATGGATTATGGATACGTAAGAAGCTCGCTTTATCCTTATGCGTATCTGGCGGCGAACCTCAGATGTGCACGCTGACCTTTATTCCGAAGCCCCAAGGCTATCTGCTGGGCATGAACCGCGATGAACGGCTGACCCGCGAACTTGCCGTTGCGCCTGTTGCCTCCAAGATTTCCAATATGCACGTAGCCTATCCGCGTGAGAGTGGTGGGGGCACATGGATTGGCTCCAACTCCGCCGGCATTACATTTGCCCTGCTCAATCAGAACTCCGGCTCACACGCGACTGTGAAAGAGCGCAGCCGGGGAGAAATTATTCCTGGATTGCTTGGCGCTGCGCGTTTCCCTGAAGCGATGCGGCGTTTTCAGCACATAAAGCTGCACGGCATGATGCCTTTTGTGCTGATTGGCCTTTTTCCGGCAGAGCAGATCATCAGTCAGTGCCGGTGGGATGGACGCGAGCTGGAATTCATACGGATTGGCTGGGACGTGCGCCACTGGTTTTCTTCCGGCGTTTCTGACGAGATGGCGCGGCAGGTCCGCGGCAACACCTGCTATGAAGCATGGCGGCGGCGCGATGCCGCTTCCGCCGAATGGCTGCGTGGCCTGCACGCTTCTCATTCGCCTGTGCGCGGCTCATTCAGCATCTGCGTGCATCGTCCGGACGCGGCTACGGTCAGTTATACGGAAGTTGCGTTCAACGAACCTGAGTTGATCATGCGCTACCATGCCGGACATCCCTGTGAGGCGCTGGGACGATTTGATGCCGAAGTCATTCTGCAACCTCCACCCGCCATTGCCGTGGCCAGCTGAGGGCTTTATTCTTCGCAATAAAAAAGGCCCCCGGATTTCTCCGGAGGCCATGAGCACCGCCACTTCCTTTATTTAGCCATCTGCTTACTGCACGTTGGCCGTGACGGGTGAATCTGCATTCACGGTCAGAGTGCAAGTCTTGGTTGGAGCGTTATTGGAGGTGCATGCGCCATTCCAGATGGCGCTCCGTCCATTGGTCACGCTTAACGTGACAACGGTTCCGGGCGCGATCTGGACTGTGCCGTTAGTGCCGGTTGCCACACTGAGTCCACCGACGTTAGAAATTACGCGCTCACCACTGCGGCCGCCTGCAATCACTTGCAGAGATCTAGTGGTGGGCGTGGCCGAAGGATTCAGCGTCAGGTTGGCTGAGCGCGTTACTCCTCCGCCAGTCACTGAGATCGTTACAACTGTTTGTGTTTTAACCAGTCCGGTAGTGATTTGCATTCCGTTTGAAGTGCTGCCGGCGGGAATCATCACTTCATTGCCCACCTGCGCCAGAGCAGGATTGCTGCTGGTTACCTGGAAGAACTGGTCTGTGGTTGAAGTGCCAGCCATGGTGACAACACCGTTCGTGCCGCCTGCCCCAGTAACGGTCGCTGGGTTCAGCGTGAGTGAAGCGGGCTGGCCTTGTGGCGTTACAGTGAATTTTGACTGTACGCTTGCGCCGTTCCAGCCTGCGGTAATCATTGCCGGAGTGCTGGCAGCCACATTGTTTGTTGGGACAGCGATGGCGACCGTGGTATTGCCGGCTGCAATGTTTGCTATCGCAGGAGGTGCGGCTGCTGCTGAACTGCTAGTGAGGTTGATTGCCGCTCCGCCTGCTGGCGCCTGACCGTTGAGCGTGATTAGCGCATTGCCCGGGGCTCCGCCGCTGATGCTGGCTGGAGTCAGTTGGATTGATTTGAGCGACGGCGGTAGAACACTGACGTTCGCAGTTGCCGAGCCAGAGTTAAGTGTGGCGGTCAAAGTTACCGGAGTAGATGCGGTCACCTGGCCAATTTGCGTCTGGAACTGCATGAATGCCGTGTTGCCCGGCATGGAGACAGTTGCGGGAAGCGGCAATGCCGAGGGATTCGAACTGGTTAGCTGAATGGTTGCGCCTGCTGCTGGAGCAGCGACGCTGAGCTGTATCTGCACCAACACTGTGTTGCCGCTAAAGAGTTGATTGCTGGCCAGCGTGATGGTTGCGGGAGCCGGCGGAGCCGCGTTGACCGTGAAGGTTCCCGTGGCAGACCATGCAGTTTCCGCGGCCGTGGTGGGTGAAGCATCGCCCTGGGCGGAGCGCACGCGCCAGAATTTCTTGCCTGCAGTGAGTGAAAGCTCCGTGCGGTTCGGCTCATTCTGCTGCGGCACGTCATCCTCAATCTGCGTGAAGCCGGAATCTTTTGCGATCTGCATTTCGTATCCGCTGGGCTGGGGATTGATCACATCTGTCCATGCCAGTTGCAACGGCAGAGTCACCGCTGCGCCATTTGCAGGCGACAGTAAGGACGGCGGCCCGGCGATTGGGTTGTTGAAAAACACTGAATAGCTGATTACGTTGGAAGGCGCTCCGGCAACGCCATTGACGTTCACGGCATACACGCGGGCTGAATAAGTACCTTGGTCAGGAGAGGAGAAAGAATATGTGTTGCCGGGAATGTTATTGACCTGGCCGCGCGCGGCAATAGGGAAACTTGGATCGGTTGAAAACTGCAGAACATAACTGGCCGCTCCCGCGACTGGAGACCAGTTGAACGTCATGACTTCCAGAGGATGGAACGTGGAGTATCCCTGTGTTGGGGAAAGCTTGGGCGCAGCAGGTTGTCCTGCGCCAGCGCCAGTAACGGTAACGCTGCGTGGCGCTGACCACGCTCCCTGGACAAAGGCGCCGTTCACGGCCTGTACCCGCCAGAAATATGCGCCAGCGGCCAGGCCGCTCACTGTATCTTGTGTTTGGTTGGGGTTGGTTGAATTTTGCAGAGCCACAGTGGCAAAGCTTGAAGAGGTGCTGACCTGCCAGTTATAACCGGCGTTTCCACTGGGGTCGCTGACCGCGGACCAGGAAATAGTAAACGGAGATGTTGCACTCGCCGCGCTTGCTGGCGATAGAAGTGTGGGTGCCGGTACCGCGGCAAATGCTGGACAAGCCACACCCAGAATAAGAATGAAAATAAAAAATATTACGCTTGAACGAGTCTTCATGAATCCTCCAATGGATTTTTTAGGGGGACGGAGGATCATTAAGCCCGCAACAAGAATGATTCAGCCGAATTTGCCCTGGGTTCGTTCCCTTACTGCCGTTCGCGTTGCCCGGAAACAAAAAAATACTTGCGGAAGTATTTTTTCTTCCTGAGTTCCGCTAACTTCTGTAAGACACGCGCACGGATTACGCAGAACAACGTAGACGTACATGTCCTTCATTCGCGCTGTGATTCCATGCGCCATGTACATCGGTACAGTTTTCAGCAGCAATGGATGTAGAACGATGGAGTCATTACGCGAGCAGAAGTAAAAGCATGGTGTGTTCTGCGCCGCACGTTCTATGTCAATAGCGCAATAAAGCGTGCTGCGACGGGCCGCTCGAGTTTTCACGCATTGCAGAAAACTCTTCAATTGGCAGCGATGCGTGAAATGAATCATCAATGCGACGACACTTTTATGTAAAAAAATGTGTAAGGTTGAAACTGCACAACACAAGGAAAGAAAGAATTCATGCTGGCGCGCGCAGAATTACTGGGCGTATTTTGTAGAGGAGCATGGCGTCCGCATCATGACTCAACTTAACAAAACTTTTTGCTTTCTTTTTACCGGCCAGGACTGTCTTTTTTTAATCATTCTTTGCAACAATCTCTTTAAGTTAAAATACGGAGTACACATTAACGCTAAAGAAGATTGCTGCAAAAGAAGGTCCACAGAATCAGTTTTCCAGATCCAGGGCAGTATTTCCACGGAATGGGAAATGGATCTCCAGAAATACTTCGCAAAAAATGACGTAATACCGGGGAGAGTTCCGATTGGCGATAGGGAATAAAATGTTCGCAAATAACTGCACACTGCGCATTTCGGCTTGTGTGCTGGCATGCGGGTTGTTTGTCTCCGGCCCGGCGCAAGCCCGGGAAGCAGTACAACCTTTACAAGCGCAGCAAAGCGGCGCTGCAACCACGCCCAGACCAGTTGGCGTAGTCAAGTCGATCAGCGGAAATTCCCTGGTCCTGAAAACTGACTCCGGCCCAGACGTAACTATCTCTATTGCTGACGGCACTCGCATTGTGCGGCTGGCTCCCGGACAAACTGATTTGAAATCTGCCACGCCCATTACGCTGACGGATTTGCAAGTGGGTGATCGTATGCTGGTGCGCGGCCAGGCTGGCAATGGCGGTGCGATTGCCGCAACCACAATTGTGGTCATGAAGCAGGCTGATGTAGCGCAGAAACAGCAGCATGATCGTGAAGACTGGCAAAAGCGGGGCACTGGCGGAATTGTGAGCGCCATTGATCCTGCTACCGGCACAATCAAAGTATCGGTGACGCCGGTGCTCAGCGTTGAAGTGAAGACGACGAAAGATACTGGCTTCCTTCGCTATGCGCCGACTTCAGTAAAGTTTTCCGATGCGCAAAAAGGCACAATGGACCAGATCAAGGTCGGCGACCAGTTGCGCGCTCGTGGCACCCGCAGTGCTGACGGAAAAGAGCTGACGGCCGAAGAAGTTATTTCCGGAACGTTCCGCAATATTGCCGGGACCATCACTTCCATTGACACGGTGAACAATGCCATCACAGTGAAGGACCTGCTGGCGAAAAAATCAGTGGTAATTAAATTCAATGCTGATTCGCAGTTGCGCAAGCTTGCTCCTGCCATGGCGCAACGGCTGGCTTTCTTTTTAAAGAGCCAGACCGCCCAAGGCGGCGCCGCTGCTTCAGGGCAAACTCCGGCAAGCGGCGCAGCGGCTGCAAACCCTTCCGCGGCGAATGGTGCTGGCAATGGGCAAGGGGCACGTGCTGGCGGCTCGCCTGATTTCCAGCAGATACTCAGCCGCATTCCCAGCGCAACTCTGGCTGATTTGCAGAAAGAAGATGCTGTGATGGTGGTGGCTTCTCTGGGAAGCGCCAACGGAGAAGTAACTGCTATCACCTTGCTGGGCGGTGTGGAGCCGATTCTTACCGCCTCTCCGAACGGCTCAAGCGCGGCCGCACTTTTCTCCGGCTGGAACATGGGTGCGCCCGGTGGAGACGCAGGTCCGCAGTAATTGAAAAATGATGGTTGTTGAGGAGCGATTGATGAAATTCTGGCCGTTGGGGACGCGCGTGCGTGTCGCCGCTTTTATATTTTCCTTTTTCCTGATTTGTTCCGGATCTCTTGTGGCGCAGGCCCCAACCGGGCGTCTTCACGGGCAGATCACAGACCAAACCGGCGCGGTCATTCCGGCGGCCAGCATTACGGTAAAGAACTCCAGCGGCCTGGTGCTGTCTGCAACTTCAGATGGCGCAGGCGCGTATGACGTGAAGAATCTACCGGCGGGCACATACACCGTGAGCGTAACAGCCAAAGGTTTTGCGCCCACCAAGCAGGAAATTACGATTGCCGCCGGGCAAAACAAGAACGCCGATATCCCGATGGAAATTCTGGTGAAGGAAGAAGATATACAGGTCCAGAGCGATGC
>DASXLK010000141.1:0-5403 GCA_036496365.1 Candidatus Angelobacter sp. | reverse complement strand
TCCTGCCGCAACGAAACCCGCACAATCCGGTCAATAGGAACAAATACCAGAGCGACGCCAGGGCCTAAGGCAGCGTCCCTAAGGCGGCCAAGGCGGAAAATTACTCCGCGCTCGTACTCAGTCAGAATTTTGATGGAATTTAGAACGTATATACCGACAATTACGAGAGCTACAACCACCAACCATCCCATCGAGTCCATCTTGCCTCCGTATCTGTAACTAGTGTGTCTCTGCGGCGGATTGTATCGCAATTCACAGGGCAGAAACCGTGATTCCCCGCGGTTGAGTTGTCATACCTGATGCGTAAAGCAAAACCGGTTACAACGCCATTGGAGCGGGGATTTGTTGCACCGAGCTTGCGGGTTGCACCAACAATCGAAGTCCGTCCACTCGCAGCACCACAACCGACTGTCCTTCTGCCACCTCGACCGAAGAAACGGCGTCCCAAAGTTCGCCGTGTACAAAAACCTTGCCCTGCGGGGAAAGGGCCGTTTGCGTTATGCCGGTTTCTCCAATCAAACCTTCGAGCCCAGTAACAACTTTGTTACGGCGTGCTTTCAAGGCGATGCTCATCAAAAATATGGTGATGCCTCCCACTGGAACACTGACAGCCATCGCCGTCCATATGTGTACGCGCATCTCTGGAATTGGTGCATCCACCAGTAATAAGCCTCCAAGCACCATGGTGACGACGCCGCCAATGCCTAATACTCCATGCGTAGCAAACTTGGCTTCCAGAGCAAACAGAGCAAAGGATGCCAAAATTAAAACCACAGCGGCAAACCTTACTGGCAACAGATTCAACGCAAATATCGCCAACAGAATGAACACCACACCCACCGTGCCCGGCACCACCGCGCCCGGATGATTGAACTCCGCATAAAGAGCCAGCGCCCCGATGGCCAGCAGAATGAACGCGATGTTCGGATCCATAATGAAGCTGAGGATGCGCTGTTTCAAAGTCATGTCGAACATGCGTATCGGCTGACCGACTAAATTCAGCGTCACGGTCTGCCCATCAAAGCGTTTGAAGGGTTTGCCCTGAATTTGCTTGAACAAGTCTTGCTCGTCTATGGCTACATAATCAATTAATTTTTGGGACAGTGCTTCCTGTTCCGTAAACGACTTCGATTGCCGGACTGCACTTTCGGCCACTTCCACGTTGCGTCCGCGCTTGGTGGTCACCGACCGCATTAACGCAGCGGCGTCGTTTTCCACTTTCTCATTCATTGTTTTTGGAATGTCACTGCCGTTTCCCTGGACCGGGTGTGCGGCCCCGGTGTTTGTTCCAGGAGCCATAGCAGCAATATCCGCGCTTTCCAGAATAAAAAAGCCCGCCGAAGCTGCGCGATGCCCACTGGGTGTTACGTAAATGATCACCGGCACCGGGGACGTCGTGATTTTTTCGATGATGGTCCGCGTCGAGCTAACTAGCCCACCCGGAGTGTCCAGTTCGATCAATACTGCCTGATCGTGATTTCGAGCTGCTTCAGCCAATCCGCGTTCGATATATTCCTCGGTGATTGGATGTATGGCATCATCCACCACAATCTTGAGCACCTCAGCTGATGCGGGCAAGGAAATTCCAGTCAGGATCAGAGCAGCCAGTAAACCGCGGAGAAAATACTTTACCAAGTGGGGCTTCATGCCTTGGCCCTCTAACAATATTGTCTCTCAAAACAGATTGCGGTGCGAGTTAATGAAGGAGCACGTAGGTCACACAGCCGGAAAGCATTAAACCTTGGCGGATTGGGCCGTGCTTTCTTCTTGGGGGACCTCAGTCCACCCCGGCAACTGCTGATCCCCGGTGATCAGGCGCGCCCCGCGCTCATAAGTGAAGTAAGACCATGCCCATGAAATCAACACGACAATCCGGTTGCGGAAGCCGATCAGGAAGAAGATGTGTATAAACAACCACGACAGCCACGCGAGAAAACCAGAAATATGTATCTTGCCGAAATTGGCCACGGCAGCAGACCGTCCAATGGTCGCAAGGTCTCCCTTGTTCCAATAACTAAATTTCTGGCGAGTCTCCCCATCTAAATCACGGCGAATATTCTTTGCTGCCGATTTGCCCTGTTGCATGGCCGCGGGCGCAACTCCAGGTACTGGTTTCCCGTTGTCATCCTTCAGCGACGCCAAGTCGCCGATGACAAACACCTCACTCTGCCCAGGAATGCTCAAATCAGGATTCACCAACACGCGTCCCGCACGATCCAATGGCGCTCCCAACTTCTTTCCCAGCGGAGAAGCCGACACACCTGCCGCCCATAGAACGACTGCCGCCGGAACCTGTTTTGCGCCGACGTGGACCGAACCCGGCTCAACCTTGGTGACCTGCGCTGAAGTATGTACTTCCACGCCTAAATGGTGCAGCTGTTCTTCCGCGCTGCGCGAAAGGTCCTCGGGATAAGTGGCCAGCACTCGCGGACCACCCTCAAACAGCACAATGCGCGCCCGTTTAGGATCAATCGCGTGGAACTCATCCGCCAGCACCCGTCGTGCAATTTCGGTCAAAGTCCCGGCGAGTTCAACTCCGGTAGGTCCGCCGCCCACGACAACAAAATTAAGAGGAGTCTGCGTCTCCCCATGCAATGCCTGCCGCTCAGCCAACTCGAAAGCCAAAAACACTCGACGCCGGATTTCAATCGCGTCCTCGATAGTCTTGAGCCCAGGCGCGGCTGGCTCCCAGTCGTCGTGTCCGAAATAGGCGTGACTCGCCCCAGTCGCCACTATCAGATAATCGTAAGGAATTTCCAGGTCAGGCAGCTTCACAACTTTTCGTGACAGATCAAAATCATCCACCTCGCCCATCAGCACTTCCGCATTGTGCTGTCCGCGCAGAATCCAGCGGATGGGCGCAGCGATCTCACCCGGCGACAATCCCGCGGTCGCAACCTGATATAGCAGCGGCTGGAAGGTGTGATAATTCCGGCGGTCAATCAGCGTCACCTTGACCGGAGCACGCTTCAAAGAGCGCACCGCCAGCAGTCCGCCGAAACCACCGCCAATCACGACTACGCGGGGAGTCTTATCCATACTTTATAAGATTTCCCGAAGTGCCTGAAGGCGGCAAATAATTTGTGTGTAGAGCGGACACTCCCTGTCCGCTCTGCCGAAAGCGAGAGAATGGACGGCGCAAGCCAGAAGTTCGCTAAAGAATTTGCTGTTACCAACAGGCGGGCAAGAGTGCCCACCCCACACAGGAGGAATTAAACGCTCTGCTTGCTGAAAAACAGTGATTGCCTTTCAGCAGAAGATCTTCGCCTGCTGGTATAATTTGAAAATTGTTTGCTGCCGCACCACCGCGCCCTTAGCTCAGTTGGATAGAGCGTCTGGCTACGAACCAGAAGGTCGGGAGTTCGAATCTCTCAGGGCGCACCATTCTCCAGAGTTTCAAATGTTTGCCGTGTTATGAGTTTTGGTGAAATCGCCATTTCACCAACTACTTCAGTAAAAATCATAGTCCTCACAGTCATTGGCGCAGTCGCCTGTACGACAACCCCACTAGTCCATATTTGCTTCGGATGGCAACTACAGCGCTTGCCATCACAAAGAGTGCAAGGCCCAACGATCCCGGCTCAGGAACAGTCACAAGTCTAGCGGTAAGATGCCCGCCGCCCGTGGCCAAGCCGGCGGTTGGCGAAAAGGGACGGACCGCTTGGCCGAGCATGAACGTTCCTGCGAACATAGAGAAATTTAAAACACCGTCGCAAGGTACGTCCGGATGCATGCTAGATGGTGCACACAACGCAGTCCATGTGAGTGAGGATGAAGGATCGAACATAGCGAGGTAGTTTGCCTGTTTCGCAGAAAAATCAAACGTAATTCCGTCCCAGATCACGGTGAAGCTGGCGAATTGGTTCGTGGTGAGGTCATAGGTAAAGGAGCCGGACGTGGGCACGACGCCGGATCCACTAACCGAAAACAACAAGTCTCCACTGACGATGTTATCAGCGTGTGCGCAAATACCGGTTAGAGTCAAAAAGAGGACTATAAGAAGTGCCCCCAGAGGTTTGTTCATTTGATTCTCCAATGTTATAGAGATGACAGCTGGGGGAGTAAGTCAGGAATGCTCTGCATCATCCGTTCGAAAGCACTGCGGATAGTACTCTTATAAGTTAGCCGATGCAAGGAAAATAGTTGTAAAAAGCCGACCGAATCATATCTTGTCAGCGCATCTAGGTGGCGTGCGCTGTGGATTTTCCTTTATTGAAATTTAACCTTCTCTTCACGTTCTGATAACACCCGCGCAATATTTTTCTCACACGCGGTTTCCCGCGTGGAGGAAGCTAATGTTGAAGTCGTGCGGCTTTGCCGCCGTTGTCTTGTCTTTTGCCATCCCGTTCTCATCCGCCCAGCAGATCCAACCCGGAGCAGGCAATGCGAAAGCAATCGCCTTGGCCCAGAGATCTCCTGAAGTGCAATCCGCATATTCTTTTCTGATAGAGCAGGCGCATCGGCTAAAGGATCCACATCTGCGCACGCAAACTCTGGATGCACTAACTAATCCCCAAACCTGCGTCACTCATCGTGCGGGCGTAGACGCAACGAAGAAAAACGCGCTTCTGCAGCAGTTGCTGACTGCTGGCCTGCTGAACCCCGCGGATGGCGCGGCTTTCCCAGGTGGAGCATTCGCTGGTGTATTTCCTCCTGTGCTGAATGAGGGAAGCAATTGCCCACATCTACCACAGGCATTTTTCTCTGCGCCCGGCAGTGTTTATGGCGGACACCACTCTTATCCCGGTGGTTTGCCGGTGCATGAATCCAACAATGACATCTCCGATCAGAATCTGGCCGAGCAGTACAGCCAGGTTTACGGCAACTCGTTCTTCGGACTTCCGGTGGTCTCGCGCAATCAATTCTTCGGACTGGGTAACACTCCCGGATTCGTCATTGATCAGGACATCATCATCGGCGCGCCGCTTTGGCACGACTGGGCGAAGAGCATCGTGTTCCAGTGGAATGCGGATGGATCGGAATTCCCCGAGCTGAACTTCGGTGGCAACGGCACGACCGACAACTTCGGTGGAACTGCGGGCGACTCCCGCACCGGCGGCCACCACATCATGAGCATCGCGGAAACCATGAAGCGCGGATTTTCTCCTGCATTCGTAATTACGCAGGCGTCGGCCCATTCAGCCCCAACCTCGGGCAGCGAATACAAAGTTGTGAACTGGCTGCGGGCCGCGGCGATTTTGGCGCAGATCGATCCGGTACGGGCGGGATATCTCACCATAGACAAGCAGGGCAATTTCCGGCTGCCTGCTATGCGTAAACTCGGCGATATTGATTTGCCGGGCGCCACTCCCACGCAAGTCAATTTGCTGACGGAATACACGCTGCACAATTTGTCAGACGCTGACTTTACTTACTCCGGTCCGGCGGTGACTGAGGTTGAAA
>DASXLK010000140.1:0-6947 GCA_036496365.1 Candidatus Angelobacter sp. | reverse complement strand
CTGGCGCGCCACATTTCCCGCGCCTGTGCGATGGAGATTGCTCTGGGCTGCCCTGGGATTGCTCACGGCCTTCGCCGGCGGCAGCATGGACGAATTTCACCAGAGCTTTGTGCCCTCGCGCACCAGCAGCTTTCATGACGTGATGATCGATACCGTTGGCGGACTTTTCTTTCAGTTAGTGATTGCAGTGTGGCTGCTCAGGAAAAAAGCGTAAGCGCTGCTGCACGCAAAATCCCCCCCCGCTATGTGCGCCACAAAAAGCAATAACCCCGCGCTTGCGCGCAGGGTTATCGGGTAGTCTGTTGGGATTGGCTGAAGGCGCGGAGGCCTTGTACGAATCGCAACTCGCTTAGGACTTAAAGACTCGCGCCTTAAGCCTCAGCCACCTCACATAAACCACTACAGTCAGAATTCTTCATATATAAGATCGCCCTCCTTTCCTGTGTAAACGCAGAATAGCGCCACATAACTAAAAAGTCAACAGGGTGATTTCTTGAGCGATGCGGGACTGCCATTGCGGCAAGTGCACCACTGCGATGCTTTCGGGGATTGCCGCATTGCGGAATGGTCTGTGCAATTCTGTGCAGGCGCTATTTGCTCCACAGCTCACGCTGCCAGTGGCGACAAGCGGAGGCATTTCTACTCAATAGTGTATGTGATGCTCAAAACTGCTTTCGGAATCAACCAGGATGAATCGGCCTGCTCTCCTTTATTTAGTCTTCTTCGATTTGGCCGTATCTGCGCCCGTCAGCGCATCCGCCGTTACAAATTTTGGTTCGATGTCCGTCGGCACGCCCTTCAGCCGCTCCAGTGCTCTCTGCACTTCAGGGCGCAATACCATCATCTCGCTCATCAGCTTTTTAGCGCCAGCGTAATCGCCGGTGGCTTCCAGCGTGAGCAGTTCATGGTCCAGCCCTGCCACAGCGTCTTTGATCTTGCTCAGGTCCACGCTGAACGTGCCATCGGCATTGGCGACGAACGCGCCTTTATCCAGAAAATAATTGAACTGGACAGCCATACCCTTGGCGTGTGAATCCTGCAGGCCAAAGCGCAACGTGCGGAAGGAAGATGCCAGATACGTGGTGTAAAGCTTGCGTTCCGCATCCGGGCCATGCGGCAGCGGAGACTGGATCGCGCCCTTGTCCGTGAGCGTCATCAGATGTTGCAGCGCAAACAAGCCGGTTACGTCAGCCTTGGCTTCTTCAATGGCGCTGTAAATTTCCTTGAGCTCCAGGCGCGGGTTCGTGTCGCGACCATTCACCTTGATCTGGTGCGGGCCCAGTCCATGCGTGAGCTCATGCGCTACGATGTGCGTGAAGAAAAGCTCAAAGCTCAGATCGTTTTGCGCCGCCGGTTGCAGCACAACTTTTGAGATGGGCTGCAGAGTGGACTTGAACTTTGCTTCCTGAATGTTTTTGAGCATCACGCGCTTGCTGCCCTTTTGCTGGACGACTTTATCGTCATTCGGCAGGTTATACGCCGCCGTCTGGACGCCGTGGCTGCCATCGCCCGCGGCAAACACTTCATTTACCACGCGGATAGGCGCCGCCGCGCCGAGTTTGGCTACGCGATATTGCGGGTCCTCCGGCAGATTATTTTCAATCTCCTGCAGATGCTCGCCCAGAAACGCCAGCTTGGTTGATTCCTTGTCGTCGCGAACGTTGATGTAGGCCTCAAAGCCGGCTTTATAGCCGAATATTTCGTCGTTGTAGGTTTCATACGGGCCAATGGTCACGTCCACGGGCGCGTCCAGGTCCATCCATGCCATGTCGCTTTCAAAATAATCGTTGGAGCTGAAAGCGGCGGCGCGGGTGGTGAGAAACTTTTTGAGTGACGCATTGTCCGTTAAGGCCGCAGCTTCATTCAGCAATTTGGCCGCACGGTCCAGATCAGTCTTGTATTCCACGCTGTAAGGCACCAGCTTGAGCTTCTTTGTTGCATCGCGACGGATGACGGTAAAGAATCCTTCGGCATCATCTTTCTGCTGTGGAGAAAGAATCTTCACCCACGCTTCAAACTCTTCCTTGGTCATGTCCTCAGGATAAAAATTCGCGCCCAGCGGCTTCTTGGCCGGAACTCCGGGCAAAAAGACTTTGTGCTCGTCAATCTCTGACCATGGGCCTTTGTTGATCCAGAAATAATGCAGGCGCGCCTGCCCCAGCGGAGACTTGTCCTGCTGCAGCTTTTGGTAGAGCGCCAAGTTGCCGCTCCAGAACTGCTGCATAAACAGGTGGTCAATCACATGGCCGGCTTCCACCAGTTTGGCCAGCGCCTTTTTGTCCCCGGCGGACAAGGCGGAGAGGTCCACGTCCAGCGGCGCCGGCGCAAAGCGCGCAGCCATGCGGTTAAGTTCAGCGGCGTCAGGTAACGATGAAGACGTAGCAGGAGCAGGAGTTTTTTGAGCTGTAGCCATAACGGTGCATACCAGTAGAAAAGTCAGGAGTCGGCGCATAAGCGTTGGAAGTCCTCGTAAGAGAGAATACCAAAATCCATGGTATTTCATGTGTGAGCTATATAGGCTATGCCAGTTTTGGCATCACGCTAGCTACCTGCTTTCTGATGGCATCCATACGAGCCAGGCTAGTTTGATTTTGTGCCTGGGCTTTTGCTCGTTTGTCCCTACGTGATTTGATCCAAAGGAAGCCCAAAGCACTCCACACTAACATTATTACCACGCCAGCGAGACCTGGGCTGCCTGGCTGACTGATGGAAGCTAGGTTAGCCAAGATGCCGAGTATGCCAAATAATGTGAAAAACCCCGGGACTTTCATGCCAGGCAGTTCGGCAAATGGAACGCTAAAATATTCATTTTCCAGATTTTTTAGAATTTCCAAATTTGGCAGACCAAGACTGCGTACAAAGTGAAGCTTTACATAGTGAAATACCTTTGTTTTGATTACATAGGAGTTGCCGGAAATGCTTGGGGCACCATATGCATCGCCTTCTTCGTGAATTTCCTGTCTGCCTTGAAGGTTCCAACCAAACATTTCCATTTCGCGAATTCGAGCATTTTCGTAATCAGGAGAGACTTGGACTATCGTGCTCTCGGTTCGTTGCATTATTGCAGCAGCTGCGTGATATGTCGGTACAGATACTGATGCAGTGCCAATACCGGAAAGGGGACCACCACACCCTTTACAAAACTTCGCGTCTTCAACTCCAGATTGCGTTCCACAGGTGGGACAATAGGTTGACATGATGATTTCTTCTCCGTTAAATGAGCTTTAAAGACTTTCAATATTTCCAGTAAATCAGTTGCCTATTCAGCCCCAACGTACTAAGCTCTGTCGAGTGGCAGAAGCTGGCGGAAGCTGACTTTAGCTGACACCCCGTAATTCACGCCTTTACGCCGATCGCTGCAAGCCCTACCAGGTCCGTTCACCCTTCAAAAGTGTGCAAGAGGTTGCAAGTTTATGCCTGAGAATCAAGTTGCTAATTGCAGATTGGACTCCTGGAAGGAGATTGCCGAGTATCTGAAGCGTGATGTGCGGACGGCCATCCGTTGGGAAAAACACAGAGGTTTGCCCATCCACAGGGTTCCGGGAGGAAAGCGGCAAGTGGTTTTTGCCTATCCAGAAGAGATTGATGCGTGGCTCGACAACGAAGGAGGCACTGATGCCACATCAGCCTTTCCGGAAAAGAAGCAGCAGGCAATCCCCACTGAAGAGAACAGCAGCGCAAAGACCGTCCAATCCCCGGTTTTTCTACGCCGGCGGACAATACTCATCACAGGTTGCTGCTTACTCATAATCGGCCTGGGAGGCTGGTTAATACGGCCGCGCAAAACGACCGGGCTCCGCGTTGTGAGTATCAAGCAGCTTACCGATGATGGGCACGTTAAAGGTAATCTACAGACGGACGGAACCAAGCTTTACTTCAACATGGTGGAAGGCGCTCGTGCCGTTCTGGCATCTGCGCCAATGAGCGGAAGTCCCGTACGCATCATTGATACCCCCTTTTCCAACGTGGCATTGATGGATCTTTCGAAAGACGGAAAAAGTCTGCTGGTATTTCCTTATGAAGGAATTGGGATTGAAGGGCCTCTTTGGACCATGCCATCACAAGGCGGCCCACCCCACCGTGTGGGTGAAGCAGTCTGCAACTATGCCAAATGGTCGCCTGACGACAGCATAATCGCCTGTGTGCATGGAACTACAATCACTCTAATGAATGCCGACGGCAGCAATACGCGCACGGCTGCCGCCTTTTCCTTACCGGTAGGCAAGGTGGTGTGGAGTCCTGATGGTCAACGATTGAGATTTGCCTTGCACCAAACCTCAGCCCATACAACTTCGCTGTGGGAGATAGGCGTCACCGAGACTGGTAATCCCTCACAAGCCAGGCCCTTGGGATTAGGCGCCAGTTGTTGTAACGATTGGGCCTGGACAAGCGAAGGAAAGAATTTTGTTTACACAGAAATTGACGCGGCAGGAAAATCCCATTTGAAGATACAAACGAGTGGGCCTGCCTCTCACGTATATGAGCTTCCCTTGAACATTGGTACTCTATGGACGGCAGTACCGGGCAGCGCGGATTCTCTTTTCCTGATGATTAGCAGTGCTTACCGGGGTGAATTGCTGAAGTTCGATACCAGGCAAAAGACGTTGCAAAGCTACCTTCCGGGAGTTTCCGCTGCATTTGTAGCATATTCTCCCGACGCCCATTGGATCACTTATATAAATACGCAGGACAATACATTGTGGCGGAGCCGCGTGGATGGCTCTGAGCCACTCCAATTAATCAGGCCGCCAATGGAAGTGGAAGTATCATCATGGTCACCTGATGGGAAAAATATTGCGGTGATGGCCCGCGCACCTGGCAAGCTATGGCGGATTTATCTGATTGATCGTGAGGGCGGGCCTCTACGACAAGCGGCTGAGGGCAATGACAGCCAAGGAGGTCCTAGTTGGTCCCCTGACGGCAAGTTCATTGTTTATGGCAATGTTGACTGCCAACAGACCCAGAACTGCTCGATCAGACGATTGGAACTTGCCAGCGGTAAGACCGAAGTTATGCAAGGATCAGGCGGGTTGCGTACAGCGCGCTGGGCTCCAGACGGTCAATATGTTGCCGCGTTGAGCCTTCTAACCCACGAACTGATGTTGTTTGATCTAAGAAAACAATACTGGAGAGTTTTGGCGAGTTCAATTACAGGCGATAACGTTCATTGGTCAAACGATTCACAGTATATCTATGTTGATAGTCTGAGGGAGGCTCAACCAATCATTGAGCGGGTACGTGTGAACGATGGCCGGCGAGAAGCTGTCGTTAATCTTAATTCTCTACAGAAAGCTTCTGGGACAATCAATGGGTGGTTTGGCTTAACGCCTGATAACATGCCAATCTTGTCCCGCATTTTTACTAGTTCAGAAGTTTATGAATTTAAATGGGCAGAGCAGTAGCTAAGAAACTGAGCGAAACGAAACAGTTCTAGATAGTATCTTTGCCAAGATGTCCTTCTTAGTAATTGATTCGGTTTATAAAAGCGCAACCCAAAACCATACCCAACCTTTACCCCCTGGCCAGTGCCTCGCCGAACCAGCCTTTTTCGTCAGTCCAGTTTTTTTCCAGCTTAAAGCCGCTGCGGCGGAGCAGGCGTCGCATGGACGCGGTGTTGAATTTGTAGCTATTTTCAGTATGGATGCGTTCGCCTTTAGCAAAGGGGAAGCTTTGGCCGAGGTCTTGTATTCGGACCGTCTGGTCGCGCAGGCTTTCCAGATGCATTTCAATACGCGACTTGCGCGGATTCCAGAAGGCAACGTGGGCGAAGGCGTTCAGATCAAAGTTGCCGCCGAGCTCGCGATTGATATGTGCCAGCATATTTTTGTTGAAGGCTGCGGTTACGCCCTGCGCGTCATTGTATGCGGCGTGCAGAATGGCGGCGTCTTTGATGAGATCAAAGCCGATGAGCAGCGCGTCTCCGGGGTGCAGCGAAGCATGGACGCTTTTGAGAAACGCCTGGGCTTCTTCAGGCTCAAAGTTGCCGATGGTGGAACCGATAAAGAGGACGAGCTTGCGGCCCGGCAGGGAGTTGAGGTCAGGGATTTGATGCGTGTAGTCGGCGACGATGGGAGTGACGCGACATCGCGGGAAGTGTCCGTTTAAAGTTTTAAGCGCGCCTTGCAGGGCGGATGACGAAACGTCGACGGGATAAAAATCCGCGCGCAACTGCCGCCGCAGTAGGGCTGCGATGAGCACCTGAGTTTTGGTTGCGCTACCCGCGCCCAGCTCTACCAGCGTGAGATTGTTTCCCGCCTGGCCAATGATTTCACCAGCATTGTCAGTCAGTATGGCGCGCTCGGTGCGCGTGGGATAGTACTCGGGCGTCTCGGTGATCTGGTCAAAGAGATCAGAGCCAGCGGCATCATAAAAGAGTTTGGGCGGCAAGGTTTTGTGGCGCGCGCTAAGGCCGCTTAAAACTTCTTCCGCAATTGGACTAACAAGAACTGCCGGTGCTTTAAATGCCGTCATCTGCCAGCCTTATGCCGGAAAATTGCCAACGTGTTTCCGGAGGAAAGAAGTTTCGGTAAGAAGCGCGGATGTGCGAGCGCGGCGTAATGCAGGAGCCTCCGCGCAGCACCATTTGCCCGCTCATGAATTTGCCGTTGTATTCACCCAGCGCGCCCGGTGCGGGTTTGTATCCCGGATAGGGCAGGTAGGCGCTGGCGGTCCACTCCCATACGTCGCCGAAGAGTTGAAGAGGAAAGCTTTGGACCGGCTGGCTGTTTTCATTGCCAGCTGTGGCGGCTGCGGGATGAAACCTGCCGGACTCAAGCAGATTGCCTTCAACGGGAGCTTTGGCGGCAGCCACTTCCCATTCAAATTCAGTGGGGATGCGTGCGCCGGCCCAGCGGGCAAAGGCATCGGCTTCATAAAAGCTCACGTGGCAGACCGGATCGGACTCTTCAATGCGCCGCAAGCCGGAGCAGGTGAATTGGAACCAGTCA
>DASXLK010000139.1:0-60271 GCA_036496365.1 Candidatus Angelobacter sp. | reverse complement strand
CCCAGATGCCTGAAGTGAAGCCGACCGGAATACTTTGACCCGCGTCATCGAATGTGGGTGCAATATCGTCGTTCAGCCGCTGGAAGCGATTGATGTCTCCCCAGGGAGTTTTCCAGGTTCCGAACGATTCCTGGAGTTTATTGGAAGCAGCCGCCAGTGCCTGTAACAGAATTTCCGGCGAGGCTTTGCTGGCAACGTAATCTTCTACCAAAAGGCCTGCAGCTTTTGCATCAGGGCGTACGCGATGCTGTATCTCTTCTGCCCAGAATACTGCAAGCGAGGTGGGGATGGAGTTCACAGCCCAGCGATGGTCCCACGTACGCAGGGCTGCGACTTGTTCTGAAACTTTTTCTTTCGTTGAATCTGACGATGGAGCTTCATCCCAGGCTTTGAGCAATGCCGGTAAAGGCTTGTCAAACCATGTGAGATAACTGTCATAGGCTGCGGCCATGAGCGAGTCGAGCGTAAAATCTTTCTTGTTCTCCAGGACTCTGACGGCGTGCAATCCGCGGGCAGACTTGCCGCCTGATTCAACGTACGCAGGAAAGTCTTCCTTTTTGGGGCTGCTAGGTCCCGCAGAAGACCATGGCGCATCGTTAGAGTTGTAGATCCAGCCACTCTTGGGATTCAGCAGATGCGGCGTCTCGTCTACTGCAAGAAGCCCCTGCCAGTCGGTTTCAGGATTGCTGCCATCCACCGGCTTGGTGAAATCAAATTTAATATTACGCCGGGGAATAAAGTTTCCGTGAAAGTAGGCGATGTCGCCATCCGCGTCTGCGAAGATAGTGTTGTTTGAGGAGTTGGCTTTCAGCTCCATCACCTCGCGGTAGGATTTATAGTCTTTGGCTTTGGTGCGCAAAAAGGATTCTGATAGAGCCTTGATTGGCTTCTGCATTAGCTGAATGCTGACCCAGTGACCGTCTTCTTCGCGGATAATAGGCCCATGGTGTGTCTTGTAAACAGTAAATGTTTTCGCAGCCATTCCATCGCCGGCCTTGTAATGAACCGTAATCTGCGTGGCCAGGACAGGCCGCTCTTGCTTGCCGTATTTGTAATAGTAGTGATTGTTTTTTTTCGTTACCGTTTCAAGGTATTCATCCACGGCGTCAACCCCGCTGGAAGTGTGCATCCATCCGATGCGAGGATTAAATCCCTGATAGATGAAAAACTGGCCCCACGTTGATGCACCATAAGCGTCCAATCCTTCCTCGCTCACCATCTGCAATTCAGAGCGAAAAAAGAATGAGGTATGCGGGTTGATGAGCAACAGCGCATGATGATCAACCGTGTTTGCAGGAGCAATGGCCATACCATTGGATCCTGTTGGCTCGACCATGTCAGGGGCATTGATTTCAAGATCAGTGGTTTCAGTATTTGTGGTTTCAGGGCCGGTGGCGAGCGCCAAATGAGTGGCAGGGCCTTTGCCGTAAAAAGCTTCAAGCTGGTTCAGATTCACCCGCTCAATGTCTCCACCAATACTTCCTTCAGTGAATGAGAGCGCCATCCACGGTTCAAATCGCGTAATGACTCGCGGTTTTACCTCCGGGTGTTTGAAGAGATAGAAGTTCAGTCCATCCGCCCAGGCGTTCATTAACTTTTTCAGCCACGCCGGGCTTTCTGCATACTGCTTTTTTAGTGAAGCAGGATCGATAAAGAGTTTCATGCGAAGATCCTGATAAATCTTCGACTCTCCTTCAGCCTCAGCGAGGCGTCCCATGGAGTTGAGGTAATTTGTTTCGACGCGATTGAAGTCATCTTCCGCCTGCGCATAAATCGCGCCAAAAACCGTGTCAGCGTCGGTTTTTCCATAAACGTGCGCGATGCCCCAATCGTCCCGAATAATGGTGACGCTGCCTGCTTCGTGCTGCCAGCGCGTAATCTCTCCGCTTTGTGGGCCGGCAGCAAATACGTTTTGCGCAGCAGTGAGAACAAAAATGACGGCCAGGATAAGCAGGTCTGGTCTTACTCGGGGTCTTGAGGCCATGAACAGGTTCCTTTGTGTCGAGGCGAGTGAAGTGAATGGATTTGCTCGAACATCTTACCAAAGCCACTAATGAGTCCGCGCGCTGAAATTCACATCTATGTTGATATACCTGCGGCGATATTGTGCCCTAGGAGAATGCCATGGCATGTCTCCGCTGCCATCGGAACTCTGCCATGCTGCAATGGCTTGATTTCACCGGGAGCCATTACTATTGTTCTTGAGGAGAGGGAAATAACAAATAAAAAACCATGTGCGGACGCTATAAATTAACGGCGCAGGAAAAATGGCTCAGCTTTCTCTTCAATCTTTCGCCGGAAGATGTTGATTGGGCTGCGCGCTGGAATGTTGCGCCAACGCAGGAAGTAGCGACGATCCGGCAGCATGCCAGGGATCCCCGGCGCATTTTTGGATTGATGCGGTGGGGGCTGATTCCGTCGTGGGCGAAGGATGCGTCGATTGGGCCAAAGGCAATCAATGCCGTCTCTGAGACGGCGGCGGAAAAGCCGGCTTTCCGCGAGCCGATGCGAAGACAACGCTGTCTGATTCCGGCAGATGGTTTTTATGAATGGAAGCAGAGCGGCGGCAAGGTAAGGCAGCCCTACAAAATTGAGATGGCTGACGGCAGAGTGTTTGCCTTTGCCGGATTGTGGGACAGCTGGAAAGATCCCGGCGGGCGCGAACATGTGACGTGCACGATTCTGACGACTGAGGCGAATCCGCTGCTGAAAGATATACACCATCGCATGCCAGTGATCCTAAAGCCGGAAGATTATGATTTGTGGCTTGATCCGGGCGTGACAAATCCGGCGAAGGTGGCGGATCTGCTGAAGCCGTTTGATGGTCGGCAGATGAGACGGCATACAGTTGGGCAGGCGGTAAACCACGTGGCCAACGATGGTCCGGAGTGCGCGGAAGAGATTGAGGTTGCTGAAGCCGCCGAGCAGTTGGATTTCTTTAAGTCGTGAACGGAGATTTTTCGAGGCGCACTATGTCACTGGGCTAACTTCTGGCCGCGCCTAACGGCGCTTCATCTCCGATGTTTAAAACATTGTTATCGGACACGTTTGGCGTTCAGCCGAGCCTTACTTTCCTATTGACATCTGAACCAGATTTCGCCTAATATACGCTTAGAATGACCGGGAGCGGCGCCGGAGGAGAGGTGTTTTCTACCCCGAATCTTTAGCTTTAAAGACCGGGCGGGAAAATCCTGAAAGGCCAGCACCCAAGAAAGGCTGACTTTAGCTAAACGCCTTTGGCTCTTAGCTTTGTTTTTTTAAAAGTCCCCTTTTTCCCATAAAGAGCAAACCTCTGTTTTTTTAATTGCTCTTTATGCCTGATGGGAGAAGTGTGCCCGGGAATCGGGTAATCGCACGAGACCGCCGTCATCGCGCGTGATCGGAAAAGCCAAGTCTTAAATACCAATATGTGAAAGACCAAGAGATTTAAAAAACCAGAGCCACCCAATCAAACTGGGTGGCTTTTTTATTGGAGGAAAGTGTGACTAAAAGCGTGACTAAAGAAGAGATGTTGGAAAAGATCAAGGAATGCGCGGCTACGCTGGGATATGCGCCCAGTCTTCCTGAACTGGAAAAAAGAACCGGTATGAGGAAGTGGAATTTATACAAATATTTTCCAAGTTACCAATACGCTTTGCGAATCTGCGAGCTGCGACGCAGAGGAGGCGGACATTCCCTGGCGACGGGAGACAGATTTGTAACCTGGGCACAGGTGGTGCGTACCTTGAAAAAAGTTCCCAGCGCGCGCGAATATGAGGAACACAGCAAGCAGGACAAGAGAGTGATGTTGCGGTGGGTTGGAGTCTGGAGCCATACGCCCCAGCGCATGCTGGAGTACATACAGTTGGAACGGCTGGAGAGCGAATGGAAGGACGTATACGAGGTAATCTTGAAGCACTTTGATCCAAGAAGAAGGGACGAAAAGTACATTGCTGAGCCTTTGGTAAGACCTTCCGAAGAAACCCGCCAAGTACACTCCGAAGCGCACTCCGAAGGGCCCTTCGAAGCGTCCTTCGGACAAATGGAAAGACCGGATTGCAGGGGCCTGGCCATGCCTGACAAACCGGTGTACGGAAGGCCGTTACTGCGTGCGCCACTCAATTGTGCTCCTATCAATGAACTGGGTGTGGTGTTTTTGTTTGGAGCCGTGGCGCGGGAGCTGGGTTTTATGGTGACACGGTTGCAGGCGGCTTTTCCAGACTGTGAAGCTTTCCGGCAGGTTGAGCCGGACCGGTGGCAGAAGGTATTGATTGAATTTGAATTCGAAAGCCGGAATTTTTTGGCACACGGACATGACATTGAAGATTGCGATTTGATTGTGTGCTGGAGACATAATTGGGAGGGGTGTCCGATGGAGGTGATAGAGCTGAGAAGTTTGAAGTGCATGCAGATATAGGAAAACCAAAATCTCACCACGGAGGCGGGGAGAAAGCAAAGGGTGCGCTATCACGCGCACTCTTCTTCCCGCCGTGATACTTTGTTCTGTTCACCGAATCCATCTTCCGCTCGAGTTCCCAAGGAGTTCAAAAATGGCAGAGCATGTTGTTGTTTCAGTTCAGGACCGCGTTCTCTCGATCCGTCTGGATCGTCTGGAAAAGAAGAATGCTTTGACGCTCGGCATGTACCAGGGAATGATTGATGCGCTGGCGCAAGCGGAAGCGGATGCTAATGTCCGCGTGGTGCTGATCTCAGGCACGCAGGATTGCTTTACAGCAGGGAATGATCTGGCGGATTTTGCCGCGGCCAAGCCGGGAGAGACAAGTCCCGCGATCACCTATTTGCAAGCGCTGGCGGCCGCGCAAAAGCCGGTGATTGCAGCAGTGGGCGGAGTGGCGGTGGGGATCGGAACAACCATGTTGCTGCATTGCGATCTGGTCTATGCCGCCGTGGATGCCCGCTTTCAGCTTCCATTCGTGAATCTAGGATTGTGCCCGGAAGCAGGTTCCAGCTTGATGCTGCCGGAACTGATGGGCCATCGACGGGCGGCGGAGCTTTTGTTTTTTGGCGAGCCATTCAATGCAGAGCGAGCGCATGCATTGGGAATCGTAAACATGGTGTTGCCTACCAGCGAGTTACTGGCGACGGCGACGGCAAAGGCGCAGTTGCTGGCGGAAAAGCCTCCTGCGGCTTTGCGGACGACCAAGGCACTCTTAAAACACGGAGCGGCTGCGGCAATCTCAAGCGCCATGGCGGAGGAAACTGGAAAGTTTGCTGCACTGCTGCAAGGTCCGGAGGCAAGGGAAGCCATGATGGCTTTTATGCAACGTCGCAAACCGGATTTTTCAAAGTTTTAAGAGAAGGAAAGCTAACTGACTAGTTCTTCACGCCAGCCGTCTTTTTTCATTTCAGACTGGAACCAGCGCTGCAAGTGCGCGCTGAGTTCCGGAGGGATTTCCCCAAATTGAATTCCGTGATGGCCTTCATTATTGGCCCACGCGATACGTCCGAATAATTCGGCTTGTATATCGGTTTCAGGAATGGTGAAGCGGATGGTTACTGCCGCATCTTGGTTGAGCAATTTATGAACAGAAACTGCTGCGCCGCCCAGGCTGATATTGAGCAGGTTGGCGTCTAACCATTCATCAGCATTCTTCAGTTTAATGGGAGCACTGGTCTGTTTACGGTAATAGCGTTGCTGTTCCGCGCCCAAAGTGCCAACGGCGGGTTCATTTTCGTTTTCACGATAAGTCTTGAGCTTGCGGAGCAACGTGCGCCGGGAGATGCCCAGAGCCTCAGCTGCTTTGCCCTGGTTATTACCAAAACGCTCCAGGGTATCAAACACAATTTGCCGCTCTAACTGGTCAAGACCGTCATTTAAAGCCTTGCTGCCCGGCTGGGTAACCTGAGTAAGTTTCAGGTCGCTCGCGGTGATCTCCACATGGGCATTCTTAGCGAGCATGACGGCGCGAAAAACGGCATTGCGCAATTCGCGGACGTTGCCCGGCCAATCATGGGAAATGAGTGCAGTAATTCCATCGTGAGAGAAATGCGAACTGGGATAATGCTGATGGAGAATCTGTTCGGCAATCGCCAATAAGTCTTCCGGCCTTTCCCGCAGCGGAGGTATTTCCAGTTTGAATTCAGCGAGACGATGATACAGATCATTGCGGAAGCGCCCGGAACGGACCAACTCTTCCAGATTCTGGTTGGTGGCCGCCACCACACGAACGTTGACGCTGACTTTTTTGCTTCCACCCAGACGATAGTAAGGCGCGCCATCGAGCACACGCAGCAGTTTTACCTGCACTCTGGGATCAAGGTCGCCAATTTCGTCAAGGAAGAGCGTGCCGCCATCGGCCATTTCAAAGTAGCCAATTTTTTGTGCATCGGCACCGCTAAACGCGCCTTTTTCATAGCCAAAGAGTTCGCTTTCTACAAGATGTTCAGGAATGGCAGCGCAATTTACGTCCACCAATGGTTTATTGCAGCGAAGAGAATGACTGTGAATGGAACGGGCAATCATTTCCTTACCTGTTCCAGTTTCACCAATAATGAGAACAGCAGCCGGATGACAGGCCACTTGCTCCACCAGATGCATTACGCGTTTTAACGCATCACTGCGAACAATCTGGCTATTCAGGTCGCACGGATTGTGGACCGTCGTTGACAAGTCGTTCTCCTTCTCTAACGCGCCGTGGCACACACGACGTATTTGTCACTTGTTAGGGCAATGATGAGACATACCAGTCACACCCGGCAATCAAGAAGGAGCTTGGAGTGATTACTAAAGTCCTCAAGCTTCAGCTTGCATTTGGAAAAAAGCAGAGCATGATAGCGACTGCTGGTTTGCCTGAGGCATTTCGCTCACTTGTGACAATTCGGCACTCGATTCTTGATGGTGATGTGACAAATGTGTCGTAGAGGGGAGCTGGCAACGAAGGATTGCGGAGAGCGTACAAGCTGCAAGCTACTGATAATAAGGCAGGTTAGCTGCTAAGTTTCTGAGCGTGGTTTGGCCTGACACTTGCCTGTATAAGCTGTGGAGACGCTACAAAAGTTTATGTCGAAGCAAGCCCGATTGTTCATTTACGCAGTTTGCCTGACAGGTCTTATGACCATTGTCTATGGCGGCATCGTGTGGAGAATCGATGCTCCGGCAAAGTTTGCTGCTTACTTGTTTACAGCCGTTCTGGCTTCAAGATTGAAAGTTGAACTTCCGGAAATTACAGGCACTATCTCAGTCAACTTCCTCTTTATCCTTATCGGCATTGCTGAACTTTCTTTTAGTGAGACGCTGACTTTAGGATGTTCCGCAATTCTGGTGCAGTGCCTGGCCACGCGGCGCGGCTGGCCCAAGATCGAACACGTTTTATTCAACATTTCCAGTGCAGCAATTGCTATTGCCGCTGCTTACTTTGTTGACCATGGTCCTTTGCAGTCCCGGTTGCACGCGAACTCAGCATTTCTGCTAATGCTTTCCGCTGCAGTTTATTTCCTGTTCAATACGCTTCCGGTGGCAACCATCATTGCGCTCACTGAGAAAAAGGAAATGCGGAAGATCTGGACCGATTGTTATTTCTGGTCCTTGCCGTATTACCTGGCCGGCGGCGCAATTGCCGCTCTCTTCGGATGGGTCACACTCAAGGTGGGCTGGCAGCCGACGCTGCTTGCTTTGCCCGCGATGTTCGTCATTTATCGGTCGTATCGCCTTTATCTAGGAAAGCTGGCGAATGAGAAAAATCACGTAGCTGAAATGGCTGCTCTCCACATGCGCACCATTGAAGCTTTGGCCCTTGCAATCGAGGCCAAAGACCAGACCACGCATGACCATCTGGAACGAGTTCGTGTTTATGCAGTGGAAATGGCCCGCAGGCTGAATCTTGCGCCGGAAGAGATTGAAGCTCTCCGCGCTGCCGCTCTGCTGCATGACATTGGCAAACTGGCGGTGCCAGAGCACATTATTTCCAAACCGGGCAGGCTCACTCCTGAAGAATTTGAAAAGATGAAGATCCACCCGATTGTGGGCGCGGAAATTCTAGAGCGCGTTCACTTTCCATATCCGGTGGTCCCCATTGTTCGCTCGCATCATGAGCGCTGGGATGGAACGGGTTATCCTGACGGCCTAAAAGGTGAAGAAATCCCTATAGGGGCCAGAATCCTCTCAGCAGTGGACTGTCTGGATGCTCTGGCCACTGACCGCCAATATCGCAAAGCTCTGCCTCTGGATGAGGCCATGCGCTGGGTAGCTGACCAGGCTGGCAAAGCCTACGATCCTAAAGTGGTGGGCCTGCTAAAGACAAGTTACAAAGAGCTGGAAGGCATAGTTCGCTTGCAATCGCAGTTGCCCGATCGCCAGAAACTTTCAACGGACCTCAAGGTGGAGCGCGGTAAAGCTCCTGCCAACGGTTTTGCAGTGGATAGAATTTCAGAGCCCGGCAATCAAGTTGCTTTCCTTTCTTCCATTGCTTCTGCCCGGCAGGAAGCGCAAGCCCTGTTTGAGTTAACGCAGGACCTGGGTAATTCGCTGAGCTTGAGTGAAACACTTTCTGTGCTCAGTGGCAGATTGAAGCGTTTGGTGCCCTATGACGCAATTGCAACGTACATTGTCCGTGGCAATGAGTTGCTGCCTGAGTATGTGAATGGAGATAATTTCCGTCTGTTTGCTGCGCTACGAATTCCGCTGGGCGAAGGTATCTCTGGATGGGTGGCGCAAAATCGTAAGGCCATGTTGAATGGAAATCCAACGTTGGAACACGGCTATGTAAATGATCCCACCCGGTATAGTGCATTGCGTTCGGCCATTTCAGTACCGCTGGAAGGGCTGCATGGCGTTGTAGGCGTGCTTACGCTTTACCATTCTGACGCGGATGCTTACACCTCTGACCATCTGCGTATTCTGCTCGCGATCAGCTCAAAAGTAGCACTGTCTGTAGAGAATGCCCTTGCCTTCCAGGAAGCTGAAAGCTCGGCGACAACCGACTATCTTACTGAGTTGCCGAACGCACGTTCGTTATTTATCCATCTTGACCGCGAATTGGCCCGCTGCAAACGCCTGGAAACGTCATTGACGGTAATGGTTTGCGATCTGGATGGCTTTAAAAAGATCAATGATCGCTTTGGCCATCTCGAAGGTAACCGGATTCTGAAACATTTCTCTGAAACTTTGCAGGGTTCTTGCCGAGAATATGACTATGTGGCCCGTATGGGCGGTGATGAATTTGTGATCATTGCGCCAGGGCTGAACACTTCCGCCGCGGAAGCGCGCGGTATTTGCCTGAGTGAACTGGCCGGCAACACAGGGCGCGAAGTTTGCGGTGTGGAATGGCTTTCACTAAGTGTTGGCTGCGCTATTTACCCAGAAGATGGGGTGGATGCGGAAAAATTATTGGCTGAAGCGGACCGCCGGATGTACATGCAAAAGCAGGAGCATCACAAAATTCTTAAGGCTTTCAATTCGGCTGTGGATGCACGCCGGCCATTGGTCCGCGATGCGGTGGCCGGATAATGCTTCGTTTCTGGGGCTCGGCTGTCCTTCGTCTTACGGCAGTCATGCTCATGGCGAGTTTTGCGGGCGCCATGCTCATGCGCATAGCCCCAGGTTTTACTTCTGACGATCAGGAGCTGAATTCAAGCCTGTCGGCCCAGAGCATTCAAGCTGTGCGCCAGGCACGCCTGGCGGATGCCAATATCTCGCGTTTTTATACGCAGTATCTTGTGTCGCTGATGAAAGGCGATCTCGGTACTTCTCGCTCACTCAATCAGCCCGTAAAAGACCTGCTAAAGGAACGCTTGCCGGTAACGCTGGCGAATTTGGCCTTTGCGCTTGGTATGGGATGGCTGCTTGGGCTTGCATTGGCAATCGGTGCGCAGACATGGAACATCCGTGCGTTAACGTTTCTAGCCAATGGATTGAGTGGCACATTTCTCTCAACACCAGCCGCTGCGCTGGCGTTGGTTTTTCTGCTGCTGCGCTGGCCTCCAGCATTCGCGGCTGCTCTGTTGCTCTTTCCTAAAATTTACCGCTATACGCAAAATCTATTGCAGCAAAGCAGTGAGATGCCGCACGTCCTCACGGCGCGAGCCAAAGGCGCGGGCCCCTGGCGCGTACTGGCGTGGCATGTTGCGCCCATCGCGTTGCCGCAGTTGATTGCTTTGGTTGGCGTTTCCATCAGTATAGGAATCGGTGTGCTGTTGCCTATTGAGGTCATCAGTGACGTGGCTGGTATTGGGCAATTAGCATGGCAGGCCGCCGAATCGCGCGATCTGCCGTTGCTGGTGAACCTCACCATGGTAGTAACTTTTGTGACTGTTTGTTCCACTCTTATTTCCGATGCTGCGCAGCGCGGCTTCTCGCGGAGTGAGGCATGAAGACCATGCGCATTGTGGCGATTGCGGTATTGGCCCTGACAGCATTCACTATCTTCGGCGCAAAATACCTGGCGCCTGCGGGATACGAACAGCAATTTCGCGAGTTGCCGCAAGCCGCCCCTTCCGCACATCATCTTTTAGGCACAGACGAAGTCGGCCGCGATCGCTGGGCACGTCTGCTTTACGGCATGCGTGTTTCATTGACGCTGGCGCCGCTTGCAGCACTTTTTACAACTTTATTGGCTGGGCTGGTGGGCGGCATTGCGGGATACTTTGGCGGTTGGACGGAGCGTTGCTGCAAATTGCTGATCGATTTCTTTCTCTCCGTGCCGTGGCTGTTTCTCTTGATCACAGTCCGCGCAGTACTGCCGCTCAATATTTCTCCGGAAGCTTCCGTTACCGTTACGTTTGCATTGCTTGGGCTGCTGGGCTGGGCGGCTTCAGCGCGTGTGATCTGCACCGGAGCAAAAGACCTGATGAAGTCAGAATTCGTATGGATGGCGCGGGCGTCAGGTTTTTCTGGCTTCAAGCTGATACGGCTCCATCTCCTGCCAAATTTGCGCGGCGCGTTGCTGGCGCAGTTCTGGATATCGATTCCTGTCTTCATCATTGCTGAAGCCAATCTGGGCGCCCTGGGCCTAGGCGTGGCTGAGCCACTGCCCTCTCTCGGCAGTTTGCTGCGCGAACTTCAGGATGTTGTTACGTTACGTCCGGAACCTTGGCGATTTGTGCCTCTTGCTGTACTTATAGTGGTAATTAGTTCATTCCAGGTCCTGCTGAATAAACAAGAGGTGCGTGCATGAAACGGCTTTATTTACTCTCCGTTATATTGCTCACGGGCGTTGTTTCTGTGTTTGCCCAGGGCGGAGGAGAGCTGCGTTTTTGCATGCGCTCTGAACCCAAGACATTTAATCCATTGCTGGTGGAAGACGAAGCTTCTGAAACCATTCGCTACCTTACCGGCGGCGTGTTGGTGCGCGTGAACCGCATGACCCTGAAAGCTGAGCCGGAACTGGCCAGTTCATGGAAAGTGTCTGAAGGCGGCAAACGCATTCGGTTCAAACTGCGCGAAGGTTTGAAATATTCTGACGGCACGCCTTTCTCCGCCGCCGACGTTGCTTATACCATGCAGCAACTCATGGACCCCGCGCTGCACTCCAGCACCGGCGATGCATTCCGGTCAGCCGAAGGCAAGCTGGCAACGCAAGTCATCTCTCCGAATGAAATTGAAATCAATTTTCCAGCGCCGGTGGCAAACCTGGTGAATCTCTTTGATACCGTGGCAATCTTGTCCTCGAAATCGCCTCTGAAAGAGATGGCGGCCTTGGGACCTTTCTATGTCGCGGACCGAAAAGCGGGATCATATCTGTTGCTGAAGCGGAACACGTATTACTGGAAGAAAGATGCGGCAGGGAAGCATCTTCCATACCTTGATGCTGTCCATATCGATATTGAGCAGAATCCTGAGATTGAAGCCCTGCGTTTTAAACGCGGCGAAGTCCATTTAATCAACACAGTTTCCCCGGCGATTTTTGAGAAGCTCTCCGCGGACAACGCTGCAGTGCGTGATGCGGGCGCTTCAACAGATACAGAACAGTTGTGGTTCAATCAGGTTCCGGGTGCGCCGCTGCCGGCATATAAAAAAGCGTGGTTTACCTCGACCAATTTTCGACGTGCGGTTTCTGAGGCTATCAACCGGGAAGACTTAGCGCGCATTGTTTATCGCGGGCATGCTGTGCCGGCGGTCGGCATCATTTCACCAAGCAACAAGTTCTGGTTCAATACCGGCCTTAAGCCGCATACATACGACACGGCTAGCGCATTCCGCAAACTCCAGCAAGATGGATTCCGGCTGCAAGGCGAGACTTTGCGCGATAAAGCTGGAAATGCCGTGGAATTTTCCATCGTGACGAATGCGGGTAACCGTGCACGCGAAAGCATGGCCACCATGATCCAGCAAGACCTGAAAAAAATTGGGATCAAGGTAAATGTGGTAACACTGGATTTCAATTCATTGCTGGAACGCATGACGCAAACCTTTAATTATGAAGCTTGCCTGTTGGGCTTCCAGAATGTGGAATTGGACCCAAATTCGCAGATGGCGGTGTGGCTAAGCTCATCTGACAATCATCAATGGAACCCAAATCAGAAATCTCCGGCGACCGCATGGGAAGCGGAGATCGACAAACTGATGCGCGCGCAGGCGGCGTCAGGTGACGAACATAAGCGCAAGCAATATTGGGACCGAGTCCAGCAGATTGCGTGGGAGCAGGAACCGTTTATCTATCTGGTGAACAAAGATGCACTCATGGCGATTTCACCCACGGTGAAGAACGCGGAGCCAAGCGTGTTTCGTCCGCAGACTTTTTGGAATGTGGAGACATTAACACTGGCGCAGGCACACTAAGGAACAAGTATGGATCTTCTCTCCATCAGGCTGACAATCAGCTACAAAGACAAGCCACCCGTGCTGGACGATTTACGTGTGGATGTGCAGCCGGGAGAGGTTCTTGGTCTGGTAGGACATAGCGGCTGCGGTAAAAGCTCGCTGGCGCTGGCAATTCTGGGCTTGCTGAACTTAAAAGGAGGCAAGGTTCGGGGATCGATTCGCTGGCATGAGCGCGAGTTGTTGACGCTGAAAGAGCGTGAATGGCGCAAGCTGCGCGGCAAAGAGATTGCGTTCGTTCCGCAGAGTCCCATGTCGTCTTTGAATCCGGCGCTAAGACTGGGAACGCAGCTGGAAGAAGCCTGGAAATTGCATGCCAAGGGAAGTCGCGAGCAAATGGAAGAGGCAATCTTCCGGGCCTTGCTGGATGTCAGCCTGCCTGCGACAGAGGAGTTTATCCGGCGCTATCCCGCTGAGATCAGCGTAGGACAGGCGCAGCGCGTCTTGATTGCCATGGCCATTCTGCACCGCCCAGCGCTGTTAATTGCCGACGAACCCACCAGCGCCCTTGATGCCGTGACCCAGGCAGAAATACTGGCCTTATTTGGAGATCTGAACCGCCGGCTTGGCATGAGTCTGCTTTTCATCTCGCATGATCTGGTTTCCGCTTATGGGCTGTGCCACAGAATCGCTCTGGTTCACGCAGGCAAGATCGTGGAATGTAATACACCTCAAGCCATCTTCTTTAGCCCTCAGCATCCGTTTACGCAGAAGCTGATTGCCTCCATTCCAACGGTGCCAAGTGTAATTGAAGTTGAAGATGCGCTGCGATTTAACTCCATTTAAATCTTAGCTTTAGCTATCTATACCTCATCTATTAAGCCAGATTTAGCTCATTTCATCCCATCGCCGCTTTTCATGTCCGTCCAAGACATTGTAGCTGTGACGGGCTTGTCGCATGCACGTAAACCATTGATAAATATATAGTTATTAAGCATAGGTACACGAGTACTGTCCTGCGCCGGCCGATCGTGTCGCAACCGTGACGCAAGCACATATCTTGTAAGCATAATTAAATCAATAGGTTGCATAAACTCTGGGTTTGGTTTCAGGCTTGCAATATAGGAATGCGTACGGAGGTCAGAAAGCTATGTCTCTCAGAAAGCAAACAGTCATATTCGGTGTCGTAGGAGCCATCACCGGATTGGGCCTGACTTTAACAATGCTTCAAAACGCAGTGGTCGTACTTGCTTCAGCGGTCTGGGGTTACTAGCAGCGGCTGAGCAGCCTGCTTCATACAAAAGTTTCCGGGGATAAGAACACATGAGATTTAAACAATCAAATCCTGCAGCAGAACAGAACCTGAGCTGGCATCGGTTCTTCCATTTTTTTGCTCTCGTGCTGGCTTTTACGCTGGTTGCCATTACCGGCCAAGCACAGAGTGGACGTCAATCTATTGCTAACGTGCCTGCCATCCAGGCTGGGCGCGGGCATCACAAACTTTCGGCTGATCTGGCAAACTTTCCGCTGAATGCTGATGGCACGGTAAGCGTGATCATTCAGTTCAATCAGACGCCCACAGCCAAGCACTTTGCAGATCTGGCAAGTCGCGGCGGAAAGCTCAAATTTTCTCTCGACCACATCAATGGAGCGGCTTATCGGATTCCGGTGAGCGTGCTGGCATGGCTGGAAAACCATCCTGACGTGGCGTATGTGAGTCCGGACCGCATTAATAAGATCAGCGCTGATGACGATATTCCAGCGGTTACCGGTGACGTTGCCCGGCAGCAGTTTGCAGTGGATGGTACTGGAATTGGCGTTGCCGTGATTGATAGCGGCGTTTACAACCATGACGACTTGCAGAAGTCGACCGGAACTGGATCACGCATTGTTTACAGCGAAAGCTTTATTCCCGGAGACACCAGCACCAATGACGCTTACGGCCATGGAACACATGTGGCAGGCATTATCGCAGGTAACGGGCACGACTCACAGAATGGATATCCGCAGCAATACATGGGCGTAGCGCCGAATGCCAACATCATCAATCTGCGCGTGCTGGATGCAACTGGCGCAGGCAGTGACAGCCAGGTAATAGCCGCCATTCAGCGTGCCATCACACTTAAGAGCACATACAACATCCGCGTAATGAATCTTTCCCTGGGACGCAACATTTATGAGTCCTATACGCTTGATCCCGTTTGCCAGGCAGTTGAAGCCGCGTGGAAGTCCGGCATCGTCGTTGTGGTTGCCGCTGGTAATGGCGGACGGACCAATAGCTATGGCACACAGGGCTATGGGTCAATCCAGGCTCCCGGCAACGATCCTAACGTAATTACTGTGGGAGCAACCAAAACCAATGGCACTCCCAACCGTTTGGATGACACAGTTGCCAGCTACAGTTCAAAAGGGCCAACGCTGCTCGACCACGTTGCCAAGCCGGACCTGGTTGCGCCGGGTAACAGAGTTGTTTCATTGGAAGCTCCGAGCAATGTCCTGATTGCAGCTACTGGCAGCTTAAAAATACAGCCCATCAGCACGTGCATTCTTGGCATCTGCATTACTGGCGCCAATGGAAAATACATGCAGCTGAGCGGAACCAGCATGGCCACGCCTATCGTGGCAGGCGCCGCTGCTTTGATGCTGCAGAAAGATCCAACGCTCACGCCAGATACGATTAAAGCCCGCATGATGAAGACTGCGTGGAAGGGATATCCCGGCAGCAGCTGGGCTTACGACAACCAAAATCGCAGCTACTTCTCACAATATGACGTGTTTACGATCGGCGCAGGCTATCTGGATATCGATGCTGCAATGAAAAGTACAGACGTTGTAAACGGCGGATCGCCTTCACCCACGGTGAATTTCAGCCCTAATAGCGGACAAGCGACGTTGAGCAATAGCCTTTCAATTACCTGGGGCAACAGCATTACCTGGGGAAGCTCAATCGTATGGGGGAATTCAATTGTCTGGGGTGGCAATGCCGTCCTGGGCGACTCTATTATCTGGGGCAATTCAATTGTGTGGGGACAGACCAGCATTACCGGCAACAGTATTATCTGGGGCCAGTCAATTGCGCCCGGCACCAATTCGATCACAGCACTGAGCGATGGCGAGGACGGAGAGAACTAGTTATGCCGAAGTCGTTCACAGCTCGAATGTTCGTGGCGCTGATTGCCATTTCGGGCCTCCTGGTACTTGGGGATGCAGTACTGAGTACCAGGTCTGTGCCTACAGGACGATTTGTTTCCTTCCTGTTAGTGGCGTGTCTGGCGGCAAGACTCAAGATCAAGCTTCCGGGACTTACCGGAACCATGTCAGTGAACTTGCCTTTTGTCCTTCTGGCAGCGGCGGAAATGAGCCTTGCAGAAGCAGTGGTTGTAGGTTGTATCAGCACATTGGTTCAATGCTTGCCGCGAGGAAAGCAAAAGCTCAACCCGATACAGGTAGCGTTTAGTTGCAGCACGATTATGTTAGCGGTCACGGCAACAAAGTGGATTTTTGCTTCACCAGCAGTTGTCGCCACAATTCCTTCAGTCCATTTAAGGCTGGTGGTTGCGGCGGTGGGATATTCGCTGGTAAACACGGTTCCAATCGCCATTGTGATTGCATTGACGGAAGCTGTTAGCGCATTACAGACGTGGATCGAAATGTTGCAGCTCTCATTTCCGTATCTGGTGGCCAGCGCCGGCGTAGCGGGACTGGCTCTTGCTATCACGCCAGAAATCGTGTGGCAGGTTCCTTTAGCTATGCTCCCGGTGATGGTGGGAATATTCTTATCGTACCGGCGTTATTTCGCCCCAGCGAGCACCGCGGGCGTGACCAGCAGGGAAGTGCAGAGCAGCCATGTGGCAACTGGAGCGCATGCATAAGTAAGTGAGGCTTACTTTTGCGTCTGCAAGCAAGGTCATTCATTTTTTACAGGTGGTAGGGTGACTCAATTAGCGGCTGCCAAAAAATGGTGGCCGCTATTTTTTCGCGTTACCATCAAGGGACAATTATGGATGCAGGCTTTCAATGTGCCGGGTGTGGCGAATGGAATGAGACCACCGTGGATTCCTCTGCTGGAACGCGCCAGGAATATATTGAAGACTGCCAGATATGTTGCAAACCAAATTTATTGCGGGTGAGCTGGGACATGTCTGCAGCGGAATATACCATTAGCGCGGAGCTGGAATAATCACAAGGTGATGTAGTTGGTTTGTAGCTCTGATGGCTATCGTTCGTACAAAAATCTATAGATTGATAGAGCTTTTTAAACTAGGTATTGGATTTTACCTTTGAGCAAAATGTATTCCGTGTTATCTTCTGGCAAATGCCAGACTCAAATTCATCTCAAAATACGCCACAATTCACCACCGCAGAATATTCAAGCACAGCGGGGGATGATAGGTGCGCGGCGTGCCATCAACCTGTACTCGGCCATTACTATCGCGTAAACGGCAAAATGGCATGTGAGAACTGCGTTCAACAAGTAGAGGCCAGATTTCCAAAGGATTCACATGCCGCATATGTGCGCGGCCTGTTTTTTGGTACAGGCGCTGCGATTGTTGGCATGATTCTGTATGCAGCCTTCACTATTGTCACGGGAATCTACCTTGGATATGTTGCGCTGGCAGTCGGCTGGCTTGTGGGAAAAGGAATCATACTCGGGTCCAAGGGAATAGGCGGAAGACGTTACCAGATTGCGGCGGTGATTTTGACCTATGCTGCGGTTTCAATTGCCTTTGTCCCAATTGTCATTTCATCGCAGATGAAAGAGAAGGCCCACTCCTCTTCGACACAAGTAAAACAAGAACCATTCTCAGATAACCAAACCGATCAATCTGATCAAGCGCAGGCGAAACCCAAGCCTACGCTGGGAACGGTTCTTTTAAAACTGCTGGTAATTGGCCTGGCTTCGCCTTTTCTGGAACTGCAAAGTCCGGTGAATGGAATTATCGGATTGGTTATCTTGCTGGTTGGCATCCGTATTGCCTGGAGAATCACCGCAGGCACGCGAAGCGTCGATATCCAGGGACCGTACGAAAGCTCCATCCCAGCCTCATTATGAGATGATGCAATCTGGAGGCTGTTGCTAATCCGTGTCCTCGTTTACCTCTGAATTAGGTCAAAAATGTCCGCGCTGTGCGCGGGAAATTCCGTATGGTGCACTGGAGTGCCCGCAGTGTCGCACGCTGGTCCATGGCGACCAAATGGAGCAACTGGCGGCGCATGCTCGATCTCTGGAAGCTCACGGTGATATTCAGGAAGCCCGCGAACGCTGGCTGGCGTGTCTGCCATTGCTTCCATCGCAATCGGTACAGGCTGATTGGATTCGCAATCATGTCCGCGAACTCGATGCGGGAGGCTCTGCGCAACCTGCTTCCGCAAGTTCAAACGCGAATGCCACACCACAGTGGGTAAAGCGACTGGGCCCATTAGGCCCGATTGTGCTGGCGCTGCTTAAATTCAAATCTCTGCTTAGTTTTGTGGCCTTCTTTGGCGTTTACTGGTCGTTTTGGGGACCAAAGTTCGGCATCGGCTTTGCCGTAGTGATATTAATTCACGAAATGGGGCACTACATTGACATTAAACGCCGTGGCCTGCCCGTGGACATGCCAATGTTTTTGCCCGGGCTTGGCGCTTATGTGAAGTGGCGGACGCTTGGAGTTTCATTGGAAACCCGTTCTGCGATTAGCCTGGCGGGCCCTTTGGCAGGGTGTTTTGCGGCAGCGATCTGCGCCGGCCTCTGGGCTAAAACTGGCTACGGACTCTGGGCAGCACTGGCACGAAGCGGTGCCTGGATTAATGCTCTTAACTTGATTCCACTGTGGATATTTGACGGCAGCAGTGCTGCCTATGCGCTCAGCAGACTTGAGCGTGTTGTGGTGCTGGTGGTAAGTGCTGCCCTGGGATATGCACTGGGTGAGTGGGTATTTGGTGTAGTCGCTCTAGGTATGGGTGTTCGCCTGTTTACGCGAGACACCCCGGAAGAACCAAGCAATTTCATTACAGCCTATTTCATCGCAGTGCTCACAGCTTTAGCCGTAGTCATATGGCTGGTGCCGGGACACGGCGCCGCACTCCGCTAGCCCGAATCTTGGGCCGCAATTTTCTTGTCCGCATCCAATCTTTCGCAAACGCAGCTTGAGCAGATCAGACTGACGCGTTATCTTCAAGAGCGGAGGCCTCATGCACGGGAGCGGCATTCAATCCGTTGAGATCATTTTTCTGCTCCTGATGCTTTTTGTAGCGGGTTTTACCGCGCTGGCGCGCAAGTTACAAACGCCATATCCGATTGTTCTGGTAATCGCCGGATTATTATTGAGCCTTATCCCGGGAATTCCCAGATTTGCCCTGAATCCTGACGTTGCCTTTCTGATTGTGTTGCCACCTTTGCTCTTTGCCGGTGCGTGGCTTACTTCGTGGCGAGACTTTGTTTACAACCTGGTCAGTATTTCATTTCTGGCTTTCGGGCTTGTGGGTTTTACCGTTCTGGGTGTTGCCGGCGCAGCCCATTTTTATTTTCCGGGTTTTGACTGGCGGCTGGGCGTGGTCCTGGGCGCGGTGATTGCCACCACGGATGCGATTGCCGCAACATCGATTGCCAAGCGCGTTGGACTGCCACAACGAGTGGTTGACGTGCTTGAGGGCGAGAGCCTTCTCAATGATGCCACCGGCTTGCTTGCTCTGGAGTTCGGACTTGCCATTGTGGTTGCAGGCCAAACACCCACGGTTAGCTCAGGGTTCCTGCGACTGGTCTACCTGATTGTTGCCGGCATTGCGGTGGGATTGCTGATCGGCGCGCTCATTCATTGGATTGAACACCACATTGACGATGGTCCAATTGAAATCACCATCAGCATCATGGTGCCATATGCTGCTTATCTTGCGGCGGAGGCCATACATGCTTCCGGCGTATTAGCTGTGGTTGCGTGTGGTCTATATCTGGGGCGAGCCAGCGCGCATTTCTTCTCACCCGCGGTAAGAATTCAGGCGAATGCAGTCTGGAGCGTGTTCACATTCATCCTCAATGGATTTGTTTTTGTATTGATCGGCCTGCAACTGCCCATAGTACGGGAAGGAATCAAAAGTTACGGCTCGGGGTCGCTACTGCTTTATGGAGCGCTCTTCAGCGCACTGGTGATTGTGCTGCGGTTGCTGTGGGTCTTTCCCGGCGCTATCTTCGCATATTGGATTCGGCGGCATGTTTTCCATCAGAATGAGCCGCGTCCACCAATGCGCCAGGTCTTTGTGACAGGCTGGACAGGTATGCGCGGGGTAATTGCGCTGGCCGCCGCGCTATCTCTACCGGAAACACTAGCGGATGGCAGCCCGTTTCCGCAGCGCAATCTGATCATCTTTTTGACCTTCAGCGTGATTCTGGTCACGCTGGTACTGCAAGGGCTGACTTTACCCGTGCTGATTCGTACCCTGGGGTTGGCAGGCGCTTCTGGACAAAATTGCGAAGAGACTGAGGCGCGCCGCATTATGGCGCAAGCAGCCCTGGAGGAGTTAGAGAAAATCAGTAAAGATACTGAGGGCAATTCTGCCGAGCTCTATGAAGACTTAAAAGAACACTACCGTCTTCGGTTGGCATCTTTGCCGCAAGAAGGTGAAAGCGAAGATGGCGCCGATCCGGAAGCTTATGCAAGATTTCTTACGCTCTCTCTGGAGCTCATGCAAGTGGAGCGGGAGACCGCTGTGAAACTTCGCAACAGCGGACGCATCAATGATGAAGTTTTGCGCCAGCTATTACAGGAACTGGATTTGAGCGAAACCCGATATCGTGTGGTGGCGTAAGCCGATGGTGGAGCGTGCATCGGTTCGCAATCTTTCGATCATCTATCTGGCCGCATGGTTCCGATCTTTTGGCATTGGGCTATTAGGCGTTGTGCTAGGCGTATTTCTCTTTCGCCGGGGATTTTCTTCAACCGCCATCGGTATGGTGATCGCCGCCGGAATAGCTGGCTCGGCTTGCGGCACAGTTTTTATTACGTTCAGAGCAGATGGGCTGGGCCGCAGACGGACTCTTTTTCTCCTCTCACTCCTGACTGCCGGGGGTGTAATTCCGCTAGTCTTTCATTTCACTCTGGTGTCACTTCTGCTATTTGCTTTCCTCGGAATGTTGAACGGTATGGGCACGGATAGAAGTCCTGCCTTTGCTCTGGAGCAGGCGACCATTCCCGGACTGGTAGCAGACCAGAAGCGGACATGGGCGCTGGCCTGGTACAGCGTGGTGCTGGATGCAAGCGGAGCTTTTGGCGCCTTAGCTGCCGGACTGCCGCTGTTGGCACAACGGTGGTGGGGCATTGATCTTGAGAATGCCTATCGCACTTTGTTTATTGGGTATGCGGCCATAAATGCTGTAAGCGCCGTGCTCTACCTGTTTCTTTCTTCAGAGGTTGAAGTTACTCAAATTAATTTACCAGAGCTGCCTCAGGCCAAAGTGTCACAAGAGACGAAGTCTATTGTGACGCGAATCTCAGCGTTATTTGCCATTGACGCGTTCGGCGGTGGCTTCCTCACAGATGCTTTAGTTTCATACTGGTTTTTTCGGCGATTCGGTCTTGCCGAAAGCCAGTTGGCACTGCTTTTCTTTGTGGTACATATTCTGAATGCGGTTTCTCATCTGGGCGCGGCATGGCTGGCCAAGCAGATTGGGCTTATCAAGACCATGATTTTCACACACCTGCCCTCCAGCATATTTCTGATCGCTTCAGCTTTTATGCCTTCAGCAAAATGGGCCGTTGTTCTTTTTCTGCTGCGCGAATCATTAGTGGAAATGGACGTGCCCACGCGCCAATCTTATGTTGCTGCCGTGGTCCAACCCACAGAGCGAACTTTCGCCGCCGGCGTCACCAATCTTGTCCGCAATACCGCATGGGCAGCAGCTTCAGCGGTGGCAGGCGTATTCATGCAGCAGGTTGCGTTTGCAGCGCCGCTGCTGCTGGGCGGCGGATTGAAGATTATCTATGACGGCCTGCTCTGGCGCGCTTTCCGTCACGTAGTGCCCCCTGAAGAACAAAAGAGCTAATGCATTCTCAGGCGCGAGGCTCATTCTGCAGTTCTCCTTGCAAAAAGCGAATTCGTTACCTTGTCTGGGCAGAAGGAGGTTGGAGCATTCTCGCTTGCCGGGGACGCCGGACACAATTGGATTCGTGCTTTAGACTGCGCAGCAATCCTGAGGTCAACCGGACTCATGCGTGAGAGAGTTGGTACAACTGGACTCGGCGTAAAAAGCAGCCTATCTTTTATCAATCATGCGAGCGTTATTCATGCGAACGTTATCCATGCGAATCTGGCCAGTGGTCCTATTGCTTTTTGGAAATGCATTTTCAAATGCGCTTCAAGCGCAGACGGCAGAACCGCCTGCGCCTGTTTTCCGTCTCGACGTGCATGTGGTGCTGGTGGATGCACAAGTGCTAAGCAAAAAAACACGAGAGGCGGAGCGTGACCTCAAGCAAGCTGATTTTGAGATCTATGAGGACAATGCACGGCAGCAGATAACCTCATTCAGCCAGGATACGCTGCCGCTTTCGATTGTCTTACTTTTTGATCTAACTGACAGCGTGCGTCCGGTATTGAAGCCGCTGGCGGAGGGCGCGCTGGAAGCGTTACAGCACTTGAAGCCGGAAGATGAGGTAACGGTCATGGTTTATGCGGCTTCAACCCAGGTATTGCAAGAGGCCACGACGGACCGCGCACTGACGGTAGCGGCAATCGAAAAGGCCAGCCGCATGGAGAGCGATGAAGCAGCTTTTTTTAATGAAGGCATATTCCAGGCGGCAGAGCAGCTGACGCACGGGAAGAATCTTTCCAGCCGGCGCGTAATTATCTGGCTCACGGACAACGTGCCGAATATACCTTCGGAGGACAATGTCCCCGTGCGCTACCGGCGAAGCCTGAAAGGCGCAATGCCACATTCGCAAAAGGAAACCATGCAGGAACTTTTGCGCAGCAGCGTAACGGTGTGTTCATTGCTGAAACAAAGCGATATATCTGTAAGCGGAGAGTCGGGGTTGAGGGCGCATCCGGCGGAACGAATGCTTCATCCTCCGGGTGAAGTTTACCAATATGCTGCGATGACCGGCGGTCAGGTAATCGAGTTCAAGAGGAAAGAGCTGAAAGACAAATTGGCACTGATGATTGACGATCTGCGGATGCGTTACAGCCTTGGATACCATCCGTCTACGCAGAAGCCTAAGGGCAAGTACTGTTCAATCAAGGTTAAGCTAGCGCCTGAGGCAAAGCAGACCGTGGGAAATGTGGTTGTGGAAGCGAAGCAGGGATATTACCGATAGTCAGACAGCAGAGGCAGCTAGCTTTGCTGCCCGGACTTTACGGTGGCGCTTAAGCTGGCGGGTGCATTGATGCTGATGATGAGAAAAACCGTGGAAGGCTTCCAGCGGATCGGCGGTGGAGAAATCCAGGCCGCAGCGGGAGCAGAAGAAACCTGCACTGCCAGCCTTAGTGCGTTTATACACCAGGGTGGGACCGGTCACCGGAATAGGTGGAAGTTCTCTCAAAAAGAATGGGTTCCTGAAGGGGATTGTACGCCCATATTTTCGGCGATCCAGCAAAATCGAGAGTAGATGATGCTGGTTCAATACTATTCGCTTACCCCGTTATCCCTTTAGTTTCAATGAGTAAGAAGATGCATGCTCTAGCAAAACGAGGGATGCAATTTTTTGATCAGTGTGATACCTTAGAGGCGCGTTAGAAAAGGAATTGTTGATTCTCTGCAAGAGCTCTGCTACCTGCCGAAAACTCGATAAATCTTTCCAGCGTCAAAAAAAAAATCAACATTAGGAAAAAAGCAAAATGGAACAAGGAACAGTTAAGTGGTTCAACGCCGCAAAAGGCTTTGGTTTTATCTCACGCCAAAACGGAGAAGATGTATTTGTACATTTCTCAGCTATCCAGTCTGATGGATACCGTAGCCTGCAAGATGGCCAGGCGGTTGAATTCACTGTGACCAAAGGAAAGAAGGGTTGGCAGGCAGAGAACGTTCGCGCTCTCTAGTCCCAACAGTTTTCTAATAAAAGGCGGCTTCGGCCGCCTTTTATTATTTTGTGGTTATACCGCCTGCCTAGAACATTCGCCGCCGAATGCCCTTATTCAGCTCGGAGGGTAGCCGCCGGGTCGATTCGCGCAATGCGTCGAGTGGGCAAGAAGGTAGCCAGCAAAGCAGCAATAATCAGAAGGGCCAGCACGGCAGCAAATGTCACGGGATCGTAGGTTTTCACGCCGTAAAGCTCGCTCTTAATTAGCTGTAAACAGAGTGCAGACAGAATCAATCCTCCTGTCATCCCCATAGCCACAGTTACCACTCCTGATTTCCCGATCTCCAGCATTGCCTGGCGAGTACTCGATCCCAGGGCCATCCGGATTCCGATCTCACGCGTGCGCTGGGCCACCATGTTAGAGATAAGTCCGTACACGCCGACTAAAGAAAGCAGCAAAGCCAGCGCCGCCAGGACTCCCAGCAATACAACTTCAAAGCTTTGCTGCCGCAACGCCAAAGCCTGAAGGTCTCCCATACGATGGAAGCTGGCGATGGGTAAAGCCGGCTCCACTTCCTCCATGGCTTTTTGCATGCTTTCAGCAATGCCTGTGATCGGTCCTGCAGTTCGTACAATCCAGCTTGGCTGAAACCAGACATGGACGATGCTGAGTAGAGATTGATCTGCTTGTGCTGCCGGAATGTAATAGGTGACTTCGGTTGCAAGGGGCGCATTTACAAATAAGCCTGGACGTTTTGTTACATCTCCAACAACGCCAACGATCAGGTAAGTGTCATGGCCGGAGGCGATATGTCTCCCAATCACATCGGTCTTGCCCATGAATTTTCGAGCGAAGGACTCATTCACGATTGCCACTAGCTGAGAGTTGGCAGTATCAGCCTCATTGAAGGCCCGCCCAACCAGCAGCGGAATACGGAGCGCGCCAAAATATTCCGGAGTCACGTAAGCGGAGCTGGAAGATTGGCCCTCGCGCGTTTCCGGGCCATCCATTATGTGGAAGCCGTTGTTCAGTCCGCGTTCAAAAGGCAGATTCAGCCCTACGGCGGCAGACTCTACGCCGGGAATCCGTTTCATTGCGGCCAGGCTCTGCTGCAATAGCTGCTGGAATTGTTGGGCGTCGTGATATTTGGCATCATCGAGCGACACCTGAGCCGTCATTACATTGGTGGAATCGAAGCCCGGCGGCAGCGTTTGCAGATGGACCAGAGTCCGGACGAGCAATCCTGCGCTGGCCAGCAAAACTACTGTGAGCATGACTTCTCCCGCAATCAAGCCTTGGCGCAGGCGTCCGGGGCTGGTGCTTGTTCTTGTGTTTACAGCCATGGAGACGCGAATTCCTGCCCGCCGGATCTCCAGAGCAGGCAGTACCCCAATCAGAAGACTAGTTACCAGAGAAGCCAGTAAAGCGAAAAGCAGAGTTCGGTAGTCCATTGCAAGCCCGCCGACAGGCACGATCTCGGGTGGGATAGCTTGCGCAAAAAAACGTATGCCGGCTGCTGCTAATGACACGCCCAGCAGGCCACCTGCTAGCGACAGAATGAAAGGCTCCATCATAAGCTGGCGAAAAATGGATGCTTTTGTTGCGCCCAGAGCAAGCCGTGTAGAAAGCTCTCCACTTCTGCGCATTACGCGAACCAGCGTAAGTCCGGCCAAATTTGCGCAGGCAATCAAGAGAATCAGGCTCACCGCCCCCATTAAGATAAGCACTGGGGTACGTGCATCACTAGCCAGCGTCTGTTGTAGAGGGCGTACAACAAGCCGTTCATCGCTCTGCGGATATTCTTTTTTAAAGTTTTCAAACAATGCCGGGTGGAGAACAGATAATTCAGTATCTACCTGACTCCAGGTGGCATTCGGCTTTAAACGAAAGACAATGTGGTAGTTGTCGCCTTCACCTTCTTCAAAGCGGCTAGGCTGCAGAGGGGTCCAAATATCTGCCGGGGAAGTGGTGTGTATGTTGGGCGGTAACACGCCAATGACGAGATGAGGCTCGCCTTTGAGCAGGATGGATTTGCCGATGATCGCGCGATCAGAGAAAAACAACGATTTCCAGGTCTCAAAGCTCAGGACGGCGACTTTGGCAGTTCCCGGCCTGTCTTCTTCACTAGCGAATGTGCGGCCCAGAATGGGGCGTATTCCCAAAACTTCAAAATATCCCGCTGAAACCCGTTGGTTCCGTACATTTCTTGCCATGGAATCGGTCCGAAGGTTAACGCCGCTCGCGTCGTAAGAATAAACAGCGGCCTGAACCGCGCTAACATTGTCACGCACCAGCTCCCAGGTCTCGCCATCCTGACCGGTATCGTCTTCCGCAATAATGTGGCCCTTTTGATCGGCCAATCCTTTGTGACGAACAAGCGATGCCAGACGCTCTGGTTCCGAATAAGGAAGTGGACGAAGCAGTAGGGCATTGACCATGCTGAATACGGCGGTATTAGCACCGATGGCTACGGCCAAGGTCAGGAGAACCGTAACGGTGAAGCCGGGATTGCGGCGAAGCTGGCGCAATGCATATCTCAGGTCGCGCAGAACGGCTTCGAGTGTGGCCCACTGCCAGACTTCGCGACTGTGTTCTTCAATGAGGAGCGCATTGCCGAATTGGCGGCGGGCTGCAGCTTCGGCATCCGGGCGAGACATGCCTTCCGACATTAATTCTTCAATCTTTTCCTGAAGGTGTTCGGCCAGTTCTTCAGAGAGATTGTGATATTCGCGACGCCGGGAGATGAGTTGTTGTAACCAATTCATCCGGGAACTCCTTACTTAGCTGGCGCTAAAACACGGGTTATGCCTTTCAACATGCGTTCAAATCTGGAAACCTCAGTCTCTACGTGTTTGCGGCCAGCGGGCGTGAGTTTGTAGGTGCGGACGCGGCGGTTGGTGGCGGAAATTCCCCACTCGGCCTTGACCCATCCTGATTTCAACATTCGCTGTAATGCAGGGTAAAGCGAGCCCTCCTCGACTTCGAGCAGATCATCAGAGGTCTGCTTGATGTGCTGGGCAAGGGCATAGCCATGCAGCGGCTTGCGCTTAAGCGTCTGGAGAATCATCATCTCCAGGGCACCGGGAAAGAGATCGCGCGGTTCCTGCTGCTTCATGACAGTAATTTTAACAAGGCATTTAGCAAATAGCCATAGACCAAATATGGGTACGCGTGCGATGAATGCCCTGATGCAAAGGATCAACTGGAATTTGATTGATTTGCAAGTGTCTGAGCCTGAGAGGGAACTGAGGACTGAATGGAACCGGAGGGACGCAGAGACACTGCGTCCCTCATGGTTTGTGCAGTTACTTACTCTGCCTGCGTTCAGCCTGATGGCTGGGCAACACTTGCTCGGCTTGTTTGGCGGAGATCAGGGGGCCGGGCATGCGAATGGTCTTATACAGAACTGCCGCGATCACGCCGCCAGCCATAGGGGCGACAATAAAGAGCCACAGTTGTTCCAATGCCCATCCGCCAACATATACAGCAGGACCAATACTGCGAGCAGGATTAAATGAGCCGTTGGTCACAGGAATACCAGCCAGGATAATGGTGGTGAGAATGAGGCCAATCGGTATTCCGGCAAAGCCTGCAGGCGCGCGATCGTCCGTTGCCCCGAGAACGGTAAATACAAGCAGCATGGTCAGGAACATCTCAGCCACAAATGAAGCTGCCATGGAGTAATTTGCGGGCGAGTGATCGCCGAAGCCATTGGCTGCGCCAGCCAGGGAGGCAATGGAGCCTCCGGGAGCGCCGGTGGCAATAAACAGAATAATGCCGCAGGCAACAATCGCGCCGAGACATTGCGCGATCCAGTAACCGATGGCTTCTTTTACGGCCATGCGTCCGCTAACGACCATTCCCAAAGTGACTGCTGGATTGAGATGGCAACCTGAAATTGGTCCTACGGAATAAACCATCGCCATCAATGCGAGTCCAAACGCCATGGCAACACCTAAGTTGCCAACTTTTCCGCCAGCAATAACAGCCGTTCCCAGTCCGGCAAAGACCAGGACAAATGTGCCAAACAATTCTGCAGCGTATTTCATTCGACTTTCACCTCGGGGAAATTTGTGTATCCAAATCAATCAACGGTAAGCGAGCAAGTGGCCCAGACGCCCGTCACAAAATTCCAGCTTGCAAAACTCCAGTTGTATTTGTCAGCGGGCAATTCTACATGGGAGCTTTTGTTTTGGCACGTATTAGCGAAGGTAACTTAATCTAAGGCGGGGAAAAGCGGACGTCACAGGAAAAACACTTAAGGTTTATAGCAGTGCAGAAAAAGGCCATCGCACCGATGGCATCTATTCCAGCTCTGAGCCGTCTCTATATAGTTTTCCATCAGGCAAAATCAAGTTAAACGTAAGTCACTGTAAGTTAACAACTTACGCGCAGACTGCGATTGAATTTTTACCCCCGGAGCGCGGCGAGTGATCAAAGTGAATCGAAAGATCTTCAAAATACTGTACCGGCTTTTTCTGCCGGGGAGTCTTCTGCTGGTGTTTTGCACTCTGCTGATTCGCGTGGGCGTCCTGGCGGATACGCAATCGCCCATCGTCCGGTACTTTCCCGTTGTGGTCTTTGGCGTAGGGCTTGTCCTGAGTGCGTTCTTTCGCCGCAGCCGACTGTTCTTTGCATTACTGGTTCTGGCCTTAGCACAGAGCGCGTTTGCCTGGGTAATGCCACATTTATTGCCTGCTTCTACAGTAATAATTTCGAATGCGATCGCGATCCTGCTGCCACTGAACCTGCTGGTACTGGCGTTTCTTAAAGAACGGGGCATTATTTCACCAGCCGGACGCCGTCGTCTGGCTATTGTGGCTTTGCAGGTGATGGCGGTGGCGATTTTGTCCATGCCGGGCCTGGCGCAAATTGCGGCGCAGTTGAAACACACATTTATTCCAGCCATTTTTTCTACTTGGAGCGGACTCTCGCAGCCCGCACTGTTGGCATTTATTCTGGCGGTTACGGTCATGATGGTCCTGCTGGTGCAACGATATAAAGCTGTAGAGAGCAGTCTGCTATGGAGCGTGGTCGCAGCATTTGTGGCAATCAAGATTTCTGGCGCCAGCCATCTGGATGGTGTCTATTTTGCCGCTGGCGGGCTCGCATTGATCGTCGCGCTGATTGAAACTTCCTATGCCATGGCATATCTGGACGAACTTACGCAGCTTCCCAGCCGTCGCGCCTTGAATGAGGCGCTGCTGAAGCTCGGTGAATCATATTCAATTGCCATGCTCGATGTTGATCATTTCAAGAAATTCAACGATAGCTATGGGCATGAATCGGGAGATCAGGCACTGCGGCTGGTGGCATCCAGGCTTTCGCATATCACCGGCGGCGGGAAGGCATACCGCTATGGCGGAGAAGAGTTTGCCATCGTGTTTCCCAACAAGCCGTCAGAGGAAGTGTTTGTTTATCTTGACCGGATGCGGCGTGTCATTGAGCAGTCTGTTTTCACTGTGCGCGGCACTGACCGTCGCAAAAAAGGGAAGAGCGGCGTGGGACGCGGCAGCAAAAAGCAAACCAATGTGACTGTAAGCATTGGCCTGGCTTCAACCAACGGAGACAGACTTATGACAACCGAGGTATTGCGGATGGCTGACCAAGCCTTATACAAAGCAAAAGCCAAGGGTCGCAACTGCACCATTACGGCGAAACTCAGCAAATCACCGCGGGCGGTGCAGCAGCCGAGCCTGCGTGCATTGAGCGTGAGTTAAAGTCTAGACAAGCATTGAGTGCAATGCTGAGCACTCTCTTGTGAACCATTGTTTTGCCGCACAACCAAAATTTCTATACCTATTACTTCGCCAAAGGGCTTAATTCCCCAGCATATTGGGACTTACTAATCTGTTTTTTAATTGAAACGATTTGTAGCCCCATGGCACTAACAGGCATGTGGCGTAATGGCCGTAATGCTGCTTCATTTTGCGGTATTGCCAGCAGGATCAGAAAATAAGGTCCGCGATCCCACGCAGCATTTCTTAATAAAATTTGTTGCGCGGAGGGATTGACGTGACCTCCGCAATTGGAGCACGCTCTGTTTAGACGGTTGCCTGAAAGGATTACTTCAATATGAGCAAACCACTTCCACACAGTACTCGAGTTCCAGTCGCTGGTTTTCGTGCAGTCCGGTCTGCCGATCCAGATCAAATTGTAGAAACAACGCTGGTGCTTCGCCGCGCCAGCAAAGTGTCTGATGAAGACGTTATCAAAATGGGCGCCGAGCCCCTGGCTGACCGAAAGTATCTTACAAATGAGCAGCTAGCCACGCGCCACGGAGCGCAGCCTGAAGACGCAGCAAAGGTGGTTGCGTTTGCGCACGCGAATGGTCTAGCGGTGGTGGAACAAAATCTTGCGGCAAGAATTATTAAACTTTCCGGTACGGTCACGGCGGTACAGAAAGCCTTTGGCGTGGACCTGAAGGTTTATGAGGATACAACCGGTACTCGCTCATACCGTGGGCGGACTGGCGAAATCCATCTGCCCGCCGAGCTTACGGACGTGGTTCAGAGCGTCCATGGCCTGGACAATCGCGATCAGGCAAAAGCGCACTTCCGCATGGCGCCGCAAACGGTCCAGCCAAGAATCTCATCAGCAGCACAGGCAGCAAAAAAGCTCAGCAGCTTCACACCCAAGCAAGTAGCCGCTGCATATAACTTTCCCAAGGACGCCACGGGAAAGAACCAGACCATCGCACTGATTGAACTCGGCGGCGGATACAAAGCTACGGACTTGAACAAATATTTCCAGCAGATGGGCGCGAGCCCAACGGTCTCAGCCGTTTCAGTACATGGAGCAACGAACCATCCTACGGGCAATGCGGATGGGCCCGATGGCGAGGTCGTCCTAGATGTTGAAGTTTCTGGGGCTGTGGCTTCAAACGCGAATATTGTGGTCTATTTCGCGCACAACACAGATAAGGGCTTTTTGGATGCAGTTACCGCAGCAGTCCACGATCAAAAGAATAAGCCGTCCGTGGTTTCTATCAGTTGGGGCGGTCCTGAATCCAGTTGGACCCAGCAATCCATGGATTCTTTTAACGACGTCTTCAAGGATGCTGCCATGCTGGGCGTAACCGTTCTGGTGGCCTCCGGCGATGACGGCTCCAGCGATGGAGCGAAGGATGGTTCTAACAACGTGGACTTTCCTGCGTCCAGTCCGTTCGTGTTGGCATGCGGTGGTACGCAGCTGGTGGCAAGCGGCAATACCATCACAAACGAAACGACCTGGGGCGGAATTCCAAATGACGGCGCCAGCGGCGGTGGCGTGAGCCAGCATTTCCCCACGCCTTCTTACCAGAATGGAATCCTGCCCAAGGGCTTCACAGGGCGTGGCGTTCCTGATGTTGCCGGCGATGCCGATCCGCAAACCGGTTACCACGTACTGGTGGATGGAGTAAGCACCGTGATCGGAGGAACCAGCGCAGTTGCTCCTTTATATGCAGGTCTTGTGGCACTGATCAATGAAGACATAGGGAATCGCTGTGGCTTCCTGAATCCAGTGCTCTATAGCAATGCCGGTGTGTGCCATGACGTGACCAAAGGGACAAATGGCGCTTTCAATGCCAGTGCCGGATGGGACGCAACAACCGGACTGGGCTCGATCAACGGGGCAAGTCTTCTCTCCAAATTCCAGAAGACCAAGTCCAAGGTCGCATAAAAGTAAAAAGAAACAGGTGTCCAGATTTGGGATCTCCCGGGTCTGGGCATTTTTTTGCGCTTCGTCTCTTTTATTTCTCCGACTGCGCAAGACGGTTCAACCTGAGATATTCCCTAAGATAAATCTTGTCTAGAAGAAAACATTCTTTCGTTCCGAAATGGGTACAATCAATTCGATCAGCTTTGTTAAGGAGATAAATTATGGCTGCACAGCCGCAAGCATTCTCACAGCAGGAGACAAGAAATTTGAGCCAGGCAATGCTTCCTGAATTCGACCATGAAATGGCCAACACGCGTATATCGCTGGAGCGCGTTCCAGAGGACAAATTAAGCTTCAAACCGCACGCCAAATCAATGTCGCTAGGAGCGCTGGCGACCCATCTTTCAGTGATCAGCCATTGGGTTGAAGCCATTATGGGGCAAGATACATTCGACGTAAGCACCGCGCCGCCTACCGAAGAATTGAAGTCCCGGGCCGACATTCTGGGGTCTTTTGATAAGAACACCTCTGTAGCACGCAAAGCTATTGCAGACGCTACCGACGCGCACCTGCTAAAGCCGTGGACGCTTAAGGCCGGTGACAAGACAATACTGACTATGCCGCGCATTGCCGTTCTGCGGAGCTTTATTTTGAACCATACGATTCATCATCGCGCACAGCTTGGCGTCTACCTGCGATTGAATGATGTTTCAGTGCCCTCGATTTACGGGCCGTCAGCGGATGAAGGGAATATGTAAGGCAGGCCGCCCTTTAGGAAAGACGTGCCGCAAAATACTACAGGCCTCGGTGTTTAGCCGAGGCCTGCTTAAGAGCCCAAATCCAGCCGGGTGCTTTCCCCCGAAACCACCAGCCAGATTGTTAATGCACAGTGATCATCGCAGCAGAGCTGAAAATCAACAAGAGTACAGAGGTAACCAGCCGGAAGGCTTATTTTAAGCATGGCTAAGCTGTTTTACCCAGCCGCAGATAATGCGGGTAAGCCGGGGAGCGCAGTCAGGAATAAACCTTAGATATCCCGAAGGTACCCTGAAATTGGCTTAAATGCGGTACACTCTTCTTGCGCCTATGATTGCCATCCTTTAATTCGGCGTTTTCTTGCAGAAACTCCCAACAATCAGGTTTCGACGTGTGTCTGCGCCTTTTTGCGCGTGGTGGGCGTCCGTTTCCGCAACAAAAAATGGAGTGTACCCGAATGCAATTGCAATTGGCTGGATGGAATGAATCATGGGCCCAGCATTTTAATGAATTTGGCAGTAATGAACTCAAACCCGGACGGGTCCTGGCGCAACGCCGGCATACCTATTCTCTATGGACTGAAGCTGGCGAAGTTGATGCCGAAGTTGCCGGTGCTCTGCTGCATCGCGCTGAACAGGCTGGGCTGCCCGCAGTGGGAGACTGGGTTGTTATTCGCCAATACGCTCCCGGCGACATGGCGATTATTACCGATGTTTTGCCGCGTAAAACAACCTTCTCCCGGAAGGTGAGCGGCAGGGCAGCGGGAGAGCAGGTGATCGCCGCCAATATTGACCTGCTGTTTATCGTCTTTGGACTCGATCATGATTACAATCTGCGCCGGCTGGAACGCTATCTGGTGGCTGCCGGACAGAGTAAAGCAGAAACCGTGATTGTGTTGAACAAGGCCGATCTTCTCCCTGGCCCGGAACTTGATGCGCGGACGGCAGAAGTTGCGGCCATTGCACAGGGTGTTCCAGTGGTGGCGATCTCAGCTCTCAGCACTGCCACGAACGCGCTTTTACCCTTTATCGCAGCAGGACAGACTGCCGCGCTGGTTGGATCGTCTGGTGCGGGGAAATCGACAATCGTAAACCAGATGCTCGGGACATCTGCTCAAAGTACGCAGCCCACTCGTGAATCAGATAGTCGCGGTCGCCACACCACCACGCATCGAGAGCTATTCTTTTTGCCCAACGGTGGGCTCATTCTGGATAACCCTGGCATCCGCGAGCTGCAATTGTGGTCACAAGAGATCCGGCAGGGAGCTGGGAACTCTCCACAGACGGCCGCTCTCGAGCAGACGTTTCCTGAAATTGACGCACTGGCGGAAAATTGTGCTTTTCGAGATTGCACCCACAGCGCCGAACCCAACTGCGCGGTGCAAGCTGCTCTCTCCGCCGGCGAAATTGAGGATGCGCGCTGGCGCAGCTATCTGAAACTCGGCCGTGAATTGCGGCATGCCGCAACGCTGGTGGACCCGAATCTACGCCGAACCGAAAAAGAGAGATGGAAAAAGCTGTGTAGTGGCGTAAAAAGACACCAGAAGAGGAGGTAGCTGGCGCAAGCCGCTTAGAGTGCGTTTCTGGTGAGAAAAGGCAACACAGATTGCTGAATGGTTGACGCTTTGATAGCTAGAGAATCTGAAGAATTGTTAGAGATTTTAACTCTACCGGCAATGAATAAGGATTCCCGCGTCTCCTTATTCATTGCATAACTACTTATTTTACTGTGTGATAGGCGGGTAAATGGATACCAGAGTGTTAAGGCACTCAGAAAACGATTTACATGCCGATGGCAGCAGACTTAAAGTATCTCTACCCGAAAAGGGTAAGAACTGTGCTGAACTTGAAGAGCAATAAAAAGTTCATAAAACGCTCTCTGGTTCTAAGTGACGACTATCAGTTTGTATAGCCTGTTCTGGGCACACCTCGCGCAACTTGGTCGTTGATGCAGTTTTTACTGAAATTCAGGGGCAGCCATATTCGGCTGTGGTTTCTGTTTATTCCAAAAATCTAGCTGCCTATTGAAGTGGCAAGGTATTTTTAATCGCCAAGCTGGCATTTGGCCAGGCTCAACATGAGCGATTTGCGGAATGAATAGCAGCTCAAAGATTTCAGTCAACGATTCGTGGGGGCGAGCTAACTTAAATGAAAGTTTCTTCCGTGGCTTCCGGCAAAGCACAAATCCTGGTCGTGAATGACGACGCTGAAGGTCTCTCGCATACACAGAGCATGCTTGAGAGTGCACACTATCGCGTTGAACCGTCATCAGGGTGCGAAGATGCAATTCGACGGCTCGGAAACGGCTTGCAATCTGATCTTTGTCTTCTCTATTTGTCCAATCCTGAACTGGATAATTTCCAGACGATACAGGCATGCAAGCGAATCCGCCCGGAACAAAAAATTGTTGTGGTGTCATCGGACACGAATGTAAGCACGGTAGTAAAAGCGATCCAGATGGGAGCTCTCGATTACATCAGACAGCCAGACGATGAACAAGAACTTCTGTTGCTGGTGCAGCGTTATCTTTCGCCAACAAGCGCAGTAAATTCGGTGCCCCCAAAGCCGGCGCATCTTCCAACGTCTCTTGAAGAAGTTGAAAACGACATTTTCTTTCTGGCAGCCAGTCCGGCGATGCAGAAGATCCGCGCGCAGGCGGCACAAGTCGCCAAGGTAGACATATCTGTCCTGTTGCTAGGAGAAAGTGGAGCGGGCAAAGAAGTGCTGGCCCGGCTAATACATAAGCTCTCTCGCCGCGCGGGCAGGCCAATGATGAAGGTGAACTGCGCTGCACTGCCACATGATCTGTTGGAGAGCGAGCTTTTTGGCTATGAAGCGGGAGCTTTCACGGGCGCTACGCGGTCCAAACCAGGACTGCTGGAACTATGCGATAAAGGAACCATTTTTCTGGATGAAATCGGAGAGATGAGTCCGGTACTGCAAGCTAAGTTACTGCATGTGTTGCAAGACGGAAAATTTTCCCGCCTGGGTGGCCGTACCACGATCACGTCGGATTTCAGGGTGATAGCGGCAACGAACATCAACGTGAAAGAAGCGATTGACGGGAAGACTTTTCGCGAAGATCTTTATTACCGGTTGAATGCTTTCACCATCAATATTCCTCCTTTGCGCGAACGACGGGAAGAGATACCGTTTCTGCTCAAGCATTTCATACAACAGTTCTCAGAGAAATATAACTGCGTGGCAGTGGATTGTTCGGAACAGTTGATCCGGGCGTGTTTGCAACACTCATGGCCGGGAAATCTTCGTGAGCTGGGGAACTTTGTAAAGCGACACCTGGTTTTGCAGGATGAAGCACAAGCTATCGCGGAGCTTGAAAGCAACAATGCATGCGCACAACTTGCTGCAGGCTTTGATGACGAGAACAGCTTGATTGGCGAGGGCATTGATCTGAAGTCGATGGTGCAGGACTTAAAAGAACGCGCGGAGCCGAAGATCATTGAGCGCGTATTGATTGCCACCAAATGGAATTGCAAGACAGCAGCGATGCAGCTAAAAATCAGCTACAAAGCCCTGCTTTACAAGATGAAACAATACCGTATTTTCCCCCCGGGAGTGAGCGGCCCCGGCTTGCGCAACGCACACGGCTAAAGCCGCTCACCTGCTTCAAATTTGTTTTTGCAACAAAATGGTTCCGCAAGGCTTCATGCACGCGGGACCTTCGCATTTTTAAACAGTTTATTCCTCATCCGGTTTCAAAAATCAAACTTCCGAAAATCCAATCTTCAGGAAACGCGCTTCCACTCAGCGGGTGGAAAACGATTTCCAATCGCGGCGAAATCAGAGCTAAGGGATTAGGCGATCAAAGTAAATCTCTCCTACTTGAGTGTGCGTAAGTAATTGAAAGAGAAGTCCCATGCCTTTCCTTCGTCGAGTGGCATTTTCAATCAAAGCCTGGGCCATGTTCATGGCAGAGCAGATGCATTGAACCAGACCGGTCTATCGCTCTTAGCGGTGCGCTGGGCCGATGCTCAGGCGTTCCGCGATGCTTTGTTTTCGTTGGGACGCACTGAGTGTTTTTATCCGAAACAGCTCCCATGGGTGTTGGCGTGGTAGCGCTAGATTGACGGCGTTGCGCGCCCTTCCGGGGAATCACTAGGTCTGGCACGCCGAAAAGGCGAGCTGTCGGACAGAAGGAAACTTTGAATGAGAAGTAACTATCGAACAAGATACCTTGAGCTGGCCGATCGCGAGTTGCCGAGGTCTGTGCAGTTGGCCTTGCTGTGTCTGGCTCTCTTCATTGCATTCGCAGCTTCAGCGAAAGCACAAAACGTTACCGTACTCAGCACGCCCACAACCACAACTCTGTGGGCCGGCACACAGGATTGGTCAGTCTTTGGCCTCTCGTCGGTCACGTCGCCTGGTTCGGGCGTGATTCTTCAGGGAACCGCCATCAGCCAATTCACTGGTAAGCCGGTAAGGCACATGTGGTATGGCGATTCCAGCAATGGCATGTGCCGCGTTGATCCTGAGGTAGATGATCCTACGGTCTCCAGTGTTTCAGGCATTGGCTTCCACAACAACATTGAGCGTACGTGCATTGGTTTTATTCAGGCGGGTGGCTTTGTGCCGTTGCAGCTCACCTATGATGCTTCCACGAACACTCTCTATGCCGCGGACCAGCCCCGCACGGCCAACGGCGTGATCCGCATGCATTACATCCCCAGCGGCGACAATGGCCAAGGCTCTATGGACCCGATCCACGTAGAATCATTGATGGGCGCGCAGGGAACCAGAAACGGCGCGGGTGGCTGCCCAGTGGTTACCGATCCGCGCAACGGTGCAACTCCGGTGCAGATGTTTGCGGCGACTCTTGGCCCAGATGGTAATCTTTATGTGGGCTGGGCGCGCAATGGAACGATCGCGCGTATTCCGCATCCATCAACTTTTGATCCGGCCAATCCTGCTGATTGCGCCAGTATTGATGTGCCGATTTTTGCCTCTGACGCCCGGCTTGGTGCTGGCGGCGCAGCCGGCCATACATTTGGCCTGGCGTGGGTTGGGCATACTCTTTTTGGCGCGGACAATATCAGTCCGTGGTTCAAAGATAATGCTGACCAGTGCCTGACTCCCGCAAACGGTAATGTACGTTGCGGACCGGTTGCCGGTGCTGGAACTGAAATTCTGGGTGCTTTTGCGCCTGGCCCGCAAGCTGGCATTGTCAGCGACTTTACGTATAACGGACCGAATACATCATTTCCCGGTAACACGTTGTTTGCCTCTTCACTTGGCAGTACAGTGCGAATTACCAATGCCACCGATGTGACCAACATCACGGTAACACCTCAATTTGGTGGCACCTTTTGCTTTATTACCGGAGTGACCGTTGACACCAGCGATCTGGCCAATGAAACAGTTTATGTTGGCTCTGATTGCACGCAGGGAACAATCAATGGCGCAGCCGCTATCTGGCAGGTAAAACCTCAGCCTCCAGCAGCCGGCCCGCCAGCAACTCCTGTGAATGTATCGGCACTTGCAACTGCCGGCGCCGCAACGGTGAACTGGATTCCCACGCCGAACGGCCAGGCAATTACCAGCTTTGTAGTTCGCACGCTGCTGGCGAATGGAGCGGCTTCCGGAGTGCCTGACTTTACTGTTAACCAGGCATCCAATGGAATTGCACCCAGCTCTGCGACAATCAACGGACTCACGAACGGTGTGACCGTTGTCTTTGCGATTCAAGCCTGCAACGCTAGCGGTTGCAGTCCGTTTTCTATCCCCAGTGGGCCAGTCACTCCTCAGGTGTTGACTGTTCCTGGTACGCCGACCGGACTGGTCGCTTCCATTGGCAACGGCTCAGCTGCTCTTGCATGGACTGTTCCGGCCAACAGCGGCGGAACACTGATCACCAGCTATACCGTAACTGCCACACCAGGAGCGCTGAAACTCACCGTTCCTGCTTCGCAAACCGGCGTAAACTTCACCGGCTTAACCAACGGAACAACTTACTCATTCACCGTACACGCTACGAATGCAGTAGGCAGCGGTGCGGAATCACTGCCATCAAACGCGGTCACACCTGTTTCTCCTCAGGGAGCAGATTTGGCCATCACCATGACTTCACCGGCGACAGTGAATGCAGGGGCGTTTGTGACCTTCGCCATGACGGTCACCAATAACGGTCCTGGAGATGCCGCGCTGGTAACACTTACGGATAGCTTGCCAGGAGCTTTCCAGTCCTCAACTAACTCGCAGGGCATATGCACGCATACGGGTAGCGTATTTACCTGCAACCTGGGCGCGATGAAAGCCGGATCACTAGCCACTGTAAGTGTAACTGTGGTCTCTTCTAACACTGCGCTTACAAATTCAGCGTCAGTGCAGTTGAGAGATGCATCAAACAATCTTCTCATTGACACTTCACCAGCCAACAACATTGCCAGCTCCACAACCAACGTCACGGTTCCAGTTGCTCCCGTGCCTGTTGGCGGAGGCGGCGGTGGTGGTGGCACAACAACACCGACAGGCGGAGTGAGCGCCGATATTGAAATAAATGGTTCAGCCCGTAACGGCGGTCCAAACCAGGGAACCGGCGACACCTTTACCTGGCAGATCAAAGACAATACTGGCAACACGCCGGCGCCGAACGTGGTCTTCACGCTTCCGCTGCCGCCGAGCTTCCAGTTCGTCTCAGCCAGCGCCAGCCAGGGCACCTGCGGCGGGATTGCTCCCAACGCAATTGGCGGCACGCTCACCTGCAATCTGGCGAGCTTGCCTGGCGGCCAGACCATGGTTGTGACGGTAAATTTTGTGCCGTTACAAGTTGGAACCATCTCAACCACCGGCTCCGCTACTTTCGGCGGTACCGATACGAATACAAACAACAACTCATTCACAGTAACCATTCAACCCAGATAAACCCAGCCGGGCTGCCAGCATGCTCAACCATTCTGGCAGCCTGCACTTCAACACTTTTGACTCATACGCTTTTTTTGCTTATCGAACCATCTTTTACCGGCGATTTCGCCACAACAGTTTCAGTCACACAACTTCAGTCACACAACAGTTTGGTATTCCTGCAAACCATGGCAGTCTTTCCCTGCACGACGGACAGGGCTCTGAGAGATTGCTTGGACCCTTGCAGGACGCTCGGAGCTGGGTAGTCCCTCGCTCGACTACCCAGCTTCATCTTTCAACGCGATCTGCCGATATATCCAAAGAACTACAACGATGGCCGCGCGCTGTAGATGACTGGCTGGAGACGCTATCTAATGTCCCGGCCAGTCTCTTTTTATTGCAATAGTTTTGCCCCCGTAAAGCTTCATCTCCATACAAAAGTCATAGTTGATTGGAAATCGAATTCCACTCGACCGTTGGAAGCCGGTTTCCATTCACCCAAGATTCACGGCTGAAATTGCTTCACACACTGCCTCCTCAAGTTCGCCGAAAATAACGCTAAACAACTGAAAATAAGCAATATAGAGTGCTTTATTTGTTCGCCTTACTCCTGACATCCGGCACCTTTCAGCGCTGGCCCCACGTGTGCATTACACAAAGCCAAGTTCATTGCTCATAGCTGCGATGAATCTCTAGCTGGCCGGAAATACGATTCGCAAAACTTTTTTCGCCGATCTTTCCGGCCGGCCTTTTTTGAAAAGTTTTTTTTTGAGAAACAAGGAGGAAGTACATGAGGATGAGCCATAGATTTATCAAGCTGGTGCTCGCGTTCGTCTGCTGCACTGTAGCCGTTTCCGGCGCTTCCGGGTCAGGTTCTGGCAACGGAGGCGGAGGCAACAGTAATAGCAGCGGTGGGGGCAGTTCAAGCGGCGGAGGATCGAACAGCGGCCGCAACGGACAGCCAGCTACGACTACGACAACCAGTTCCAACGGAGGCAACTCGAACAGTGGCGGCCAGGGCAACAACCAGAACGAAAACCAAGGCGGTGGCAATGCAGGCGGCGGTAACCAGGGTGGTGGAGGCAATCGAAAGCTAGCCTCACTCAAAACCGTGGCTGTACCGGGCCCAACCGCAGCTGAACTAAACGATCTTGTGCGCAACAAGGCAGCGGCCATCGCCTTGGGCAAAGCATTCTTCTGGGAGATGCAGTTTGGCAGCGACGGCTTCACCGCCTGCGCCACGTGCCATTCCAATGCCGGCGCAGATAGCCGCACGATGAACCAGTCAGATCCTGGGCTCCGTCGTGTTGACGCCAGCGGCAATCCTTCAGCAGATTCCACCATCTTCCATCCTGGCTTTGGCCCGAACCATCAGCTCAGCATCAGCGATTTTCCGCTGCACAAGCTGGCGGATATTGCCCGATCCAACTCGCTTGTCCTTTCTGACAACAACAACATTGTCGGCTCGCAGGGCGTGTATCTAAACAATTTCAATGACGTGGTACTTGGCCTGGGTCCGGAAAATGTGACCTCCGTGGCCGATCCCGTCTGGGGCATCACCGATCCTTCCGGCGCTCCCATGAATGCACGGCAATCAACGCCGCGCAATGCTCCTTCAGTGATCAACGCGGTCTTCAACTATCGCAACTTCTGGGATGGACGCGCGCAAAACACTTTTAACGGCGTAGACCCATTCGGCGCCGGCGATCCCAATGCGTCACTTCTGCAGACGGACGCATCAAGCCTGAACATCGTCCATGATGTGAAGCTGCGTCTCTCCAATTCAGCATTAGCGTCACAGGCCGTTGGACCTCCGGGCAGCAACGTTGAAATGTCCGCCACGGGCCGTCCATTCGTAAAAATGGGCAAGAAGATGCTCAGCGTAACGCCGCTGGTATTGCAGCAAGTTTCTCCGCAGGATAGCGTTTTGGGCGGTCTTAGTGCTTATCCGTTTACCGGCCTGAACAGTGATTATGTATCCATGATCCAGGCTGCGTTCCAGCCAAAATGGTGGAACTCAAATGTGGTGGTGGATAAAGACAGCAACTTCCTTCATCTTGGGCGTCCTCTCAATACCGATGAATATGCGCAGATGGAATACAACTTCTCCATGTTCTGGGGTGTAGCCATACAGATGTATGAGTCCACGCTGGTTTCAGATAGCTCACGCTTTGATCAGTTCATGGAAGGGAACCAGAGTGCATTGAGCTCACTGGAACAGCGCGGTCTTGATCGCTTCCAGGGCAAAGGTGGATGCACTAATTGCCACAACGGCGCTGAAATTACTGACGCCACTATATCCAGCATCGCATCACGCGGCATCGTTGAGCGTTTGTCCAGCGGCAACTGGCATGATGTGGGCTTCCACAATATCGGCGTGCGTCCCACGGATGACGATATGGGCATTGCCGCGGCAGATCCTTCCGGACTGGCCTCGCTTTCGGCGGCGCAGCTCGCGTCAATGGGGCAGTTCCCAGGAACAGCGGTTCCGGCAGGAGCACCGGTTTCAGTTCGCGGGGCGGTTAAGACCCCAGGACTGCGCAACGTTGAGTTGACCGGACCGTATTTCCTGAACGGCGGCCAGGCCACGCTTGCTCAACTGGTTGACTTCTACAGCCGGGGCGGTGACTTCCCATCGGTAGATGTTGATCCCAGCCTTAAGAACGCCGGCTTCAGCGCGGACGATAAAGCTGCAGTGGTGGCCTTTCTGAAATCGCTCACAGATGAACGTGTTCGATCCCAGAGTGCGCCGTTTGACCATCCTTCTTTGATCGTCCCCAACGGTATAACGATGATTGACGGTGTCTTCACCGAGCAGACCATCACTATCCCGGCAACGGGAGCCGCTGGCGGCGCGCCCTTACAGAAATTCTGTGAGGCCATCACGGGTGGCGGCCCGGGCTGTAACTGAGGTTTATGCGAGATAGCCAGCCCGAAGTACGCCCTGCCAGGCTACTATTCGAACCCTTCCCCGGGTGCTGGCTAAACGCGGGAACGGAGGTCTCCTTGCCTCCGTTCCCACGAAAAACCACTCCCACAAGAAGGAGGTACTTATAGCCGTAAAAACGATGAGAAAAACATCACTCCTAAAATTTAGCTCGACTTCTTAATAGGACCGGCAAGGGCATAACTTGGCTGGTCCTTTTTTATTTCCCGATCACCCCGATGCCCCGATCAAGAGCGATTCACACGTTTCAAGCGTTATAGGTGCAACACAGAACTCTACTCTTGCCCAACGACTTGTAAAAACGCAGGTGAAAGCGCTGGCGTTCCAGGGATTCGATTCTGCTCTAAGCCCAACCTTTTTGAGCACGCCAACGAATGCGCGACTAAAAAACGCGGAGAGCCTTCTCACTCTCCGCGAATCATGGCGGCTCCCCTATCAGCGCTCACCGTATAGCGGGTACGGCGATTGCGCCACCTTGGGTTTTATTGCGCCGGCTCCAGGGCATCTCTCTTAACGATTCCAGAAAGTCAATGAACTCTCCGTTCGTAAGGGACCGGAAGCCCCCGGAATCAATCGCGCGAATAAAACCCCCGCCATCCGGGACAAGGCACCTCATCGCCCCTGCGACGTTCTCGTGTTCATGGTCGCAGGAGTAAATGCCGTCGTCCTCGGTCCAACAGGCCACATAATGCATGTCTGATATATTCGTATCCAATAACGGGAAGCCAAATTATACACCGTTCACGGTGTAACCGTGTACGGGGTAGATTAAAAGGGAATGCCGAAAGACCCTATAAAGCGTGCCCAACGCCCTGGTTTTGTTCGGCAGAAAGCTTCGTGTACTGCGTGAAGAACGCGATCTCTCGCAAGAGAAGCTCGCGGAGCTTTGTGGTGTCCACAGGAACTACATAGGCCGCGTCGAACGCGCGGAGACAAATATGAAATTTGACCGCGTCATTAAGCTGTCCGCGGGGCTCAAGGTGCGCCCTGAGCAGCTCTTTCAACTTATCCCGAAGCAAAGCCTTGCCGAGGCGGTTGCGCTCGAACGTACTGTTAAAAAACTTAAAACCTCAAAGGATTAGCGGCGTTTGCGGCCATGCCTGTGCTGCATTACGTAACTTGGATGCCCTGAGTTTTTTGTCAGGCCACAAACTGGCGCGTCACCCACCGTGCGCGCATCTGATACTTATATGTCCAAAAAACGCGGAAACTCGAACTGGGGCAAGCCGGATGCAAACGTGGATATACCTGCGGGGCCGTGCTCTTTTGATGAAATCGTAAATACCCTTGGGCTCTCTCCCAGTGAATACGAGCAGTCCGCTCCACTCAAAGCCTGGGTCAAAAAGAACAAAGACCAGAAGTATGTGCCTCCAGATTTGTTGCAAGCATGGAATTGGGAGTAAAAGGCGATCAGCAAAAAAAATGAAGAGAGCATCTGACCACGCCTTTTCTAGTTCTGTTCTGCAGCGGCCTGTGGCTGCGCTGTCCCTGTCTCTTTCAGCGCTTTATCCAGCGCGGCACGAATGCGCGGCAGGGAAGCAGCGCCGCTTGAAATCTCCTCGCCATTCACGAGCACTGTAGGCGTGGCTTCCACGCCAATCACGTTTCCCTGATCGATGGATGCTTTAACCGCGGCATCATTCTGAGTCTTGACGCAGGCTTGCAGGCTGGCTGCATCAAGCTTGTTCCTGGAGCCAAGCTGGAGCGCGATCTGGTCCAGCAATTCAAAGCGCAGTTGGAGTGTCTGCTCGCCGTTGATTTCTTTCTGGCTGGCATGGACGGAGTCGACAAAGCTCCAATACACATCCTGATTTTGTGCGGCCAGGCAGTTGGCGTCCACGGCGGCGTGGGTGGCCCATGTATGGTTGGGCAGCGGAAAATCTTTATAGACGAAGCTTACACGGTCGCCATACTCTTTGAGCACCTGAGGAAACAGCGTCTGGTGCATGATGGTGCAAAAAGGACACTGAAGATCGTCAAACACCACCACGACCACTTTCTGTCCTTTGGCTCCGCGAACCGGGCGGCCAGTCAAGTCAATCTTCTTCATCACTTCAGCGTAAGGGTCGCCGGCAAGATCAAATCTGGTCAGTTTGAGCATTGAATTACGGTCTTTGGACATAAGAAATTCAAACTGCTGCCGGGCGCTGCCTTCACCAATCGTGATCTGGAAAGAGTCATAAGTGGGCCAGTTTTTGCTCGGTGTGAAGGGACCAACCGTGATTGGAACTTCCGCGGGAATTTTGTAAGTCGCGCGGAGCTGGCGATCTATCTTTGCATTCAAATCCTTTGCATTTAAATCTTGGGCATTCAGATCTTTTGTGCCTGGACTCCTTGTGCTTGAACTTTGGGGCGCGGATTGTGCGGTACAGTGGAGAGAGATAAACAGAACAAACGCGAAGAATTGCGGCAAGGCTTTCACGGGGGACCCTTTGCAAAGATGAATTTAAGTTCATTTTCGCACAAAAAACTCCACGATTCGCAAGGCTTCTGAATTATGGGTCGTGTCTCAGTTTGGATTTCCGCTCACGACCCAAAATGGACCTGGCGCACCGGCGCAGCCCATCGGGCGAGCCGTGCGGTTAAGCAGGAACGTACGTCAACTGAATCAGATCCTCGGCGATGAGATCGCTGCCCACCAGGTGGAGCGGCGGCCGGGGGCCGGCGAAGAATGGCTTACCGCTCCCAAGCACGACGGGGCGGAGGTAGAGTCGATACTCATCGATAAAACCCGCCTCGCTCAGGCTCCGCGCCAGGACTGGGCCGCCAACGTCAATCTCGCCGGTCAGTTCAGCCTTCAGTCTGCGTACCGCAGCCTCGAAATCATCCGCGATCAGTGTGGCATTGGGGCCAACTCTTTTGAGCGAACGCGACACCACCCACTTGGGTTTGCTCCGCCATGCCACTGCGAATTCGCGATCCTCCGCGTCCCAGTCAGCAAGGTCTTCGTCCCAATAACGCATGATCTCGTACAGGCCGCGACCATATATGCAGCCCGTCAGGCCACGCATATGCTCGACGAAGTAACGAAAGGCCGAGGGCACAGGCGGCCCCAACTTCATGTGGTCGACGTAGCCATCCAGGGACTGGTTCATTCCAAAGACAAGTTTCGCCATGCCGCAAATCTCCTTCCCAGGCTCTTCAAGAATAGCTTGAGCTGGCGTCGCGCGAAAATGCAGGTTGAATGCAATCTGCGCACCGCATTGCCGGCGCAATCCTTCACCAGAGGCCTGCTTACCGGCCCGAGGTTCAACTGAGACACTACCGAATTGTGGCAAAAACGGAAAGACATCCAGGACAAATAAATTGGGGCTGCCGTTTTGCGGTGTCGGCAGCCCCGTTCACGGCTGTAGTACCATCGGGCAGGTCCACAGCCGTAACTTGTTGGTTAGCGCTTTGGTCTAACGCGCTATCCAGAATTAGTCCCGCTAGAAACTTATCTGTTGCTCTCTGCAGCCACCGCATTCGTATCCGCGGTTTTGCCCTTTATACCGGCTTCGCCAGCCATGGTCCCTGAAGCATCTGCGTGTGGCGTGCCATTCTGGGTTTGCAGGAAATTGAGCAATGATTCCAAATCCACCGGCGCCAGTCGCAAATTGGGCATGATGACCTGCTTGTATTTCTCAAACAGCGCCGTAGCTGTGGGGTCTTTCTCAGCTAGCACCTTGTCTGGCGTAGCGATGAATTTTGCCAGCCAGGAGCGCTCACGAATATTCGTTACGCCCAGCAGGTCTGGACCAATTTTGTCTCCGTGTCCAATGGTGTGGCAGGCAGCGCAGTGCGTGGCAAAAACATAGCGCCCCTTGTCGGATATATCGATCCGCGCTGCCTGGTCATAATTCGCACTGGCTTCAATCGGCTTGGCATGCTTAAAACTATCGAGCCAATTGCCAATGATCAGGCTCAGAAAGCGCGCGTTATCCGTTGCCGAGTTGCGCATCCACTGGCCGGAGGGTTCATTGCCCAGGATGACTGATGGCGTATGGCCATCGCGGTCGTTTGGATCTGGCTCACTGTAAAGTCCCAGCTTCTTGCTGACCAGGTCAATGTCTTCCTTCTTGCCTGTAAGAAAAGTCCAGCCTGGCCCAACGTGAAATTTCTCTGCGTATGATTTCAGTACCGCCGGCGTATCATGCGTTGGATCAATGCTGATTGAATAAAAGAAAATGTCCTTGCCCACGCGGTCGCCCAGCATCTTCTGCACTTGCACCAGGCGCGCCGTTTCCAGCGGGCACGAATCCACGCACTGGGTATATATAAGATCGATGACTACGGTTTTGCCTTTGATCAGATCGTCGTAAAAATGGACTTTGGTCCCATCCTGTGTAGTAAGCGTGACATTGGGAAAATAATTGGCTCCGTAGCGGCTTGAAGCTGATGCCGTTCCGCTCAAAAGAGCCATGGCAAGAGCCAGCACACTAAAATTTATAATTGCATTTTTACTGCTTTTCACCCGATACATATGGCCTCCCGCTTTTCTACTTCGCAATAGTTGCCAGGTCTGGTGGGCGGTCCTCTCTACTCCGGGGTTCATGCATAACTTGCACATGAGACGCGGAGTAGCCGAGACCGCCCACCTAACCTGTTGCAGCACCACCTTCGAGCGCAGCCTAGAAGGCAGTTGGAGCAATATCATCCGGTGCAACAAAAGTCACACCCTGGGGCGTTGCAATCGGTGTCGGAAGCGGCCGCAGGAATGGCGTGCCACCGTCATCGATTTCCCAACGAACCAACATTGCGTTGTCCTCATGGACGGTGTTGTGGCAGTGCTCCATGAACATGCCGCCCCAATCACGGAACTGCATGGTAAGAGTCACGCTGCCGCCCGGACGCAGGCGATACACATCCTTGCGGCCCTTTTCCCATGCCGGAACGTTTGAAGCGCTGCCGTTCCTGGCCAGAACCTGGCCTTCCTCAAAGTGAATGTGAATCGGATGGTCCCAACCGCCGCCGCCGTTCTGCAGAGTCCAGACTTCGCGCGTGCCGAATGCAGGCGCAGCGGAAACCCGGCCAAAACTGGCATTGAGCATTGGGCCCTGATCGGTCCGCACGCCCCATGGCCCTTTCTGTCCGCCTGCTCCGGTGGTGTATGCAGCCGGATCGTCGGCTGACAACGGCTGTGAAGCGCCGCTGCCAAACGTGAACGTACGCTCACGCGCGACAGGAATGCTTGAGAGGTCAGGATTTGGAATCATCACTGCAGGCACCTGGCTCACGTCAGGCGTGGCCGGGTTGCGCACAATGCGGAATTCCAAAAACTTTCCAACGCACGGATCGTTCGACTTGCCGGCCAGTGCGTCGGACACCGAAAGATCGTTGGCTGGCTTTTTGCCGTCATTATGCTCGCAGACGTTCACCATCCAGACCTTGTCACCGATGTTGTAACGGGAGAAATCGATGACCCAGTCATAGCGCTCGGCGATGCCTTGCTCGTCGGAAACCGTCTGCACTACAGGATAAGGCAGCAGGTTGCCGTCATTCGCGATCTGAATCATCGGCGATCCGTCTGACAGGCCGTACTTGAAGAAGCGCGACACGCTGGCATTCAGGATGCGGAAGCGATACTTGCGGCGCTCCACCTCAAAGAATGGCCGGTATGTCATATTCACGCACATTACATCGCCAATAAAGCCGTCAAACTGGAAGATGTCCATGAAAAGCTGGCCTTCTGCATCGAAAGCCTTTTCGTTGAACAACAGGTTCACGTCATATTCCAGGTTGCCAAAGCTCTTGGCTGTGCCTGAAGGCAAGCGCAGGTTTACGCCGTCATTGATTCCTTCATTGCCACGGTCGAGCGCACTGTAAATGTTAAACATGGCAGCGTTGCCCTTGTACACGTTCTGTGACGTAAAAGTGAACATGTGATCGTGGAACCAGTGCGTGCTCATGGTCTCATGCCAGTCACCGGGGACTTTATTGATGCCACCACTGTCGTCAGGGCTGCCGGCTTTCGGATCGGTTGCATCCTTGTTCACTTCAAAAATTCCCGCCAGCACGATTGGCCAATGATAGTCATAGAATTGGTTCGGGAAGAAAAATGCGCCGGTAAACCCGTCATTCTCCGCACCGTGGTGACCGTTGTGCTCGTGCGTGGAAATGGTGTTGCGTCCAAAGCCGTTGTTCTGCGTTACATCAGCAGGCAAGCGGTTGTGGTGGCGGAAGAGAATTGGCTCGCCGTAACGGCCCTGAACCAGGTATGGCGGAAGAGTGCCGTTGAAGGTCCAGACTGAGTTCGGATCCTGCGTGGGGAAGCCAGGATGGAACTTGAGCGGAATCGGCTGGGTCGGATCAATCCCTGAGTTGAATTGAGAAGCTACGTTAGGCCTGTAGTTTACATTCGTGGTAGCTTGCGCCTGAGAGGTTTCAACACCAACCTGAGGTGCAAACTGAGTGAACCGTTGATGCGCCCAGATTGGTCCCGGTGGACGGCCTTCAATGGGGCCAGTCAAACCGGTCTGTCCGCCGACCAGGGCTGGATCCAACAGTTGCTGCGTCTGGTTCGATTGTGCCTGGGGAACCGGAGTCAAGCCGCCCGTCAGAGGATTTGGAATTCGCGGCGCAACGTCAAAACGCGGCATCGGCGTTGAGAAAGGCTGAACGCCAAATAGCGGACTAGGAGCTGTTCCTGTTGGAACTTCTCCATAGGCGCTTTTTACAAAAGGATTCAAGCCGTGGATGGGGGCCAGCAATCCGCCAGTTGTAATGAGGCCCATCTTGATCAGATCGCGGCGTGAAACTCTTCCCTGGGAATGTGCGCTAACAATTTCAGCCCTGTTTTTCCGCGCGTTCTCAGCTTCTTTGATTCGTGCCCTGGAGGAATTTGAATTAAGAAAAAAACCGTCATCTCGATGATTCATGGTGGCTGCTCCGTAAGCGGCGCTCCCAATTGGGTGCACGCATGCAAAAGAGACTGGCCCGGCGGAGGCCGCATTCTTCCGCGCCCAAAGCCGTGCAGCCTCGAATAAAGTGTCGAGGCCGACTGACGTAAAAATCCATCAGCGGTCCAAATATTTGCGGCAACCGCTTCACGATCTGCGGCAGCCGGCAAATGAGCCGTTTACATTTTGTTTTATGGTCACGTCAAAGCACGCCTGGTGCGTCCGCGCCTGGTGGGGCCCAGTGCATTGCAGCGGCTTTTAAAGCACACGTCAGACATTTGCTGCATCTGCTGATAGCAACAGCAAACACAGTTCACGCTGAATCATGCCCGGAAGGGATAAGTCAGTGATTTATAGACAGACTGCTTACTCTGTCAGTAGATCGATCTGCTTGCGACGGACGCTTTTATTTGTGAGGAAGTAAATCGTCGCCTCTCTGAAAGGCGCGATTTTTGTTGGTTCCGTCACCAACGATCTTTCTGTTTTAGAGCTTACTTAGGCCGCATTGTGGACTACGCGCTTGGTGAAATCTGTTCAAAATTGACCACATTCTTGTAAAAAGTTATTGTCCCTTTTTCATAAACCAATTGACCAACCGGACAATACAAAGACCAGTGTTTGGCTTACTCTACAGTCAGAATCTTTCTTAAAGAAATGCGGATCAGAAGGTCGCCGCTGTAGTCTGCGTCATAGTCAATCAGCCCCTGCTTGCGAAAGTTATTCATAAAAAAACTGACGCGTGATCGCGTGGTGCCAACAATCTCCGCCAGCGTCTCCTGGCTTACCTTGGGCACCACGATCTCAGTAATTGCCGGGCTATCAAAGCCGGCCAGCAGCAGAAGTATACGCGCCAGCCGCTTTTCACTGGTATGGAAGAGACGGTCAAGCAAGTCTTCCTGCATTCGCACGCTGCGGGTAACCATAAAAGAGAGGAAAAAGTTAAAGAACTGTAAATCGCGACGCAGGACTTCCAGCATGGCTTTGCGCTCTGTCCTAAGCAACATGCACTCTGAAATGGCAATGGCTGTCGTTGTGCGCTGCAGCTGGCCGCCGGCAATGCATTCCTCTCCCAGGAAATCTCCGGCCCGCATCAACGCAATGGTGGCTTCACGTCCTTCAGAGGAAAGAGCGGTTAGCTTCACCCGTCCATTGAGCAGATAGAATATGCAATCCGCAGGCATGGCCTGGTAAAAGACGGCGTCTTTCTTCTTCAGGCGAACAATGCTGCTGCCTACGCCGGGTACGCGCAGGCAGGCAATGGGATCTCGCTCCCATGCAGTCGAGAACTTCGCGTCTGCCCGGCCTGCAGGCAGAACTGGTCGGTCATCAGGGTTTCTATTGTTCTCCATCCGTAAGGCTCATTCCGTCTTAAAGCTTTTAGTCTGCTGCGAAAATCAATTTGTTTTAATAACGATGATTCGAACAAACGATGCCTGCCGGAAGACAGGCATCGCTCTTTCTGGCTCAAGTTAAAAAGTATCTTTCTTCAAGCTTCATTTGTTTTCCGGAGGTTGATTTTCCTGAGTCTGACTTTCCTGAGGCTGACTTGCGGTATCGTCTGGCGGCTGCGGGTCCGCCAAACTCAGGGTTTCAAAGCCCGCTGGCAACCGCAGCACAATGGCTGTTCCAGCCTTGCTTACGGCTGCGCTTTTGCTAACGATCGCACTGTTGCTTACGACCGCACTACTACCAACAGGCACATTATTGCTCAGCGCTATGAGAGAGTAGTTGTTTGCCGGATTCGAATCCTTGCCGGTGAAAGTAACCCTGGCCGCTGTTTCCGCGCTTGTGGAGTTTGTAACAATCGCTACGTTGATGGTCCACGTTTGCCCCTTCGGAAGCGTGCTCAGTCCGCAAGCCAGACGTATTGAATTGGCGAATGCCAGTGACTGCGAACAGAAGCCGCTGGGCGAAGTATTGATGGATTGAACAATTATGCCCAAAGGCAAATGCTGTACCAGCACAATGCCATTTGCGTCCGCTGAACCAAGGTTCGCTATCTGCCATGTGACTGTGCCGCCGCCGGGCCCAGCAACGTAAGCTCCTGTCAGTCCCAGATCTGTAATTGTTACCGGCGTAGGAGTGGGGGACGGTCCTGGAGTTGGCGATGGCGTTGGCGAAGGAACAGGAGTTGGCGACGGCGCTGGAGTTGGAGATGGCGTCGGAACCGGCGTTGGTGTCGGACTTGGCGCAGGTGTAGGAGTTGGATTCGGTGTTGGAGTTGGTGTAGGCGTTGGAACTGGAGTAGGCGTCGGAGCGGGCGCGGGCGATGAAATTGCAGTCGTCACACTAGCTGTGCCGTTGGCAGAATTCACCAGAGCCATCACATGGCTATTTGCATCCCGTGCTTGCACGGTTGCCGTGTTGGTAACCGGGGCAATCACGTTCTCAGTAATTCCAACCGCTACTGTGCTTCCGGCAGCCACGTTGCCCAGATTGCAGTTGATCGTGGTTCCCGCAAAGCATACGCCCTGGCTGGGCGTGGCAGCAAGGATGGATGCTCCGGTGGCGTTGAAAATATCGGCAATGATCACCTGCGGAACTGCCGCGCTACCGTTATTGGTAATCGTAATTTCGTACCCAGCCGTTGAGTTCGCAAATACCGCGTTAGGGCCGCTGATTGTGACTATAAGATTTGCCAGGACGGGCGGCGGTGGTGGCGTTTGCGCCAGGGGAATCACCGCATTCGATGGCAACGATGCCAGACTGGCGCCAAGTGAGTTGACGGCCTCCACCACAAACGTATAAGTAACGCCGTTGGTCAGGCCGGTCATAAAAGCCGAGGTCTGGCCGACAGGCACATCCATGGAGTTGCTGGTGTGTCCCTCAATTTGTGCTTCTACGTGATAGATGATAATCGGAAGCCCGCCGTTCAGGTAATCCGGAACCGCCGTCCAAATAATCGACGCAGAGGAATCGTGTCCTGCAGCTACTAAATTTGTTGGCGCTTTAGGTACTGTTGGATCCAGAGGCGTAACAATCTGGCTGGGTTCGGAAAACTGGCTGGTTCCAGCCGAGTCAGTAGCTGCCACCACAAACTGATAGCGAATATTGTTGATGAGGTTGGGAATCGTAACGGAAGTGGGCACTTCCATGGAACCCGGAGGCGCTGTCACAATCATATCCGGCATTGATAAACCGGGCATGTTGAACAAATTGTGGATGGTAAAGCTGGTAACTTTTTGTCCATCGGGAAAAGGAATCCAACTGACCGTGGCTGATGCTATGCCTGCCGTGGCCACCACATTCAATGGAATCCCGGGAATAGCCGGAAGGACTGGCTGAGGCGACACAACCCACCAATGACCCTGCTGAGGCAGATTGCCGCCCGAAACGTCATCAGCAACGTAGAGCGTGAGGTCCCTTGGATCCATGACCATGGCGCTCAACAGCTCAAAACCGCTGGCATAATTCAAGTTGACCTGAAATGAAACTGGATCAACCAGCGTTATGCTTCCCGCCTGGCCCACATAAAGATTTCTGCCGTTCAGCGCCGGATAAATCTGGTCACTCATTACAAATAGCGGGGCGACCGTTTCCTTCTGCAGAAAATTTGTGCCATGGCATGGATTCAGTCCGTTTTGCGGCGTCATGCACTGGTCAGCATTGGGAATGATAAAAGCCGAGGTTCCATCGCCACCAAATAGATCGTGATTAATCCAGCCCAGTCCCAGGTCTTTCACGTTGTCCGGAGTGCTTCCAATCACCTGCACGTTGTCGCACGGAACCGGATTTGTTGCTGGTGAAGTAATGCGAAGAATGTCGCCGCTCTGTTTGAACGCTACATAGAGATTGGCGTCTGGCCCGAGCACGGCTGAGTTCGGAACATTGCCTGCAATGCCACACCCAGGCAACCCGTTGTGACCAATGCCGCCATTGCCGGTCAATACTTCCTGATGGATGATATCGACACCGCCGTGGCCGTCGTCCCCGGAGGGAATAAAATGCAGGCGGAAAATACCCCTGGTCTGGGCCTGCATGTCCACTGTGTAAAGATTGTTCGTGATGGGATCAAAGGCCATCTGGCCGGGCTTGAACTGCACTCCGTCAACAAATGGAATACATGTACTGCTGTTAATGGTATGAGGGCCGGGCGAGTCAATATCTGGATCAAGACGGCATAATCCAAAGCCGCCTGAATCGCCAGACCATAGATGCCGATACGCTTTGCCGGTTGCAGGGTTGATGCCTGATCCGGCCAGCACTGTGCCTCCGCCGGGAGCGGTAACGCCATCGGCAAATTTAATCAGGGTTGCAGGAGACACAGCGCCTCCACTATTGCCCAGATTCCACCAGCGTCCAAATCCGTTGCCCAATCCTTCAGTGGGATCATCCGCCACGTACAAATTCATATTGGTTGGATCCATTGCCATGCCACTCAAAAACTTGAAGCCGGTAGCAAAGTCAGAAGTGATCTGCAGAGTTGCGGTATCAACCAGAGTTACTGCGCTGGGATTGCCGATAAATAGCTTTCTGCCATTCTGTGCCGGATAAACCTGGTCGCTCATTACATAGCTGGGTACTGCGGTCTGTCCGACGAGAATATTGGTGGCAGTGCAAGTGAGAAGCCCATTCTGCGGAGTAAGACACTGATCGGCGCTGGGCATCACCCATGCGGCTCGTCCATCGCCACCGAAAAGATCGTGGCTAATCCAACCCAGGCCAAAATCTTTTTTACCGTCAGGTGTGGTTCCAATGAGTTGTACATTGTTGCAAGGCAGAGGCTCAGTCTGAGGAGCCACAATGCGCAGAATATTGCCGCTGGCTTTAAATCCTATATAGAGATTGCCGTCAGGCCCCAACGACGCGGAGTTCGGAACATTTCCAGCGATACCGCATCCCGGTAGCGCCTGGCGGCCTCCCAGTTGATTGCCGCCCAGAACTTCAGTATGCAGAACATCCAAAGATCCATGGCCGCCGCTGCCTGTGGGGATGTAATGCAGCCGGAATATTCCCTGCGTATTGGCTTGCAGATCAACGGCATAAATATCATTGAATACCGGATCAAACGCGAACTCACCCGGTTTGAATATGGCCCCGTCAACCACCTCCATGCAGGTTCCGCTATTAATGAAGTGCGGTCCCGGCGTGTCCACATCGGGATCAAGGCGGCAAAGGCCCAGACCACCTTGGTCGCTTGTCCACAAATGCCGATAAGGAGTGCCGGTCTTCGGATTGATTGCCGATCCGCTCAGCACCATGCCGCCTCCGGGAGAGGTTACATTCGTGGCAAATGGAACCTGCGTTTGTGCGTGCGCCATTGGGCCGGCCAATCCGGTAATCATTACGGCGCTTAACCAAAGCCGTGAAGCAACACTCTTCATAATGTTGATCCACGGCTTTAGGGCCATTGCATATGTTCCATTCGCCCTGTTTCTTAAATCCAGCATGTTGTAGTCCTTTCCTCGTCCGGAAGCGCGAGTCTCTGTGGTAACCCGCATTGTTTCGGCAGCGAATCTTGACTGCTGCCAATTAAAAAATTCATGCCGGGTGGAATGGATATGCTGCTCGGAAAGGAAAGGGCTGGCCACTTACAAATGATGGCGGGGAAGGGAGGCCGCCGAACTGCTCAAAGAATCGTCACGCTTTTGTCTTTGGGTGTAACCGCTCGCCTTCGCTGTGGTCCAACTGCTTACCAGTACAGCAGCATTGACGGGATCCACCCAGGAATCTGAAAAATATCTTTTCAGTAATGATGTCTTAAGCGGGAACCGGTCTTAGTTATCTGACCAGCGCGTGAGAAGACCCGGAAGAAAACATCAAAGTCCGTCGATGCAAAAAACTAGAAAACCATTTAGCTCTAATGCCGTTCAAGAACTCTCTAAACCGTTTCAGCGCGAGTGGTCTGTTAGCTGAAGAAACGAAGTTGGATGATTGCGATAGATCTTAAGACCAATCATCCAACTTCAAAGTGATGCAGCTAACATACTAAGGTGGTGCTACAACATCCTGGCCGCGCTCCAGGAATCTTATGATTGCGAATATGTCTTGCTCTACTGCCTTTGTTTATCTGCCCAGGTTTCTTTATGTCTCGTTTCTTTGTGTCTTTATGAATGCGGTTTACCTGGGTACTGCTGTTTTGGTTTTGCGAAGTTGGGTAACCTGCGAGCCAGAGAGGAAGTGGCTTGATAAGTTACCCAACTGCGTGAGCTGACAAGTTTTGGTGATATGAAGTTTTTGTTGGAACCCTCCTTTTACTGAAAATTCGATTTTCGATTCAAACTCTGTTCAAGCCCCCACGGCGTTATTTAAGGAGCAATTTTGCCGTTCCGCGAGTGCTGCATGAGACTGCACCGCGGCAAAGATAGCCAGGCCCGTCCGTATCCGCGCGATCAGTTGTATCCGCACGTGGATCCATGGCTGGTCAGAATGAGTTGGAGTTCTTTCTGCAACGCCGCTGAGAATTATCATTGTCGTCATCCCTTTCCCCATCTGGAAGCATTTTGCTTTCCAGAAAAAACGCATTGCGTGGAATCGCACACGCAGCCGGCGGAAAAATCCGCCGCATCAATATTCTGTCCTGTAGTGGAATGTGCACGCGCTCCGGGTCAAGATGAATCAACCAACTGGCAGCGGGGAACGACTAAAAGGAAAGCGGGGCTATCACTGCGGAATTTCACGCCAGGGAGCCCGGGTGTTACTTGCTCGCCAAAAAGGTCCTTTACTGTCTGCCAACAGGGCCGTTGCACGACGGTCCACCCAGGAGTCTGAAAAATTATCTTTTCAGTATTGATGTTTATCGGGGTAAAGGTCTGTGATATCTGACCAGCGCGTGAGGAACCCGGAAGAACATCAAATCCGTCGATGGAAAGAGAATGAGCCCGGGAGATTAGAGGAGAATTAAGGCCACATTAAATTCACTAAGAAACCAATCAAAAGGTGCTGTCCTGCGCACGCACCATTTTGGGAATTCAGGAAACGCAGATAATCAGATTAAATCTGGGAGTTGCTAAGGAAAAAAGTTGGGTAATTGCTATTGCGAGCAATTACCCAACATCAAAGAAAGTCCCGCAGTCTGAATTGCCAATGGTTGCGAAACTTCCTGGCCGCGCTCCAGGAATTCTTTTGTGAGGAGAACTGGATTGATCTTTTCGAAATGGATGGATCTATAAAGGATGGCATGCGCTTGTTGGCCGTAGCCACAAATCCGCGTCTTCTTCCCTGGAAGGGCGAGCGGTCTTGAAGCCGTACTAAAGAAAGCGAGCATGCGATCACCCCTGTAACGTTGTTCCAAACGCCACTGGCGTACTGGAAGCTGTGTGGGCTTTCTGCGGCTTTCTCGCAGGGGCGAAGTCCCGTGCTCTTGGCGAACCGGCCGCGCGTAAAATTCAGCGCTATTACACCGATCATCCTTACATTGAGTGATGTGGCGAGGATGCTGGCGAGATGGGGCAAACACTCAGCGGCAACGCTCAAAACAATCAAATTTGATCTGTGTAATAGGTACGACTATCCGCCCGATGCGTAAGAGAGAGATTAAAATAACATTAAAGATTCAAAGATTTCGGGGGTTGCCGCCTGGCAGAAGAAGTTTGCAAGTATTTGCATCTATTTGTTTTGAACCAGCAATGTGGTTTTTTTAAGGCTGGGAGCCAGTGGCTTTCGCAAGGGCTTTCTAAGAAAAGAAGTTGGGTAATCTAGCGGGGAATTACCCAACCTCAGCGCTCCGACAAAAACAAGGCCGTTATCGCAAAAGCCTGTCCGTCGATCAGGGAAACGTCCATTGTTTTTTGCGGAAATCTAAACACTCAGCACTGCTAAAACGGGATTGCGAATGATGTGCGAGAACAAAATGCTGGGTTAATAGCCCCTGCTGATTCTTGCAGTTTTGCGAACTGCCGAGACGCTGTTTTAGCGCCCCGGCAGCCCGATTGGTGGTTATTTAGGTTGAATCGTTACAGGGAACGTCGCGTGCGCAGGGTTCGGATTGGTCGCGCCCGAAGTAACTGTTCCAGTTGAAGTGAAGGAGCCGGCCAGGGTCGGAGTCACGCTGTAAGTGATCAGCATGGTAGGACCGTTGGTCAGGGTCGGAGTGGTGCAATCCAGGGTCTGTCCGTTGATTGAGCAACCGCCGATGCTGGTGCTCAAGCTGCCGGGGACCAGGTTGAACGACGCTGGCAGGTTAATTTCGAACGTAACGTTCGGAGCGGTAACGTTGCCGGTGTTGTTCTTTACCTGCCAGGTGAAGAGCACGTTGCTGCCAATTGCAGGTCCGCCATTGTTGGAGGATCCCACCACTTGAAGGTCAGCGCTCAAATTGCCTGTTCCACTATTGATGCCGGTGTGGAAGCTGGCGGTGTTGTTGGCCGTATTCGGATCAGTGTTCTTCACATTGCCCAGCAGATCACGCAGTGTGATGGTGGCTGAGTTGGTGATGGCTGAAGCACCCATGGCAACGGTGACTTTTACCGTGGCGCTGGTGCCCGCGTGCATTCCGCCCAGCGTGCAGCTGAAGAGAGTGCCGGCGATCGTGCAAACGCCCTGCGTTGTTGAAGAAGAAACGAATGGCGCTGGCAGGTTATCGGCCAGAGTTACGCTCGGAGCATCGCCAGGACCATTATTGCTTACGGTCATGGTAAAGGTCGCGAACGATCCAGCATTGAGTGAGGAAGAACCGCTCATCGTAATTGCGATGTCCTGAACATCCGGAACGCTCGGAGTCACTGCGTTGGAAGGCAGAGACGCCGCGCTGTTTCCGGCTGCATTGGTGGCAACCACTACAAAGTTGTAGAGCGATCCATTGCCCAGGCCGGTGAAGTTCAAACCGCTCTGGCTTGCCGGAACTGTAACGTTACCGGCAGAAGTAATTCCGTTCAACCGGGCAGTAACCGTGTAGCTGGTGATTGGCAATCCACCATTGCTGGAGGGAGCTGACCACGCAACCTGTGCGGAAGCATTGCCTGGCGTGGCAACAACTCCGCTCGGTGCATCGGGAACAGTTGGAACCGCAGCGGTGAAGGCTGCAGTCAGAATAGAGAACTGGCTGGTTCCGAATGAGTTTGCAGCTGCTACCTGGAATTCAACAGCAACTCCAAGGGGTAACCCGGTAACCTGCGCAGAATTCGGAGGAACGCCGTTTGCAGCGGGCGGCACTGCTACGTCAGCGATTGCTGGCGTTGTGCCGTCAGATGCGAGAACGGTATGGATCACGAAGCTCGAGAGCTGTTGCCCGTTCGAACCCGGAATCCAGCTTACGATTGCTGTGCCAACAAGTGCGCCAGCAGGCGTGGCATTGGTTGCTGTTACACTCTGCGGAGTTGCCGGCGGGGCGCCTGCGGGAGGCTGTGGTTTTACCTGCCAAATTGCAGCCGCGCCGTTAATAGTGCCCTGTGTGCAATCAGAGCCAACGTAAATGGTTTCATTGGCTAGATTGCTGGTGTCAATAGTCACGCCTGTGATGAAGCAGAACGTGCCGCCAAATTGCGGCGTCACAATCATGTTGTTGACATCACTGACGTTGCCAACCCTTACCGTGCTTCCCAATGACGAAGCAAACAGAGTGTCGCCGGGATAGGCAGTGTTAGGACCGTTATAGGTGAAATCGCTAACGATGCCAGCCTGAGGGCCAGGAGCAAACGCGCCCAGGATTTCTGTTCCGATGCCCTGCACCGGACCGCAAACCTGGTTGCCGTTCGCCGGAGTCAAGCACTGGTCAGCATTTTCTTTGAACCAGGGGCTGATGTTGTCCGCACCAAACAGCGTGTGACCGATCCAGGCCAAACCGAATGTATGGCCGGCCGCGCCACCAGCGCCAAGTCTTGCGTCTGCGGCAAAAATCGGAACCTGAATGCTGGCGCAATCTGCATCATTTGAAGGGTCGAATGTTGCAGGATTGTTGATGCGGGCGATGGTGCCATTGCGTGCCCAGCCAATATACAGGCTGCCGTCAGGACCGAGCGTGGTTGCAAACATCTGAACCGGAGTGCCGCCATTGCGCGGATCCGTTACTACCGGGCAGCCGCCTGCGCCGTTTCTTGTTCCCTGTGCGCCCATGAGAGATTCCACGTGAATGGGATCCATGGAGCCTTGGCCATTGTCACCCGTTGGGTCATAGTGCATGCGGATAACGCCATTGGCTGTGCGGGGTTCGTCCGCAGAATACAGCGTATTGGTGGAAGCATCAAACGTAAGCTGCGTCGGAACAAATCCGCCGGCCTGAATAAAGCCGATGCAGGTGCGCTCAATGTTGTTGAAACGTCCAATACCAGGTGAAGGCTGTGTGAGGTTCGGATCATCAAGTTCCGGATCGACACGGCACAGACCGTTGCTGGAATCACCGTACCAGATATGGCGAACCGGCTGGCCGGTGAAAGTGCTGATGGCTGTGCCAGCCAGCACTACGCCGGACCCGGGCGATGTAACGGAGGAAAGACCGAATTGGTTCCAGTCCTGCGTTCCAGCGAACAGGGTGGTCGTGGTTGGCACGTTCAATTGCGTTACGTTTTGCGCATTCGCCACTGGGGCAAACGCAAGAAAGAGAATGACACACAGCAAACCAAGGCTCATGGGCAACGTGCGGGCTGTAGGCTGCGCGTACTTTGTCTTTTTAATATTTTTCATAAGTATCCGTCTTTCCCGTCCAGAAGCGTCGACTTCGGGAACGATTGGCGATGGAGTCAGCTGCAGGCTGCCGCCTGGAGGCCAGGCATCCGCGCATGCTTTCTCATGGGCGTTCTCAGGGACGCAAGGTTGCTAATGGGCGCAACCATGTGCCAGTTTTATTCACAAAGGAAAGGGAAGACGCGATCGAGCGAAATAAATCAGGACCGCTGCCAGCCTAAACCTTGTGGTGCTGAGTTTCGTTAAAGACTGGATTCGGAGAAATACACAAGATGCACTCCTACGCCAGCCTAATCAGCTACCAACTAGCGCCGTGCCCGATTTACCGTCGATTTGGTAGGAAAGTAACCACTACATCCAGGACAGCAGCCCGCAAAATAAACCACTGTGCTGGATACGCCAAAAAACTTCTGGGTACATGTACGAATGTCAATTTCGGCGTGGTACGAAAATGAACTTTAGTAATTAGAAGAACATTAAGCCAACATTAAAATCTTTAATGTTGGCCGGCTTGGCGCCGAGTTAAAAAAGCCTGCAATCGCTTCTGGGAAATGACATTTAATCGACAAACGTCAATACGTATCACGATATTAACCCCATTTCTTCTGGCATTTATTCACTTAAACCATGGTACGATGGCCAAAATTTCATTAGCTCTTTTTTGACGGAAAGGGGCATACCAATGCCTGTTTTAATTTTTACTACTATGCTCGCCATTGCCATGGCGCCAATACAAACCTCATCCACCCCGGCAGCATCTCAAACCGCCGCCGCTAAACCTCCGGCAGTATCAGCTCCGGCCAAAAAGGAAATCAAAGGGACAGCCGCATCGTCTGCAGCTGTCATTACGATTCACGGGCTCTGCAACGGCCCGCAAAGCGGGAAGTCCAATGCCGATCCCGCGTGTAGCACCGTTGTAACTAAACAGCAGTTTGATGGTGTTGTGAAC
>DASXLK010000138.1:0-28736 GCA_036496365.1 Candidatus Angelobacter sp. | reverse complement strand
TTGTGCCGTGGGTTTCTTGTGCATGGGGTAGGCTGGCAGACCTCATCCGTATTCAAAGGCAATGATGGCAGTAAATTTGGCCCTCTCCACATCCAGATTCTTCCAATGAACCCGAGTGGCATCTGGAGAGGGCCTTTTATTGCGAGACGATTTAAGGCGTGATCTTAGCCACCCATCCGTCTCCTTCTGCCTTGATGGTCCGGGAAAATGCTCCGGGTGTTGTGGGGAAATCCGCTGAACTGGTTGAGCCGCCAATATAGGCAGCGCCGTTGCTGTCAAGGCGTATGGAGTTGCCGCTGTCGGCTGCCGCGCCTCCCAGGTATGTGGAATAGAAAAGGGCTGCTCCATTGGCTGCCAGCTTGCTCACGAAAGCATCCTGAACCCCGCCAAAATGCGCCTGGATTGGGTTGCTCAGAGGGAAGTCCGATGAAGTAGTAGTGCCAGTCACATGGGCGCGGCCAAGGCTATCCACAGCAACAGAATTGCCTGTATCAGTACCGCTTCCGCCTAGGAAGGTGGAATAAAACAGACCGGCGCCGGTGAGTTGCAGCTGAGTAACAAATGCATTCTGCGTGCCGCGCAGCGTTTTCTGGAATCCGCCTGCAGTCACAGGAAAATCACTCGATTGAGTACCTCCGGTAACGCAGGCACGCCCTGAACTATCCAGCGCAATGGCTGTCGCTTCATCGTTCACTGTGCCGCCAAGGTAGGTGGAATAAACCAGAGAAGCGCCGTCCGCGGCGAATTTGGTTACAAAGGCATTGCTCTGCGGATTATCGTGGGGGAATCCGGGGATTGTTTTTGCCTTGAGAACTGTTTGAAACGCTCCCGGCGTGGTGGGAAAATCCGGCGATTTTGTAGAACCTGTGACATACGCCTCGAAAGTGGAATCGACGGCGATTCCTGTGCCGAAACTTTCGATAGTGCCATCCAGGTACGTCGAATAATCCAGGTCTGTTCCCGCGGCATTGATGCGGGTAACAAATGCATCCCCACCGCCATCAGCACAGTTTTGTCCGCTGACGGAGTCAATTGCATTTTTAACCGGGAAGTTCGTGGAACAGGTGAACCCGGTAACATACACGCGGTGCTCTGTGTCAAGCGCCAAAGAAGTGATGGAATCAGAGTCGCCGCCGCCCAGCAAAAGAGAATAGACGAATGACGACCCGCTTGGGCTCAACTTGGTCACAAAGCCGTTGTCCGCATCCACGAAAGCAGGCTGGAATGCGCCGGGAGTAGTGGGGAAATCCGTGGAGAAGGTCTCACCGGCTACATAGGCGTTGCCAAAACGGTCTATGGCGATAGCATTCCCTGTGTCCCCTGAGCTGCCGCCGAGGATGGTGGAATAAATCAGCGCGCTGCCGTCAGCGGAGAACTTGGTCACGAAAGCATCTTGGCCAAGCTGATTTCCCAGCGCGGGGTTTTTGGTTGGAAAGCCAAAAACAGTGCTCCCTGTTATGTAGGCCTGTCCGAACTGATCTACAGCAACGGAGTTGACGGAGTCAGGCGTGTCACTGCCAATGAAGGTGGAGTAGGTCAGCGTAGGATCGATAACCAGCGGCAGCTTCTGGTCCACGCCTGCAACTTGATATCCGATTGTTCTGTCTTGATGGATCACGTAATGGGCGGAAAGCAAGTGTCGCGTGGAATTATTGAATTGATAGACAATGGGCCGGTGCTGGCGCGCTTCACCATTCGCCAGCTTAAGCACCAGGTCGCCGTTGCTTGCCAGTCTCATTGACTGGGCTCCTTCCATTCCAAAGGAGATTTCTTTCGGGTTCCTTCCCGCGGCAAGAACAAGGTCATATTCGATCGCTCCATTTTTGCCATAGAAAACAGCATCCACTCCCGGGAACAGGCCGCGATAGCGCACCTGCGCAAATGTGGGAAGGTTGGTATGCCAGTTCGCAGGATCTTTACCGATCAGATAATTTATTTTGCCGGGTAATGGACGTTCAGCCAGCATTTCAGGATGAGCGTTTGCGCCAATCCATTTCATCCGCAGGACGGAGACTGCTGGTTTCTTTTGTGAATCGCGTGAATACAGGGCCAGCACAGCTTCGCCGGGCGTGAAATAGACCGCATTATTGCCAACATGGGCAAGGTAGCGGACGCCTGAATCCACCTGTCCATGATTTTCTTCAAATGAAATAGGCAGGCTGTTCAGCCGGGCAGTTGGATTAGTTGCTGTTGGAGTATTGGCTGTTGGACTATTAAAAGATTTCTGAGCAACGAGTGAGATGTGAAGGCAAATGACCAGGGCGAGGAGAAATATCTTATGTAACATAAAGCACTCCTGGGGAACTACTCACAATGATGCCCCAGGAAAACAGCAGGTGGTCTGGACTTTAAGGTAGACGCAGAAATCTATAAACTTTCACAAGATATTCACACCCTCTGCGATGGAGAGTTTACTCGGCTTTTCTCGGTCGCCGCTCCAGATAGGTCGCCACGTAACATTCAGCCTGGCGTTGCAGGCATGCGTCACGCAGTGGCACAGGCCATAAATGCTGGGCACAGTCATATTCCAGCCGGCCATATTCCACCGGCTCGTGCAGCCGCTCGCTTACGTAATGCAACACAATCCGCGAGTCTTCATCGCGAGCCACGGCAAAACGTACGCCATCCGCGCAACGCGCCGCTGGCATGCGCGCACATCCACCGGCATAGCCAATGTTGCAGAAATCGCGCAGCTCGGTTTCTGAGGGTGTAATTTCTTGAGTTCCCGCGCGACACACACCCGCAAATCCCGCGCCTAGCGGCAGACGGGCAGGGAAAGCCCAGCCAAGCGCAACTTTTTCCAGCGGAAAGAAAAACGGGCAAGCCACAATAAAACTCATGCTAGCGCCATCCCGTGTGAGAGTAAAGATTTAAATCTTCAAATTCCTCAGATCGCTGCACCAGACTGAGTGCAACTGTTGCATTCCCAACCGTTACCAAAGCACATGTCTCCCTCAATATGTTAGATTTCTGCCATGACTGAGCCCAGCCGCCTTGAGATGCTTGCACAATTCCTGGAACAGAACCCCGCCGATGCCTTTGCCCGCTACGGACTTGCCATGGAATATTCCAACGCCGGACAGACCGAACCTGCGCTGGCTGAGTTCAAGAAGCTTCTTGAAATGCATCCGGATTACACTAATGGCTATTTTATGGCCGCTCAGGCGCTGGAGCGCACTGGCCGCACCGCCGACGCTAAGAAAATGCTGGAGAATGGAATAGAAGCGGCCAAGCGCACCGGCAATAAACACGCATTGTCGGAAATGTCAGGGATGTTGGAAGAGTTGAGCAGATAGCTTCTTTCTAAAATTCCTGGTGTAGCGAGGGAACCCTATAATCTCGATCCTTACGGAGTCTCTCTTAAATGTCCACCATCAAGTTACTACGACAAAGAATCACTGGCCTGCTCGTCCTGATTTTGGTTTGCGGTCTTCCAACCTGGACGCTGGCACAAGTTCTCCAGAATGGAGATGCCACTGTCCCACAGGAAAAAACTGCCGATCAGAAAAAACCTGATGCTTCACCCCAGAAGGGTGGCATGGAAATTCTTTCTGATACGCAGGGGGTCGATTTTAGGCCCTACCTCAAACGCTTGAGGTTCACAGTGCAAAACCACTGGGAACTTTTAATGCCAGCTATTGCACTGCCGCCTCTCAAGAAATCAGGCACCGTTGTCATTGAATTTGCCATCAATAGGGACGGCAAAGTTTCAGGCATGAAACTTACAAAATCGTCTGACGACATCACCTTGGATCGCGCGGCATGGGGGGCCATCCTTGATTCAATACCATTACCCCTGCTCCCCGCCGAATTTAAAGGTGACTTTCTTAAAATGCGCTCCACCTTTGTTTACAATCCCGCTCCCAGTACGGAGATTCACCCTATCCCACCCGCATACAACCAACCTGCTACAAGCGCCGAGCCCCGTCCTGTTCCACAAACACCTTCTATTCCACAAACTTCTAAACAACAAAAGCCACCGCTTGCAATCACCACAACGGGAAAGGTTGAATATATTTCAGATCACGCTGGCCTGGATGAAACTTACACGAAAACCGTTCTCAGTAAAGTACAGTCCAGTCTCCAGAACTTGCTGCGGACGATTCCGGCGGGATCAATCAAGACATCAGGTCCCGTGGCATTCACGTTCTCCATTCTGCGCAACGGCGCAGTCAAAGACATAAAGCTCAAACAATCATCCGGCAGTAAGCCATTCGATCTAAAGGTATGGGAAGCGGTTGAGTCGTCCTTGCCGTACCAGGACTTGCCTCAGCAGTTCAAAAATACGCGATTAAAAGTCCGCTGCGAGATAGGCGTTCCATAATTGCTGAATCACTTCTTTGCTGCCTCTGCCATTACCTGAGAAGTCGGCTTCAATCTTTTGCGGATGATCCGCTCCACCATGCCTGGCGAAGTCTGGTACAGCTTGATAAACCATTTGTAGAACTTCGGCACAATCACTTCCCTTTTGCGCTTAAGCATGCCCTGCAGAGTGGCGTCTGCCACCACGTCCGGCGTTACGGCATACTTTACTGACGATCCTACGCGCTGCGAATTCTTGCCCTTGGTCATGTTTTTCACAAAGTCCGTGGCAATGTAACCGGGGCAAACCGTAAGCACGTTGATGTTGTGGCGCAACAGCTCCATGCGCGCAGCTTTGCCAATGGCATTCATAGCGTGCTTGGTAGCCGCATAGCCAGACATATACGGCGTGGCAATATGCCCGGAGACCGAAGAGATATTCACAATGTCACCGCCACCCTGCTGTCGCATAAGTGGAATCACGGCCTGCATGCAATCCACCGCGCCGAACAAATTGGTGTCAAACATCCGCCGGAAATCCGCCATCTCCATGTCAGCCACAGAATCATTGAGCCCAAAGCCCGCGTTGTTCACAAAAATATCGATGCGCCCAAACTTGGCGACCGCCGCCTTCACCAGCGCATCAATCTGGTCGTGCTTGCTCACGTCACAGCTTACGCTCAGCGTGTTCGCTCCGCCGCCAATACGCTGCTCTGCTGCCTGCGTTCGTGGCAAATCGCGGGCGCATAGCACCACTTTTGCGCCTTCCTGTAAAAACAATTTCGCAATGGCCTCGCCAATTCCCATGGACGCGCCCGTAATCACAGCTACTTTGCCTGCTAGCTTCATGGATGAAGTTTGTAGTTGGTCGGCAACGCTAAGTCAAGGAGAGAGTCAAACCATTCCTTTCGTGCAACAACTGCGCACGACCAATGCTGATTGCAATTTAGTTGGCGCATTCATCCCTTCACAATTTGGAACCGGGCCGCAGAATCATTAAAATTGGAGGGTGCCTTTGATTCCGATATTTCCGCTCGAACTCGTGCTCTTTCCCGGGGCCCCGCTGCCCCTGCATATTTTTGAGCCACGCTATAAAGAGATGATCACCGAGTGCCTGGTCAAAGACCAGCCGTTTGGCATGGTCCGTGCCAAAGAGAGCTCGTTGGCGGCCATAGGATGCTCGGCCAGCATTCTGAACGTCCTCAAGAAATATGAAGACGGCCGGCTTGATATTGCCGCTGAAGGCATGCGCCGCTTTGAGATCGCTGAAGTCAACCAGGAGCGCTCTTTCCTGCAGGCCGAAGTTACGTATTTTGAAGATGAACCTTCTTTGCCCAGCAAGAGCGCGTTAGATACCGCAGTGCAACTGCATGAACAGCTGTTCGCCGTCCTGGGACAACCCGTGGAAGTTGAAAGCGACGCTGAGTTGCTCTCCTTCCATCTGGCAAATGAACTGCCGGTGGACCTGGATTTCAAGCAAGCGTTGCTGGAGATGAAATCAGAGTCAGAAAGAATCGAGGCCCTCACTGAGTACTATCGCGCCACCATTCCCAAAGTGGAAAAGACCCTGCAGGCCCGCCAGCGCGCCAGCGGCAACGGACACGTGCATTAAGTATCCATCGAATGTTCTGTTGCAGCACGGCGTATAATTCCTGACAGAGGGCCCTTCATGAATCTTCCCCGCACTCTGGGCGAGCTCAGGAAAAGTTCTTTCTCTGAGCAGCGGTTGCGCACACGCAAAGTCAAAGACGAACTTCGCGAAAATCTGATTGCACGCCTGCGCAGCGGCGAAACTATTTTTTTCGGCATTATTGGCTATGAAGACACCGTCGTTCCGCAACTGGTGAATGCCGTACTTTCCCGTCACAACTTTATTTTGCTTGGTTTGCGCGGCCAAGCGAAGAGTCGCATTTTGCGTGCGCTTACCACCTTGCTCGACCCGCAAATGCCTTACATCGCCGGCTGTGAGATTCGCGACAATCCATACGCCCCCATCTGCAAGCGCTGCCGCGAGCTGATTGCCCGCGAGGGCGACAACACACCCATTGCATACCTGACTCCCGACGATCGCTATGTGGAAAAACTGGCCACGCCGGACGTGACCATTGCGGATTTGATTGGCGATGTTGATCCCATCAAAGCAGCGCGCGGAGGCCATGATCTTTCCAGCGAAATGACCGTGCATTACGGACTGCTGCCTCGCGCCAACCGCGGACTCTTTGCCATCAACGAACTGGCTGACATGGCAGGAAAAATTCAGGTCGGTCTGTTCAACATCATGCAGGAAGGCGATATCCAGATCAAAGGCTATCCCCTTCGCCTACCGCTGGACGTGGCATTGGTCTTCACCGCAAATCCTGAAGACTATACAGCGCGCGGCAAGATTGTTACGCCGCTTAAAGACCGTATTGGCTCTGAAATTCGCACGCACTATCCCGGCACGCTTGAGGAAGGCATAAGCATCACCGAGCAGGAAGCGTGGCTGCAGCGCGATGGCCTGGCACTGCATGTGCCCAAGTACATTCGTGAAGTAGTGGAGCGCGTGGCGTTTCTTGCCCGCGAAGACAAAAAGATCGACAAGCGCTCCGGCGTAAGCCAGCGGCTGCCCATCAGCGTGCTGGAGAACGTAATTTCCAACGCGGAACGGCGCGCCGTCCGCAGCGGAGAAAAGATGATTGTGCCGCGCGTTGGCGATATCTACGCAGCGCTGCCTTCCATCACAGGCAAGCTTGAGCTGGAATATGAAGGCGAGATGCGCGGCGCAGACACCGTTGCGCGCGAGCTGATCCGCACTGCTGTCGCCAAGACCTACGACGTCTATTTCAAAGAACTGAACCTGCAGCAGGTGGTGCAGTGGTTTGAACTGGGCGGCGAAATCAAACTCTCCGACACGGCCAGCGCGCAGGAAGTGCTGGACGGACTGCGCAACATTCAAGGGCTCACAGAAAAACTAGCGCCTGTTGGCGTGAAATCCAAAGAGGCGCCTGAAATATTGGTTTCAGCTGCGGAGTTTGTTCTGGAAGGTCTGCATGCGCATCGCCGCATTGGACGCACGGAAGAGCGGGTCTTCAGCGCGGAAAAGCAGCCTAAAAAGCATGAACGCCAATATGAGCGAGAGGAAGATGACCGTCCGCCGATGAGGAATCGGCGGCCTTACAACTAAACATCCCGAACATAGTGAGGGATCCCTACAAGCTTCTTGTTTTAATCCCTCACGCAGTGAGGGAACCCTAAAGCAGCGAGGAATTTTGGGATATCCAAAAATAATGTCAGGACTTAAATTACCGCGTGAAGTAACTAAAAGGCGTTTTAACCAATTACTAACTACTAATTGCTAATTGCTGATTTCATGAAGTACATCAAATTCTCCAAATACGTTGCCGATCTCGCGGACGAGATGAGCCTGGAAGACCTGCTCAGCGCCCTCTCTGACTACATGCTTGAGTCCGGCTTCCAGAATGACTCCATGTACTTCCAGCAGATGGATGAAAACTCATTGGACGCGCTGCGCCAGGCCATTCAGCAGGCGCTGGAAATGGGAGACTTTCTCGACGAAGACATGCGCCAGCGCCTGGAACAAATGCAGGCGGATGGCACCATGGATGAGTTGATTGAGAAACTGATTCAGCGCATGGAGCAGGAAGAACTGATCTCCGTGGACCAGCCCCACGATCCCTCGCGCAAGTCCACCACGCCCGGCCAGACCGGCGAGGCCCAGACTGAAGCGCGCTTTGAAATCACCGACAAGAGTCTGGACTTTCTCGGCTTCAAAACCTTGCGTGATCTGCTTGGCTCCCTGGGACGTTCCAGCTTCGGCCGCCATGACACGCGCGATCTCGCTACCGGCATTGAATCCAGCGGCGCATCCAAGCCTTATGAGTTTGGCGACACGTTGAACCTAGATATCACCGCCACCCTCTCTTCAGCCATTGAACGCGAAGGGTTGCAACTGCCGCTAAATATTGAATATTCTGACCTTCAGGTCCACCAGTGCGAATACCAGTCATCCTGCGCGACCGTGGTAATGCTGGATTGCTCGCACAGCATGATTCTTTATGGTGAAGACCGTTTTACTCCGGCCAAGAAGGTGGCCATGGCGCTCTCCCACCTCATCCGCACGCAGTATCCGGGCGATTCGCTGTCGCTGGTTCTGTTTCATGACTCAGCGGAAGAGATGCCTATCTCACAATTGGCGCGCGTGAAAGTTGGCCCGTATTACACCAACACGCGTGAAGGGCTGCGGCTGGCGCAGCGAATCCTGCAACGCCAGCGTAAAGACATGAAGCAGATTGTAATGATTACTGACGGCAAGCCCTCGGCGCTTACCCTGGAAGACGGCAGGATTTACAAAAATGCTTTTGGGCTTGATCCTCTGGTGGTCAGCCAGACCCTGGAGGAAGTTTCCCGCTGCAAACGCTCCGGCATCATGATCAACACCTTCATGCTCGCCTCAGATTACGGTCTGGTCCAATTTGTGCAAAAGGTCACGGCCATGTGCAAGGGCAAGGCTTACTTCACCACCCCTCAGACTCTGGGGCAGTATCTGCTCATGGATTACATGTCGCGGAAGATGAAGACGATTCACTAAACTGCGCTTTACTCAAAATCCCCGTCCGCTTTCTTGCCATTCGCAGTTTCATGCACCACGTCTTTTACCATCTGGCGGCGGAACTTATCTGCCTGGCGCGTGGCCAGCACCCGGACGCGGCGGGCCGGCAGCGTAACCGGCTCAACCTTTTCAAAACGCCCGCGCTGAATTTCAACATCAAAGCGGAACCAGTCACTCTTATAAAGCCGCCCAGCGGCATAAAAGCTGACTGAAGCGGCAATCGTGCCTTCATAATCTTTTCCCGTAATGGCCAGGATGCGTTCGCCAATGTGCTGCGTCCAGCTGTTTCCGCCCACCAGCGGATCATTGAGGTATTGGCGCTCAAAGGGCATGGCATGCGTCATGGTGCGCAGTTGCACAAGTTGAAGGAGTACGGATGCGCGCGCCAAATTGGTGATAACGATTTTGGCATCAGCCGTTGATGCCCGCTCCAGGCGCACATGCAATTCCGGCGCCCATTCACGTTCAAATTGCTCGCGCGAAAGCTCCAATCCGCGATCGGCTGCCTTGGCATAGCGGAGAGTGGCCCGCGCCAGAACTACACTCAGAAACGTAGTGACAATAGTTGCTGCCACGGGAATAAATTCCAGCAAAGTGGAAAACGGCACGCGGCCAATGATTGCCATGAGCATTGGAGAGCAAGCTTATCCAGATTTGCCGGTTTTCCCGAGATGCGAGACGTGTGGGGGCTTTGGTAACGCAGCCCTGACGCGTAAGTGCTTGAAAACAGAGCGAGGAGCCTCAAAGGCTCCTCGCAAAAATCTTGTATTGGAAACTCTTGTCTAGCCCTCGGTCTTTACCGCGGCTTCAGCCGCCAGGAAGCCGATCTTGGAATGCGTTCCATCACAAAACGGTTTATTCGTCGATGCGCCACACCGGCACAACGCAATAGACTGCTTCCCGCTGATGTCCACTTTTTTGCCATCGGCGTCGGCGATCTCCACCTGGCTCAGGTCTCCGCTGAGCACATAAGGGCCGGTCTTTTTGATCAGAATATTGATTGCCATTCAGTTCCCTCCATACATTTACTCTGAATCAATTTAAATGCTAAGAACGCCCGCACGCAATACTTGGTTCCACTGCGGCTTACAACACTTGAGCCTTGCAAAAAGCTTACCGTTTTTTGAATGCCACATTCACCAGCAGCTTGTCGCCTTCGATATCAACGACGTTGCAGAAGGTGCGGTCGCCATGCCGGTTAAAGTCGAGCCCAATGCGGCTGTTGCCCACGCGCATATTTCGGATACTCAGATGGTCCAGAAAATCCGGCAGTGATGGATTCACAATATTCATTTCTTTTCTGGGCGCGCTGGGACGGATGCCGAGTACCGACATCAGCATAAGAAAGACCGCGCCGGAAGCCCATGCCTGGGGCGAGCATGAAACCGGATACTGCACCGGATCGTCATGTTCACGCCGCTCAATACCGCAGAAAAGTTCCGGTAAACGATAATCACGGAACTTAAGCGCCGCCTGAAAGAGCGCACTAAAAAGTTGGTTCGCGGGCTCGCGAAATTCATAAAGTGACATGCCATGCGCAATCAGCGAATTATCATGCGGCCAGATTGAGCCGCGATGGTAGCTGAGCGGATTGAACACGCGTTCGTCGCGAGACATGGTGCGCCAGCCCCATCCGGAAAACATATCGGGACGCATAAAGCGCTGCGTGATGGTCTTGGCCCGTTCCTGCGTCAGCATGCGCGTAAAAAGCAGCTGCCCCGGATTCGATGAGATTACCTGCGTCTGCCGCTTCTCGCGGTCCAAGGCCATGGCGTAGAAACCAAGCTTGGGCATCCAGAACGCCTTCTCGAATCGCTTGGCCATGTCTGCTGCTTCTTTTTTCAGTTTGTCAGCGGTTTTTGTGTCTCCGAAAGAGCGCATCAATGAAGCCATTCGGAACTTGGCTTCATAGACATAGCCTTGCACTTCGCAAAGCGCGATCGGCGTTTTGGCCACCTCACCATCACTGTGCATAATGGCATCCCAGGAATCTTTCCAGCCCTGGTTCGCCAATCCTTTGGATGAGCGCCGCTGATACTCCACAAAGCCATCGCCGTCGAGATCGCCATAAGAATCAATCCATTCCAGCGCACGATACGCGTGCGGGAGCATATCTTTGACCAGTTGCTCGTCGGCCGTCCAGTTGAACGTCTCGCTTAACAGGATGAGCCAGAGCGGCGTGGCGTCAACAGACCCGTAATAGGGGCCAAAAGGCATTTCGCCGGCGCGCGTCATCTCGCCTTCACGGTACTCATGCAGGATTTTGCCCGGTTCTTCATCACGCCAGTCGTTCTTTTCCCTGCCCTGATGCAGCGCCAGCACGCGCAACGTCTCAGCCGCGAGTTGCGGATTCAACATGAGCGACTGGTAGGCCGCAATAATTGAATCACGCCCAAACATGGTGGCAAACCAGGGAATGCCGGCAGCGATCACGCGCTCCTTGGCCTCGGGAATTTGCAACGCGTGGAAGTCACCTTTGCAGGTCTCAATCATCTGGCTGAAAATGCCATTGTTTGAGCTGAAGCTGCTGGAGCGCGACGCCCATTCCGCCAGCGCCTCCCGCCGCAGCCGCAGTTGCTGAGCAAAGTCCGGACGGCTCGAACGCGAATGCTTTCCATCTACATGAGGAACAATCGTGGTTTGAAGCTGGAAACGACGGAACGGCGGCAAACGCAATTTCCAGCGTGCGGTGGTGCCGTCCACGGAATCCGGCTCAGGCGAGAGATGAATAACAGTCTCGCGCGAGACATGATCCAGCCCACAGTAATGGAACACAATGGAATCACCCTTTACAACGGGCTGAAAATAGCACCCCAGCTTTTGCCGCGCTACACCGCGCACCTGAAAGACATCCATGAAATCAGCTTCATAGGCCAACTCAATAGATAGTTCAAGCTCATGAAAATTGAAATTCTCAAAGGAAAAATTGTCGAAGAGCGTATCGGAAGAAAGCAGTTGCTCGCGCCGGATGTGCACGGTATTTTCAGGAATCTCATACGTCTCCCGCATGGTGCTCTTGCCGGTGGTGAGTTCTATCTGTGAAGCAAATGTCTGCTCCGTGTTGGAAGAAAGCACCACGGTCCTGTAACCATCCACGCGCAGCTCCAGCCGGCTGAGAAAACGCGTGTCATCATGAAAGAAACCGACATCTGGCGCGCCCGGCGGCATAATGTCGCCTGCCACAGTGGTGGAAAGAAAAGTCTTGCCATCAATCAGGGTAAGATTGTTGACCTTGCGCGGCTCTGCATTCTGGTAAACCAGCCGCGGCTCAGGATACGGCGAGGCTATTTCCACCAAATCCGAACGAGCAATCATCAATTTCGCGTTCATGCCACAATCTGCTCCGCTTCTGTCACGCCGTTCTGAAGAATTTCACTATAGAGTCTGATGTAATCCTGTGTCATGCGGCCGACGGTAAAGAACTTTTCCATGTGGTTGCGCACGGTTTGAGCTGGAATTTTTAAATTTTTGGCGCATTCGGCAAGTTCCGCCGGAGTATTGCGGATGTATCCGCTTACTCCTTCTTTGACTATTTCAGCAACAGAGCCGCCCGGCAGGGCCAGCACCGGGGTCCCACAAGCCATGGCTTCAATCATTACCAGCCCGAAAGGTTCGTCCCATTGCAGCGGAAAGAGCATGGCTAATGAATTGCCAAGAAATTTGACCTTTTCTTCCAACCCCACTTCGCCTACATACTCAATAAATTTCCCATCCACATGCGGCTTTACCTGAGTTTCCCAGTAATCGCGGTTGATCGGTTGAACTTCGCCCGCAATCTTGAGCGGAATGCCAGATTTCTTTGCAATCTCAATCGCCAGATGCGGGCCTTTGGTGGGCGCGATCCGGCCCAGAAAACTTAGATACTCACGTTTGCTGCCGGCCACACTGTAGAGTGATGGATCAATACCATGATGGATCGTCCGCATGTCCGGCATGTTCAACTTAGAGCGCTGAAAGTCACTGATAGTGACATAAGATACGTCAAGATATGACTTATAAAATTCGGCGAGCGGTGCGTCATACGCGTGATGGACGGTATAAACCATCGGTATATCAGTGAACTTGGCAAAGCTTAGACCAGGAGCGCTGTTCACGTGAATCAGGTCAGCATCCTTTATCGCCTCTTTAATGGCCCAGGAAAAGTGATTCAATCCTTTTAACGTCGCTTCTACCTCGCTACGCAACGGCCATTCACTCTTGGGATAAATCCAGCGAACAGGAACATCAATAGTTGACTCTCCGTTCGTATATACAGTTACATCTATTTTCTGAAGCTGGAGCCCGCGCGCCAGTTCAGCGACGAACAACTCTGTACCTCCGTATTTTTTTGGAGGCACGGCAATAAAAGGTGGCGCAATAATGGCAATTCTCATAGTTTGTAGGCTTGTGGTGCGGTTCATTAGATAAGATGCGGGATCCTACTCTGGGGGTGTGAGCAGATTCGGTAATTCATGCTCTTGCAACAGTTTGAACGATGTTTTTTCTAAGGTGCGCGGCCCTTGGCAAGAGCGCAAATCAAGACTGGAAGATTTGAAAATTGAAAAAACTTAAATTGAAAGACCTGTGCCTAGCGAAAATGCGCGCTAAGTCGCCGTGAGAGCATTGGCCTGTTTGCTTGCGCTCGTCGCTGCTTCCACCGCTAATTCAAATTCCTGTGCGCGTACATCGCTGGTATGGCTTGCAAGCACACGTTCGCGGGCCGCACGGCCAATACGCCGCAGTTCTGTAGTGCCATAGTCGCGAAGATAACGCACAACATCGTCACTGCCTGTTGGCAGCAGAATTTCCTCTCCGGGAGAGAAGAACGTTTCAAGACCAGGCCAGTTGTCGGAAGCGATGGTTGCGCCGCAGGCCGCGGCTTCAAACAAACGCACTGATGGCGAGTAGCCGGAGAGAACCATCTCACGCCGGGTCACATTGAGCGTGATGCGGGAAGAACTATAAAGCTCTGCGTGATAACGCGGGTTCAGGTGCATGATGCGCTCCGTATTTTCCGGCCACGCAATGTGCGCAGGATACTGCGGCCCGGCAACAATAAATTTCTGCTGCGGAAGCCGGACGGCAGGAATGCAAAGTAGCTCGTCAATTTTTGCCTGGCGATCTGGAGCATACGTGCCCATATAACTCATGTCGCATACAAATCGAGGATTCGCAGGGAGCTCAAGATGTTTTTCCGGGTCCACCGAACAATAAAGCGGAACGGCAAATGGCACGCCAAAGTTGTTCTCAAGCCGCGTTAGCATGGGGCCGCCGGTAAAGCTGAAATAAATGTCCAGCTCCGGGAGATGCTGCAGCAACAGATAGTCTGCGCGGTGGTGTTCGGTGAGGCTACGCACCGTAACAGGCGTGTCAATGTCATAAAAAGTTTTTACTGGCACGTTGGAAGCCAGCACTTCTTCCAGAGCGGCAATGCCGTCAGGAAAATACGAGCCCACCATGGCAACGTCCGTGTCTCGCAACTCTGTTCGAACGGCGGGCAGAATTTTCTGCCAACTTTCAAACACTCTCACATCGCAATAAGGCGGATCAGGCAGATCACGGTTGTTTTGATACCACTCCAGATTGTGCTCAAAGAAAACAATTTTGTGCCCGCGACGATGCAGCGCCTGGCACAGCGCACGAAATGTGGTGGCGTGCCCGTTACCCCAGGACGAGGTGATCGAGAGTCCGAAGATGGTTAGTTTCATAGGTCAGTAATTAGTAATCAGTCATTAGCCATTAGCTTTACCCCGTGGCTGCAAGCCGCAACTATACACAAAGCAAATTTGCTCATATTTCAACTCGCCAGTTGCTCCGCCAAAGTATTCTTCATGATGACATCAAATTCACACGCACGCAGAGCATATGTATGGTCGCGCAAGGCCCGTTGCCGCATGTTATTGCCAATTTCTTCTGCAGCTGATTGAGAGATTGTCCGCAGACAAACCACAATTTCTTCCGCATTGCCAGCCACCAGAATTTCTTTCCCGGGCGTGAAGAACGCTTCAATGCCGGCCCATTTGTCCGTGATCAGGCAGGCGCCGGCGCCGGCGGCTTCAAAAACACGCGTTGGTGGTGAGAAGCCCACGCCGGCCATCGAATCGCGATTGATGTTCAGCACCATCCGTGCCGAACAATTGATGCGGTTGTGATCGCCCGTACCCACATGGCCGATCCAACGCACATTCGTGGGCAAGCGCTTGCCTTCCCAGCCTTCTCCACCCAAGGCGAATTGCAGATCAGGGGCAAGTTCGGCGGCCCGCAGAAAAAACTCCTGTACCCGGCGCTCCCGGTCAGGCAGCCGATGCCCAACAAATAAAAGATCGCATGCAAAAGCTGGGTCCGGCGCGACAGGATAGTGCGTTTCCGGATCGAGCGCGTTATAAATCGGATGGCAATTCGCCGCGCCCAGACGCTGATAATGCTCAATCACAGGCACGCCGCCGCCGTAAGTCAAAATGAGATCATATTCAGGAATAAGCCTGCGAAACGTATCTTCTGGATTGCTTTCCACACGCGCCAGCGTAGCGGGAGCGTCCACGTCCCAAAAAGCGATTCTGGTATTTTCTGATTGGCACTCCAATACTTTTTTTTCCAGCAACTCATCAAAGACACCAACACCACTGTGCTTAATAACCAAATCACATGTGGCTGCTTCGCGGAACAACGCAGGAATATCTTCAACGGCCTTGTAAATGACGCTACTCACATAAGAAAAGTCACCGGCATCCCGCTTCTGCTGCCGCCCATAGGCATCTGGCTCAGCAAATGTGATGTGGTGGCCTAGCGCATGAAGCTGCTTATACATGCCGCGATAATATGTGGCTGCTCCATTCCAGTAAGACGACGTAATGCTGGAGCCGAAGGCAAAAATCCTCATGCAGCGATCTCCTCGCAAATTGAAATCAACTGTTGCGCGCGGTGGGCACAGGTATGGCGTTCGTTGATCGTCTTCAGCCCATTTTCAGCCAGCTGGTGCCGCGCCTTGGGATCACGCAGAAGATGCACCAACTCAGCCGCCATCGCGTCACCATCCTCAACAACCAGAAAATCTTCGCCAGGGCGAAACAGCCCTTCTTCGTCCCGCCAGGGGGAGCACACCAGAGGAATGCCGCAGGCCAGCGCCTCAAAAACGCGGATGGTAGGAATGCCGGCAAGTCCATTGGCATATTGCCGCCGGGGAATGTGCACGGTGACCATGCTTTCCGCATAAGCCTGTGGCGAGAAAAGATTAGGCAAGTAGCCGCGATAGCCGATGTTGGCGTCTGCCAGCTTACTGAGCGCGGTCTCAGGATAACGCACGCCATGCACCACCACGCTGCATCCGCGCAGAGACCTGGCCGGACCAATTAAGAACTCTTCCAGCTCGGCCGTCCGCTCCTCATCACCCCAATTGCCCACCCAGATCACGTCAATTTCTTTCTTACGCTGCAAAGGATGGAACTGCTGCACATCTGCCGCTTCATGGAAGGTCCATGCCCGGGAGACGCCAAATCCATCCACATAAATGCGGCGGATGGATTCGCCAAAAGCAAGTACTCCGTCGACCAGATGCAAATGGAACTTAAGGATCTGGCCGGCATTCGTATGCGCGCGATGATGACTATCATGAAACAACGCGATGAACCCATACTTCTTCTTGAGCGCAAGCACCTGATTCACCACATTTGGATCATTCCACTCATGCAGCAAAACAACATTGGCCTCTTTGAGTTCTTCTTCCAGAAATCTCCTGAACCCGTCATCGCCGGACTTATAAAAGCGGACATCCAATTCTGAATAGGTCGTGCGAAAAGCATTGATGGCCTCAATTGCGCGTTCGCCTTCACACTTCATCAGATTGGTGAGCGACCATGAGCTTAACTCTTCATAGCAACGCACGCTGTGTCCCATGCGGACCAGTTCGCGCATGAGCCCGCGCAGAAAATGCGCATTGCCATGGTTCCAATCAGAGATCATGGAGTGCGCAAACAAGGCGATATTGAGCTTTTGCTTCATGCGCTGATGGCCCTTGCAGGAACAAGGGTCTGGTAAAGGCGCAAATAGCCAGCCACCATCCGCTCAGACGTAAAATGTTCCAGCGCGTAACGATATGCCAGATTGCCTTCCAGCCGACGCAGTGCGGGATCACGCTGCAGTCTTTCCACGGCATGGAGCAAGCTTGCAGAGTCATTGTTGCGAAAGAAAATTACGGCGTCGCCCCACAATTCACGGAAAGTGGGAATGTCACTGGCAACTATGGCACACCGCGACAAAGCTGCTTCCACTGGAGCCAATCCAAATGGCTCATACTGTGATGTTGCGGCGTAAATGCCGCTACGGGCCAGCGTATGGACGATCTGGCGTTCATCCTGCTCCGGCTCAAGATGGACGTTGGAGCTGAGCTCTTCTGCAGCCAGCATATGGCCCTGCGATTCAGGGTGGCTGTCAGAGCCCACGATATGTACCGGCATGGGCATTTCTTGCCGCAAAAGAAGCGCAGCATTTTTGCCGCTGTCCCAGAGGCGGCCCACCGTGACAATATTTTCTTCTTTGCTCATGTGAGGATTAAATAGAGTCGGGGTTCGTCCGTTATGAATTACAACGGTTGACAAGGGCTTGCCGTAATGGGACTCGATTTGATCCAGCATCCATTGCGATGGCGCAACCACGGCGGTTGCTTCACCCAGCCCGCGCGCCACTATCTCGCGGTACCAACGGAGCCATTCTGTTTCTGGCGGCGCTTTTTTATGGACCGCCATCCACCAGCTCACCACATCGCTGTGGGCCACCACCACGCGCGGAACGTCGCAGTTCAGTGCGCCATAATAAAATTGGCTGAGATGGAGCAAATCAGGATGGGTTTCCTGAATCACCGCTTCCAGATATTGAGAAGAGGCCTTCATGTCCGCTTCAGAATCCAGCATCCACTCCAACTTGAACGCCGTGGGACGATAATCGAGGGTTGGCAACTCGTCCATCCATTGAGTCTGGGTAGCCGTGGGGATATCTCCAAAGCTCACAAGCGTAACCTGCTGGCCGCTGCGGACCAGTCCGGTCACCAACTCCCGTGTATATGTCCAAACACCGCCCAGCGTATCAGCGGTGACTAAGATATGCATGTTCCAATTCCTCAATCGCCAACGGTGTTTGTGCCTGAATGTCGCTATAGCCTTTGTCCGCGAACATGCCGGTGTAATACTGGTGGGCGCGCTCCCATGCCATTTCATCAGGCGCTGCGACAAAAGTCTGCGTATAGAGCGGACTCCCCGGATACGGGAACATGGGCACAGGCTCACTCACCCATACGCCTTTGGCTTTCAAGCTCTCTTGCCAATTGCGGATTTCCGCGCGGTCGTCTTTTTCCGTCAAGATCAGATTGGCCTGCACCCATGGAATGCGCCCACGGGCATAAACCAGCAATTCTGAGATGCGCTCTGTATCGAGACGGCAGTTCTTATTCAACTCTTCGCGCCCTTCATGTGTGATCGACTCGACGCCGCACTCCATGGAGATACAGTGAGCACGCCCCAGCAGGTCGAGCGATTCTTCATCCCACAGGTCGATGCGCGACTGGAATCCAATTTTTACGGGACGCCCGGCAATGCCTTCCAGCAAGCGGTGTACGTTCTTGCCCACTCCAAAAATCTCATCGATGAAATAAATGTATTTCACACCGCGAGCAATCAGCGTATCCACTTCCTGAAGAACTGCTTCTACGCTGCGCTCGCGAAATTTATTGCGAAAAAGCATTTTGTTGCAGAAAGTGCAGGCCCAGGGGCATCCGCGAGCAAATTCCAGCTCCGCACCAAGCCCGTGGTCATTGGTAAATACATGGTGGCGATGCGCGTGGGCTTCAACGCTGTAATTACGGAAGTCAAGAGGGCCGAGCGCACTCATATCAGCAATCGCTGAGATAGGGCTCATGTGCATTCCGCCATCTTCTTCTTTAAAGCAGCAGCCGGTAATCTCCTGCCAGGGTTTCAAAGCAAGTTCTGCCAATGTCTGGTCGGGCTCTCCGCGCAAGGCCACATCACAACCCGTTTTGCGAATGGTAGTAGCTGGCGTGGCCGACGGATGCGGCCCAATCACGACCTTTATGGCTTTGCTATTCAATCCGGCAAGCCATTCCATGGGCACGCGAAGTTCCGGTGGCGGGCAGCGCCAAAAAAGATAAGAAGGCGCGGTGGGTATTACCAGAAAATCTGGTACGAAGGCATCCACGCGGCGCTTGGTTTCTTCCAAAGTGAGATTGTCGGTTTGCGCATCGACGAGCAATGACTCCTGGCCAGCGCCAAGCAACTGATCGGCGGCGAACATCAGCTCCAGAGGAATGTGCGCATCCTGGCAGCCGAAATAGGTTGAACCCTTGAAGTCCCAGTTGGGATTGAGCAAGGCGAACTTCATCCCACTCTCCCGGAAAGCTCCGCAGCCACCGCAAACGAGGACAGAGTGGGAACAGCCGCGCGACGTCGCGCAGCCAGCATTCCATTGTTCTGCTCCCAAAATTCCTGGAGAAGACGGATGGTCTTTTTCAATCCTATCTCTGGCTTCCAACCGGTATCCCGCTGGATCTTCGCGTTGTTAGTGATATAGAGAAGCTGGTCGCCAGCGCGGCGTGTATCCAATTTGCGCTCCAGAGGACGGCCAGTCAGAAGTTCAATTTCATCCATCAACTCCAAAAGTGAAATAGAATTCTGCGGGCCGCCCCCAACGTTGTAAACCTCTGTGCGGGTGATTTCCATATTCCTGCGCGCAGCGTCGAAAGCGCGAATAAGATCGTCCACGCAGAGCACGTCGCGCACCTGGCGGCCATCGCCATAAATAACCACTGGTTCATCCTGTAACGCGGAATAAACAAAGTGAGCCACCCATCCCTGATCTTCCGTGCCAAACTGCCGTGGCCCGGCAACGCACGACATGCGGAAGACAACTGTGGGAAGTCGATAGATGCGGCCAAAGTCACGAACATATTGATCGGCTGCGCCCTTGGAACATCCATAGGGAGAATGAAAGTCCAGCGGCTGCAACTCCGTGGTTCCCGCGTGACCTTCGATTGCATAGCGCTTTCCGCTGATGACCGGCGTGCCTAACCCCAGTTCGCCGTAAACTTTATTGGTGGACGTATAAAGGATGAAAGGCCTGTTTCCGGAACGGCGCGCTGCATCCAGCACGTTGAACGTGCCCGCCGTATTCACTTCAAAATCAAGGCGGGGATCAGCGATAGAAGTGGTCACAGCCACTTGTGCGGCAAAGTGATAAATTTCGTTCGCATGTGCTACGGCTTTTTCCACCTGCCGTGCGTCACGCACATCACCAACCGTAACCTGAAGACGGCCGGAAGTTCCAGCCGTTTTTCTAAGCCACTCCACGTTGTGGTGCACCCCCGCGCGCGAGAGATTATCAAAGATATGCACTTTGGCATCGGTGCTGGTGAGCAGAGAGTGGGCCAGATTTGACCCAATGAATCCTGCTCCTCCAAAAATCAGCACTGAGCGTGCTTCCTGCTTTCTCATGATCCCCTCTTTCAAGTGCAAGTGCTTTCGTGCCGAAATTCTTTGTGGCAGAGTTCGTTGTGCCTGAATCAGGCGGTCAGCCCAAACTCGCTGAGCTGCGCCACCATTTCTGCAGCACGATCCTGCGGTTGTTGCGAACACAACCACTGCACCAGTTCCTTCAGCCCCTCGGCAAAGCGCACTTGCGGCGCATAGCCTAATAATTTTTTTGCCGCGGAGATATCACCAAAACAATGGCGCACATCGCCTGCACGATATTTTTGCGAGAGCTCGGGCGCAAGGTCAGAATCCATGGCGCGGGCCAGTTCGGCAGCCACTTCCTGAATGGAAATTGGCTCGCCTGATCCAATATTGATCGCCATGCCATCGGCCTGTGATGATTCCATGGCCAGCATGTTCGCCCGGACAACATCCTGCACACTGACGAAGTCGCGCATCTGGCAGCCATCTTCAAAGATCATGGGAGCGTTGCCGTTCATAATGCGCGAAGCAAAGTTTGCCGCCACGCCGGTATACGGGTTAGACAGCTCCTGGCGTGTTCCATAAATATTGAAATAGCGCAGCGCAACCACCGGAAGTGCATAGGTGCGGCCAAAGAGCAGGCACATTTCTTCCTGGTTCTTTTTAGAGAGCGCATAAATTGAGCCGCACTGGAGCGGCTTGAATTCATCCGTGGGAATGGGAGTAAGAGCTTCTCCACACACCGGACAGTTGGGCTCCCAGCGTTTTGTTTTGAGTTGGTCCACGGAACGATGCTGCGGTGCGACTTCTCCACACTGCGCGCAGAGATATTTCCCTTCGCCGTAAATCGACATGGAAGAGGCCAGAATCAGCTTCTGCACCTGTTGCTTGCGCTGTAAAAGTTCCTGCAACAACACGGCCGTGCCTTGCGTGTTGGTGCCCATGTAATGCTCAATCTCATACATGGATTGGCCCACGCCAACCGCCGCGGCCATGTGAAAGACAACATCCATGCCTTTCAGCGCACGACGGACTGCACGCGCCTCGCGCACATCGCCATAAACGAATTCCGCTTCTTCGGCGAGATATTTGGGAATCCCATTCTGGTGAACCTGGTCGGTCAGGTTGTCAAAAATGCGGACGTTATGGCCGGCAGCCAGCAGGGCGTCTGCAATGTGCGACCCCACAAAACCTGCTCCGCCGGTGATGAGTATGTTTTTTGCCATGCTTACCTGGCTCCTATCAAAACCTGGTTGCCCTGCTTTGCTTTTACAGCAGCGTATTTGCGTACGGACCACAGTGCGAACTCCACAAAGTCCTCCACCCGTTTCGGCGGGCTTGTATAGTGCGGCGCAAGCCCCATGTGTTCCGGAGTAAAACATAAAGTCAGCGTGGTAGTAAAAGGTTCCAGCGCCTGCATCTGGCGATCGAACCAGGCTTCAGCATTGGGCCGGAACCAATCCGCCCAACTAATGCCGGTGCGCAGATGCTTGACGCCCAGGCGCTGCAACCATTCAACGGCAAGGTCCAGGCGCGGATCTTCATAATGAAACCACTGGCAAATTCCCATACCCGAAGGGAAAGATTCCGCTGCCAGCTTAGGCGTGCCATCTTCGCGCAGGAGCCCCATGTAATAGTGCCGATAATAGGCGCTGCCTTCAGCTTCTTTATGGCGCGTGGTTGCAGACCATGTGGCAGGCAAGTCTAGCAGGCTGTACCAATGCACGCGCTCCACGATAGGCAAAAGCAGCTCCGCTGTCCGTTGCAGCCCAAATAACTGGACTTCTTCGGCGCCAAATGACGACACACCGACCTCAGAAACCCAGACCGGTTTTTTTGTGACCGCGCGAATTTCATCGATCTTTTTCTGCCATTCATGGATCTGCCAGTGGTTCCAGTCCAGCGGAAAACCGTGCACCGAGACTACGTCTACGGCATCCAGCACGCCGTAAGAGCCGAGCAGCTCAATAAAATTCGGATCAATAGGAGAGATGCCGCCCAGAACAATAGGTAGCCTGGGATTTTCCTTGCGAATGGCCTGACTGGCCGCAATGACCATGGCAGCAAACATCTTCCATTCAGGATCCAGTTTGAAATCCCAATGCGAAAGATTGTTGGGCTCATTCCACAACATGACTGCTTCAACCATGCATGCACCTTTTTGCAAAACAGAGCTGGGCCGGCTTACAGGGTGCCCGCTAATTCGTGGTCCAAAATGTACTTACCGTCATTCTTGGTGACGCAGGCTGGCGCGCAGACCCATGTTTCCTGTTCCGGATGGGCCGTGATTTCCAGGCCTGAGCTGCGTAGCATTCCTTCCATGGCGCCGTGGTTTGGGATCCACCAGTTGGTGGGATCGCCAGCATAATTTTTCTCAATAAAATACATGCTCGGAAAGCCTGTGCTATCAAAGATTTCCGTATTCCAGAAATGATAGTCCTCATTCAGCTCAGGGCTGGTCAGCGCACCGCGAATCATAGTTTGGAAAATCAAACTGCCTTTAACTTTCTTGATTACTTTATCCAGCGCATAAAGAGGATAGCGCAAATGATAAAAGACGCCCATAAACAGGACATAATCGAACTGGCCGGCAATGGAATCAACGTCATAGACAGAGAGTTTGAGAAATTCAATGTCCAGCCCAAGGGTCTGGGACGCAAAACGCGCCTGATCAAGATACCGGTCATCCACGTCAACGCCAAGAACACGGCTGGCGCCTCTCTTTTTTAACTCAATGGAATGGAAGCCGCCGTTGCAGCCGACATCCAGCACCGACGCTCCGGTTAAATCCGCGGGAAGCGCAGGCGCAATATGTTTCCATTTTACGTTGGGAAAGTCGCCGAGAAAGTGATGCGGCGCAGTCCAGATGCCATTTAAATTGATGTTATGAAACCACTCGCCCATCTCAGAAATCCGGCGGGTAAGTTCCTGGTGGCCATTTAAATCCTGAGTTGTCTCTTCCTGACGGAGGTTCGCGCTGGTTGTGGCCATCTGTGTACTACCGATCTCCAATGAACTAAATGCTTACTTAAATGGGATTAGAATCGGCATCAGGAACTTAGGATGTCCCTTCACATGTAAACACTTGGGAAAAAACAGGGCAGCTAAGAGCAGTTCCGCCCAGAGTAATCGAGAAAAATCAGGGAGTGGAGCTATGGTATCCCGATAGCTCCTCCCGCTATCTCGAAACTTGTGTTGCGTGGTCTTGCACTGTCAAACCGCAACGCGACATGGCAACAGCTAAACCGTTCGCCGTCCGGTAACAAGGTTAATAACCGCCACTACCAAAGCGATCACCAGTAAAAGGTGAATCAGTCCACCGGCCACGTGGAAACCCCAGCCCAGAAGCCAGAGGATGATGAGGATTGCAAAAATCGTCCAAAGCATTGAAAACCCCTTGAAAATCAAAAAGACTCTTATTGTCTGCCCACACAATGTGAGAGGCGGCTTTTCAGAGCGGAGTTGTCCCTGAATCAAGGATTTTGGCGAGGAGTAAAGAAGCGATCCGGAAATCGCGGTCGGTTTAGTTTTCGATGGTGAATTCCCGTGAGGAAAAGAAATTGTGCCGGCTGCAAGAAACAACCGGCACAAATCCCAATAATTACTTGACCACGGTGGGGACCGCCATGGGTGCTGCAGAAGATGCAACCCAGTGGTTGATTCCGTACTCTTTCAGCTTTCGATATAGAGTTGTCTTGCCGATGCCGAGCGCCCGCGCGGTCATCAGCTTATCTCCGTTGAGTTGTTGCAAGGCGTCCAGAATGGCCTGCTTTTCCAATTCAGCCAGAGGCAGAATCCGGGCTTGCTTGCTCGGCGAGACAGTCCGCAGAGCAATAGTTCGAATATGCGGCGGGAAGTCTACGGCCTGCAATCCAGGACCAGGACTCATGGCTACGGCGCGCTCCAGGCAGTTTTCCAGTTCACGCACGTTGCCAGGCCAATCATAAAGCTGGAGCAACTTCATGGCTTCAGCGCTGATGGTGTATTGCATTTGCTTGGTTTGACCAATACGCTCCAGGAAGTGCTCCGCCAGCGGGCGAATATCTTCTTTGCGCTCCCGCAAGGGCGGCAGGCGAAGGCTCACAACGTTCAGGCGGAAAAACAGGTCGCGGCGAAATGTTCCCTGCTGGACAGCCGCTTCCAGATCACGGCTCGTCGAAGCAATAATGCGTACTTCCACCGGAATTGATTTGGCGCTTCCCTGTGGATGAAATTCTCTATCCTGCAATGCACGAATCAGCCGGCCTTGAATATCAAGCGGCATCTCTCCAATTTCATCAAAGAAGACGGTGCTGCCGCTGGCCAGGGCGAACATTCCGTCCTTGGTCTTTGATATACCGATAGTCGCTTTCATTGGGCCAAAGAGCTCATTCTCCAATGCACCCGGGGCCGGCGAAGCGCAATCTATCAGCAGGAAAGGCCGGTCGCTCAGAGGACCATCTGAATGGATGGCGTGCGCCACGGTTTCTTTCCCTGTTCCGCTCTCACCCTGCACCAGCACCGGATGCTTGCTGGTAGCCACCTTGGCGATAATGCGGTAGAGCTTTTGCATTTCCGGAGAGAGAGCAAGTATGCCTTTATGTTCCGGATTGGTTTGCAGATGCTCGCGCGAAATACGGTCTTCCAGTGAATTCCGCAGACGCCCGGCGGCCCGGGTCAGGAGCACTCTTAATTCTTCACCTTTAAACGGCTTGCGGATGAAGTCACATGCGCCGCTTTTCATGGCAGTTACCACAGAATCAATGGTGGCCTGACCACTGACCATGATGACTTCCGTCTGCGGATGCATTTCCTTGAATTTTGCCAGCAGATCCAGGCCTTCCTGGGTTGATTGGCGGACGTCAAGCAAAACCACGTCTACCGGTTGAATCTCCATCTGGCGGAGCGCGGCACGAGGGTTTTCCGCGGTGTAGACTTTGAACCCCATACTGCCAGCAATGTCCTTACACAAATCCCTGACCCAACGCTCTCCATCCACGATTAGCAGAAATAATGATTCAGCTCGAGAAGCTTCTTCCTGCGAAATTGCCCGCAATGCGATCGACGACATAGATTCCCTTTCTGCGACGGTGGACGCCCCACGCTCTTACAAACTTCAAAACTGACGGTTAGAACAGCCGTCATCGCGGCGAAAACCCTTGGCCTGAGCAGCCACTCTCAGACCCGCTTAAAATCGATATCGTCTTTAAATCGTCTTTAAGAAAAAACTTAGCGATCCCGCCGCTAACGGTGTTCGCTTAAGAAAGTTAACTGCACTTCGAAAGTTAAACGACAAGAAAGACTTTTTTACTCTCTTACTTAAAAATTTCCAATTTCCGAACACGCAGAGACGCGCAAAACCAATGGCCATCGTCCAATAGAGCACTCTTGGCTGTTACTGAAGAACTACGCTCGCTTGACTTGAGCAGGAACCTCACGATACCTTCGCCCTAAGACGCAGCAGGTACTCCTGGAGAAAACGTGCCTTATCAGAGAATGGTTACCATCACTACCGACTTCGGCATAACTGAGCCTTATGTTGGTGCAATGAAAGGAGTTATCTACAGCATCAACCCGAAAGCCCAGATCGTGGAAATCACTAACTCCGTACAGTCATTTGACGTTCTGGATGGAGCACTAGCCATTTCCCAGGCCTATAACTATTTTCCCAAAGACACGGTGCATTTGGTGGTGGTTGATCCTGGCGTGGGAGGACCACGACGTCCGATAATTGCCAACATTGGGCAGTATTCATTTGTTGCTCCAGACAACGGCGTGCTTTCTCTGGTCTTTGAACGCGAAGAACGCATTACGGTGCGTCACGTAACCTCTGAATATTATTTCCATCAGCCGATCAGCAACACGTTCCATGGCCGCGATATTTTTGCTCCTGTGGCCGCCTATCTGAGCAAAGGCGTGGACTCCAGCAAGTTCGGTGAAGAGATTACTGACTATATACGTTTCGCCGCACCCAGGCCGAAAGCAACTGAGGCCAATGCGTGGAAAGGTCTGGTGCTGAAGACAGACAAATTCGGCAACCTGATCACAAACATTACGCCCAAAGATATTCCTCAGATTTTTGATGGCTCCGCCAATGCGTTCAAGCTCACAGTGGGCAAAGCGGAGATCACAAAACTCCACACCAATTATTCTGAAGGCGCAGCAGGAGAGATTTTTGCAATCCTTGGCAGCACAGGATTTCTGGAAATTTCCACCAACAAAGGCGCGGCCTCACGCATGGCCGGCGCAGACAAAGGCAGCGAAGTCTCAATCAGCGTTGCAGTCGCCTCTACCGCAGGAAGCCAGTAATGCGTCAGCTACTGCGCTTTTTCTGGAACTCAACGCGCGGACATCGCTTTGCCCCCTGGCGCAGCCCCTATCTGCGCTGGCGCATGGAAACTTACTCCGGCTTGAAAATGGACAAGATTGGTTTCATTGAATTTTGGGGATTCATGATCCGCGAGAGAAAACAGCTACGGCATTTTCTGAGTTGGACGGCCGAGATGGAAAACTACGCAAGACCGAAACCGAAAAATCCGTAAAAAAGCGGGACGCAGTGTGCGTCCCGCTGAATGAGGAGCTAACGGTTTAACTTAACGATGGCTGAATGAGGCATGGCCGCTGTGTCCGGCAAATCCGCCGTGGAATGCCGGTGCGCGCCGAACGACCGCGCCACGTGAAATCACAGCCGGACGGCCACGAAATCCGCCAGCAAATCCTGGCCTGAATCCGCCCCTGAAAAACAACGGTGAGCGGAAAACTACCAGTGGTGAATAGAATCCAAATCCGAATGGGCTATAGAGAATGCCGTCGCCGGGGATAAACGTATAACCGGCGAGCCATGGGTCCCAATACCAACCGGCGCCAACCCAGCCCGGGCCATAATAACCATTGGATACATAGACACGAGCCGCGTCCACATTTGCTTCAGCCAGATAAGAAGAGCGCAGGCTGCTCCACTGATAAATGTCGCTCTGCTTGTAATTGTCTTTATCAAAACCATGCGTTTTGAGTTCGCCGCCGCTGTTCAGGTCAAGCCGCTTTCCTCCGCCCACGGAGATGGTGCGGTCGCCATCCTGCACGTCAGCTTTGCCGTCAAACACCAGGATTTCCTGGCGGTCAGCATCAAACTCATAGACGCCCTTCTTCACCAGCCGGGTTTCAATGCCGCCTTCACTGATGCGAAGGTTATTCTGGTCGTGAATTTCCGCCACTTCCACCAGAGCGCGTCCCTGGGTCAATTGGACCTCAGTATCGGTGATGCTGGGCGAAAGCATTTTTACCGCGCTGTTGCTATCCACGCGCAGAAACACTCCGGGCGTAAGCAGAATTTCCGCCTTGCCATTGTTCGTGGAAAGCGTGTCTCCGGGACGCAAGGTCTCATTGCCAATCGAGTTGGCACTCAGTGAGTCCTGGCCGATATAGGCCTGGCCTTCAACGTAATTCAGAGTTCCAGGCAGCGCAGAGTGTGCGTCCGGAGTGGCAAAGGCGGGCGCAGACAGTATCACTGCCAGGAACGGGCCAGCAATTAACGAACCAGCAATTGCAGTTATCCTCGACAGTTTCATTTGAATTGACTCCTTAGTTAATTAGAGTGGATACCTGAGAAAAAGTTGCGGTTTGCGCGGGGTGCGCACAGAGAGAGAAGTGCTAAGAATTGTTGGGAAGAGTAAGGAAGCAGGCAACGATCAGCAATTAGTAGATTTTTTTTGCCGCGAATCACGCGAATGAACACGAATCGAATTTAAGTTTGCAAAGGAATCGCGGTCTGTGGCGATAGGGATCTCTCGCTCCGCTCGAGATTTCAGAAAAACATTCGCTTGAAAGAGATCCCCCAAAATCAAATATCGTACTTCTTCAGCAAATGCCGAAACGAGCGATAAGAAACTTTCAAAAGCTCGGCGGCACGGATCTGCACGCCGCCGGATTGTTCTAACGCCGATTCGATGAGCGACCGTTCAACGCTGGCTACGTACTTTTCAAAATCAACGCCATCCGCGGAGACGTTGGGGCTGGAGCCGTTGGCTGAAGCCGCAGCAGCGCGGGAGCGTGGACGGTCTGATTCAAAATCAACCTTGAGCTCGTCCGTGGTTTCCATGGCCACGGCGCGTTCAATGGTGTTCTCTAATTGGCGCACGTTGCCGGGCCAATCAAGATTCGTGAGCGCTTCCAACGATTCTTTGCTCACTCGCAGGATACTTTTCTGCGCAGCGACGGCGTACTTTTTCAAGAAATGGCTGGCCAGCAATGCTATGTCTTCGCGGCGTTCCCGCAGCGAAGGCACATGAATCGGTATAACGCTTACGCGGTAATAAAGGTCTTCACGAAATGTGTTGTTGGCCACCATCTCCTGCAAGTCACGATTAGTGGCGGCAATCACGCGCACATCCACGGGCGTCTCCTGCGTGCCG
>DASXLK010000137.1:0-6909 GCA_036496365.1 Candidatus Angelobacter sp. | reverse complement strand
GCAGATTTTTGCTGCTCTGGCGCTACTGTGGGGTTTTCTACTGGCATGCTGTCTCTCTATTGTAGCATCGAAATGAGCAGTGTTTTTGCGGCTTTTGCCTGGGCTGGCGGCATTGAAACAGGTACAATCAGGCAAAAGTTCTGGGAACAAACCAGGGCTCCCATGCGTCTGTCTAGAAGACCCGTAGCTTTGATTAACGTAGGTGCGAATGATGAAAGTTCAAATTCGTTACTGCCTAATAGTTGTGTTCTTGTTGATCTCTTTTCTCTCCGCCAAAGCACTGCAAGGTTCTCCGCAGGAAGCTCTGGAAGAACTTGCCACGGCGGAAAAGTTTGAAGATTTTGTGAAGCACCTGCCTCTGTCTGTGGAACAGCACTTGGCCAAGCTCCCCAAGCCGGAGAGGGATGCGTTCGCGGACAAAGTAATGTTTACCAAAAATCTTGCCCGGGACGGCGGAACTTTGTCCCGCAGTGGCAGCTCCTGGGAGATGGTGAAAAAAACCGGCGGCGATAAAGAGATATTCACTTTCAAAAACACCTACACCGCAGGCGACACAGCATTAGTTGAACTGGAAATTACAGGTAAAAACCATTCCCAAACCATATTGATAGGAATGCGTCTGGAAGCAGATGAATGGCGTATTCAGCAGGTTGGACAGTGGCAAAAAACCGATCTGGCAGAAGAGATTTTGCGCACGCAACGGCGTGAAACGCCAACTGATCCTGAACAATCGGCTGATGCCCTACTGCGCACATTTAATACCTGGATTGTTACTTATCAGAATACATATCCCTCGCAGGGCTTTCCTATGAGCCTGCAAGCTCTGTCAGGTCAGGAAACCGATCCAGTTTCGCTGGATCACGCCAAATTACTGGATCCTTCTTATTTGAAGGAGCCGGTCGTCAAGTTTGGATATGAATTTCGCTATACGCGATTGGATGATGCGCATTACCAGATCACAGCTACGCCAATCCAGCCCGGCGATGGAGTAAAGAGCTTTTTTACTGACGAAACAGCGCAGATCCACGCTACAACGGAGAGCCGCCCGGCCAATGCCAGCGATCCACTGCCGGATTAGGCAGGAAGAATTACTGGCTCATTAAAATTCTGCGATCGTCTGTGCGCTCCAACTGCGGTGCGTACATTCCCAGCAATTTTCGTCGCCACCATACGCCTTCCGCGCGTTTGGTGGCGCGGTCTGTAAACCAGTATTGCCAGACCACGGCACGCACCTGCTTAGGCGCTGCACTGGCAAAGGGATTGCGGGCAAAGAGCGCAAGCACGTCAGGATCATTGTGCAGCAAGCGCTCTTCTGTCTGCACCACAAACGGATAATTACGCCAGTTGCTGAGCGAAGCAAACCAGAGGTCCCAATCAAAGCGCGGCTGATATGGAGCGTAAATCCCCGGAGCCTGCCGTATGTCTTGTGGTTTATAGCGGAAGTGATAGGCAATCCAGTTCTGCCCGTCTGTTGAGCCCTGGTACTCAATTTCATAGCGTTCGTGGGTCATCACCGCGAACAGGCCGTATTGATTGGCAATCCGGAATGGCTCCAGCGCGCGGGCAGGGCCCAACGGGAGAGACGGCATATGTGGCAACAGCGAAAAGAGCAACGCGGTGGTGGCATAGAAGACCCAGCTTAGGTAAATGGCGGCAACGCTCCGCCAGACGGGCCTTAACCACGAAACTGCTGCGGCGGAAGCAGCGGTTGGCACTGTAGTCTCAATCAGAGTAGTGGCTAGTCTTGGCTTTTTCCAGCGTTGCGGCAAGATAAAGCGGACAAAGTCATCCAGCAGAAGAAAGCCCAGGGAGAGCACCAGATAATTCAAGAAGGTGTAATTTGCGGTGAGAATGATCCCAGCTTGAAACGGCGTGACAATGCAGAAGCAGATGATCCTGAAGCGGCGAGGAAGAAAGAGCATCCAGACCAGGCCGAGTTCGGCGGCCAGAGTCATGAACGCCGTGGAGGCGTGGAACCAATGCGGCAGCTGCTGCACGTACCAGCCGATCCATGTGGGCAGCGGGCCGTTTTGGTAATAGTCGTCCATGGCGGTGAGGTGGCGCCAGGAGTAGTCGCCGCTGGTGAGCTTGACCACACCGGATTCAAAATAAATACGGAACCATTCCCAACGAAGCAGAAACAGGCTGAACCGGGAAGGCGCATGCGCTGCTCCCAATCCGGGGCGCAAGCCAGCCGGTGCGAAGAATAGCGAGATGAAGCCGGCTTCCAGCAGCATGCCGTCAGACTGATAGCCGGAAAAATCCTGCGCTGCCGCAACGAATGAAAGAAAGCACACAAAACAGACGATGAGCGCGCCGCGCGGCCACAGATTAAGGATCACAGCAATGGACGCGAACAGGCCGAGCCAGCAAATAAGCATCAGCGCATGATTGCCTGATCCCAACCAAAACAAAGTAGGCGCAACCCAGAAACGCTGCAGGCCCGGATAATATTTGGCTACGTCAGCCAGGTATTCCCCTGCGGGAAGAATGCCGTTTGGGCCGATTAATCCCTTGATCTGGAAGATGAGCGAGTAAAAAGCAGAAAAGTAGATCAGACCCAACGCACGCAGAAAGATCCAGCGGGGCAGCAGGTGTGTACGTGAGCCTTCAGCGGCAGCCTCAGGGCCCAGCAGCCATTCTGCGATCTTTTGTGTGCGTTGCAGCATACTCCTACCGGCGAAAATTATAACTTTTAGGATGCTGAGACATGGGCGGATGAAAAGCAGGAGGCTATACGTCTTCTGCGTGTAGGGAAAGGTCTACTTACTTACGTCCGGCAATTTCTTCGTAGAGTTCTGGGAGCCGCTGCGCGTCTTCCACGGACTCATCAAAGCGGGCACGTTCATAATGTTCCGTGAAAAGCTCAACATCATGGCGGGTTTTGGGATCGGGGATGGAAGAGGCAAATTCTTCGGGCGTTTGCGATGGCGCTTTATCAACGCCACGGCGTGCCATCATCTTCAGCATACGTATGTACCAGAAGCTGGCGGAGGTGCGCGGCGCGCGCTGCGGATTTCTGAGAGTACGCGTCCGCTGGAATTTGCGCCATGTCATGGGCGCAAAGGGCAGTGCCAAAAGAAGACCCAGAAGCACACAGCTGATGGTCATTTGTGTGGGTGAAAGAGCTTCCAGCCGCCGCTGCCAGTGGCCCATGAGCCTGACAATGCCCAGATAGCGATGCCAGAGCCATGACCGAAAACTGGATTGAACGTCTCCGGTCTTGGTGCTCAATTCCGTGCGCAGCTTCAGCTGGTGGGTAAAGTCATAATTGACGATCCATTCGCGCCACATCTGGCTTGCCGCGTCCATATATAAAGAGACACGTGACCAGCCGGTGGTCGGCCCATCCGCGCCTCCTGAAGGCGTGGGATCAAACGTGACCCAGCCATACTCCGGAAAATAAACTTCCACCCAGGAATGGGCGTCTTTTTCGCGGACAATGTAACTGCCGGTAAGGTCATTGTATTCGCCGCCACGAAATCCATTGACCACGCGCGTGGGTATGCCCAGCGTCCGCAGCATGATGGCCATGGATGAAGCAAAATATTCGCAATGGCCCTTCTTTCTTTCAAAGAGGAAGTGGGCCAGCGGGTCCGGCTCACGTAGGCCAGGTAGTTCCAGTGTGTATCCAAAATTATTTTGCAGATAAGTCTCAACTGCCTTGGCGCGCTGGTAATTGGAGGTTGCAGAGACGGTCACCTGTTGGGCCAGCTGCGCAACCCGCGGATCAACTCTGGGCAGCTGCAAATACAGATTGGCAATGTGCGCAGGATAGTCAGTGGAATTGGAATTGAGCACATAGGGCTCAGGGTTGCGCGTATCCGCTTCAGCGGAGTAAACGCCAACCGCCTGTGAGCCTTCGCTTTCACTCACGCCTGGCCGGGCATTAAAAATAGAACCGTCAGACTTGGTTTCCAGTATCGGATAGTCGCCATTGATGGTGAGCGGCACTGGAGCCACAAAAAACAGATTCAATCCCATGGGCTCCATGACCACACGATAGGAGAGTGATGGGAGCTTTGGCGCCGGCCGCGCGTCAGAATAAAAAGAAAAATTACTGATGCGCGTGAGGTCCAAAGGCACGTTGTTGAGGCTGTGCAGAGTAGGCGGCTCAGGATTGTTCCACCAATGGCGTCCATCAAAATTGGCAAGCGTGATACCACGCCACTTTGGGTCCCTGGGCAATTTCCCGTACTGCACCTGGATGTGCATCACCACGTTGCTGGATTGCTGGATCTCTCCAATGCCGCCCAGGCTTACTTCTGAACTGAATCCGGTTACCAGGGAGCTTTGTACGCCCAGATTGCGCAGGTATCCGCTGGAATTGATACGGGGCAGGATGAAGAAAATCAGCGCTGCGCCGGCAAGCGTGAGCAAACCCAGAAGAGCGGAGATTCCTGCCAAAGAGCTATGAAACCGGACGTCTTCTCTTGCGGAAACGCCGGCGGCAAGAGTCTCCTGCTCAGAGCGCCGCATTTCCATGCTGATGAATGTGGCTATGGCCACCACAATAAAGAGCGCGAAAATGACCAGAAACAGCGTGTCCACGGTCAGCACGGCGGCAGCCAGCAGCATTAGAAATGAAAGGATGGCCAGGTACATCAGGTCGCGGTCACGACGCACGGAAAAAATCTTGATGACCATGCTGAACAGCACCATGTGTACGGTGGCGCTGATGAAGCTTTGGGAAAAATAAAAATAATCCGCCGCGTAAAACGCAAAATACATCACGGTCAGCATGGTAGTCCAGCGCTCAGAAATGGCGATGGTCTTCCGCATCAGCAAAAGATAGCCGCGCAAAAGCAGCGCCGGGATCACCAGAGCAAGAGCAGGAAAGTCCAGCTTGTTGGTGCCCATGAGCGCCGTGAATCCCACCAGGAGCAGGACATAGAGCGACCACTGAAAGAAACGCTCTGCGCTACCAGTGCCGGGAGCGGCCTTGGCCGCCGCAAGATTCAAACTGCCCGTGGACATCACATTATTGTCCTCGAATTCAGGCTGGGATCAAAGCGCAATCCTTGCGGCGATGACCGAACGTAACCTTCGACCGGCTGTGGCTGAGAATAGTGTTAGAATTATTTCTGCCGGGTCCCGCGCGACGCAATCCCGCCAATCCCGCCAGGTCCGGAAGGAAGCAACGGTAACGGGCTAGTGCGTGTGCAGCGGGGTGCCCGGTTATTTCGTTTTCTATGGTCGCCTGCGGCGGCAAAACCGCTTTGAAACTCATTTCTTATTCCAGTCGTCGTGCTTCTGCGTCGATCCGTTCGGGCTTGCACGGGGCCCTCGCCCATTTTAGAACTTGCTGAGACTGCAATCCTCTGCAAAGCATTCCAGTTCCCGGCAAAATTGCTTACAATACAAGGTTTACCGCTTATCGACTTGGAGAAACCTTTTTGGCGAACCTTGTACGGGCGAAAATCTCAGCCCTTGGAACCTATGTCCCCCCGCGTCTATTGACCAATGCCGACCTGGAAAAGATGGTTGAAACATCCAATGACTGGATCATTGAGCGTACCGGCATTCGGCAGCGCCATATTGTTGATAAAGGCGTGGCTACGTCTGACCTTGCGATTAAAGCGGCGAACAATGCGCTAAAGGAACGCGGCATTCCGGCCAACGAAATTGAAGCGATTTTTGTGGGTACGGTCACGCCTGACATGCTTTTTCCCGCCACGGCGTGCATTGTGCAAGACAAGATTGGCGCCAAAGGCGCATGGGGTTATGACATTTCTGCGGCCTGCTCGGGATTTGTCTATGCGTTGCAGACAGCGGTGAAGTTTGTGGAATCCGGCGCGCACAAGCGCGTGCTGGCCATTGGCGCGGACGTGATGACTTCCATCATTAATTATGAAGACCGCGCGACCTGTGTGATTTTTGGCGACGGCGCGGGTGCAGTGCTTGTTGAGCCGGCAACGGACGACAATTACCTGATCGACTTTACGCATGAAGTGGATGGATCAGGCGCATGCTCGCTCTTTATGCCCGGCGGCGGCAGCCGCAATCCCACCACGCACGAAACGGTAGACAAGAAAATGCACTATGTCCATCAGGACGGCGGCGCGGTTTTTAAATATGCCGTGCGCAAGATGGCGGAGGCTTCTGAAACCATTCTCACGCGCAATGGATTTAGCGGGAAAGATGTGGCGCTGTTTGTGCCACATCAGGCGAATCGAAGGATCATTATGTCCGCGGCAGAGCGTCTGGGCTTGAAGGAAGATCGCATCATTATCAATATCGACGAATTTGGCAACACGACGGCCGGAACTATTCCTCTGGCCATGGAAAGCGCGCGCCAGCAAGGTCGGCTGAAAAAAGGCGACCTGGTGTTGATTGCTTCTGTTGGTGCAGGATTTACGGTGGGAGCAACGTTACTGAGGTGGGCATGTTAGGTTTCGCCGCAGATCTGCGCAGATAAACGCTGATCAAAAAATTAGCCGCGAATTTCGCGAATAAACACGAATCAAAATTCAGATTCGCGTTTTTCGCGTTGATTCGCGGCTTACTTAATTACTTCTTCCCTGTAATGTCTTCTCTGTGCTTCGCCGACTCCTTGGGATACTGTGGCTCGGTCATGCTGACCGGGTCTAGAATTTCCGCAATTTCTTTTTCGCTCAGCAGCTTGCGGTCGCGGGCAATATCGATAATGGAGCGGCCGGTGGCGATAGATTCCTTCACGATGTCCGCGGCCTTGGCATAGCCGATATAGGGATTGAGCGCTGTGGCCAGTGAAACCGTGCTTTGCGCGTAAAAGGCGTTGCGTTTTTCGTTGGCGGTTAGGCCGTTAATGCACTTTTCCGTGAAGACGCGGAGCATGTTAGTGAGGATGGTGATGGACTGCAGCACATTGTGGGACATGGTGGGCATCATCACGTTTAATTCAAGCTGGCCCGCCTGCACCGCCATGGC
>DASXLK010000136.1:0-114429 GCA_036496365.1 Candidatus Angelobacter sp. | reverse complement strand
CAAACGATGAGCTACGGCTCTGAGTGACCAAGGAATCGAGGATGAAATGTCATTTTTTCACGATTTGAAGATTGCCATACGCTCGCTGGCGCATGCTCGCGCTTTGTGGATCACTGTTGCAGTCACCCTTGCTCTTGGCATCGGCGCTAATGCTGCCATCTTTAGTGTTGTGCGGGGCGTGCTGCTGCGTCCGCTCGCCAATCGCGATGAAGATCGCCTGCTTTATGTGCGCCAGAGTGCGCCTGGAATCGGCGTCGACAATGCAACGTTCTCCGTCCCGGAAATCAAGGACATGGATTCCGGATTGAAGAGCATCAAAGAGTTCGGCACTTTTTCCGCGGTTGATTTCACCATGGTAGGGCTGGGCGAGCCGCGAGAGATCCGCGCTGGTGTTGTGGATGGCGACTACTTTGAGGTAATGGGGCTGCGCCCAGTATTAGGACGCCTGCTCAACGCAAAAGATGACGGCCCGAATGCACCTGGCGCCGTGGTATTGACCTATCGGTTTTGGGTTAATTCGTTGCATTCTGATAAGGGCGTGATCGGCAAAGTGCTCCGGCTAGGAAGTTTTGAAGGCGCACGTTCCGCCACCATCGTTGGAGTTTTGGAACCATCGGTTCCTTATCCGGTAGAAACCGAGCTGATTGCGAACATCGTTACCAGCCCGCATCATCTTTCGGCAACCATGGTAACTGGCCGTGAACATCGCATGACAGAGGTTTTTGCGCGTCTGGCTCCCGGCGCAAACCTTGATTCTGCCCGGGCCGAGTTGCATACCGTGTATACGGCCATGGTGTCCGCGCACCCAGAGGTTTACAAGGCCGCGGACCATTACAAGATTGAGATAACGCGAATGCATGATCAGATCAACTCGCGTGCCCAGACGATTTTGTGGGTGCTGTTTGCTGCGTCCGGACTGCTTTTTGTAATTGCCTGTTCCAACGTTGCCAATCTCATTCTGGCGCGTGCGGTGCGTCGCGAACCTGAAATGGCTGTCCGCGCAGCATTGGGAGCAACAACAGCAGACTTTCGGCGTTCACTTCTTGCAGAGGGTATTGTGCTATGCGGCAGCGGAGCGTTGGCAGGGGTTGCTATTGCTGCGCCAATGGTAACGGTGCTGGCACGCTATGCTTCACGTTTCTCCGTGCGGGCGCTGGATCTCACGCTCGATCCCAGCCTCGTATGGATCGGAGCTGCGCTCGCATTAGTCGCTGCCGTTTTTCTTGCGTTTGTTCCACGCCTGCCCGCTCCGGATACTTCCGCGAAGTTTGCGCTATCCGGCAGTGGAGCGCGCGTGAGTGGAGGAAGCAGCCGCCGGCTTGGAATTTTTGCTGTTACACAAATCACTGCATCGTTCTTGTTGCTGGCCGGCGCAGGTGCGCTGGTAAAAACTCTGCTGGAACTGGAAAAAACGCAGCCGCCATTTCAAACAGCGCACGTTCTTGCCGTGAACTTGCCGGTAATGTCAGATGGACGAACACCCGAGCAAGTACGCGATTTTTACCGCGATGTGCAGCAACGCATCAGCACGCTGCCGGGAGTTGAGCATGTGTCTTCCGGTTTTGGCGTTCCTTGGCGCGATAGCCGGGCACTGAGCATTAGCTTCACTTTTGCCGTGGAGGGAGCGCATCGCGAAAACGGCCAGGATGATTCACGCGCACGCTTTCGTTCGGTGTCGTCTGGATTTTTTGAAACCCTGGGAGTGCCGATTCTCGAAGGGCGCGACTTCCGGGACACGGACCGTGACGGTGCGGAGCGCGTAGTCATCATCAGCAAGAGCGTCGCGGAGCGGTTATTTCCTGGACGCGAGGCCGTGGATCGTCACCTGCAATGGACTGATGGCGTGATGAAATTTATCGGCATCAGCACTGAACCGCGGCGGATTATCGGCGTGGTGCCAGACATGGACGATGAAAATATTATTCCCTCGCCCGCGATGACGGTGTATCAACCGTCAACCCAGGAAGGCTGGAATGGACGTCTCTTCGTGCGCGCAAAAAATGATCCGTATGTACTGGTTCCTGCCATTACAAGAACGATCCATGATATGGCGGCAGACCAGCCCGTGGAACGGGCCAGCACACTGGAAGATGTCCGCGCAGAAGTTTTAACGCCTGATCGTCTCAACGCAGTTGTGTTTGGCGGCTTCGCCACGCTGGCACTCTTGATTTCCGTGGTGGGAGTGGCAGGGGTACTTGCCTTCTCAGTGAGCGGACGCACCCGAGAATTCGGAATCCGCCAGGCCTTGGGCGCGCAGCCCCACAGCATCCTGACCAAGGTTTTATCTGAAGGCGCAATGATTGCGGCCATAGGTGTAGCCACGGGCTTTGTGGTTGGCTTTGCTCTCGAGCGTACCCTCGGCGGGCACTTCGCAGAGCTGAGATTACCGGGAGCCCTCACGTTACTTGCATCCGCGGCTGTCATTTTCGCTGCTGCAGTGGTCGCGTCAGCTCTTCCTGCAGCCCGCGCTGCCAGAGTTCATCCCGCAGAAGCCTTGCGTTCGGAGTGAAAATCGCAGAGGGTCTGTTAAAGGCACGAGCGGTTAAACTGCCAGACCTCTTCACCGTGAGTTGGCGGCATGGCAGTTGGATTCAGAGAGAAGATTAGCTATACGCTGAGACGGAGTGGCAGTCTTCAGCCTGGGATATCTCTGGAAAATAATTTCAGGTTTTGTTCTGTAATGTTTTGTGAAGAAATTATTCCCACGCTTTTAAGAGAATTCTAAATCTATTAAGGAACAGTGTTTCCAAATTTTCTTGATCATATCCTTGCAATAGATAAAACGATGGGCATATTCTTTTCTGTTACGCATGAGTATTTGAAATTGATATCGGAGTTTTCCCAGCCTTGGTGTCGTTAGTTATCTGTTTCAATAGTGTCGGTCGTCCATTCAAACAATTCATATCTGCAATAGGAAAGCCATCATGAAGCATCTCTCCGCTCCAAATACACCCTCGCCTGAACAAAAACAAAAAATTGATTGCAACGCTGACCCAATCGCATCGTTAACGGAAATGTTTGTAGGCATGGTGCAGGCCGGACGCATCGCCAAAGGGCAATGTCCGGCGATGCGCCCTGTATTTCTTAAGCCGCATGGAGTAGTGCATGGGACCTTTCGCATACTGCCTAACTTACCTGCCAATCTTAAGGTAGGCCTTTTTGCCGGGACTGAATATCCGGCATGGGTACGCTTCTCCTCAGATACCTTGCCAACAGTTTCTGATTACAAGACTACCGTTGGTATTGGCATTAAACTGTTCAATACGCCAACGCCGAAGGTTTTCGGTCTGCCCGATGAGACGACGTTTGATTTTATTCTGCAAAACTTCGATGTATTCTTCGTCAACACAGCGAAGGACATGTGCGAATTCACGCAGGCAGGTGTCGTCAATGGCGATTATGATACTTATCTGAAGGCCCATCCGAAAACCGCAAAATTGCTGGACGAAATGGCAAAGCCTGTCTCCAGCGTTTTGGGAATTGATTACTGGAGTTGTGTTCCTTTTGCTTTTGGAACTGATCGATATGTCAAATATAAGCTGGAGCCAGAAACCCCTGCACCACCGCTCCCCGAAGCACCGGCCAATCCTACCTACCTTGCAGCCAATTTGGAGAAGGAGCTTAAAGAGGGAGAAGTGCGCTTCCGGTTTACGGTCCAGTTCCGCACTGACCCCAAGACAATGCCGCTCGATGAAGCCACAGTGCGCTGGAGTGAAAAAGCCAGCCAGCCAGTCCACATTGCTGACCTGATTCTGCCGAAGCAGGATATTACCTTGCGTGGTCAGGCTTCTTATGGCGAGAACCTTTCCTGGAACATCTGGCGCGTGACGGAAGACCACCGGCCACAAGGCTCCATCGCTGATGCGCGCCGCGTGGTTTACGCTGCGTCCGCTGATCTTAGAAGAAACGTAAATGGTGTCACAACAGGAGAGCCAGTGGAGCCCAAGCCGGCTCTGGAAACTGCGCCCTGTGTGGATCAGGTAATTATTCGTGCTGCTATCTCTCCTGGGATTGGCATTGCGCGCATTGGTGACAGTGCGACTGAATATTATGTTGGCCCGGAGGTAGTGGATCCGACGCCACAACCTCCGGACTACTATCGCGATTCCGCGGGAGCTTTGAAGCGTGAAGCAGCCTGTTTTCGAATTTACGGTTACAACGCCGCTGGGCAGGTAGTACGTGAACTCACCGCAGAAAATGCTGATATCAAATGGACGGCGCATCTCGCAAACAGAAAAGCCCAGTGGTATCAGTTCCAGGCGGCCCTGGATATCCCTGACGCTGCGACCATGTCCGTGCCTCTGCGCAACGCCAAGGTTCCAAGTGACATGCGTACCAGTCTGGCCATTGATCCGGGGGAGCGCAACATTACGGGCAAGTCAATTTCCGGCGGCCCTGAGCATCGCTTCGATACTGGAAAGTTTAAAGGAATACCGGTACCGTTGGGCGAGATTAGGACAGACGACGCTGGCCGGTTGCTGGTACTTGGCGGAACGGGCAAATCTGCATCGCCTTCTGACGCACCGATCTATATTCCCGCTGATCCCAACAGCTTCAACAATGCCGATGACTGGTATGACGATATCTCTGATGGCCCAATAACGGCGAACGTTTCCATCAATGGCCGCTCGGTCCCGGTGGAATCGGCATGGGTCGTAGTTGCTCCACCAAATTATGCGCCGAATATTGTTGGGTGGCGCACAATGTATGAACTGCTGGTTGATGTCTATGTGCAATGTGGTTGGATGAAAATGCCAGAGAAGGTTTCATTCTCTAATGACATTTTGCCCGTGCTCCGCCGTCTCTCCAATCTTCAGTGGGTAAATAAAGGCTTTGCCACAATGTATGGCAAGGGCTGTCCCATGGATTTTGAAGATCCTGCTTTCATCGCCAGGCTGGCGCAAACGCCGGACCCTGCGGAGAAGACAGATCCCTACATGGAACTGCGACAGGTTGTGTTCAATTGTTTTCGACCCACAAACACTTCGGTGAATGAGCCGCGCACATGGCCGTGGATTTACGGGGACGCGTTCGGATCATTTTCTGATACCTCGCCCGGTAATAATCTGCCACTGCCATTCGTGCAGCAGACTCTGCTCAGAAACTGGGTGGAGGGTGATTTTGTGGATGACTGGGATCCTGACACTGTGCTGCCGAAGACAATTAATGAAGTGCCGCTTGCAGAACAGCCGGCAATACTGACCAAGGCGGCGTTGCATTTCTGCCTGGCGGATGCCTTTCACCCTGGCTGTGAAATGACCTGGCCCATGCGTCAGACGAGTATGTACGAAGCGCCTTTTCGTATTCGCCGTCGTCCGCCGGGCCCCGAGCCCACGTACGGCGCGCAGCTTACTCAACAGATTGCTTTACGTCCGGGCGGGCCTGTTTACGAACAGGGGCCAGGAGATATCAGCCGCTGGATGGCTTTGCCATGGCAGGGAGATACCGCGTTCTGCCGCTCTGGATATGAACCTGAATATGATCCTTACTTACCCACATTCTGGCCTGCGCGGGTGCCGAACCAAGTGCTTACACGTGAAGATTATGAGAAGGTCATCGACACATCTTTGCCTCGCAAAGAGCGGATTAGCGCATTCAATAATCGTCCTAATTGGCTCCGCGCACTAAAGGGCAGCGTAGCCGATGTGATGAAACAAATGGTTGCGCACTTTGGCGCTATGGGAATCGTCGAGGCGCGTCCCGGCGTGAAAGGCGATCCTGATTTTCCTGAAGTCATGTATGTTGAAACTCTAGCTGGAAGCCACTTGAAAGCACAAGCATTGCAGGCAACACGGCTGCTCGCAGAACAACCGACGCCTCCCACTCGCACACAGCGCGCCGGATGGGAAAGCCAGGAACAGCTGGAAGAATTTCGTTCAATCCGCGTACGGCACCGGTAATTATTTATGTGGGACGTATTGGTCGCCGGTGCAGGTCCAGCAGGATCTGTGGCCGCACATATTCTGGCGTGCAAAGGACGGCAGGTACTCTTGGTGGATGATGTTCCTCGCCCGGCCATCAAGGTGGGGGAAACATTACCCGGTGCGGCCCTGCGTCTTTTGCGCACGCTGAATCTTCCAGTTCCTGATGACCGGGGACCACACATTCAAATAGGTGGGAACCTTTCGTCGTGGGGTTCAGAAGAGCTGATTGCGACGGATTTTTTTCGCGATCCAGACGGCCCAGGATGGCGGTTAGATCGACTCCAGTTCGATGCCGCCTTACGAGAATCGGCGATATGCTCCGGGGCCACATTCAAAAAAGGACGGGTACTGCAAACAGAGCGTGAAGGCGAAACGTGGAAGGTCAAGTTCGATGATGGAGAAATAACCACCGCACGCTGGTTGATTGATGCCACTGGACGAAGTGCTTCTTTGGCGCGAAAGCTTGGCGCAAGGCGGTTGCGCGATACTCCGTTAACGGCCCTTTACGGCATCGGCTTTCCCCAACCAGAATGCCGGCTAAATCGTACCATCGTGGAAGCAGTGCCTGCGGGTTGGTGGTATGGCGGCATGCTGCCTTCTGGATCGCTCATCATCGGGTTTCATCTTCTTCCTCAGGATGCGAAGCAATTATCTGCTTCTCCGCAAGAATGGACTAAGGCGATGAGAAACACTCGCTACATCAGCGCTGCATTCCACAACGTGACTTTCAAGTCTCCGTTGCACGCAATCGATGCCTCAAGCAGTTATCTCAATCATTTTTCGGGCGAGGGATGGCTTGCGTGTGGCGACGCTGCAATGTCATTTGATCCAATTTCCTCTCAAGGCATCATGTCGGCTTTGCACACTGGCATGACGGCCGCGGCAGCCGTTCATGCGGCTTTGGCGGGTGATGCCATTGCCCTGAACTCATACACAAATAGGCTGGAAGAAATCCGCAGGACTTATTCATTACGTTGCCGGACCATTTACCAGAGCGAAACCCGCTGGCTCAATAATAGTTTTTGGCTGCAGTTTCAACAGGCTGGTCAAGAAGAACAAACCCATGGTCACAAAAGGGAGCGAGGGGAAATCGCAATCGTCCGGCAATAGACCACTGTTTCGCTGCGCCGCTGTCACGCATGGTCCGAGCGTCTTTGGTCGCTGTGAGTTATCTGCAGCTCCACCCGTTAATGACGCCCTTCGCTATTTCACGGAAAGCTATTTGCGTCGCCTCGCCTGGGGTAGACACATCGTACTTCTGATACTGCGCTTCCATGTAAAACCCCCAGATCCGGGAGCGTTGACCGCGTGGGACCGGACCAGAGCCCATTGGGCCGGTGAGTCCCATGCCACCAATGTCGACGTTAGTGTAGTAAGCGCGGTGGTCTTTCCCTTCGTTTATCCCGAAATTGATTGTCACATTCGCGAGCAGGCTGGCATTTTGGATATCGTCAGCCGCCACGAAGGAGGTGTCAGACCGCGATTCCAGCGCTTCCCGGTTTAGGGCGGACACAAGCAGGTCGGTAGCCGATTTGTTCTGAGGGACCGAATGATAGTTGTGCCCTTCAGGGTGAATCGTGTCTTTATGGTCGGCCCAATGATTGAGGGACACGTCGGCCACAAACACGCGGACCGGGTTTTTGCTATGGATTCCCTTGGGAAACCCGTCATAGCAGATGTGGTCTCTGTTGTAATAGTAGTGCCAGCTACCGCTATACCAAACTTGATCCTCACTACAATCATAAGAAAGGTGACGCGTGGCTGTGGAATCATCAGACAGCAAAACGTCCAAAACCCCGGTTCTCCGGTCAAGGGAGAATTTTTCCCGCATCATCCCATGCCCAGATACAGGGCCATATTTGGGCGTTTCCCAGGAGATCGACGTGAATGTGATCTTTGCATTATTGAGCGGCCCTGCGCCTTCCGCGTCTTGAACAACTCGCCCGTTGGTATGGTCGGCGGGGTTGAACATCGCACTTTTCCGATCTTCGATCAACTGCACTTGAGCAGTGTCAGATGTCTGCTCGTGGTTCACACAACTCAGATTTTTAGGAACACTGCTGAACTCATTGCTAATCTCACGAAAAGTATCCTGTGCCGCCGCAGGTAAGACAAATACCAGCCCCAGTGCGACTCTCAGAAGTGCCTTCATTTTCCCCCCGTATGCCGGGCATTCCATGCGTCGATCTCATTGTTTAGAGTGCTGGCGCGAAGAACGATGTCTCCCGCCGCCTTAGAGCAGTCGGCAACGGTTTGTGAGGTGTTGGCTCTTAGGTCGACAGTCAGGCCCTGTTCTGATTCCGCTGCCACGATGCCACTGTTGAACTGATTGGCCGTTTCACCGCCGCCGCACTTTCGGTCGTATTCGGCGACAATCCCCTTGTATATTTCCTGGTGCAGGTCAATCGTCAGAAACGGAATCTTCTCCTTCAATAACCACTTCTTTACATCGCGGCCGTGCGCGAAACGGTGGCTCTCGGTAGCGATTTGACAGGCGGCAATTGCTTTCACATAGTCACCGGAGCGCTCGTACAGTTGGCACAAGCCAAGTTCGGCGGGACCGTACTGCGGGATGTTTGCAAAAGCGTTCTGGAACTGTTGATAGGCCTCACTGAAATCCGCCTGCGAGCCGCTGGACCAATATCGCCGATAGGCAGCATAGCCAGCATCAGTGGCGCTGGAAGCATGGTCACTGTTGTCAGGCGGAGGCTGATAATGCGGGGTAGGCCGCGAGGAAGGCTGGGTCTGCTGGATGTTCGGATGGCTGCAATTAACGCCCAATTGCGCGCAGGCGCTCTGACCGTATCCTCTCGTCGAGAGGCCGAGAACCAGGGCCAGAAGGGCGTTCTTCGTCATGTTATTCATTCTTGCTCCTTGCGATCATCGCCTTCTCGGCGGTTCGTGTTCACCTTTGCACTCAAGATGTAGAGCTTGGGCGGATAAGTCTTATCCTGGTTCGTCGATCTCGCCGCAGGCAATTTGAGAGTGCTGGAATCTTCGTGCGGACTTTTAACCGATTTGTTTTCGCGCACAGCAGGTGGGACATACCAATTTGGCAAAGTGGCCGCCACAACCAGCAACACGCATCCGTAATAGAGAGCAACTCTGAACAATGGTGTGCCGAACGCGATTTTTCCCGAGAAAGCGCGCCGGACAAAAATTATTTGCACGACTTGACTGAGTAACAGCGCCAAAAGGAAACCCAGAATCGCGATTTGGGAGCCTTGAGTGTTTCGCATCATTTTGAATGCCGTAAATGCTGCCAGCAACAACACGGCAGTGGAGGTTACCCACCCGATTGCCAATCCCCATGCCTGCCATTTTCTGGAACTCCGGGCACCCACAAAGACAGCGTGCGGAATCACGAATAGGACGGCATAAACCATGAACCCAAGTTCGTGTGAATAGCCCGCGCCGGCAAAAATTACGGCGAGCGCCGCCAGTCCAGACACACGGGCAGGGCGGTGGTCGAACCTTGCTGTATGCAGCTCGTTTTGAGCCGGCAGATTGTCGGATGGATCGGGCATGCCTTGCCTCTCTATCTTGTTTAAGGGCTTGCTACACGGACTGCGCGCTTTTCAATTGCCCGCGCTTCAGCAGCACAGTCCGCAATAATGCTCCAACCAGGATCGGCGCTGTAATGCAAAGGCCGCAAAGAGTGGCTTCCACCCAGCCCTGCGCCACCCACAGACCGCGTTCTTTGAGAAGAGGTTCGATTTTCCAAAGGAATAGGATCCCCATGCCAGCCGCCGCCGCAGCCCATAAATAAATGGAGAGCACCTGTAATAGGTGGGGCCAGCGCTTCTCCAGAATGGAATAGTAGTTCTTTGAAAACGGCATTGAGCTGTTCTTCGGATCAGGGATTACGCGAACCGAATGAAGGGGAACGACAGGAAAAAATCCCAGGCAAAAGAAATTTGTGGTGAGATAAGAACCGTCAGGGCGGAAATCGCGCTGACCGTAGTACTTGGTTCCAAACCCGTTAACATTGCTCGGCATGGCTGAGCCTCCCTAAAATTTATGTCTTACTAACGAAAGATCGTGTGATTCGAAACGTTACCGCTGGTATGCATGTTGGCCAGGGATGGGTAATTCTTTTTTATGCAAGCGAGATAAAAGGCATACGACCTCACCTTCAGTACGGGTGCTTGCGCTTTGCTCTTTCCTGCAGCAGTTATGGCATCCAGGTCCGCGCCGCCGGTGTGTAAAGCGCAGTGCGGGACATCGAGGTCGAAGGCAAATTCTAATCGGATGATGCGTAATCTTTCCGTGCGATCAGCCGGTGCGCCACAAGCACAGCAGAGCGGCGGCATCTTCCGCTGCTCCCCCAGAGGCAGCGCGAGCAGCGGAGTTTTAGCCACAAAATCCGGTGTCAGCTCGTAATACTGACCTTCCGATACTTGTCCGTAAGAAAAACATTGTGGGCAGCGCTTGAGTCCCAACAACCCGCGCAACTGTTTGTTGCATGCCGGGCAGGCTGTTATGTAAGAGCCTGAGCCAACCCCAGTCAGTGACAACAATCCGAAAAGGGCGAAGATTCCCGCCAACAAATAATTTCCCAACAGGCCAGTGAACGTGGCCAGCCCCAGCAGGAGGAGCATGATGAGCATCCACCCCGCGGTTCTCAACCAGGAGCGCTGAATCGGCATTGACCGGCTTGCAATCACTCGCTGTATCCATCCCCTGGGAGAGACTGAAAGTGAATCCACCCCAGCGTAGACGGTTCGCAATAATCGATGATGCGCATCTCGTTACCTGCCTTCTTCATTCTGGCCACCATGCGCTTCCGTAGATTGCGGCTGATCCTTCTTGCTTTTCCATTCCGTTAATGCAGGAACTGCTACGACCCCCATCATCGTCAATCCCAGGGCAACATCCATCACGGGAAAAGAGAAAACCAGAATTCCGCACATGAAAAGAGGAATAACCGACGCCAGTTTCGCGTGCTGAAGGACATAAGAAAAAATGAGTAGAAAAAGTCCAGCGGGAACAATTGCGATACAACAATAAAGGGCGTCAACAGAACTGAACCGATGCTTAAGGACAAAGCGTACGGCACCGACAAGAAACAGCAAGACTCCGGAAACGAGGATGATCCAGGGTCCCCAAGCGATTTTTCCGGAAATCGAATCGGCTGTATTCACTCTATGTTCCTCGTCTCACCCTGACAAACTCTGCATAGTTAATCCGGAGCACTCCGCAATCCAGCTTCAAACCTCGCAGATATTTCTCGTGTACTGTATTCCTGGAGGCCGGATCAAGGTTTTGAAAGCGCGATGAGTCGCACTCGGCGGGGGAGATCTTGCTTTAGTTATCTTTGAGATCGTCGCATGATACGAAAAGCAGCCGCTAATTACGAAAGTTACCCGGAACCAGCGCTGACAGCGCTGCTCCTTCCCGCCAGCTTATTAAGCGCAGCTTTACCATAGACTGTTGGCGGAAGGTTTTTCGGCCTTCTCAAAAGGCCAATCGGCCCCTCGAAAATCTGGAAGTTGATCGTATGTCTATTTCACTGGGCGCGTGCCGGTGTTAGTGATTGTAAGTTTTGCCCTTTGCAGCAAGAATCTGTATCAATTCACCGTCAGATGTATCCTGGCTCAGTTCCCAGAACATGACGCCACCAAGATGATGATGGTGAATATATTTCATTTTTGCGCGCATCGATTCAGGACAGTCATAGCTCCAGAATGTTTGGTCACTCCATATCGTGCAGGTCCCAGCGGCTGGATAATAATGACGGTCTGCGGTTTCTGGCAATTGCTTGAGATCGCGATAACCGCCAGGAACAACCGCCTGCGCTTGCGCACTCTGATAAAGACCGTGATTGATATCTTCGACGCCAGCCCATCCTTTTCCATAAAACGGAACACCAAAGACAATCTTTGCTGCTGGCACCTGCGCACGCAGAAATCCTTTTACCGCAAAATCGCCATAACGATTGCGCAGCCTGGGATCTGTAACATCTTTGGGATCACGGAAGAGCGCACTGTGAAATGCCGTGAGCGGTTCTGAATTCCAGTGCAGGTCATATGCCATGATGGAAAGAAAATCCATAGTGCGCGCGATCTTTTTCAGCTCGAAGTTTGCATAGTATTCATCTTCGGCGGGAAGCGCGGCGGTCAGCAAAAGTCCCGGTTTCACGGCATTGAGTTGTTTGCGAAACTCAGTGGCCATGGCCGTAAAGTTTGTCTTGTCTTCTGGTTTTCCACCTTCTACTCCGCCGGTCACGGGATATTCCCAGTCAATATCTATTCCGTCAAAAATCCCCGGTGCGGTGATGCCTTCAGCAAATTGTCCTTTAATAAACAGGGTGATGCAGGATTCCACAAAGTCATGCAGGTTCTCTGGCTGAACCGCGCTGGAGAATCCACCAGACTGTCCCCATCCGCCGAGTGAGATCAGTAATTTGAGTTGAGGGTGTAATCCTTTCAATTCCTGAAACTGATGAAAAGTGCCGCGCAGTTGCTGTTCGCCGGCTGGATCGTCCGTGCCGTCCACGCTGCTGGCTGCATCGTAGATCTGGTTCAACGCTACTGCGGGATTAGGAATCACGCAGCGATTGTCAACGACTTTACCAAAAGCATAATCAATATGGGTAAGAAGCCGGGCTGCGCCGCTTGTTTCTATTTCTTTTACCAGATACTGGCCAGACTTAGCTCTTCCTTCATTGAAATACCCGACTACCCGAAATATATCTCTACCCGCTCTTTTGGTTGGAGTCGTCTGGTTTTGAGCACCAAGGGAAGTAATGGCCAGAAAAGAAAGTGTGACAAGAGCCCTTGTGAATCTCCAGCGCATTGATTCTCCTGATGTAGCTTAAGATCTCAATTATGCGAACTGCCCAGCCGCCATGGTAGTTACCACTTCACTTGAAGGCGTGAGTACAACAATATCGGCCATCTGTCCTGCCGCAAGCGTTCCATGTGGATCAGACAGGCCAAGTAGCCGCGCAGGATTCAACGTGACCAGCCTGACCGCATCTTCTAATGGAAGCGGAACAAATTTCATTACATTTCGGACAGCTTGATCCAGGGTAAGAACGCTGCCTGCAAGTTTTCCGTCCAGATCGCAACGGTTTCCTCTAACCTTAACTTCAAATCCGCCGAGCTTGTATATGCCATCGGGCATGCCGGTTGCGCTAATGGCGTCAGTGATCAGAATGGTCCGATCAATGCCTTTTGCGCGAAGAAAAACTTTAATTACCGCTGGATCTACATGCAGACCGTCGGCGATTATATCCGCAGTTACCCGATCATCGCTCAAAACCGCGCCTAGAATGCCAGGCTCGCGATGGTCCAACGGACGCATAGCGTTAAAAGTGTGAGTGGCATGGCGTGCTCCAGCCTCAATGCCTGCATTCGCTTCAAAAAAAGTTGCATTTGAATGACCAAGGCTTATATGGATGCCGAGTGTGGAGGCTTCGACAATCGTTTCAACACCGCCCTCAATTTCAGGCGCGATTGTCATCATGCGTACGGTGCCACCCGAAGCTTCGTAAAACTGGCGCAGTATCTTCGATGATGGTCGAAGAAGATTGTCGGGGGGATGAACTCCTCGCTTGGCGTGGCTGATAAAAGGGCCTTCAAGATGAATACCTAGTGGTCGCGCACGCCCCGGTCCGTTTTTTGCGGCGACTGCCTTGCCCAGGTGCTCCAGTGATCGCAATGTGTCTGGTAGCGGCGCTGTTACTGTAGTGGGCAAGTAGCTGGTCACTCCATGTTTGACAATCCCACTTTCAATCGCAGCAAGTGATGAAGCGCTGAGCTCCATCACGTCATGTCCGGAGCCGCCATGGATGTGAATGTCAATAAAACCGGGAGCAAGGATTTCATTTGGGAAATCATGAAGGCGCGCACCAGCTGGTATAACTAGTTGCTCGCGGGACCCCAAAGCCATAATCCTTTCATCTTCAATAACCAGCACTGGATGATCGATGGCTTTACCTGGTGTAAGAAGCCGCGCTGCTGTGATGACTGTTTTCATAGATTCATGGAATTGTCTTTCGCCAGAAGTATACTTTGCCGGCGAATTGAAAAACTCTCATGTTAGGTGGTCTGCCGAAAGCATGTTAAAAGCTCCCTGGTGTGAGCTCAAGTTTCAAAATGGGAATTACAGGCTTCAATTAAATTTTACTAAATCGTTTTTGTTTAGCTATTGAATCGGTTCATTATGTGTATTATATTTTTTTACGTTTGAGCGGCGCAATTATTTGTTTGGGCTGCTTCGCTGCAACTTCCTCCCCGTGGAAGTTTATTCAACTCTGCCCCTCTTGTTAAGCATGGAGGGCGCGCCAAGCAAGGGCCACGCTTGATCCAGACAAGCTGCCGGCCTTGACCGCTAAGGAGGTCATTGCAATGAAGAGGAATTCCTTGATCTATGCAGTCTTAATCGTGGCACTCACATGCCTGTCATTTCCAAATGCTGCCTCAGCTCAGACAGTACCCACCTGGGCCCCGAACACCCCATATGCAGTAGGTGCGCTTGTGATCTATCAGAGCGTAGAATACAAATGCCTTCAGGCACATACTTCTCAGGTGGGATGGGAGCCGCCCAATGTGCCTGCACTATGGCAACGTGTAACCGGTACTCCAACTCCTACACCAACGCCGATTGCGACTCCAACTCCAGCGCCTACACCAACGCCAGCTCCTGGCGGAGGAGGTTGTTTCCCCGCGTGGAATGCCACTCAGATTTATACCGCAGGCAATCAAGCCAGCCTGAACGGGATCAATTACACCGCAAACTTCTGGACGCAGGGACAAAGCCCCGCAACCAACAATGGTGGTGCAGGCAGTGGCCAGCCGTGGACATCGAATGGATCGTGCGCTGCTGCTTCACCCACGCCAACGCCTAAGCCCACGCCGACTCCAACTCCGCTTCCGCCGGGAGCCCGCGTGTTCGCTCCGTATATCGACATGAGCCTGACCGCGGACGAGCAGATTGAAACCATCCAGCAGCAATCCGGACTGCAGGCGTTTACTCTCGCGTTCATCGTTGGGAATGGTACCGGCTGCTCCATGGGTTGGGGAGGCGTAGGCGGCGCACTGCCAACTGACACTCTGCCTAACGGCACCACGATTCAATCACACGTCACTAACCTGCAAGCTGCTGGCGTGCAGATTATCGTTTCATTCGGCGGAGCCAATGGAACGGACATCAGCTCCAGTTGCACCAGCGCGGCACAATTGCAGGCAGCGTATCAGCAGGTCATCAATCAATATCACACGAAGTTGCTCGACTTTGATATTGAAGGCGGTGCTGTAAGCAATCAGGCAGCGCTAACACTGCGCGACCAGGCATTAAAAGCGCTACGAGCCGCGAATCCCGGGCTGGTTGTTTCTTACACGTTGCCGGTTCTGCCAACAGGCTTGATCGCCAGCGGCGTAAACGTTCTCACTTCTGCAAAGGCTGACGGATTCACGCCAGACATCATCAATGTAATGGCGATGGATTATGGCTCTGCCGTGGACAACGGTGGACAGATGGGGCTTGACGCCACCGAGACAGCGCAGGACACCCACAATCAGGTGATCTCTGCCGGCTTGAGTTCCAACATTGGCGTAACGGTTATGGTTGGAGTCAATGACACGAATACTGAAATTTTCCAGCTGACTGATGTGAATACACTTCTGAACTTTACATCAACGGCCACTTACGTCACGCGTCTGGCAATCTGGTCCGTGGCACGCGACAACGGAGGATGCCCGAATCAGGGCTTTGCTTCGCCCACATGCAGCGGCATTACACAGAGCAGTTTCCAATTCTCCAGATCGTTTGAAGTTTTCAGGTAGAGGAGAACGCAGCCAGTATTGATTGCTCTACTTGGAACAGCGGAGGCAGAGGTCCACACTCATGCCTCCGCTTTATTCTTTAACGGGGTGGGCATAAACACTTGACCTTTGATATCTTGAAGCTTCCTATGACAAAACTATTGGCGGGATTTATGTGTGCGTGTTTGTTGGCATCCTCTCTGGGCGCGGCAGATCGCTTTTCAAAAGCGGAGCCGGTGCGGATAACAGCAGATGGTCAGCGCTGGGTAGAGCGCACCCTGAAGTCGCTTTCTCTTGAAGAGAAAGTTGGACAGATGCTGAATGTCCGTTATTTCACTGACTTTCAGAATTTTGATTCCACCAGCTATCAGCAGTTTCGTGATCAAATGCAAAAATATCATCTGGGCTCTGTGGTGCTCACGGTACACACAGATGGGCCAATTCTGTTAAAAAATGGACCGCTCGAAGTTGCGGCGGTTGCAAATCAATTACAGAAAGATTCTGTGTTGCCGCTGCTCATTGCCGCCGACTTTGAACGTGGACTGGATTCACGCGTGAGCGGCACACCACCTTTTCCGGATGCCATGGCTTTTGGGGCCATAGGTGATCCGGTTCGTGCTGAGCAATATGGAGCAATCGTTGCGGAAGAAGCACGGGCGATTGGTATCCATTGGAATTTCTTTCCTGTCGCAGACGTGAATAGCAACCCTGCCAACCCCATCATCAATACGCGATCTTTTGGTGAAGATCCGGTCATGGTCGGCAATATGGTGGCAGCTTATATCAAGGGAGCGTCTGAACATGGAATGCTGACGACGGTAAAACATTTTCCTGGCCATGGTGACACAGGCACGGATTCTCACCTCGGTGTGGCCAGAGTAGAAGGAAATCTTGAACACTTGAAAGCGATTGAGCTGCCGCCATTTCAGCAGGCAATCTCAGCAGGAGTGGCGGCCGTAATGGTTGCACATTTGGCTGTGCCGGCGCTCGATAGCGACGCAAACCATGTTGCAACCATTTCTCCGCATGTGGTCAATGATGTATTAAAAAACGAACTGGGCTTCCACGGCGTGGTAGTCACGGATGCTCTGGAAATGCGCGGTCTCACCAGCATCTATCCTCCGGGCCCTGTCAGCCCCACGGCGCGGGCCGCCGTGGATGCCGTGAAGGCTGGTGATGATGTAATTCTCTGGCCAACAGACCTGGATGGGGCCTTTCAGGGAATCATTGCAGCAGTGAAGGGCGGTGAAATACAGCAATCCCGAATTGACGACGCAGTACGCAAAATACTCACCATGAAAGCTTCCATCGGCTTGGATCATGCGCGGCTGGTAGATCTTGAGCAGGTGTCGCATTTGCTTGATCAGCAGAAAAATATGGAATTTGCGCAGCACGCGGCGGAAGATGCTATCACGCTGGTGCGTGATAATGGCAAAGTTCTACCTTTGGCCAAACTTGTGCCGCCTGCCACAGAGAGTGAGACCTTTCAGCCTGATGTAAAACCCACAGTCCAGGTAGTGGCGGTGATTATTACTGATACGGTCCATGGTGGCTCAGGGCATGCATTCGAAAAAGCGTTGAAAACGCGGCGGGCCGACGCGACGGTCTTTTATGTTGATAAAACTTTTGCCGGTGCCATGAGTGGAGAGATATTGCAGGCAGTAAAAGATGCAGGCAAAGTGGTGGTGGCGGCTTATATTGTGCCAACACCCGCTAAGCAGGTGATGGTGAATGGGCAAATGGTGAACAGCGTTGGACTGGAGGAATCAACCGGCGAGTTGCTGCGGAACATTCTGGAGATTGCCCAGGCAAAAACCGCGCTTGTTGCCATGGGGAACCCTTATGTGGCGCAGAGTTTTCCAAACGTGGAAAACTATCTGTGCACATTTTCCAACGCAACCAGCTCTGAAATTGGTGCGGTAAAGGTACTTTTTGGCGAAGTGCCTGCGCCCGGGCATTTGCCGGTAACATTGCCCGGCATTGCCCAACGCGGCTTTAGCCTGCACGGGCCGGCCACCGCGACAAATACTCGGTAACAAAATCGGTTAGGGAACGGCGCGTGTGGATTCGCGGATCACCAGTTCCGCTGCGAGCTTGCGATGGATTGCCCCGAAAGAGCGGTTCTCAGCGGCAGCGGTGATTGCGTCATTCACAATCACAACGGCAGCTGATCCCATGGCTTCCATGGGTTGGCGTATGGTGGTCAGAGCCGGGACAAAGAGCTGCGATGAGTTAATGTCATCAAATCCCACAACGGAGCAGTTGCCTGGTACTTTAATGCCGGCTTTGGCCAGGGCGCGCAAAGCGCCAAAAGCGGTCATGTCGTCATAGGCCATCAGTGCGGTAAATGGACGCTTACGCTTAAGCAACTCTTCTGTCATGCGAAAGCCGTCATCCACTCCGACGTTGGGATTACGCTGGTCTGGCAGATCAACAATCAACTTGGGGTCTAAATCCAGGCCTGTGTCTTTGGCGAACCGCTGCACGCCACGCCAGCGAGCCTTGCTGCTGGAAAGCGCTTTTGGTCCGCGCACAAATGCGATCTTGCGATGGCCAAGACCATAGAGATGCGAAAGAGCAGAGTAGGCGCCAGCTTCGTCGTCTACGATGACTGAGCTGGTTGCATTCGATTCAAGCTCGCGGCCAATGATCACGGTGGGAATCTTGCCGCGTTCAATATCAGCGAGAATGTTGATGTCCAGATAGAGCCAGTTGGCCAGCACAATCAGGCCTTCAATGCGGCGCTCCAGCAGCATTTCCAGATAGCGTTCGAAACGTCCGCGCTCATTGTGGGCGTCGGCCAATATTTGCAGATAAGAAGATTGATACAGTGAATTCTCTATCCCGCGCAGGATCGGTGTGCAATAGGGATCGGTAATATCGAATACCATCACGCCTACGGTGTGGTTGCGTTTGCTGCGCAGAGACTTGGCAAAAACGTTGGGATGATAACCCAGAGTTTTGGCTGCTTTTTGGATGCGCGCTTTTGTTTGCGGCGGAATGTAACGCGCAAGCGGCGCATTGTTGAGCACAATTGAAACAGTGCTGGCCGAAAATCCGCTCAATTTGGCGACATCACGGATCGTCACCGTGGTTTTATTCGGATCACGCTGCTTCACAAGCCACCTTGGTATTTACAGAAATGGGCGAAGGTAGAACTGAATTTCTTATGCTGCCATTCTCGCATTTTTCCCTTTAATCTGTTCAATAAAATCTCAACCAAACAGCTGCTTTATGATCATGGTTGTTTTATTGAAACGATTCGCTATAATATCGCTAATTTGGTCAATACGATCAAGTCCGCCGCTCAATTTCCCGGGAGGTGTGTTTTGGGTGCATTCGCCATTGGAGTAGATCTGGGAGGCACCAATTTGCGCGTTGCCGCCGTGGACGGCACCGGTGAAACACTGGAGTCCATTGACTCGCTGAGTGAAATCAGCCACGGACGGGAAAGTGTGGTGGCCCGTCTTGCTGATGCGGTGAAGTTCCTTTCTGGTAAATACTCCGGCAGTCACCACTTCAAAGGAGTTGGTGTAGGTCTGCCAGGGATCATTGACCTTGAGTCAGGCACGCTGCATTCAGCTGCGAATCTGCCAGGGTGGAGCGGTTATGCCGCGCGTGAAGATCTTGAAGCAAAGCTGGGCACAACCGTGGTGCTTGAGAATGATGCGAACTGTGCAGCGCTGGGTGAGAAATGGCTGGGAGCAGGCCGCGCCGTTGATGATCTCTGCATGATTACGCTGGGCACCGGCGTGGGTGGCGGTTTTGTTGTGAACGGCAAACCGTGGCATGGCGTTATGGGCATGGCGGGTGAGCTTGGACACATGACCGTAATCAGTGAAGGCCGCCCTTGCGGATGCGGAAACCATGGCTGTCTGGAACAATATGCGTCTGCAACTGCTATCCACGGTATGGCGACTGCGGCAGCAGATGCGGGCCGCTCCGCGTGCCTTGCGAAGGAACGTAGTTCTGATCCAAGCCTGACCGCGCGGTCAGTTCACGCATGCGCGCAGGCAGGAGACTCTGCGGCAATAGAGATCTTCAATGTCGCTGGCTCGGCACTGGGGATTGCGCTTGCCAATCTGATCAATGCTTTCAATCTTCCCATGTACATCATTGGTGGAGGAGTGGCGAAGGCATGGGACCAGTTCTCACCGGCCATGTTTCATGAATTGCGGGAGCGGTCGATTGTTTTCCGTGCCGGGGAGCAGGAGAAGCGCGGTCATCGCTCTACAGAAGTCAAGCCCGCCCTACTGCAGGACCGCGCAGGATTGCTGGGAGCCGCCCGGCTTCCAATGATTATTTGTGGGACGAAATGCCAGCATTCCCTCGCTGGTTGACTTTGATCTTTTGCTTCGTTTAAATCCTCTTTCGGCTTACCTCCTCGGTTCCATATTGGGACTGCAATCTAAGGTCTAAAAAATATTTTTTAACATTCCCTTGACACTTGCTGCACTCTTTGTGAAAATTTCGTTCCGTGTTTATGAAAACGTTTCAATAAACATGAATGAACTTGTTTAGTAAAACCCGCACGGGTCGAAAAAGGGCAATGCCCGAAACGTGAGGGGACTGTATGACCCGCACTAATGGAGGTCGAATGCTGCGTTCTCAAGTTTCAAAAAGAAGTCTCCACTCCTCCTGCTGTCGCACCACAGCAGATGACGGGCGAAATCACTTTTACAGGGCATTCATAACGGGTGCCCTTTCATTTTGCTTTTTATCAATGCTGGTTCTTTTTACGGGCATATCGCATGCGCAGGAAGTTACAGGCGCCATTGTGGGCACGGTGGTGGATCAGAGCGGCGCCGCGCTGAAAAATGCAAAAGTCACGGCAACCGACGTTGAACGTGGAACAACGTTGGGCGCCACCACAAACGATACGGGGGCTTTCAATCTTCCCCGCGTCCCGGTTGGACACTATGTGGTGAAAGCTGAGATGAAAGGCTTCCAGACGTCGGTCAATCCAGCGTTTGAAATTCTGTTGAACCAGACCATCCGTGTAAGTTTTCAGATGAAGGTTGGCGAGGTCTCGCAGACAGTGGAAGTCAACGCGAGCGCACCGCTCCTGCAAACTGACACCACATTGCTGGGTAATATCCTTGATGGCAAGGCAGCTACTGAGCTGCCACTTTCTACGCGCAATATCAATCAGCTCACGCTGATTGCAGCTCCCGGAGTTGTAACGCCCAACCTGTTTGGTTTTCAGGCGGCGCAAAACACCTTTGGTACGGGGCGTCCGTATGTGAATGGCGCGCGCGAGCAGGAAAACAACTTCATCCTGGACGGGATGGACAACAATCAGCCTGACAACAACGATGTAGGTTTTGTGCCAGCTCCTGACTCCGTTCAGGAATTCAACTTGATTACCGGCAACGCGCCTGCTGATTTCGGCAATTACCTGGGCGGCGTGGTGAACGTCTCATTGAAATCAGGCACCAATAAGTTTCACGGCTCCGTGTATGAATTTGCGCGGCGTGGCGGATGGAACGCCAATAGCTGGACCAACAATGCCAATGGCCTTCCGCGCGCGGGATTACATTGGGACGATTTTGGCGGATCCGTCGGCGGGCCAATCGTTACCAATAAATTGTTTTTCTTTGCTGACTTTCAGGCATCCCGTTTCTCCCAGCCGGCTATTCCCACGCAGCTGCAGACCCTCACGACGGCGGAAAGAGGTGGCGACTTCTCTGCGTTATGCACTGCCGGATTCACCGGCGGATTATGCAACAACGCAGCGCAGCAGCTCTTCAATCCGTTGTCCAGCCCGAACGCGGCAACCAGAACGGCATTTGCCAACAATCAGATTTCCCCTGCCTTGTTCAACTCGGCAGCCCGGGCAATCATCACTTCTCCTCTTTATCCAGGACAGCAGGTGGCGACGAATGTCCAGAATTTTGACACCAATTCATACCAGGGCGATTTGAAAATCGATTATGTGCCGTCTGAGAAGGACCACGTAATGGGCCGCTGGTCACAGCAGGCAGTTACCAGCACACAGGCCAACAGCATCGGCCTTCTGGGTGACAATATCCGTGACTTCCCGCTGCGGAACATGGTGGTTGACTGGACGCGAACGATCTCGCCAACGCTCGTGAACGATGCGCGCGCAGGTTTTTCTTATTTCCCCGTGACTGAAGAAGTACAGAACTCAACCGGCACAAATTTGCCGGCCACCTTCGGCATCGCCGGTGTAGCGGTCAACTTCTTGCCGCAGCTTACCTTTATTGGACAAGGTGTGCAGCCGGGGCAAATTGGCAATGCTGATCTTGCAGAATCCTTCCATGACACCACCTTCCAGCTGGAAGATTCGCTCACATGGACGCACGGCAACCACGTGTTCCATACCGGAATGCAGGTGCTGCGCTACGTGATGAACGATCTCTATCCGGGCAACGCCGGACTAGCGGGCATATTTAATTTCAATGGTCAATTCACCGGCAATGGCGGGGTTGCTGGCGGAAGTTCCAGCGCAGATTTTCTGCTGGGGCTGCCTGAGCAGGTTCTGCAAGGCAATGGCGGTGGTGGAAACAAATATCTGCGCAATACCTTGTATGGAATTTTTGCGCAGGATAACTGGCGCGCCACCAGAACTTTGACGTTGAATCTTGGATTGCGCTACGAGCTGACCACGGCCCGCGATACAAATAACGGGCAGGACGTTAACTTTAATCTGGTGAGTGGCACGCCGCAAATTGGTTTTGGCTACAACACCTACAAAGGCATCACCAATTTCCAGCCGCGCCTGGGCTTTGCCTGGCAGCCTGATTTCATCAAGAACACGGTCTTCCGTGGCGCTTATGGAATTTCAACTTTCATGGAAGCAAACGGCGTAAACAATCTGCCCTATCAGAACCCGCCATTCGTGCAGGCGCATACCGCAAACTTTGCCGGGCTGGGCGAGCCGGGCAGCACCCTGGACCAGGGTTTCAGCAACTTCCCGGCTTCAGCTTGCACTGTGGCCACTTTGCTGGCCTTGTCTCCCGCTTGTCTGGCCAGCAACACGCTGCACCTAACCAATCCGGATTTGCGGCCTGCCGTGGACCAGCAGTGGAACTTCAGCATTCAGCGGCAATTCGGCAAGAATACCTCCCTGCAGGTTGGATATGTGGGTAACAAGATTGATCACATGTCTGACATTTTTATCTTCAACCAATTGCAGCTGATCTCTCCCGGAGTTACGGCTCCCGGCCCGTTTGCGCAACCACTCATCAACTGCTGCGGCGGCCCAGCTGGAGCACCTACCATTCGCTTCAATGATTCAAGCGGCATTCAGCGATACAACGCGCTGCAAATCACCGCCATTCAGCGCGCATGGAATGGACTGGAACTTCAGGTCAACTACACCTGGTCCAAGTGTCTTTCCAACAGCCTGGGCTACTTTGGCCAGTTCGGTGATGAAGAAACCATCACGGGCGTGAGCCAGACCAACAGCTCCTTCTTTTTCCAGGACAACTACAACGCCAAGGGTGACTATGGCCGGTGCATTGCCGACGTAGCCAGCCTCTTCAATGGTTACGTGACATATGACCTGCCTTTCGGGAAAGGCCGTATGTTTGGCAGCAATGCAAGTCCGGTAATGAACGCAATTCTTGGAGGATGGTCACTGGGATCTGACTTTACGCTGCACTCTGGTTTTGCCATCAATCCGGGGGCCGGAACTGACACTTCACAAACAAACACGTCAGGAAATGTAAGACCTGACTGTGTATCGGGGGTCTCGCAATCTGGCAGCGGTAATGTGGTAACAATCGGCGGTGTAACGGGCATTCAATTCCTGAATCCAGCGGCGGTGGTCCCAGCGGCGCCGGGTAACTTCGGGAACTGTGCTGCCGGCTCATTCCGCGGACCTTCACTGAAGACCGCTGATCTCAACGTCTCTAAACGTTTCTCCGTAACAGAAGGTTCTTCGCTTCTGCTGCGCGCAGAGTTCATTAACCTCACTAACACACCGCAGTTCGGCGCGCCAAATGCAACATTTGGCAGCGCGTTTGGATTTATCAGCTCGTCAAATCCAGGGCGGCAAATCCAGTTGGCGGTGAAGTACAACTTCTAGCGGAGTTTCCTGCTGCTGTTCGTCAAAGGCCGGTGCCAATGAGCTAGGCGCCGGCCCCTTAACAGGGAGTAGCTGGAAAAGACTTGCCAACTTCTGGCGGGGAAACTTGTCAGAGCGGCGATGCGGGGCGATTACACCACGGGGTAAGAGCTCCGCATTGAGCCGAACTCATTCATCAACTTCACTCCTCCATCCCCACCCATGGCGGACCAACGCAGGAATGCAGCTTCCAAATTTCGGGTTACCCGTTTTATACGCAAACGGCTTTTAACAGACTCCTCGCCGGAGAAAACACATGTTACTGAACCGGATTGATTGGCTCGTGATTATTGGATATCTGCTGATCAACCTGGTGATCGGCATGTATTACCGAAGACGGTCCAGCGGTAATACAGAAGAATTCTTTCTTTCCGGTCGCAATGTTTCCTGGTGGCTTGCAGGAACATCCATGGTGGCAACAACTTTTGCCGCAGATACGCCACTGCTGGTGAGCGGACTAGTGGCCACTCAGGGCATCGCAGGTAATTGGATATGGTGGAGCATGTGCCTGAGCGGCATGCTCACAGTTTTTTTCTTCGCCCGTTACTGGCGGCGGGCAGAGGTTTTAACAGATGTTGAGCTTGCGGAAATCCGCTATAGCGGAAAGCCCGCGGCATTTCTCCGTGGATTCAAGGCGCTGTATCTCGGTTTGATTATGAATTGCCTCATCCTTGGCTGGGTTACAAACGCCATGGTGAGCATTATTTCCGTGCTTCTTGGCCCGGCAATTGCCCATGGACGCGTACTGCAGATTGCTATTGGCAGCCACATCTTTTTTCAATATACGTTTGGACCGCCTGAACACACAGCCTTGTTCATCTGTGTGTTTATTCTGATTCCATTCACCGGAATCTACACGTCACTCGGTGGATTATGGGGCGTGCTGGTCACGGATCTCTTTCAATTCATTCTGAAAATGGTGATGGTGGTAGTTCTGGCATGGACCGCAGTGGACAAACTGGGTGGCATGCAGGCTTTGAAATTGCAACTTAGCTACGTAAGCCACGCTACGCAACAAAACGGCGCAGACATATCAGATCCTTTGGCTTTTCTGCCGAATATGCATCAAGGCTGGGCCAGCAATTCGCTATGGACATTGCCGCTTCTGACTTTCGCAACATATTTAGCAGTTCAGTGGTGGTCGGCCTGGTATCCGGGCGCAGAACCGGGTGGAGGCGGCTACGTTGCTCAGCGCATGTTTTCCGCGAAAAATGAAAAGCATTCTCTGGGTGCGACGCTTTGGTTCAACATTGCCCACTATGCCCTGCGTCCATGGCCATGGATCATTACCGGTCTGGTGGCACTGGCTGTGTATTCGCCGCATGGAGGTCTTCATCCCAGCGTGGCCTTTGGCGCAAATCCGCAGCAGGGATATGTGATGGTTCTGCGAGATTATCTTCCCCCAGCATTGCGGGGATTCATGATAGCGGCTTTTCTGGCTGCCTATATGTCAACGCTGGGAACGCAGTTGAACTGGGGTGTTTCATATCTTGTGAGCGATTTCTACCGGCGCTTTCTGGTGTCACAAAAAGCCGAAGCTCACTACGTGAGGGCTGGCAAGATATTCACCATTGTTCTGGTATTGGCAAGCGGTTATGTGGCCGGGCAGCTTACGTCAATACGGCAAGGCTGGCAGATCGTGCTTAATTTGGGAATTGGCACGGGAGCTGTGTACATCTTGCGCTGGTATTGGTGGCGCATCAACGCGTGGAGTGAGATTGTAGCCATGAGTGTGGCTGCTGTAATCACATTCATATTGAGTCACATGCATTTCATAGGCAATGACGCTGTAGTGTTTGCCAAAACAGCGCTCATTACGGCAACGGGGACCACAGCAGCCTGGCTTCTGGCAACTTTTCTTACCCCTCCAGAGCCGGAGAAAAAGTTGATGGAATTTTACAAGCGCGTGCATCCCACGGTTTATGGCTGGCGGCATATTGCTGAAAAAGTTCCTGAGCTTGTTCCAGTTAAAGATCTGGCCGCCAATGGAATTGATTGGGTGCTGGGCTGTGTGTTTGTCTACGCGACATTGTTTGGTATTGGCAAAATTATATTCGGTGAGCTGCAGATTGGTGTTCCGCTATTGCTGATTGCGGCAGTATCAGGCTATCTGATTTTCTGGCATCTCTCACGGCGAGGATGGCAGACGCTTTCCGGTACGCAGCAAGACATAAACTCAGTCAACGTTGATGAAATGCAAACGGTAAGGGATTGAACTAAGACATTAGGAGCATGTGGTGGTGCAAGCAAAGGACGTGAAGAGCGGGAGTGTGAATACGGAAAAGAGCAAGGGCAAAGCTGGCTTTGCGCACTTCATGATCAAGGAAATCTATGAACAGCCAGAGGCGGTGCGCACTGTAATAGAAGCCAACCTGGACCGTAATGGAAAACTGCCGCAGCTCGGGCTCTCAGAAGAGCTGGTCCGATCATTTACAAAAATCACGATTGCAGCAAGCGGATCCAGCAGGCACGCAGGAATGGTTGGCGAGTTCATGCTGGAACGGATGGTGGGCCTGGACGTGGAAGTAGATTTCGCCAGCCAATATTGCTATCGCGATCCAGTGGTCGCCGCGCATGAACTGACCATTTTCCCCTCGCAATCTGGCACGACCATTGACACTATTACGGCCCTGCAGGTAGCAAGACGCAAAGGCGCATGCTCACTTGCTATTTGCAACGTTCCGGAAACACCACTCACGCAGCTGGCCGATGCAACTTTACTCACACATGCCGGTGAAGAGGTTGCTATTGCCGCTACCAAGAGTTTCACCACGCAGCTGACAGCGCTGTTTCTTTTCTCTGCGCATCTTGCTCAAGTACGTTCCACCATGAACCATGCTGCTGACGTGGCTTTGCGTGCTCTGCCCAGTCTGCCCGAATTGATTGAGAAGGCCCTGGAAACTGACAAACCCTCTCTTGAATTTGCGCGGCAGCTTCACCGATACAAAGATTTTATTTACATGGGGAGGGACATCGACTATCCCATTGCGCTGGAAGGCGCTCTCAAGCTCAAAGAAGTTTCTTACATCCATGCTGAAGGTTACCCCACAGGCGAACTCAAGCACGGACCAACGGCGCTGGTGAATGAGCATTTGCCAATTGTTGTGCTGGCTACGCAGGACCGCCACGATGCTGATTCAGTGCTGCGGTATGGCAAAACTGTTGCCAGCATCCGCGAGTTTATTGACCGGGAAATCCCTGTTCTCGCGATTGTGAGTGAAACCGATAATGAGGTGGAAAAGGTTGCGCCGTGTATCCTGCGCGTACCGGAAGCGCCAGTGTTGCTGCAGCCAATTATCGAAGTAATTCCTTTGCAGTTCTTGTCCTACCATATCGCGGTACTTTGTGGACGCAACATCGATCGTCCAAGACATCTTTCAAAATCGGTTGTGATTGAATAAGTCCGTGCTGGGGAGCTGGAGCTATTTATTGAGATGAGAAAAGTTCAAAATTGAGTAATGTTGGTGCCAGCTACGCCAGTTCGGGAAAGCTTTGGCAGCCCCTCTGCTGGCGGTGATTGCATTAATGGCTAGCTACATTCCAGCGCGAAGAGCATTTTTGATCGATCCTGTACGAGCGTTACACAATGATTGATCATTTGGTGGGATGGGCTTCGACTATGATTCCGGTTAGCGCATTCGGCTCTCATGCTCCGCCTGTTGGGGAGGTCTTAAGCTCTTGGTGCAGCACCAGAAGGTCTAACTAGTCCGGGTGCCTTTCCTGCAATCGGAAGAGCACCCGGAAATGGCCTAGAAGTGGCCGGTTTGGGTAAAGGTTTGGCCACCGGTTGTGTAGGCCACCGTGAATGTATCACCGGTTGTCGGGTGTAATGTTCCGCTGCCGCTCATCTGTACGTCGAACACCCAGTTCGTTCCTGCAGATAACGTCTGACCTGCTGCCAGGTTAAATTGATAAGTGATCGCCGTAGCAGTGCTGCTGTGGCTCTGTGTGATCTGCGTTCCCACTGTGTTGAACTGGCCGTTGAAAGTGATTCCGCCTGTGTTCTGCACTGTAATGGTAAGTGAAAGTGCCGTGATTGCCGCCGTATTGCTCAGCTTGACTGCCTGGTCGTTAAAGAAGGCGCTGTTCGAGTTGACGACTGCTGTTGCCGTTACCCCGCCGGTTCCTGCCACAGCAGCATTCACCGTGAGAGCAATAGACGCAGTATGAGTGAGCGTTCCGCTGGTGCCGGTAACAGTTACGGTTGCAGCGCCGAGAGTTGCCGTGCTGGATGCAGTAAATGTAAGCGTGCTGGTCCCAGTGGTAGAAGCCGGACTAAACGCTGCTGTCACTCCTGCGGGCAATCCAGATGCGGTTAAAGCAATGCTGCCAGTGAAACCACCCGATGGCGTAACTGTGATGGTGCTTGTTGCAGTCGTTCCTCGAGTGACGGAAACACTTGCCGGGCTTGCTGTGAGCGTGAAGTTTGGCGTCGCGGGAGCAACCACGGTTAGCGAGATTGAAGTTGTGTGCGACAAAGTCCCGCTGATGCCGGTAATAGTCACCGTTGCAGCGCCCACTGTTGCTGTGCTGGATGCCGTGAATGTGAGCGTGCTGGTTCCAGTGGTTGAAGCCGGACTAAACGCAGCGGTTACGCCTGCGGGCAATCCGGATGCTGTTAAAGCAACGCTGCCAGTAAATCCACCTGATGGCGAAACTGTGATGGTGCTGCTTGCGGTTGCTCCTCGAGTGACGGATACGCTTGCCGGGCTTGCCGCCAATGAGAAGTTTGGTGTTGCCGGAGCGTTTATCGTCAGGCTGATTGAGGCGGAATGAGTAGTTGTTCCACTGGTGCCGGTAACGGTTACCGTGGCTGCGCCAACCGCTGCTGTGCTCGATGCTGTAAGAGTGAGAACAGAACTGGTGCCTGTGGTTGTTGTGGTGGCAGGATTGAAACTTGCCGTTACGCCAGTAGGTAATCCAGTCGCGCTGAAAGCTACAGTGCCGGCGAATCCACCGGTGCGTGTAATCGTGATGGTGCTTGTCCCGCTTGATCCAGTGTTAATCGCCAGAGCGGACGGCGAAGCGGATAGCGAGAAGTTCGGTGCTGGCGGAGCAGCATTCAGGTCGCCATAAATAATTCCGCGGCCATTCGTGCTGATATAGACGCGGCCATAGATTCTTGGATCGCCAGTGATCGCGGCAGTGGTTGAGCCCCATTGATGTTGATCATCGTTAATGCGCGTCCAGGTTGCTCCCTGATCATCCGAGCGAAAGATTCCGCGCACACCAGCGACCTGCGCGCTGGAAAAAACCGCAACATAGGTCTGTCCCGGCGCAGGCATGCCAAACCCGATTGTGTCCGCCTGGTCTACATTGGCGAGCTTGGTAAAGGTAGTTCCGTTGTTGATGGAATGCCACAGACCATAAACGCCGCTGTTGGTGCTGCCACCAGATAGCCAGATATCGCCTTCATGTCCCGGAACAGCTTTGAACCTTACAGGATCACCGACTGCGGGAAGCCCTGTAGCCGCGCTGGCCGTGAAGGTAACGCCACCGTCAAGGCTGGTATAAAACTTGCCATTGGAAAACGCATAGAACTTTTTAGGATTCACACGGTCTGACGCAACCCGGCCACCAGCCGGTAAGCCCGCCGAAGCCGTCCATGTATTGCCGTTATCCGTGGAGAAAAATGCGCCCAGTCCGTTTGGGCACCACACCACGCGGCTTGCGTCTGCTGCTGCGGCAACGGTTCCACCGCCATTTGTGCCAAGGCCCGCCGGATCATTATTTCCCTGGAACCAGTCCGTGCCGGCATCAAACGTGAAAGCTGAACTCCTGGTTGGAGGCGTGGCCGTGGGGTTTCCATTGCCAACGCGCACAATAAAACTGGGTGAGAGCTCAGCATAATCGATGCTGGTATAGCTCCCTGCAAAAGGCACGGAATACATTACCGGGGGCGATACAGTCAGATCATCATGGCGAAATCCACCGATGTCACCCAGCGCGCTGTAAAGATGCGCGCCAGTTGGCGGACTGATCAGATCAAGCACTGCTGCTTCTTCAATGCCCTGGGATTTCACTGAGATATTCATCGTACTCGTGTCCCAGGCGCTGAGATTGGTTGTGCCGTAAAGAGTGGCGCCAGTGCCGTAGAGCATGTGATCGGAATTGAACGGATCAATCGCAATGGCATCGACCATCCAGCCCAGTTGAGGAGCAGGCACAGGCGGCACGGGATTGGTCACGCCAAAATTCAACCATGGAGCCAGCGATATATCCTGCGTGTAACGTAAACTGCGGCTTGGATAGCTGGTGAAATCCCAGATTCTTGTCCAGGTTGTGCCGCCGTCCGTGCTGCGGAAGAGGATCGTGTCTGGCCACCATGCGTTCAACGCTGAGACCATGATGGTTTGCGAATGAAGCGTGTCAATGGCCAATCCGCCGTAACCGAAATAATCATCTGCGGTGTCTGTGGAAGGAATTGGGCTGATCTTGGTCCACGCTGAAGTTGCGGTGTTGAATTTCCATACGTCGCCGCTGGTTCCGTCATACGGGCCCGCGCCATTGCTATAAGTCACATACAGAAACCCATCGGAAGAGAGCACGCCATGATGTGGCAGAAATCCTGTGGGCTGGCCGGGAACGGCAGACCAAGTTACGCCGCCATCTGCGCTATGAAAAATGCTGGTTCCTTTATCAGCTATGCCTGCGTAAATACTTTTGGTCGCAGTGCCGCGAGTGCTGCTGCGCGGATCAAAAGTTTCCCAGACCACGCCGTCTGTATCACCAAGATAGATATCACCTGCCTGCTCCACATAGGTTGCGACAGCCGTGAACCCGGTCACTTTATTCCATGTCGCGCCGAAGTCGATGCTCTTCCACAATCCGTTGCCGCTGCGCGCGCCAAAAAACAAAATACTGTCCAGGTTGGGATCGACCACCAGCCGTTCTCCCATGGAGCGTCCCGGCATGTTGCCGCCCAGTTTGAACGGTAAGTTGGTGCGCTGAAATGTGTTGCCCTGGTCCGTGGAGCGCAGAATTGCGCCGTTGGCCGTGGTAAAGGAGTTCGTGTAAGTGCCGGCCGCCACATAAAATCTGGTTGGATCAATCGGGTCGGTGGCAATGCTCTCCACGCCAAGCGTGTTCCAATCGTTAAAGCCCACCCAATCCATCAGGGGAATCCAGCGCTGGTTGGTCTGGTCCCAGCGATATGCGCCGCCAATATCTGTACGTGCATAGATAAGGTTCTGCTGGCTGGGATTGAAAATGATTCCGGGAATGAATCCGCCGCCCCCGCCTGTGACAGCGTTGTTCCAGGTGTAAGTCTGTGCCAGCGCTGCTCCTGATAGCAGACACGCCATCAGGCCCATGAACAACAGCATTGCAGCGTAATGAATCGTGCGCTGTCCGGAAAAGCATGAGTTCAATCTCCCAGATAACTCAGGAGAAGAATGCGTAAATTTTTGCTTGTAGCTAAACAGCTTGTTGGTGGCGATCATCATCGTTTTCTCCTTGGTAGTTTTGTTGCATGGCAGCAATCTGCAGAGGGTCTTTGTGCGGACTTGGAAAGTGGTGGGAAAGAGCACGGAGCAGTTGTGGGTGCTTTCAGTGCGTCGGATTAAAAGCGCGATAGAAAAGGAAGAGGAAGCGCGTATGTTTACGAAAGAACGTAAACGTTTACGGTTATGTGCCGACAACGGCCCCTCGATCTTCTGCGGGAAAACCATAGGCATTGAACCAGAGCACAGAATGATTTGGTCATCCTGCGCGGGAAAATGAAAAACAGAGTTACGTCTCCTAAGCTGGCTGCAGGCCAGGAATGGGCAGACCACTTAGGAGGCGAATGTGAAGGCCGGAAGGGCCTTGTCTCAATGTCAAATTCAAAATCCAAATGCACCAAAACTCTTTACCAAATCGTTTTGGTAGAGAAATATTCTGCTTCTTGCCATGGGCTGTCAATAGCTAAAGGCCCGTGTAAAAAAAGATTTATGGTTTTCGAAAATAGAAATGAGTCAAAAGGTTAACAAACCCAAAATGGATTTTAGTTAGCGTTCATTTGCTTGTATGCCATACAGAAGCGCTGTTTTTGCCATAATCGCCTCTGTATTTCTCAATAAATAAAAGGCTGGCAAGGTGTGCCAAGCCGGTGGCATGTCGTATGAAAACAGTTTGGGAATTATTTCAGCAACTCTGGTTTGCAGGCAATAGTTAGCACGGAGCTGACAGCGATAGACCCATTACCACTATGGCGTCATGGGGATTCAGTCAGTGATCTTTACGCAACGCCAGAGCAATAGCTTTTTCTGCCAATGGTCCCATTACTTCATAACCCGCGCTGTTGGGGTGGAGGCCGTCATACGTAAGTTCGCGTTTGAACATCTTTCTTTCATCGATCATTGCCGAGTAGTAGTCGATATAAACAAAACCATTTTTCGCGGCATAGGCTTTAAGCCAGGTGTTTAATTCAACAATTTTTTCTGGCGGACGGCGGTCCGTCCACACCTGAAAGTCATCACTGACCGGCATTACAGAGCAAAGCACAACTTTGATTCCGTTGGTTTTTGCCAGCTGCACCATGGATACAAAATTGTCTTCAATCTGCTCCAGTGTCATGGGGCCGGTGTTGCCGGCAATATCGTTGGTGCCCGCCAGAATCACAACCACTTTTGGTTTAAGGGCAACTACATCCGGATGAAACCGTACCAGCATTTGCGGCGTGGTCTGGCCGCTGATGCCGCGATTCACATAAGACTTGCCGGGAAAAAATGTTCCACGTTGCCGTCCCCAGAAGTCAGTAATGGAATCTCCCATGAACACCACGCGAGACTCGTTCGCGGCAGGAGCAGCCATGTGCGCGTTTTCATCGTGATAGCGCCCAAGATCGGGCCAGTCTGCCAGAACCTTGCGCGCCCATGAGAGGTCGGCACGAAGTTTCTGCAGCTCTGTGGCATCGATAATGGCAGCAGGTGTGGGCGTAGCTGTTGGCGTAGAAGCACCAGTTTGCCCCATCAATGAATGGCCTGTGAGTGCAGCAAGAAAAATAAGTGTTTGCAGATGAATCTTCATGGCTCTTTTCCCTAAAAAAACTTTCGCAGGATTGCCGCAGCTGATTCCGGTGTCACGTCTCGCTGGGGTTCCGCCAGGAATTCATAGCCAACCATGAACTTTCGCACGGTGGCTGATCGCAACAGCGGAGGATGAAAATGTGCATGCATGTGCCACTCCGGGTGATTGTCTCCATCCGTGGGCGATTGATGAAAGCCCATGGAATAAGGGAAGGGGCATTGGAATACCTGGTCCAGCGCAGAGGTAGTGCGTTTTAAAATTTCTGCCAGACTATCCCGTTGCGGTCCAGTCAACTCGCTGAGGCTTCCGGCATGCTGCTTAGGCAATAGCATCAGTTCAAACGGCCAAACTCCCCAAAATGGCGTGAGTACCGCGAACTCTGCGTTTTCCGCAACCAGCCTTTCGCGTTGCTCAAGCTCCAATGCAAGATAAGCGCATAACAGGCAGCGTCCGTGTTTCTGTAAATAGCGTTGCTGCTGTTCAAGCTCCTTGGCGGGCTCATTGGGAATGCTGGCGTTGGCCCAGATCTGGCAATGCGGGTGCTGATTGCTTGCGCCCATCATGGCGCCGCGGTTCTCAAAAATCTGGACATGCTTGATCCAGTCAAGACTGCCCAGTTCTTGATATTGCTCGGCCCAAGTCTCAATGGTGCCGCGAACCTCTTCGACACTCATGGTAGCCATCGTGAGATCATGGCGCGGTGAAAAACAGATCACGCGGGAAATTCCATGTTCTGCGTGTGCCAAAAGCAAGTCTTGCGTCGTAGCGGCAGAAGCTTCCAACTCAGCCGCTCCTTCGATCTGCGCGCTCATGGGATAGAGTGCCGGAAAATCATTTGTAAAAACAAAAGTCTGCGTGTAGTCGGGGTTGCGAGTTCCCGACACTCGTTCATTGCCGGGACATAGGTAGCAGTCAGGATCATACGCAGGTGCTTTATCAAAGCTGGGCTGGCTGACTTCTCCTTGCCATGGCCGCTGCGTTCGCTGTGGCGAGACCAGCACCCACTCTCCCGTAAGCGCGTTGCGCCTGCGATGTGGATGTTCACTCAGGATTGACATGCTTGCGGCTCATGGTCTTCCGTTGGATAACCTTCAGGGTGGGCTTTCATCCAGGTCCACGCGGATTCGATGATCTCTGCGAGTTCCGAATGCTGCGCCTTCCATCCCAGTTCGCGTTTGATTTTCTTAGAACTGGCAATCAGCACGGCGGGATCGCCGGGGCGTCGTTCACATTCAATGGCTGGAATGGCATGTCCTGTAACTTCACGTGCGGCGGCAATCACTTCCCGAACACTGAAGCCTTTGCCGGCTCCCAGGTTATAGATCAGGCGGTCATGGGTTGAGAGAGCTTGAAGGCAGAGCAGGTGGGCCTTTGCCAGATCACGAACATGAATATAGTCACGGATACAGCTGCCGTCAGGCGTACGATAGTCAGTGCCAAAGATTGAAATAGCCTGCCGCGTTCCCAGCGCTACCTGCAAGATCAGCGGGATCAGGTGCGATTCTGGGTGGTGCGCTTCACCAAGTTCGCCTGCTGAACCTGCGGCATTGAAATAGCGCAGGCTCGCATAGCGGAGCCCATGAATACGGTTGAACCATTCAAGCATTCGCTCCGCCATGGCCTTGGATTCTCCGTACGCATTCGTGGGAAGCATCAGATCGTCTTCCTTGACCGGTATCAGCCTGGGTTCTCCGTAGACGGCGGCCGTGGATGAGAAAACAAAACGCTTCACGCCTGCCGCGCAAGCGGCTTCAAGCAGGGTGAGGGTATTGACGACATTGTTGCGGAAATAGACTTCCGGAGTTTTCATGGAGTCGCCCGCTTCAATGAATGCGGCAAAATGCATGATTGCGTCAAAAGAAAAATTACCGAAAAGATTTTCTATCTTGCTGCGGTCGGCGATGTCTCCATGAACAAATGTTGCGCCGGCAGGCACCGCGCGCCGATAGCCGCGGCTCAAATTGTCATACACAACCACATTGTGCCCCGTGCCAAGCAGTTCTTGCGCGACGATGCTTCCGATATACCCAGCGCCGCCTGTTACAAGTATGTTCACGTGCCTCCAGCCGTTTTTGTGTTTAGATTGCCAGCCTGAGAGAGGCAGACAATTTCTGTGTTTTCAGAGCACTTCACTCACACCGGAAGATGCTTCCGTGATGTATATCTCCGGCATAACGCCGGTTGCGTGCGCATATTCTGATGTGACGTTGGCTTTGAATTGCTCTGCCGAATCCCGGCGTACCAGGTTAATGGTGCAGCCTCCAAATCCGCCGCCCGTCATCCGCGCACCAATCACTCCTTTTTGGCGCGAAGCGATTTCCACCATAAGGTCCAGCTCACGGCAGCTCACTTCATAGTTGTCACGCAGGCTGCAATGCGATCGCCGCATGAGTTCACCAAACCAGAACAGATCACGCTGGCGCAGTGCTTGTACCGCATCTTTGACCCGTTGGATCTCAGAAACAACGTGCCAGCATCTTTTACGGATGAGCTCAGGCAAATCAAGGCAGCACTGCTGGAGCTGAGCGGCGCTAACGTCACGAAGAGAAGATATCTCAGGAAATAATTTGGCAAGCCGAGAGACGCCTTCTTCGCATTGAGCGCGCCGGGTATTGTATTCACCGCTTGCATTTGCGTGTTTCACCATGGTGTTGCACACGACCAGGCAGATGTCATCTGGTATGCGCAGGGTGCTGTATTCCAACGAGCGGCAATCTATCATCAGACAGTGCGCCTGCTCGCCCATACTGGAAATGAATTGGTCCATAATGCCGCAACGTGCCCCAACAAATTCGTTTTCAGCTTTTTGGCATAGCTTTGCCACCTGAAGAAGATCAACGGTTTTTCCCGTAAGGTGAATCAACGCAAATGCTGTAGCAATCTCCAGCGCGGCAGAAGAACTGAGCCCAGCGCCCAGCGGAACTTCACCGTGTATCAGAATGTTTGCGCCATGTAGAGGGAAATCGTCCTGGCGCAAAAGAAGTACAACCCCCTGAATATAGTCTGTCCACTGCCCGCGTCTTGCAGCAGGTTCATCCAGGCTGAATTCAAACTGTTCGGCAAACTGGCGGGAATACACAACAATTTTTCTGTCCTTGCGCGGCGCAATCGCGGTCCATATCCCCATGCCGATGGCTGCCGGCATGACCAGACCCTGGTTGTAATCGGTATGCTCGCCTATCAGATTGACCCTGCCGGGTGCGCGAAAGATCCTGGGCTCCGTGCCAAAGCGCTGCTGAAATTCATTGGCCAGGCTTGTGCGAATTTGCGCGTTAGGCATATCTGGGACACCCGTTAGATTTGTGCTGTGATTCGCAGATAGCGTTTGCACTTGATAATCCAGATGCAAAGTGTTTCTCCTTATTTGTGCAAGCTATAAATAGCCAAATGCAATGTCGCAAGATGCTTGATCGCTCACCGTACTCCCAGCAGAATTTCAATCGTCAACTGGTCAAGACGTTCATAGTCAAGGCGTTTGGCTGCCAACGCCGCGCGGTCATAAATATGGGCTGACAATTTTCTCGCGGATTCCGGTGAATAGTCACCGATTGCTTGCTCTTTGCATTTGCCATCGTATATCTGATTGAGAAGTGCCTGTATTTCTTTGTCGGCGTTGAACTGCGCTGCTTTCTCGCGAAGAATCAGATAGGTCTTCATGCAGCCGCGGGCAAATTCCTTTACGCCTTCATAGTCTTCTGTTCGATAGGCATGGGCGTCAAAGTGTCGCGGTCCGGAATAGCCCACATCCTCAAGGAATTTAACCAGCCAGAAAGCTGATTTAGGATTGGCCGATCCAAAGCGCAGGTCTTGATCGAAGCGGCCCATGACCTGATCATTCAGGTCAATATGAAATAGCTTTCCTGCTTCCCATGCCTGCGCAACGGCGTGGACAAAATTCAAACCGGCCATCTGTTCATGGGCCACTTCAGGATTCACACCCACCATTTCAGAATGATCGAGGGTTTGGATGAATCCCAGATACGAGCCGGTGGTTGGCATGTAAGCATCACCACGAGGCTCATTGGGCTTGGCTTCCAGCGCAAAACGATATGCGTATTTCTGGTCCAGCGCATAATTGCACAGGTAATTGATGGCTTCGCGTAAACGCTTGATGGCTTCATCCGGGCGGCGGCAAGCATCTGTCTCCGTGCCTTCACGCCCACCCCAAAGAACAAAGATGCCCGCTCCCAGTTCCATGCCAATGTCCATGGCCTGCATTGTTTTCTGCACCGCATAGGCGCGCACCGCAGGATCATTGGACGTAAATGCACCGTCACGGAAAACAGGATCAGTAAAAAGATTCACCGTTGCCATGGGAACGCAGAGACCTGATGCCGAACAGGCCTGCTTAAATTCGCGGACGATCCGGTCACGCTCCGCGGCTGTGGCATCAATGGGAACCAGATCATTGTCATGCAGGTTTACGCCCCACGCGCCGACTTCCGCCAGCAGACGCACCAGTTCAACTGGAGAGAGCGCGATGCGTACAGGTTCTCCAAAGGGATCTCTTCCACGATTGCCGACGGTCCACAAGCCGAAAGAAAATTTGTGTTCAGGCCTGGGTAGATAATTATTCATTGACTCTTACTCCACGTTGCCAAGTGAAACTCTTTAAGTCGAGCGCATGGGCGCCGCCGCTAGCTGATGGTCTGCGACTTCCTGCGCTTGTAACGCCGCTACTTCATGCGAAATTTGCCGCAGTGCCGGATAAAGTTTCTGATACGCCGCATATTGCCTGTTCATCAAAGAAACAGTTTCTGCATCTGGCTTGATCTTTTCCGCCACACGGACCACGGTTGCACACGCTGCATCCACATCCGGCCATACGCCAGTGCCCACGCCTGCCAGCAAAGCGGCCCCAAAAGCCGCGCCTTCTTCCGCTTCCACAAGATCCACAGTCATGCCATAAACATCTGCCTGGATTTGACGCCAGAGAGCAGAGCGAGCTCCGCCGCCGCCCAGCCGGATGGAACGTGCGGGAATATTTAATTCCGCCAGGATCGTAAGCGTGTCACGAAGACTGAATGCAACACCTTCCAGAATTGCGCGAATGATATGCCCTCGCGTGTGCCGCACCGTCAAGCCAACGAGCGCGCTGCGAGCTTCCGGATCCAGATGAGGAGTTCTTTCACCCAGCAAATAAGGGGTCCACAACAGACCTTCAGCTCCGGCCGGAGTGCCCGATGCTTCTTTCATGAGCGATTCATATTGATTACTACCATTGGATGAAACCGTTCCAAATTGCTTGCGGAACCACTGCAATGAGAGGCCTGCTGCCTGCGTTACTCCCATTACGTGCCAGCGATTGGGAATGGCATGGCAAAAAGTATGTAGCCTGCCCTTGGGATCAAGCTGCGGCGTGTCTGTGGCGGCGAAGACAACCCCGGAACTTCCGATGATTGCGTTGACTGCGCCTGGCTGCACAATGCCCATGCCAACTGCTCCGGCTGCCTGATCGCCGGCCCCAGCAACAACCGGAGTGCCCTCAAGAAGTCCGGTAAGCTGCGCGGCTTCAGCAGAAATCTTTCCGGTAATTTCCTGAGACTCAAAGAGCTGCGGAAGAATTGATGCATCAATACCGGAAACCTCCAGCATTGCAGGCGACCATTGGCGGCGGGCCACATCGAGCAAAAGCGTTCCTGAGGCATCCGCTACATCAGTTGCGCGGACACCAGTCAGCCTGAAGCGTACATAGTCTTTCGGCAATAATAAGGAGCGAATCTGACGCCAGACTTCAGGTTCATTCTGGCGCACCCACCACAGCTTAGTCAGCGTAAAGTTAGTGAGTGCAGGATTTGCCGTGAGACGAATCAGTTCGCCCGCGCCCACTTGTGCCGTAATGGCTTTGGCTTGTTCTTCTGTGCGCTGATCGCACCAGATAATCGCAGGACGCAGTACTTCTCCTTTATTGTCCAGCAAGACCATTCCGTGCATTTGCCCGCTCAGGCCAATGCCCAGAATTTCACTAGGATCCGTTCCGGACTTAGCAAGGCAGTTGCGTATGGCTTCAAGCGCGGCGCGCCACCAATCAGCAGGTTCCTGCTCAGCCCAGCCCGGGCGGGAACAAAGAATGGGCGCATGTTCAGCGGTAGCGGAGCAGACAACGTGGCCGGTCTCATTCACTAGCAGCGCGCGTGTCCCACCCGTGCCAACGTCAATGCCCAGTATCTTCATGGGTGAGCTACCTTTGAATCTTGCAATACGGCGACGCCATATTGCGCCAGTTCTACACTTGTGATGCGTGTGCCATCCAATACCGATAGCATGCTGCGCGGCAAAGCTACCTTTTGTTTTTCTTGCGCGAAATTGATTAAAACGAAAACGTGTTTTTCGTCGCCGACGCGACGGTTTACCTCCACTCCATCTGGAACAGGCCCGAAGACAGGCTCAATACCAGCCTGTTTGGCCATCCAACGTGCAGCGGAATTCATAAGCTTGTCATCGAGAATTGTGCCAATGTAGGTGATTCGCCCTTTGCCCAACGCGCGGGTCATTACCGCTGGCTGGCCATCAAGCCAGCCGTTGCTTGCGCCATAACGCAAGAGAACTTCGCCGTCGGTAGATGTGGATTTAAGCTGTTCGGCCCATACGCTGGCTTCACCCGTCCCCCAGGCTCCGGTGAGTGGTGCATCTTTTTCCAGTGCGTAATATTGCTCCACGCGTCCGCCCAGCGCGTTAGTAAGAAACCCGGGCTGCCGCTGCGGAAGCAGCGCGTTGTACTCATCTTTCATTCCGGAACGAGGCCCCAGCACCAGATGACCTCCTGCCTGCACATATTCAAGCAGGTGCTTTGCCAGTGCTTCCGGCAGAACATTCAAGCAAGGCGCAGCCACCAGTTTGTAGCTGGAAAGAGGCGCATAGGGGCTCACCACATCAATGGACTGCGCGATATTGCGCAATGCGCGGTAGTAGCTTTTTGTGACGGTCATCGCGTTATAGCGATTGGTATGTTTCTGGAATTCAAGCGCCCAGCGGCTGTCATAATCCTGGAGCAAAGCAACTTCCGAGACTACATGCGTCCCTTGAAACGCGCTTTGTGCTTTCTCAAATTCGCGTGCAGTATGCGCGACTTCTTCCAACAGCGGGACGCCTGTTCCGTCCGGGCCAACCAGAGTGCCATGAATCTCTTCCTGTCCGTTCAGTGCACTGCGCCACTGCCAATAATTAACGTCATCCGCGCCATGGCCAATGCCGTGCCACGCCATGGCCCGAACTTCGCCTTTATTGAGAAAGTTGTTTACGTCTGCCCAATTCACCGCGCCCGGCTGCGTTTCCATGATCCAGAAATTCTGCTGCTTCAGCCCACGCATGCCATCATGGCTCATGCCGTTCGAAACAGGGTCAAGGTGTCCGCTGCCAACGTAATCATCCCAGGAAACAAAGGTCAGCGGAGCGCTGATAAGGAATTGATCAATACCGTCCCATCCGATTCCCATCAGATTGCCAGTAATAAACTGCCGGGCGTCAGCCTGTGCGCGAATGATTTCCAGTTCGTTCTGCTGATAATGTGCCCACGCGTAAGAAACAAAGTGTTTCCACTCCAGCATCAGGCCCGGATTATGCGGGCCAACTGGAATAGGAATTTCATTCCAGTTATCGTAAGTCTCGCTCCAATAAGCTGTGGCCCAATGCTGGTTGAGCGATTCCAGCGTTTTGTATTTGGCCTTGAGCCAGTCCTGAAATTGCTGCCGTGAGACATCGTCATAGGACATCAGCGCATAGCCATATTCGTTATCAATCTGCCATCCAATGACGTTTGGATCATGCCCAAAGCGCGTTGCCATTTCCTGCGTAATACGCCGGCAAAGCTCCAGATATTTGGGTGATGTCACTGAGGCGTGCGCCCGATTGCCGTGAACCACTCGCTGGCCATCGGTTTCCATGCGCAGGGTTTCAGGATACTTTTGCGTAAGCCAGGCTGGCGGTGTTGCCGTTGGCGTACCAAGAACAACGGCGATGTGATGTTTTTCCGCCAGACGAATCGCGCGCTGCAGCCAGCCAAACTCAAACTTACCCTCAGCCGGCTCCATGGTGCTCCAGGCAAATTCGCCAATGCGCACAACCTTGAGGTGCGATGCTTCCATGAGAGCCAGGTCTTTTTCCCAGGCAGCCTCAGGCCACTGCTCCGGATACCATGCCGTTCCCATCAGAATTGCATCGCGTCCTGGAATCTGTGTTGGAATCGGGGTATTGTCTGCGCTGCTTGCTACTGCAGGGCGAGCCAGTGCCGTCATGAGAGAAATGACAAGCAACAACGCCCAAGCAGCAGTGCCAGTTTGCAATCTATACACTCAATCCTCGATACAACAACAGTCGATACTCTGTTCAGGGAACAACCGTGAGCCGTTTTCCCGAATACGTTACAGTCTTGTCAGCCTTTGCTGTGGGAGCACCACCCGTGCCGTGATTCTTGCTGACAAAAACCACATGAAACATGCGCGATGTGGGCATTCCTGGAAACTCTCCCTGGCGATCCGCAATCGATAAAACCTGTTTTGATTCGTCCCAGTGAAATGCAATGGTCGCGTGCGCGCCTTTCTCATAGGCGTAGCTGTCACCCTCATCTTCATAGAGCGCAAAATCGCCATCTGCTCCGCGATAGACGCGCAATTCAATTGGATCGGCAGCTTTTGCCGTGGCAAATTCCACGTCAGGGCCAAGAGGAAGAATCGAGCCAGCATGGACAAATAGTGGCAGGGTTTGAATGGGTGCGTTGGCCTCTATAAAATGGCCGCCGTCAATGACTTCGCCTGTCCAGAAGTCATACCACTTGGCGCGAGGAAGATAGAGCCGCTTCACAGCAGCGCCCTGCTCTGTAACGGGAGCAACTAAAATCGCGGGGCCAAAAGAATATTCACTGCCGATGTTTTGCGCTTGCACATCCGTGCGGAAATCCATGACCAGAGGACGCATCATGGTGTATCCCTCACTTGTGACTTTCCACGCAACGGAATAGATATACGGCATCAGGCGGTAGCGCAACTGGTCATACGCCGTAAGAATTTTTTGTGCCTCAGGTCCATACGACCAGATTTCATTTTGATTGGTGCTGCGAGTTCCATGAGCGCGAAAGATTGGGCAGAAAGCGCCGAACTGAAACCAGCGAATATATAGCTCCCGGTAAGAGGGATCGTCAGGGTTGGCAACGACAAAGCCGCCGATGTCTGTCGTCCAGTAGGGAACGCCCGAGACGGACAAGTTCAATCCCGCTGGAATTTGGCGGCGAAAGGTTTCCCAATTGGGATCAACGTCACCCGACCAGAGCGCTGCAGCATTGCGCTGTACTCCTGCGTATCCGGAGCGGGAAAGAATAAACACGCGCTTCTTGTCTGATTCACTGCGTTGGCCTTCATAGACCGCACCAGTCGTGGCCGTGGGGTATTCATTTACATAGCGCGCGCCGTTTCCCAGAGCCACTTTGTTCGTAACCAGAATATTGGTTTCGCGGCCTTCTGTTTCAGGCTCCGTGGTATCCAGCCACCACGCGTCGGCGCCAATCTTGAACAGCGCATTGTCCATCAGATTCCAATAATATTTGCGCGCCTCTGGATTGAACGCGTCATACAAGGCCTGCCCCGGAGGATGGAAGCTCTGGACTTTTGTTTTATCGACGAAGTAACCCCGCTTGTCCATGTCATCGTAGACTGGCGAACCCGGACGGAAGAACGGCCATACTGAAATCATCAGATGAACGTTGCTTTTATGCAGTTCATCGATCATGCCTTTTGGATCAGGATAGTTTTTGTTGAAGACCGGCTCGCCCATGGTGTTCCACCAGAACCAATCCTGAACAATGTTATCCAGCGGAATATGCAGGCCGCGGTACTTATGCGCGATGGCTAAAATTTCCTGCTGCGAGTCATAGCGGTTCTTGCACTGCCAGTATCCGTAAGCCCATTTGCCAAAGAGCGGAGCCGCGCCGGTCAACTCGCGATAGGCCGCCACTATTTTGTCGAAATCCGGCCCGTAGATAAAGAAATAATCCATTGCGTCCGCGACTTCTGAACTCATATAGAAGGCATGGACAAAGCGATTATTAAATCGGCTGCGCGATCCGTTGTTCCAGAAGATTCCGTAGCCATTGCTGGAGAGCAGCAGCGGTATTGAGATATTGGTATTGTCCTGTGAAATGTCGATTGCTTCGCCACGATAGTTCCACACGCCTGCCTGGTGCTGGCCGAGCCCGTAAAAGGACTCCTGCGTGTCCCACATGTTCACAAAACGCTCAGCATGAAGAGTTTTTTCGCCGTTCACTTCCACCGGAGTGAGTGTGCGGGTGTTCTCCTGGGCAATTTTCTTGCCGCTTGCATCCTGGAAAACCAATGAGCTGTTGGCCCGGTCAATCACGATTTTTATCTGGGCGGTGGCAAGTGTGATCAGCTTTGCGTCCGCAGTGTTCAGTGTGAAGTTTGCCTTGGGCCACGATGTCTTGACCAGGATCAAATCAGGGCGTTGGGGAACTTCTTTTTCCAGAGAAAACGTCACGCGGACAATGGATTCTGTACAGACCTGGAAATGAAGGTAGCCATTCAGCAGCTTTAGTTCAGCGCCATTCGGCGTCTGTTCAACGCTCTGTACTGGATTGAGCGGGAGCCATTGGGCCTGCGCAGGGATGGCCGCGAGCAAAAACAGAGGAGCCAAAGCCATCAAAATAAGAAATCGAGACATTTTTAACCTGAAAGACCTTCGACTTTCACACTACGTAAACGTTTACGTAAAATCTGACCTCGCACTTTCGCATTTGCCAGATGGATTTGTCAAGAGGAAGCTCGGGTTGATCGGCAAAGCGGGCAATTTGCAGTTGACTCCGATTTACGCAAGCGGTTGAATCTTCAGGCAAATGGCATAATCGCAAGGCCTTTCTTGTGGCACTTTGACCTGTAAGCCTTGATTGTCCTGCGACCATGCGATTTTGCCTTGGTGTCCAAGAAGCTGAACCTGTTGTGCTTTTGTATTGATATTTTTTCCAGCTAATCCAAGCGATGGAATGGATATTTTTCCCGTTGGCTGGCCCATGATGAAGGCATAAAGAGCGTTGCCTTTGGTGGTGAACCGGACTTCATCCGGAGTTAGATCTTTACGATCGTTCTCATTGAAGCCATCCTTCAGCTGTCCTTCAGCGCGGGCAAGTGGCCCGTCACCAAATATCTTCCAAGGGCGAGTGGTATAGATCGCTTCACCATTGATGCTTATCCATTTGCGAATCTCTTCCAGAATAGCGAGTTCCTGCTGGTCCAGCATGCCATTGTTCGGCAAAGGAAAATTCAGCAACAGATTGCCATTGCGGCTGACGATATCCACCAGCATATCGATAATTCGTTTTGGCGTTTTGTATTGAATGCCGCGCGCGTAATGCCAATTGCCGATGCAGGTGTCAGTCTGCCAGGGCTGCGGCCAGATGCCATTGACCATCCCGCGTTCATGGTCAAGCACGCATGTGCCGGCCGCGCAATCTTCCGGGCGTTTGCTGGTATAAACCGCTTCGGTTTTTCCGCCATGGTTTCTGGCGCTGATGTTATAAAAGTCCGACAGCAGTTGGAGGCCGTATTGCTGAAAGGGAAGAGGCCCGTCGCTGTAGAGATAGTCAGGTTCGTATTGATTGACAAGATCCTGAATTCGCAGTAGCCAGTGCTGCTTCCACGATTCCGGAATGCCATCTTCGTTCCAGGGCAAATTGTCAGTCAGCAACCTGGGATCGGTGATGGAATGGTAGAGATCGGCATTTTCTTTTTCTGTTCCGTCATAAGGCACGCCGGCCAGCGAACCTTCACGGTCGCTCATGTGGCTTACCGCGAACCACTTGTAGCTGATCCAAAGATGATCACTTACGCCAAAGCGCAATCCATGCTTGCGCGCCGCTTTGCGGAATTCGCCTACAATATCGCGCCTGGGGCCCATCTTTACTGAGTTCCAGCGCGTATGTCTTGAGTTCCAGAGATCAAAGTTGTCATGATGCACGCCCATGCTGACAAAATATTTAGCTCCCGCCTGCTTATAGAGCGAGACAAGATGGTCCGGATCAAAGCGGTCGCCTTTCCATGTGCTAATCAGGTCCTTGAATCCGAATTTTGACGGATGGCCGTAGTGTTCCAGGTGGTGCTTATACTGCGGTTCGCTCTGGATATACATGTTGCGGGCATACCAGTCGCCATTTTCAGCGGCGGATTGCGGCCCCCAATGAGCCCATATTCCGAATTTGGCGTCACGAAACCATTCCGGCACAAGATAGGTTTGGAGTGATTCTGCGGTGGCTGCAAAAGGTCCCGATTGAGGCTGAGGCACCGACTGCGCAAAGAGCTCCCGGGATTTCAAAGCCGGAAAGGCGAGAGCCAGTATTTTTAAGGCGGTTCGTCGGTCCATCAATTTATCTCGAAAAGAAATTGAGCCAATGCCGTCTGCGCAAACCCAACCATTTCGGCAAAGCGTGATTGTAAACCTTTACGGCTAGGAACAGCCTTTCTATCTCCGTAAATCCCGTCGGCCAGAAGCCCTCTGAAAACCGCTATGACCAAACATCTCCATGTTTTGTCTATAGATATCTTTATTCGCTGCACCCCTGAAACATTTGACGGCGCACGGGTGAGCGATGTAAAACGCTTTTGGTTTTATCGTAAACGATTACATTCAATTGGCGAGAACTTTTGAGTAAAAAAGGAGCCTGCTTTTCTCATGGTTACAGCAGAAAAAACAGAGATCATACGGAGGAGATTACTAGTCGCCATTCTGCTGTTTTCGGCGATAACGGGCCATACCCTTCAGGCTCCTGCAACTCACATTGAAGGAGCGGTCACCGTCACGGTGGACGCAAGTAAAGTCCAGAACTTTGTTGCTCCACGCGCCATGGGAATGCATACCTCTGTTTATGACAATCATCTGGGCGGCCAGCAGCTTGCGGAGATATTGCGTTCCGCCGGGATTACTACACTGCGTTATCCCGGCGGCGGATACTCTGACAACTACCATTGGTCCGTGCATAAGATGACTAGATCGAAGGCCACCGATCCACCACAATATGGTTATATTGGCCCCAATACAGATTTCGGCCATTTTCTTCAACTGGTGGAAGCGATTCAGGGGACGGCGATCATTACCGTGAATTACGGCTCCAATCTTGCCGGCACAGGTGGAGGCGAACCGGCAGAAGCAGCCGCGTGGGTGGCTTATGCCAACGGTTCTCCGGCTGACCCGAAAGTGATCGGCAAAGATTCAACCGGATACGACTGGAAGACAGTAGGCTACTGGGCATCGCTGCGGGCGTCAAAGCCATTGGATGCCGATGACGGGCAAAACTTTCTTCGCATCACCCACGCCGAGCCTTTTCACATTCGGTATTGGGAGATAGGCAATGAGATTTATGGCAATGGGTATTACGAGAAAGACGAAGAGGGCTATGAAGGCGATCTGCATGCTCCCTACGACAAAGATTCAAAAGTAAGCGTGCGAATGCGCCGTAAAAATCGCTCCGCGCTTTCACCGCAGACCTATGGCAAAAACGTGGTTGAGTATGCGCGCGCCATGAAGGCTGTGGATGCAACCGCGAAAATCGGCGCCGTTTTAAATGTCCAGCCCATGGACAATTCCTGGGGCTCGGATTGGAATCCGGCGGTGATGAAGGAATGCGGTACAGCCATTGATTTTGTGAGCCTGCATTGGTACACCGGCAACCTTTTGCCTCCGGATTGGAAGACGCTGGATGACGCCAGTTATCTTTCCGCACCAGAGCGTGAATTGCCCGATATGATGGCTGCCTTGCTTGAGCTTTTCCGGAAGTATGGCGGAGAGAATAGCAAGAACCTGCAACTGGTGGTAACGGAGATGGGCGCGCGACCATTCGCTAAAATTGGCGATCCCTATATTCATGCCTTGTTTGTTGCAGATGCGTATCTCAGTCTCATGCAGGATGGCGCTGCCAACATCGACTGGCTGGAATTGCATAAGCCCAGCTTTCTTGATGACAGCAATAAACCCGGCCCGGTTTTCTTTGCTTTGCAAATGATTCATCGGCTGGCGCAGATCAATGATTCCATTGTGGCGGCGCACAGTAGCCATAGCCTGCTCGCCGTCCATGCGATTCAGAGGAAAGATGGAAGCATTGGTTTGCTGCTGATTAACAAAGATCCCAAAGAGGTGGCGACGGTAAAGATCAAAATCAGCGGCGTTCAACTGGCGACGAACGGGCTGCGCTTTGATTATGGTCCGGCCAATTCGCCAAACGGATATCTCACAACAGGCGGTCCTGTTTCAGACCTGGGCAACGTTTTTACTCTGAACGTGCCTGCTTATTCGATTACTGATATCGTGATGGCAAAGGCAAAGTAAACAAATGCATGAGACCGGCATTACAGGCAGCAAAAGGATTTTGCGGAAGCAGCTGTTGATTTTCCGGCGATTGCTGGCCGTTACATTCACTTTAAGTTTTATTCTAAGTACAGCAGCAACGGCACACGCGGCATCCATGAAGAAAACTGAGTTTGGAAGAATGCCAGACGGCACGCACATTGATCTCTATGTGCTCACGAATCGTCATGGTATGACGGCATCGATCGCGAATTTTGGCGCTACGCTGGTCTCGCTGAAAGTTCCGGACCGCAACGGCAAACTGGCGGACGTGGTCCTTGGATACGATTCACTTGAAGGATACATTGCTGACAAAGCGAATTTTGGAGCCACGATCGGTCGCTATGCCAACCGAATTGCTCTTGGAAAGTTCAAGTTAAACCAAACTCAATATAAGCTGGCCACCAACAATGGAGTGAACCATATCCATGGCGGCATCAAGGGCTTCAACAAAGCTGTGTGGCGTGCCCAGGATGTTTCCAAAAAAGATGAGCAGGCGCTGGAGTTGACTTACCTGAGCAAAGACGGCGAAGAAGGGTATCCAGGAAACCTGAGCGCGAAGGTGATTTACACGCTGACTGACCAGAATGAGTTGCGCATAGAATACAGCGCAACCACAGATAAAGACACAGTCGTGAATCTGACGAACCACAGCTATTTTAACCTCGCTGGACAGGACGCGGGCTCTATTTTGAATCATCAGGTAACGATCCATGCCAGCAGCTTTACGCCGGTTGACGCTACTCTGATACCGACCGGCGAAATCAGGAATGTGCAAGGCACGCCATTTGATTTTAGAAACGCAACAGCAATCGGAGCACGGATCAATCAAAACGATCCGCAACTGGTGATTGGCCATGGCTACGATCACAACTGGATTTTAGACCGTACAACAGGAGATGAAAAAACTCTGGTGCGTGCGGCGGAAGCATTTGATCCTTTTTCAGGACGCATGCTGGAAGTGTGGACGACCGAGCCGGGAATTCAGCTTTATACCAGTAATTATCTGGATGGCGTCCATGGCAAGGGAGATCATGTCTATCAGCGACGAGAGGCATTCTGCCTGGAAACGGAGCATTTTCCCGATTCGCCGAATCACCCAGCCTTCCCCTCAACGGAGTTGAAGCCGGGCGGGCGATATTCCTCGACGACTGTTTTCAAATTCTCAGCCCGATAAAATTGCGATCCAGGTACAGGAACTTTCAGCCCAAGGCCTATACGCCAGTGCTTTTCTTGTGCGGAAAAAATCGCACACAGTACACGGCTCCAAGAATTAACAGCAGAGCGCCCCACCAGACTGCGGCATGCAGGTTGGACAACACTACCTGTGACGCGGAAGGCTTGATCCACTCATAAATTCCTGAGCCCAGAATCAGCACTCCGTAGGCGAGCAGCAATGTGCCGATAAAAAACCAGATTGAAATTCGCCCTTCCGCTTGCGGCTTTGCTTTCACCATTTGCGTCTCTCCCTACCAGAAAATCAGATTTAACACGATGAAGCCAAGAGCAACTATAACCGCCCAGAAAGCGGGCCGCTGATACAGTTTAAGTGCGCCCTCGTCAGGCAATTCAGTGCAGCCATATACCAGTCCGTTGAGTTCCGCTACCGGTTTAGGGCTGGTCATGTAGCTGACTACCACTGTTACCAGTACGCAGATGAGCCAGGACCACAATCCCCGATACATATTTTCCGCCATGTCTTTGGCATTTCGGGAGAGCGCGATGTAAGAGAGCGCAGCGGGATGCATCTTGACTGCAAGCCACATGCCGATAGACGAAACCGTTCCGGCCAGCAATCCCCAGAAGCCACCTGCGGCGGTCGCTCTCTTCCACAGCATTCCCAGAATTACCGTGGCGAACAAAGGCGCGATGAAAAAACTAAACAAGGCCTGAACGTAATCCATGATGCTCTGAAATTGCATTACCAGATACGCCGTGCCAATGCTGATCAGCACGCCGAGAATCGTGCACCAACGGCCCATCAGGACATAGTGCGCATCGGTGGCTTCTTTGCGAATCAGCGCTTTGTAAATGTCATAAGTCCACACGGTGGCAAAAGCTGTAACGTTGCCCGCCATTCCAGACATGAATCCAGCCATCAGGGCGGTGATGCCAAGCCCGAGGAGGCCTGGGCCGCAATAACGCGCCAGCATGAGTGGAAGCACTTCGTTAAAACTGTGAGCGCCGGTAAGCGCCGCCTGTGATTCGCCGACAAGTTTTTCTGGCAGCACGGCAAGAGCCAGCAAGCCGGGGACAATCACAATAAGTGGAACCACCATCTTGAAGGCCGCACCAATGATTGGAGCCATGCGGGCAGAGCGCAGATCTCGCGCGGTCAACACGCGCTGCACAACCAGAAAATCGGTGGTCCAATAGCCAAATGACAGAACAAAACCGAGACCAAATACAATGCCTGTCCAGTGAATGCCCATGGGATTGGCACTGAAATTTCCCAGCGGGGCCCACATGTGCGTGTATTGCTGGCCGGGAAAGTTGGTGGCGATCCGCCTGGTCATGCCGCTCCAGCCGCCGGTTTCGATGAAGCCGAGAATGGGAACCAGAAGAGCGCCGAGCCAGATCAGCACAAATTGAAGGACCTCATTAAAAATGGCGGAAAGCAGTCCACCCAGCACCACATATACGGCGACTGTAAGAGACGAAATCCAAATGCTGAAGTTGATGTTCCAGCCCAGAACAACTTTCATCACCAGCGCCATGGAATAAATATTTATGCCACTCATGAGCACGGTCATGACTCCAAAACTGATGGCAGAGAGCGCACGAGAGGGTTCACCAAAGCGCAGTTTCAGATATCCCGGAACAGAATGCGTTTTGGAGATGTAATAGAAAGGCATCATTACGATTCCCAGAAAAAGCATTGCTGGAATCGCGCCGATCCAGTACCAGTGCGTGGCGAGAATGCCGTACTGATATGCGGCTGCCGCCCAACCCATTAATTCCAGCGATCCGAGATTGGCTGAGAGAAAGCTCAGTCCGGCAATCCAGGCTGTCATCTGGCGTCCCGCCATAAAAAAATCGTCGCCGGTTTGGGTAAAGCGCTTGAGATAGAAACCAATACCCAGAATGCCGGCAAAATAAAGCAGGATGATGGCAATATCGACTGGTCTTAGAGAGAGCAAATGCGAGGATTCCGGTTTCATGACCAGCATCAGCAGAAGAGGCATAGTTCGCTCCAGCGGACTCTAGAACTGCGTTTGAGTAAAAAATGGCTTTCTTGTGCTTGATAATTCCGGCTGTTTTCAGGCCGTAAACGTTTCCGAAGAATATGGGGCAAAAGAAGGCATGTCAAGAAGAACTCTTGCGATCACGTAAAAGCCTAGATTTTGAGCAGCAGGAGGTCAGCCTTCGTTCGCGGCGTTCTGTAAGGGAGGCTGATATTCGGTCGTGGAGTCCGAGGAAAATCGTTTCAGGAAGAAATCAAGATTGCCGCGCATTACCAGATGAGGCGCTAATGTCATTTGGAATGAAGGGCATTCGCCTTCCACCAGAAATTCATACAGGACACGAAATGCCATCATTCCCTGCGTGTGTGGGCGCTGATAAATCGTGGCTGTTACCGCACCGGAGCGTATCTCCTGGACCAGGGCGGGAAATATGTCCGTTGTAATCACGATCAGCTTGTCCAGAATTCCCGCATCGCGGGCCGCATTTAATGCGGGAATGGAAGCTTCTGTAGTTACGTAGATGCCGGCAAGATCAGGATGTGCCCGAAACAGGGCTTTGCACTTGTCATAGGCCTCTGTCTCAATGTCATGGTCTTCAATCGGGTCCTGCATCTGCATTTCAGGATAAAAAGTTTGCAGCGTGTGCTTGAATGCTTTCACTTTCTCCGCGTGCTCCGTGATGGCAAGATCGCTGAGCGTAACCGCTGTCTTGCCTTTGCCGCGAAGCATGCGTCCCATTAAATCCGCGGCAAGTGCGCCGCTGGCCATGGTGTCAATGGAAACCACGGCAAGTCTTCCTGTGCCTGGAGCGTCTGTGGCCACGCAAACTACGGGTGTGCTGGCGCGGGCAGCGCGGCGCATGGAACGGCGAAGGTCCCCGGGACGGCTGGGAAACATGATGATTCCATCGACTTTTGCTTCCAGTGCTGCGGTAAAAGCCTCTTCTTCGCCATCGCCGATTCCGGGGTAAGTCCGGTATTCCACATCGATCTTCAGGCCAGAAGATTTGGCTTCTTTTTCAATTCCGCCTCGTACCTCATCCCAAAAAGATGTGGTTCCTTGAAGAGTGTTCACAGAGATGCGAACCTGCCGCTTCTGCGATAGATACCGTGCAGCCAGATTGGGACGATAGCCAAGCCTCTTGGCCATTTGCAGGACCCGGGCTTTTGTCATGGGGCTTACGCCGGGATGATCATGCAAGGCGCGGTGCACCGAGCCAATGGAGACGCCGAGCGCATCGGCAATATCAAAAAGTGTGGTGTTTGTTTTCAACGCAGTTCATCCCACAAAGCGGTTCTTTTGGCGACTCATTTAACTTTCGGGCAATCATGTTCTATCTGGATGGCAGTTTGTAATCAACTACTTGAGCTTTCAATATGGGCCAATTGTATCTCAAGCGCAAGAGAACCGAACTCACGATTCAATCATACAGTTCACACGAGCCATGATGAAGGGATCGTTGACGGCTCGCGTCTTGCAAGTAGGCTAGAGTCGCCTGCACTGTGAGTTGCGGTTAGCCGAGAGACTCTGTTCTATGAAAAATGAAACCCCTCGTTTCCCTTTACATTGCGTTCCAATTGGGCCCACACAAAAGAAAATAAATTTGTATTAATTGAATACAAGCTCTTGACACCGCTCCAAGACCGGAGTAAAAACCTTGGGCGATAGTATTGTAATCGTTTACGGTCAATTTAGGGCATAAGTTTGATTTTCAAGCGCAATTGTTCGGTCATGGATTGTAAACGTTAACGGTGCTCATAAGCCACATGGTGGAGGGGACACAATGAAGCAATGTTTTACTCTGCAATCTCACGGTATTGCCCGCCTAAGCCGCATTGTAGCGGCTTTTCTTTTTGTAGTGATGCTTGCCATGACAGCGTCGCTTCATGCGCAAACCACCGGCACAATTTCCGGTACGGTCACCGATCAGTCGGGCGCGGTTGTGCCTAAAGCCAAGATTGTCCTCAAGAACCATAACTCGGGCGACACCAGGCAAACCGTGAGCAACGGCGAAGGCGCTTTTTCATTCGGTTCGGTCGTTCCCGGTACCTATAACGTAACGATTGAAGCGCAGGGCTTCAAAACGTGGCAATCCAAAGGTGTGCAGTTGAACCCCGGCGATGAACGCGTTGTGCGCGATATCATGCTGGCCGTCGGCGCTTCCACGGAAACAGTAACCGTTGATGCGACCAACTCAGCGCCGGTTGATTCTGGCGAGCGCAGTGCACTACTGGACGCAAAGGCAATCCAGAACCTTTCCCTGCAGAGCCGCGATGTGACTGAACTGATCCGCACTTTGCCGGGTATAGCGGTTTTTGCAGGCGGCAGCGTCGCCAACGGATCTGCGTATGATCCGCTGAACGTGAATATTGGAAACAGCACGTTAGGAAACGGATATACCTCCAACGGAAACGTGAACCGTGGCGGCATGGACTTGATTTCAGACGGCGCGCACATCGTCGACCCGGGCTGCAACTGCGGCGCTACGCAAACCGTGAACTCAGACATGGTTTCTGAAGTGAAGGTGCAAACCTCAAACTTTGGAGCGGACAGCGCAAAAGGGCCGGTAGTAATCAATGCGATCGGGAAATCCGGCACGCAAGACTTCCACGGTCAGGCGTATCTCTATACGCGCAACACCGGATGGGATTCTAACCGCTGGGACAACAATAGCCTTGGCGAGCCGCGTGGTAACGATAAAAAGTTTTATCCCGGCGCCAACCTTGGCGGCCCGATTCCGGGTACCCACAAAAAAGCAACCTTTTTCGCCGGCTACGAATATTATTATCAATCACTGGCTTCGCAAACGATTCAGTCTTATGTTCCTACGCTCTCCATGCGTGGTGGAAATTTCAGCTCAGCGGCCGCAGACAACGCTGCACTGTGTTCCAATCCCACCAGCGGGACCTCATCGATATGCGCTTTGGCCCCCGGAATTGGCGGCCACGGAGACTTGAACGGTGTATTGCTGAACGGAACGGCAATCCCTGCATCGGGAATTATTCCCGCGGGAGCTTTTGATCCCGGCGGATTGGCATTGATGAATCTGTATCCGTTGCCAAACACCAACCCAACCACGAATACCAGTGCATTTAACTTTGTGCTGCCGGTCAACACGCAGCAGAACGGCTGGATGTACCACACGCGCGTTGACTATGCCTTCAGCGACAATTCAAAACTTTACGTGACATATAACCAGCAACGCCAGGGCGACTCGATTCCTATTCGGCCATTCTTCTCGCAGCCGCGCTCGTTATTGTTTCCCGGAGGGATTTCATCGGCGGACGTTTCTCACACGCTCTCTGCGCACTTTCTACACACCTTCAGCCCAAGTTTGACCAATGACATTGGCGGGAGTCTGGCATATCTCAATTTACCGATTCGTCCCAATGATCCGAGTCTGGTCAGCCGGAGCACAATTGGTTATCCATACGGTACAGTTTTCAACAACGGCGATACGTTTGCCCCTGCCATTAGCAATGGGTTCTTCCTTTCCCAGGGCGCTGCCGATAACTTTGATCTCTTTTCCGGAAAAGGAAACAACGGTTCTTTCCTGCTGCGTAAGCTTGCGCCAAATATCCAGGACGATGTGACCTGGACATATCGCGAGCACACGTTCAAATTCGGCATGTACTGGGAGCGCACCATCAACGATCAGTCTGACTTTGTACAGCCGAATGGTGAAGTGGCTTTTGATAATTTTGGTCCTTATTTCCCGTCAGCGCCGATTGCGGGCGTTGCTGGTCCCAGCTATGGCTCCAATAACGCGCTGGCCAACCAGTTGCTGGGTGCGATTGGGTTCATTGGTTATAACGAGCAGAATTTTCAGGCAGTGAACAACATGAGCTATCGCAGTCTGGCTTTTTATGTGGCAGATAGCTGGAAACTCACCAGAAGAATTACGCTTGATCTAGGACTGCGGTTCACCAACTATACGGCTTGGCGTGATGACAATGGCAAGACTGGGCTTGCGGTGTTTGAGCCATCTCTGTTTCAAGGGGATATTGCCGCCAATTCTGCCACCCCCGGCCTGAGATGGAATTCGATCGATCCCAGTATTCCTAATGCAGGCGCGCCATCCAAGTGGGCCCTGATCGATCCGCGATTTGGTGTTGCGTGGGACGCTTTCGGAACAGGGAAAACGATTTTCCGCGGCGGTTTTGGTGGCTACCACTTCCACGATTCATTTAACGACTTTGCCGGCGCGCTCAGCACAGCCAGCGGTTCGGTGCCATTTCACACTAGTGTTACAACTCTGGCCGCACTGCAGGCGTCACCCATTACCCGCGTGATCACCGGCGCATTTGCCATTGATCCCACTGACGATGAGCAGCCCGTTACCTATACTTACAACTTCACCATTTCTCAGCAGGCTCCGTGGAAATCACTGTTTGAGCTGGCTTATGTGGGCAACCACACAAACCACCTGATGCTGGAAGGCGGTGGCACAAACGGCCTGCAGAATGTGAACGTGATCCCAATCGGCGGATTGTTTGGGACCGATCCAGTGACAGGGCAGGTTTTCAATTCATCCAATGTGAATAGCGCAAACCTAGCTGATTTCCGTCCCTTTGGCGCAGGCTTTGGCGACAACGCTCTTGCCGTGACGCGCCATGGAGGTTGGGCCAACTACAATTCTCTGCAAGCCAGCTGGAACAAGCAGGCAGGTCAATTCACTTTTGGATTTAACTATACGTTTTCCAAAGCGCTGGGCGTTTGCGGAACATCCCAGTTTACCTGCGCCGCTCCTGATCCAACCAACCTGGCGCATGACTACAACGTGTTGACAATGGACCGCTCGCATATCCTCAACTCCTCTTACCAATTGGACCTGGGAAATATTGGAAAGAGCCTGCGAGGCGACAACCATGTTGTGAATTCCATTGTGAACGCAATGACCAATGGCTGGACGATCGCCGGCATCACGTCATTGCAGAGCGGCCCAAATCTAGGATCGTTTTCGAATAACTTTGATTTGACCAACGGCCTGGTGAACAACGCAAACCGCGTCATCCTTGGAACATCAGACGTTACTCTGATGCCCGTATTGACGTGTGATCCAACCAAGAATCTGGCGCCTCATCAATACATCAATGGCAACTGTTTTGGCGTACCTGGAAATGCAGCTCCTGGCACTTTGCAAAACGGACCATATCAATTGCCGTACTTGAAAGGGCCGGCTTTCTTTAACAGCGATCTGTCGCTGTACAAGGCTTTCAAGGTTGGTGAACATCAGAATTTCCAGCTCAGGGCTTCAGCCTTCAATTTCCTGAATCACCCGATCTGGTCTTTTAATCCCAACGGCGGAGCGCTGAACTTGCAGATGGCGCAGCTTTCACCCGGTGCGCAATTTGCCAACACAAACAGAACTTTTGGCTTTGCTGACCAAAAGCTCGGCCAGCGAATTGTTGAACTTGCATTGAAATACTCGTTCTAGAACTTAAGCGGACATACTCCTCTTGTCTTGTGGGTTCTTTTGGGCGGCCGATGGCGGCCGCCTAAATTTTTGGCTGCATTTGCGGTTTAGCATGTGACTGGAAAAGATTGATTTGCCCCTGATCAAAAATCAGCGGATGATTAGGTGCGAAAATGTTCAGGTGCACGGGAGGCTTTCTTGCGGAAGCAGTGGGCTCTGTTTTTGGTCTGCGCGGTTTTTCTAAGCGTAAGCGGCTGCCACTCTACAAAGCGCGAGAGCGGCAAGATACGAATCGGCTTCTCCATGGATTCGGCGTTGCTGGAACGCTGGGTGCGCGACCGCGATCAATTTGTAGCTCGAGCGCAGGAACTTGGCGCCGAAGTGCTTGTGCAATCCGCAGACGGCAATGATGCCGCGCAGGTACGCCAGTGCGAAAATCTGCTGACCCAGGGCGTGAACGTTCTGGTGATTATCCCGCACAACGGCGAAGTGATGGCTTCCATCGTGAACAGTGCAGCCCGGCAGCATGTTCCGGTCATTAGCTATGACCGCCTCATCCGCAATAGCGATGTAAGTCTTTATATTTCCTACGACAACGTACAAGTCGGCGAGTTGCAGGCAAAGTATCTGCTGGATCGCGCAGCAAAAGGGAACTACGTTCTTATTGGCGGCTCTCCTACAGACAACAATGCGCGCATGTTTCGTGAAGGGCAGATGAATATTCTCAAACCAGCGATTGATCGTGGGGACATTAAGATTGCTGCGGACCAGTGGTCACGTGACTGGCTGGCCAGCGAAGCTTTAAACCACACAGAGAATGCGCTTACTCGCACGGCCAATAATGTTGTCGCAGTAGTTGCTTCCAATGACAGCACAGCCGGTGGCGTGGTGCAGGCACTTCAGCAGCAGAATCTTGCCGGCAAAGTGCTTGTCTCCGGACAGGACGCTGATCTTGCAGCGGCGCAGCGCATTGTTGCCGGAACGCAAACCATGACTGTCTATAAACCAATCCAGCCTCTGGCACGTCAGGCGGCTGAGGCTGCAGTTACCCTGGCAAAAGGCGGCAAATTAGATACGCATGATACCGTCAACAACGGCATGAAAGATGTGCCATCGATTCTTCTGGAGCCAGTGATGGTAGACAAGAGCAATCTCGCACAGACGGTCATCAAAGACGGTTTCCTGAAGCTGCAGGATGTTTACCAGAATGTGCCGCAATCACAGTGGCCTAAGCCAGCAGGTTCCGGCCAGTAATTCTTTATGACGGTTGCTTCCCACCCAAACGGCGGCGTGAACTCTCTGTATCGCGACGGACGCACGCTGGTCAACATGTCCGGCATAACAAAAAATTTTCCCGGCACCCGCGCACTGAAAGGCGTGAATCTGGAAGTCCAGGCAGGCGAGATTCATGCGCTTGTCGGTGAAAATGGCGCTGGTAAATCCACGCTGATCAAAATTCTGGCCGGTATTTATCCAGCCAGCCAGTATGAAGGCGAAATCCGAATTGGTGGCAAGCTGGAAAGATTTCGTGGGATCCATGACGCTGAAGCCGCCGGTGTTGGCGTGGTGCATCAGGAGTTGTCACTGGTTCCGGATTTGTCCGTAGCGGAAAATATATTTCTCGGGCGGATTCCACAAAATAGAGGAATCGTTCGCTGGAATGAAATGCTGCAGAGCACGCGGGAGTGGCTGAGCAAAGTAGGACTTCATATTGATCCTGAAACGCCGGTTTCCCGATTGGGAATTGCGCAGCAGCAGTTGGTGGAAATAGCCAAGGCGCTTTCGCATCGCGCACAAATCCTGGTATTAGACGAGCCTACGTCTGCTCTCACTGGAGCAGAATCGGAAACGCTATTCAGCATCCTGCGTGATCTTGCTGCCCAGGGAGCAGGCATCATTTATATATCGCACCGGCTGGTAGAAGTATTTGATCTCAGTGATCGCATTACCGTCTTGCGCGATGGAATGAATGTTGCAACCGAAGAGACGAAAATGCTGGACCAGTCCTCCATAGTCAGAATGATGGTTGGGCGTGAGATGAGTCAGCTTTTCCCGGCAGCGCGTAATCATTTTGGTGAAGTGGTTTTTGCAGCACAGAATGTTTCCCTGCCACCAAGAGTCAGAGACGTAAGTTTTTCAGTACGCCGCGGTGAGGTGCTGGGAATCGCCGGGCTCATGGGCGCAGGCCGGTCTGAGTTGCTGATGGCAATGTTTGGCGCATCGGAAATCAGGCCCTCAGGACAAGTGCTGGTGGAAGGCCGCCAGGCTGATATACGTTCTCCGCGCGATGCGATAAAGCATGGAATTGCTTTTGTTACTGAAGACCGAAGACGCTTTGGCCTGGTGCTGGGCGATAGCATTCTGCATAATCTGACGCTGCCTGCTCTGCGCCAGATTTCAAATCAATCGCTCACCAGTGAGCCAAATGAAATGGCGCTCGGAGACACGGTCGTCCGCGATCTCCAGATCAAAGCTTCATCTTTGCTGACGGCGGTGGGAGCGCTTTCCGGCGGCAATCAGCAAAAAGTTGTTCTGGGCAAGTGGCTCATGACAAAACCTAAAGTACTTTTTCTGGACGAGCCGACTCGTGGTATTGATGTGGGCGCGAAAGAAGAGTTCTACCGGCGCATTGATGAACTCGCAAAACATGGGCTGGCGATTGTGCTGGTCTCTTCTGAGTTAGAAGAGATTATGGGACTTAGCGATCGGATTCTGGTTCTCCATCAGGGAGCAATCGTGAAAGAATTCAGCCGCGCAGGCGCAACCAGTGACAAGATCATGGCCTGTGCCATTGGCCATCCGGAGCTGGCTTGAGAGAAGAATTGTCCAAACAAGCGCCAACTGCTTCGCAACCGTCAGGTGCGGGCAGGAAGCTGAATTTTTCTTATGAAAAAATTCAGCCATATACTCTGGTGCTGGCTCTGGCTGCAGTTTGGATTGTGGCAGGCTATCTGACTGGCGGAGTATTTCTTGAGCCACGAAATTTTTCCAACCTGATGCGGCAGATGGCGGTGACCGGCATTCTCTCCATTGGAATGCTGATGGTCATTGTAAGTGCGCAAATTGATCTTTCCATCGGATCACTGGTGGGACTGACCGGAATGACTGCGGCGATTGTGCAGGCCACCGCCAGCCATGGGGTTATCACAACTTTGTTCTCAGCGATTCTTCTGGGCCTGCTGATCGGCGCATTTCAGGGATCACTGGTCGCGTATCTGCAGATTCCATCCTTTATTGTTACGCTTGGTGGTTTGCTGGCATGGCGCGGCGCTACCAAAGGAATCAGCAGCGGCGAAACGATTCCTCTTCGGCTTGCGCGCCTTCAGGCCATTGGGCAGGATTATTTGCCTGTGCCTGCCGGAAACCTGCTGGCAGGATTCGTAATTGTGGCAATCATCGCCGTAGTTTTCTGGCGCAACCGGACAAGAAAACGGCTTGCGCTGCCTGTATGGAGTGTATGGCAGTTGTTGCTGCGCATTGTGCAGCCGTCATTTTTTGTTGTGGCAATAACGTTTGCCTTAAATTCTTATTCAGGCATTCCCGTTCCTGTTTTGATCTTTCTGGTAATCGCGCTTTTTGGTGCATTCCTGATGCGCAATACCGTGTTTGGCCGTTACCTCTATGCCATTGGCGGCAACGCAGATGCCGCACGGCTTTCTGGCATCAATCTTCGCTGGCTGACGCTGATGGTCTTTTGCCTGATGGGCGCATTGAGCGGAATTGCCGGCATTCTCTACACGTCGCGTGTTGGCAGCGCCTCGCCGGATGCGGGCCTGCTTCTGGAACTGGACGCGATTGCTGCATGCGTAATCGGCGGCGCCAGCCTGATGGGCGGACGCGGAACCGTGATTGGTGCCTGCCTGGGAGCCTTGTTGATGGCGAGTCTGGACAATGGCATGTCTTTGCGTAACGTTCCCGACTTCATGCAGGACATTGTTAAAGGTGGAATTCTTGTGGCGGCCGTGGCCGTGGATATGGTCAGCCGACGTCGTCGTTATTAAAAGATGAGACGGCTTCGCTGAGTCTTTTTCGGATAGAAAGCCAATGAATATAAAAAACTATCGGCTCATTACGTCATTTCTTTTCTTGATTTCTTCTGGCTGCGTGGCCCAGGAGCGGGCGCAGTACGCTTTTCCATTCCAAAACCCTGCATTGCCCATGGAAGAGCGCGTCAGCAACATCCTTTCTCTGATGACCCTGGAAGAAAAGATCGCCAATCTTGGCACTGTTCCCTCAGTTCCACGGTTAGGAATTAAAGGAGCAGGACATGTGGAAGGCCTCCATGGACTGGCGCTCGGCGGCCCGGGCGCGTGGGGTAAATATAAAGATGCGGAAGGTAATGAGCACGACGTGCCCATACCGACCACGCAGTTTCCGCAGGCGGTAGGGTTGGGTGAAACCTGGGATCCGGCAGTGATCGAGCAGGCAGCAGCGATTGAAGGTTATGAAGCACGCTACATTTTCCAAAGCGATCAATACCATCGCGGAGGGCTGGTTATCCGCGCGCCGAATGCCGATCTGGACCGTGATCCGCGCTGGGGAAGAAGTGAAGAATCTTACGGAGAAGATGCGTTCTTTAACGGGACCATGGTGACTGCCTTCGTGAAAGGACTGCAAGGCCATGATCCCAGATACTGGCAGACCGCAGCGCTGCTCAAGCATTTCATGGCCAACAGCAATGAGAATGGACGCGGTGGGTCATCATCAGATTTTGATGAGCGGCTGATGCGTGAATACTACTCTGTACCGTTTCGCATGGGCATTGTTGATGGTGGGGCGCGCGCCTATATGGCGGCATACAATGCGTGGAATGGAGTCCCCATGACCGTGCAGCCTATCTTGAAAAATATGACGTTTGCCGAATGGGGGCTGGACGGAATTGTATGCACGGATGCTGGTGGTCTGACTAATTTGGTCACCCTGCATAAATATTCCAAGACCTATGATGAGGCTGCGGCAGCGGCAATCCACGCGGGCATCAACCAGTTTCTTGATCGTTATGAAGAGCCAGTGAGCGTCGCATTGAAAAACCATCGAATCACTGAAGCCGACTTGGATGAAAATCTGAAAGGCGTCTTTCGCGTCATGATCCGGTTAGGTTTGCTGGATCCGCCTTCTATGGTGCCTTACAGCACCATCAAGGGGAAAGAAGATCCATGGACGACAACAAAGCATAAAGAAATGGCGCGGTTGGTGACACAGGAATCTACTGTTCTACTGAAGAATGAGCCGCTGAAAAACGCTGCGCTCAATAGCAATCAGCCTCTGTTGCCTCTGGATAAAAGCAAATTGAAGTCGATTGCATTGATTGGGCCGCACATTGATGAAGTGTTGCTCGACTGGTATAGCGGCACGCCGCCATATACAGTTACGCCGCTGGAAGGAATTAGAAATAAAGTCGGCCCGGGAGTAGACATACGCACCGCGACCAGCAATGCAGATAACGCCGCGGTGAATGCCGCGCGCACAGCGGATGTCGCAATCGTAATAATCGGCAACCATCCCACCTGCGGAGCAGGATGGTATCAGTGTCCCACGCCAAGTGATGGCAAGGAAGCCATTGACCGGAAGTCGCTAATTTTGGAACAGGAAGAGCTCGCAAAACAAGTCTATGCCGTGAATAAACATACCGTTGTAGTGCTGCTTTCCAGCTTCCCCTTCGCAATTCAATGGACCAGGGAAAATATTCCGGCCATTCTGCATATGACACATAACAGTGAGGAAGAAGGTAATGCGCTGGCTGATGTCTTGTTCGGCGATTACAATCCTGCCGGGCGGCTGGTGCATACATGGCCCCAGTCGATAGATCAATTACCGCCGATGATGGATTACAACATCCGCCATGGCAGGACCTATATGTATTTTAAAGGCAAGCCGCTGTTTCCCTTCGGTTACGGCCTGAGTTATACCGCTTTTTCATATTCCCGGCTGCAAACAAGCAGCAAGATGCTTCGCACAGGAGGAACTTTGAAAGTCAGTCTAAAAGTTCAGAATACGGGAACGCGCGCCGGGGATGAAGTGGTCCAGATGTACGTTCGGCATTTAGGATCAAAAGTGGAACGTCCCTTGCAGGAATTGCGGGGATTTCAACGCATCAACCTTCGGTCCGGCGAAACCAAAACCGTGTCCCTGATGTTGAAAGCCTCCGATCTTACTTACTGGAGCACAACAGAGCACAAATTTGTGCTGGACCAGGACAAACTCGAAATCATGATAGGTAGTTCATCCAGTGATATCAGGTCAAAAGAATTGATCAATGTGGCTCCTTGACGAAATAGCCGACCCTAAAATGGAACTGCTGGTCATCTCAGCGTAATTCCGCCTCCCACAAAGTTTTCTCTATTATTATGTCTGTATAGCTTCCAGCGTATTTGTCCGAATCATATAAACCGACTCAATAGCGTTGGTGAAGTGCTTCTTTTTTGCAAGCGTCGCTGTGTGCCTGAAGAATGCCTGGAATGGATTAGGAGAAACAGGACGCATGAAGTTGAAACTGCCGAATGGGCCATTTGGGGCTTATTTATTCGATTGCGACGGCACGATTGCCGATTCGATGCCGCTGCATTACATTGCCTGGCGGAAGGCGCTGGGCGAATGGAATTGCGAATTTGACGAGAAGCTTTTCTATGCGTGGGGTGGGATGCCTATTGCAGAGATCATAGCCACGCTCAACATGCGCGATGGGTTGAACATGCCGGTGGAGACTGTTTCAGAGCGCAAGGAAAGTATTTATTTCGATCTGCTTCCACGGCTCAAGGTTGTGCCTGAAGTTCTGGAACATATAGAAGCGCAGTATGGGCGAATTCCATTTGCGGTTGTATCGGGAAGCACGAAGGAATCTGTGACGGCGTCGCTGGCTTCCCTGAAATTGCTGGATCGATTTGATGCGATGGTATGCGCGGGAGATTATAAGAAGAGCAAACCTGATCCCGAGCCGTTCTTGCTTGCGGCTGCGAGACTCGGAGTGGCGCCCAATACATGTCTGGTTTTTGAGGATACGGAGATGGGAATCCAAGCCGCGACAGCAGCCGGGATGGCGTCAGTTCGGGTGCCTCCACCTTGGGAGAGAATATTGAAAGAGCCAGAGTAGCCTGACGATTTGTGATCGCCAGGTAATGGAAAAGCCCAGCCATGATTACTCACGCTGGGCCATAGTTGGTTTTTCGATTGCCGAGGTTGCTAGCCGTTGCTGTTATCAAAAGTTTTTCGGTCAACAAATGCTCTCAGCCGTCGCGACCGCGAAGGGTGGCGCAGCTTGCGCAACGCTTTTACTTCAATCTGGCGAATTCGTTCACGGGTTACCTGGAAATTCTGTCCCACCTCTTCCAGGGTGTGTTCGGAGCCGTCTTCTAATCCGAAGCGCATTTTGATGATCCGTTCTTCGCGCGGATTAAGAGTGCGCAGAACACTTGCAGTCTGCTCTTTCAGATTCACGCGGATCATGGCATCCGCCGGTGAGACACCGGCCGTATCCTGAATGAAATCGCCCAGGCGTGAATCTTCTTCTTCGCCCACACGGCTCTCCAGTGAAATTGGCTGCTGCGCGATCTTGAGCACCTTGCGTACCGTAGAGACCGGAATATCCATGCGCTGCGCCACTTCTTCTGAAGAAGGTTCGCGACCTAATTCCTGAACCAGCTGGCGCGATGCGCGGAGCAACTTGTTAATGTTCTCGATCATATGAACGGGAACGCGGATCGTACGTGCCTGGTCTGAAATGGCGCGAGTTACGGCCTGGCGAATCCACCACGTTGCATACGTAGAAAACTTATAGCCACGGCGATATTCAAATTTGTCCACGGCCTTCATCAGGCCCATGTTTCCTTCCTGGATCAAATCCAGAAACTGGAGTCCACGGTTGGTGTATTTTTTGGCAATCGAGACGACAAGCCGCAAGTTGGCTTCCACCAGTTCGCGCTTGGCATACTCTGCATCAACGTTGCCTTGCACGATTTCCCGTTGCGTGCGTGAGAGCTCTTTGAATGAGACGCCGGCTTCCTGCTCTAGTTGCTTCAGGTCAGCCGTGCAGTTTTTCTGCTGCCGCTTGTACTCGGCGCGGTGTTCTTCGTTGCGCGTGCTCTCGTACTTCTTTTCCAGACGCTGGCATTGCCGGTCCAGCGAACGCATGGTGTCAGTGGTAGTGGTTACACGGTCAATCAGCCGTTTGCGTTCAGGGTGCGTATATTTAAAGGAACGGATAACACGGGAAACAGCAACCTTTTCCCGCATCAGCTTCCATAGACAGCGGCGGTACGGCTTTGGATTTTGCTTCCGGCTGATGCCGCCGAGCTTTTCTTCAAGCTTCTGGGCTTTATTGTAATGCTCCACCATTTTGTGGATGGCTGTAATGGTCGCCTGGGCACGCGCCGCCACTACATCGTCGGTTACGTCTTCTTCATTGAAGACCACCATCTCTTTTACTGACCGTGCTCCCGATTCCAGGTCCGCGCCCATGGCTTTCACTTCGCGAATCACGATTGGGCAGCGTGAAATGGCTTTAAGCACGCGGAGATGTCCACGCTCGAACCGCTTGGCAATTTCAATTTCTCCCTGCCGGGTGAGCAGTGGAACCGTGCCCATTTCCCGCAGGTAAAGACGTACGGGATCGCTGGTTTTATCCAAGGCGCTGGGGGCAGCCGTTGTATCCAGCTCTTCCTGGTCATCCAGACCAAATCCGGTTTGCCTTTTGCGCTGTGAAGGTAGCTCTCCCTCTTGCAGATCAATGCCTTCGGTATCCAGCGTCATCACCAGATCATCTATTTCATCGGCGGAAGGAACCTCTACGCCAATAAAACCGCTCACCTCACCGTGTGTGAGATAGCCTTTGTCTTCATCGTCAGAATTCACTAGCTTCCAATCAGGATCGAATTTATCGTGGGTGGCCAACAGTTACCTCTCGCATAAGTTGGGCGAGCAAAAAATCGCTTGTCAAGATCAATAATGAAGAGAGCGTCATAGCCCATTCGCCGTTACTCCAAAATAAGAGACGTTGATTGGTCTCTCAGATTAAACCGGCAGCGTCCTTCAAACGTCCACAGCTTGGACGTTTGTTCCTGATCCAGGTTACATTTTTCCTGGGCAGCAACAGCTCTCTCGCACAAAAAATCCGGAATATCAGGAAGCAACAGGCTTGGTATTCAAGGAATCAATTTCCTGAAGTATGGTCTGAAGTCTTTGTTCCAATTGCTTTTTGGTGCGTGGCTTCCGTTCCGTTCTTGTAAACTGCCCGTAGTTGGCAATGGAGCGTCGGTAAAAATCGGCGGTTTTTACCAGTAGTTCGGCCTTGGGATCATTTTGTGTGGACATTCTTCTATTCTATAGGAGAATTTGTCAATTGCATCCCATAGAATCGCGCTTTTTGGTGCGCTTTAGTGACAAAATTTGTGGGGAAGGCCTGTTGCAGGCTCTCCCCACGTTAGAGATAGGCTAAACCGTATATCGCTGAAGTACTTCGCCCGGTAGGCGCTGCATTCTGGAGCCTGGCTTTGCCGGTACCGGTGTTAAAGAGGACACATCCACCGGCATTGCCCGTTCTTCCCGGGTAAGGTCAGAGTCAACATGTTCCCGGCGCATTTTGAGCTGAAGTGTCCGTTCCAGCCTGGCCAGATCAGAACGCTCAGAACTGGAAAAAAATGTAACAGCGCTCCCCGTGGCCCCAGCCCGTCCCGTGCGGCCCACCCGATGGATGAAATCCTCGGGGATGGCCGGCAGATCATAGTTAATGACCTGGGCAATGTCATCCACGTGAATACCGCGTGAAGCCACATCCGTAGCCACAAGCACGCGAGATTTGCCATGCTGGAAGGCGGTTAAAGCGCTGTTTCTCTGGGATTGCGACCTGTCTCCGTGTAAAACGCCGACGTTCATTCCTTGCCGCTTCAATTTCTCGGCCAGGCGGTCAGTCGCTCTTTTGGTGCGAACAAAAATAAGGGAGCGGCCGGTTTCTTCACTGAGCAGACGTTTCAACAGTGACAGCTTCTGGTCAGTGTGAACTTCGTAAGCCATAAGCTCCACAGATTCAGATGCTTTCTTGGTGGAACCAAAAGAGAGCCGTACCGGTCCGCGCACGTAATCGTGGATCAGGTGTTCAACAGAAGGTTCAAGAGTAGCGGAGAAGCACAGGGTCTGCCGCTGTTTTGGCAGCTGGCCAACGATCCTGCGGATCGCCGGGATAAAGCCCATATCGAGCATTCTGTCCACTTCGTCGAGAATCAGGATCTTCACGCCATCCAACGAGATCAGTTCGCGGTCCAGCAAGTCCTCAAACCTGCCAGGGGTGGCGATGACCAGCTTTGCACCAGCGCGCATGGCGCGTATTTGTGCTCCTTCGGCCACGCCACCAATCAGCAGTGCCGCTGCCGGAAGCTTTTTGCCCCGCAACTGCTCATATTGTTTGCCAATCTGCAAAGCCAGTTCACGCGTGGGAACCAGAACCAGCGCTCCGGGGCGCGATTCTTTCTGCAGCATCAGCTTGTCCATTACGGGGACAAGGAATGCCAGCGTCTTGCCGGTACCGGTCTGAGCTGTAGCGACCACATCTTTGCCGTTTGCGGCATGTGGAATAGCTGCGCTTTGGACTTCCGTTGGGGTAACAAAGTTGGACGATTTTAGACGGTCTTGTAGATAGGGAGATATTGGTAATTCTTTAAATGTCAACAATTCTAAGTTGCTTTCTTGGATCGGCGGCGGTGCTGGCAGAGACGTTTTGGAAACGTCAGAGGCAGAGTGATCTCATGCCGATAATTTTCAATTTTCGCCGTAGACAATTGGAGGTACGTAAAATGTGGGCATCCTGGATCAGATCCCGATCTAAAAGAGCCCTGCAACCACAGATCTAAAGCAAATTTAGTATATCACAAAGAATGGTGCAATCCTAACCCGCACCAGTACAAAGACTAACTAGTTCATTTGATTGGACTTGTTCTATTTTTAAAGCAGAGATTCGCTCTTGAGCTTCTGGAATCCGGCCTGCGTAAGTCTGCTCAGTTCTTCAAACCAATCCTGGTTTGCCACGGTAAAGTTGAAGCAGGCCTGCCCCTGCATCATCTTTCTTAGTGAGGGGGAAATCCTGTCAGACAGATCAGGGAACATGTACAAAGCGGGCAGATAATAGCTGACATAGTTCTTTTTGATCTTGGCGCCGGCAAAGAACATACGTCTTCCATTCATGCTGGTGGCGCGGGTTTCCAGATAACAGTTTCCAGGCTTATCAATCCTGATGGCCAAATCGGCTTCGTATGGCTTCAGAAGTTTGCGTAATGCGGTAAAAACCACGCCATGGCCATCTGCCTTGGCTGTACCTGCGCCATTATTTTCAACCGCCATGTCGTTTCCCTGGGCCGGCACAAAAACAAAAGCCAGCCGGTCTTTGAAAAATTCAAAGGCCAAAAAAGTTAAAAAAAATTACCACTGCTTCTTATTTTACTTGTTTTTTGTCAGAAGGCATCATTTAAAGGCTTGGCAGTTCAATGGTTCCGTGATGCTTCCGTTCCTGAATGTGGTCCCATACGAGCTGTTCTTCCACCCATGAGGCCTGTTTTTTGGCCAGCTCTGTATCCTGCGGTTCCTGGTCATTGCGGATTGCAAACCGTTGTCCGCACTTGGCGCAGACAACGGTTTTCGTGGATGTAGGGCTGGAGCTTGCTTCCGATGTTCCTCGCAAACGCCTGGCAACGCTGGGTTTTACCAACGTGGCTCTCTGCGCGGTCCGCGATCGCGTCCCCCGCCTCCGCCGCCAAATCCGCTGCGCGGGGCTTGTGGCCTTGCTTCATTCACGGTCAGGGCGCGTCCTCCGGAATCCTTGCCGTTCAGTGCTGCCATCGCTTTTTCTGCCTCGGCATCATTGGCCATCTGAACAAAGCCAAAACCGCGTGACCGGCCGGTTTCACGGTCCGTTGCCACTGATGCGCTTTCAATGCTGCCAAAAGGCTCGAACAATGCCCGAAGTTCTGTTTCTGTCATGTGGAAAGAGAAATTGCCGACGTAAATCTTCTTCACTGCGACTCCTTGTCGTTGTGCTTGGGTTGGGGCTGTTCTCAGCAGAAATAGGCAGGACGAAAGCGGGAATTGTGTCTATCTGAGTCGAGGACAACTGTTACTAGGGTCAATACTACACCTTAAGTCAGTTGTCCGCCTGAGGGAATCTAAAAATCGTGAAAGCCGAAACCCTGTGGCAGGCCTTCTTCATCCAGGGTAATGGTCAAATCTTTCTTTTCTTCGGCAGTGGCGTCTTGCTGGTCAGGCTGGTCTTGTTTGCGCTGTTGCTTGCGCTGGGCCTTTTCTGCCTGTTTTTCCTGCCGTGCACGCTCTTTCTGTCTTTTTGCGAATGTTGTACGAGAGCTTCCTGCCATAGGCATCTCCTGATCGAGGGAATTTGAAGAGGAGAGCCCCACTACAGCCCACCTTTTATCTATTGTACTTTATGACGCGCAGTTGCGCACTCTGCGAAATCGCTTTTGCTCTCATACACTTCAGGAAAATTCCAAAAATTGGCTTCACAATCCTGTGTCTTTCTTTTCTTTGAACCCGCTGCGAAAACAGCCAGCAACGCTCCCGCATCTTAATGACTAAATCGAGGAAAAGAAGGAGCAACACTGTTATGGCAAAGACGGCTGCTGACGTTCTGATTGAAGGACTGATGGATTGGGGAGTGGATACAGTTTTCGGCATTCCTGGCGACGGCATAAATGGAATCATGGAATCTCTGCGAACGCACCAGGAGCAGATCAGATTCATCCAGGTGCGGCATGAAGAAGCGGCGGCATTCATGGCCTGCGCTTACGCCAAGTTCACGGGCAAGCTTGGTGTTTGCCTCGCAACTTCCGGGCCCGGCGGAATTCACCTGCTGAACGGACTCTATGACGCCAAACTAGATGGCGCTCCCGTTCTGGCGATCACCGGCCTGCCGTTTCATGACCTCAGCGACACTTTTACCCAGCAGGATGTAGCTCTAGACCGCCTTTTCATGGACGTGGCAGCTTACAACACCCGCGTGATGGGGCCTACACATGTTGAAAACGTAACTGAACTGGCATGCCGGACAGCCATCGCCTATCGCAAGGTTTCCCACATTGCCTTCCCCACGGATATTCAGGACATGAAGGCCGAGCGGAAGACCGCTTCCAAGCGCAACATACCGAATCACGTTTCCAATATTCACTCCGAAGGCGGACATATTCCTAAAGATGCCGACCTGCGTCGTGCCGCTGATCTCCTGAATAAAGGAAGCAAAATCGTAATTCTGGCCGGACGGGGAGCGCTGCATGCCACGGACGAACTGGAGCAAATTGCAGAAAAGCTAGGCGCGCCAATCATTAAAGCGCTGCTGGGAAAAGCGGCGGTGCCCGATGATAGTCCTTTTACTACTGGCGGAATTGGACTTCTGGGCACAAAGCCTTCGCAGGAAGCGCTGGAAAACTGCGACACGCTGCTCATGGTCGGCTCTTCCTTTCCTTATATAGAGTTCATGCCGAAGCCGGGCAAAGCCAGAGCAATCCAAATTGATCTTGATCCAGCGCGCATCGGCCTGCGTTATGACGTAGAAGTCGGGCTGGTTGGTGATAGCCACCGCACGCTGGAAGAGCTTCTGCCCTTGTTGAATCACAAAGAAGATCGCAACTTCCTGGAAAAAGCGCAGAAGGGAATGAAAGAGTGGTGGGAAGTCATGGGCAAACGCTCCGGCAACATGGAAAAGCCTATGAAGCCGCAGGTGATAGCCCACGAACTTGGTCGGCGATTGCGCAACGATGCGATTGTCAGTTCAGATAGCGGCACAATCACTACCTGGTGGGCTCGCCATATTCTCGCCAAACGCGGGCAGATGTATTCCTGCTCTGGCACCCTGGCCACCATGGCTTGCGGATTGCCTTATACTTCCGCAGCTCAGATTGCCTATCCCGATCGCCAGTGTGTCGCTTTTGTGGGCGATGGCGGCTTCAGTATGCTGATGGCGGAACTTGTTACGGCGGTCAAATACAAGCTTCCCATTATCGTTGTCGTCATCAAAAACAACACACTTGGCCAGATCAAATGGGAGCAGATGGTCTTTCTGGGAAATCCCGAATACGCGGTTGATCTCGCGCCCATCGACTTTGTGAAATTTGCCGAAGCTTGTGGCGCAATCGGCTTCCGCATCGATGATCCGAAAGAATGCGGTGCGATTTTGGATAGTGCGCTGGCAGCCAACGCCGGCGGACCGGTATTGATTGAAGCTGTCGTGGATCCGTTTGAGGCGCCCATGCCAGCCAAAGTAACGTTTGATCAAGCGGTTAAATTTGCAGAGTCATTAGCGCGTGGTGAACCAAACAGCAAAAAAATAGTAGCCACGCAAATTGCCGATAAAGTGCGTGAGCTGATCTGATCTTGCAAGTCGGATAGAGCAACGCAAATGGATAAAGCAGCGCAAATAAAGAACGGCGAAGCCAAACTTCGCCGTTTTAATTGGTTTGAATATTGCCTTTCCAGAACCTGCCCGCGTTCAATCAGACAGCGGATTTCTTCTTCGGAACTTTGGCGCCTTTCTTCCGCGCCTCGGAGAGTCCAATCGCAATCGCCTGTTTGCGGCTGGTTACCTTTCCGCCTTTCCCGCCTTTACCTGAACGAAGAGTGCCCTTCTTTTCACGATGCATTGCACTCTTAACACTCTTGCCCGCGGCCTTCCCATATTTACGGCCTGATTTTTTCTTTGCCGACTTTTTCTTCGAACCAGATTTTTTCTTGGTTGCCATTTTGTTTTCTCCCAGTTAAGTGAGAAGCATTGGCAGCGCAATGAGTTGCGTTTAATACAGCCCGCTAAATACATTGCGCATCGCTTCAGCAATGGGAGCCCTTTGTTAGCGACTCAGCTGAAAAGGTGATACCTGATAGAGACAACTACTTATGATTTTTTGCGTGCAGGAGATTGTTGCACCAATTGAAATCAGGGAACAGGATTGGCCATTTGAATCCTGCAAGCTGCTGATTAGTGATTCTGGATAAACTCGAACCGCACCTCAATGTCGCTTTCGCGGTCTGCAGCCTCATATTTCCATTTTTTGACTGCTTGAACTAAGGCAGCTATCAGAACGGGGTTACCGCCGAGCTCTTTAACGCCCACCACCCTGCCGTCATTCGTTACGGTAAGAAGGACCCGCGCTACGCCTTGAATATTCATTTTGCGCGCCAGTTCCGGATATTCAGGAGGCACGCTCAATTTAAGCTTACGCGCGCTGCTTTGCGTCTGGGATGTCTGTGAATTTGCGCCGGGTATGGCCAGCGTGTTCCAGAGTAAAGCCGCAACTAGGGCGGCGAATATAAACCGGGAGAGACGAAGTACTTTGCTTGACGAGTTGGCGATCATGGCTTGTGCTTGTGCCCTTGCAATCTAAATTGTGTATTCAAACTATGCAGCTAATTCAAGATTTTAAAATTCTGTTGCATGATCATAGCTTGTGATCCACCCTGATGCGCCAGTCTAAATTTCATTGGATACTCACGGAAGTTAATGAGGTGTTGTCCTTTTGTAAGCACATTACTATGGTGCGCGGAAGACTTCATTGAGTCCCAGATTGGAACTTTGCCTTATAAACGATATCCCATAATGGAACATGATAGATATTAGCTCATGTCTGTTTCGGGATAGGATCAAAGTAGTAGTTCCGAAATGGGAAATATAGGGGTATCAAAAATAAATCTTTACGTAGTAATACGGCCCCACGTAACTACCACACAAAACGTGAAGCACCGATAATCGACCCGCACAAACCACTACAAGTACTTTTCGGCTACCCCCACCGGATCGAAAAAAGTAGCACACAAAAAATGTTGAATGAGGAAAGATAATGCTGCGTAGCTTACTTCGTCGCCACAATGTATTGAGCTGGTCTGCTCTTCTTTTGCTATTGGTATTTGCTCAACTCACGTTTGCCCAGTCAGATGCCGGAGCAGGCGCTCTGCGGGGAGAGATCACCAACGCGGACGGCAGCTTCGCCACCGATGTTGCCATCACGGTGCGAAACGCGGACACCGGTTACTCAAGAGAACTGCATAGTGATGCCCGTGGGCAGTTTGACGCACAAACGTTGCCGGTGGGGCGGTATTTTGTCCAGGCCACACAAGGCGAATTCAAGAGCGATGAAGTGGAGGCGATCGTTACCGTGGGACGAACGCACACAATGACCATCACACTCAAGTCCGCCAATCAGGATACCGGGGGCAAAGAGACGACGGTCCAGACGCAGACCATGGTCATGAATACGGACAGCCCGATTGATACTCACGACGTATCGAGTTCATCCAGTATCTATTTGCGATCAATTACGCAGTCGCCCATTCGCGGCCGTGCATTTCCTGACTTCGTGCAATTGACGCCGGACATTTATCAGGAATCAGACCGAAATGGCCTGGTGATATCCGGCCAGCGCTCGATCAACTCTTATGTAGCGCTCGATGGAGCCGACTTTAATGATCCGTTGCAGGGAAATCAGCGTGGCGGTAACGATCCAGTATTTTTCTTTCCTCTGGCTGCAGTGCGTGAGTTCCAGGTAGTGCGCAGCGGACTTGATGCTGAGGTAGGCCGCACCAACGCGGGCTTCGTAAACGCGGTTACTAAATCCGGAACGAATGAGTGGCATGGCGAAGGCTTCTACATGAATCGCAATGCCGATTTCACCTCGGCTGACGCCTTTGGGAACCCAGCCATGAACATGCAGAACCAGTTTGGCGGGGCAATTGGCGGCCCAATTAAAAAGGACCGCACATTTCTCTTTGTCGCGGCAGAACAGAACTTCCTGAGTATTCCTTTTGTAGTGCAGTTTCAGCCTCAGCCCGCAGGCGTAACTTTGCCTGCCAGCCTGATAGCTTTACAGGGACAGAATACGGGAACAAACAATGTGACATCAGCCTTTGGCCGGCTTGACCATTCACTCACGTCCAAGCACATGCTGAATGTCGATTTTCTTTATGCCAATCTGGACGCGCAAAACTTTGGCCTCTCTCCGCGAACCAACGATATAGCAGAATCAACAAACTTTGACCGTCAGGGATCAAGCGGCGCGGTGAAGGCGAGCCTGGTTTCAGCTTTCAATTCTTCATGGTTGAACGAACTCCGAGGGCAGTACGCAACGGACAATCGATTTGAACAACCCAATGCCCAGTCGGCGATGGTAGTGATCACCGGAGTTGGGACCCTGGGCACGGAAGTAACGCATCCGCGCATGTTTGATAATAGGCGCTACGAATTGACTGACAACGTCAGTGTGATCAAAGGCCGCCACTCTATTCGTTTTGGCGTAGACAGCAACATTACGCCATCACGGCAAGAGCGCGAAACATTTATGGCGGGCCGATACGATTTCAAATCGCTGGCCGATTTCAATGCCGGGAAAATTGCCCGGTATCGGGGTACTCTTGCCACAAGCGGCGATCCGGATTCACTGATTTATGACGCGACCCAGCAAGAGATGGGAGTATTCATTCAGGATAAATTTGCCCTGACCAAGAACCTGATGGTCAATGCAGGCTTCCGTTGGGATGGTGAATGGAATCCGCAGCCGCCGAACCCCAATCCGGCCTTTGCCGTAACGCAGAGAATTCCGAACGATCTTAAAATGTGGCAGCCGCGCCTGGGACTTGCCTGGGACCCGATGGGACACGGGACCACTGTGATTCGTGCTTCTGCCGGCCTTTATGATGCCCGCACTCCGGCCAATCTTTTCCAGCGCATGTTTACTGACAATGGGTTGAATACGGTGGTGTTGGACAGCAAGTTCTCTCCTTCTTTACTCAATTTTCTTCAATTTCCGAACACCTTGGTTGGTATTCCTGCTGGGGTAGCACCGGCCCCTCAGAAGGTAGTTGGCTTCTCACCTGACTTTAAAAACCCGCGCTCTTTCCAGGCCAGCGCAAGCGTGGAAACTGCAATCGGCGATGGCTGGTCAATCTCCGGCGGCTATACACGTAATTCAACCTGGAACCTGCAACGCCGTTTGGACAAAAACCTTTTCCCGGCAACCTTTGATGCTACCGGTATGCCAATCTTTCCAACGGTCCGGCCTGATCCCAGCATTGGCGCGTTATCGATCAACGAATCAGAAGCACATTCCACTTATGATGGCTTTGACTTTGCCGTGAACCGTCGCCTGACACACCATTTGCAGTTCCAGGCCGGCTATACACTGGCGTGGAACCGCGATGACGAATCCGGAGAGCGAGTTTTCAATCGCGAGGGAGCGCTTGATCCGCTACTGCCGGAACTGGATGCAGGGCCTTCAAAAAACGATATCCGCAACAACCTGCGCCTGAGCGGCATACTCGATCTACCGCATGGCTTCAGCCTCAGCGCGATTACGCTCAACCATTCCGCGGCGCCCTTCACTCCGACGATTGGATTTGACACCCAGAATGACGGTAACGACGATAACGATCGAGCAATCATCAATGGGCATGTTGCGGGGCGCAACAGCATGCGCGGCACCCCGTTTTCTGATCTGGATATGCGCATCCTGAAATCATTCCGCACCGGCGAAAAAGCCAAGCTGGAAACATTTGCCGAGTTCTTCAACGTGACGCATAACACCAACAAAGGCTACGGACCAGACGCAGTCAGCCTATACGGGAACGCGGCCACTCCTAATCCAACGGCAGGGCAAGCGCTGTTTGCGCCATTTACCACGAGATTTGGCGGTCCCAGGCAGGTCCAGATGGGAGCACGATTCAATTTCTAGAAGTTTGCAGAGCATCTCCCCCAACGGATGAAAAGCAAGATAGTAGCTATTTCGTCTTCCGGTAGGTCATAGATCGCCCGCGGTGCCGTATGCCGCCGGCAAGGAGATATTTGTGAACAAGCAGAAGCTTTCTTTCGCACTCTTGATAGCCCTGATGGTCATAATGGTTCGCCCGGTTTCCGCGCAAGAGACAAAAGGAAACGTGTGGACAGCTATGAGCCGTCCTCAACAGTCGCACATAACAGGCGGCCCCTGGACGCTGCAACAGAGGGGCGCGAGTAACGCAGCTCCCTCGGCAGGATACTGCGTGAATGGGGTCCCGCAACTGAACCCGGGTACAGAGAGGATGTCCCCGTACTATTTTGCTTTTGTCACCAACTCGGGCAACACGATGCATGGCTTTTTTGACTATCGCCCACGCAACAGCAATGAGGCGATTGTCTCTGCCACATCTACTGACTTTGGCCAGACATGGCAATTCACACAGGAAGTTTTGGAACTGAACAAGGGCATCTGTCCGGCCAGCGACAATGTTGACCTGGCGAGCGAAGCAGGGTTGGGCCATCCTTATGCCATGACAGTCAATGGTCACCGTTTTCTCTATGACCTTGATCGCAGGGCAGCCAACGTTGATGTAAGCGGACTTGTGGTCCATGAACTGTTTCCGCTGCCCGGAGCGCCACTGAATCCGGTTCCGGCAACGTTCGACGTTTCAGAGCGGACCAACGGATTACTGAATCCGGACGGCATTATTGCCGAGGTTCCCGGCTCTTCACCGAAAACGATTCTCTATCTTCAGAAAATTCTGAACGGCGATAAAACTGCTCCCACGGCATTGCCTGCAGCGCAGCAATGCGGACAACCGGTGGCATTCAACGAGCCAGGCCCCAGCCATGACATTTCCATCCCACGCATGGCGACAACAGAAGATGGAATCAATTTTACTGATCTCGGTCCAATTAACGGATTGAATAACATTGCAGGTGTTGGCCCAACGGACATTCGTTACCTTGGACCGCGCGGCACGCTGCTGCGCTTTGAAAGCGGCACGTGGGGACTGATCTTCTCCGGCGGAAACTGCCTGGATGGAGACTCAGACGCCTTTCACTTCCTGGGATATGCGGAATCAACCGACCTGAGGAACTGGACAGTCCTCAACGGTATTCAAAATCCGCTTGCTTCCAATATTCCCGTAACCGTCGTCTTTAATGGCGCGTCAGTGACAGTACCCGCAAACAAGCCAGTGGTCGGCAATACGCTGGGTTGGTTTGACGGCCGCATTTATGGGCCTTCCTTCGTCCGGATGAACGAGCACGATGGCGTGATGAGCTTCACCGGATATCACACACCCAGACCGAACGATGATCGCGGCGATACGCGCGGGATTGGAAGCGTCCGCCTGCATAGCACACAGAAGATCGTGGCCATCAGCAACGGAAACGACGAGCAGGCCCCGAACGACGATAACGACGGAAACGGTAAGGGCGACGATTCAGGGCGATAGCCTTGATACCGTTCTAGAAAAGACAACAGGGACCTCTAGACAATAGAGGTCCCTGTTTGTTTGTCTTAACCCTTTTTGGGTTGTTCCACCTGCAGATTATTCTGCACGGAGAAGACTCCGAACACGCCATTCGCACGAATAAAGGCATCGTCTTTATCTGTTTTGGTCCGCACCATGCCCTCCAAATTCACGTGGCCATTTTTCACGATAATATGAATTGGCGGCACGGATTGGTTGGCGTAATTAGATAGCCGCGGATCACTGAAGACAGCGCGAGCCACCCGATGCCGAATGCGGTCGTCATTAAACGAAGCCGGAAGTATCTCAATCTGATTGTTCACGTGCTCCACACCTTCCAGGTGTTTTACGCGAGCTTCGGCCGAATCTTTCACGATGGCGTTCCTAACCTGTCCATAGAGTGTGACGGTGGTGCCGTCCACCCGGTAAGCCAGATTATCGAAGATACTGAATTGCGGAATCATCACAAGCTCATGACGAACCTCGCCGGAAAGCCGCTGCTCAATGCGTGAATTTGTGCTTCCCGCAGTCTGGTCCGCGGGAGCCGCAAAGGCCATTGCCGATGTCCCCAGGGCAAGAACGGCGGCCAAAGATAAATGTAGAGCTTTTTTCATAGCTCCTCCTCCTCCTACGCTACTTATTAACTGTGCGTTTAATTGATTAGATGTCGTGCAGGGAAGAGAGTTTCGGCCGGAGACAGTGATTGACAATTCTTAACTGCTTGTAAATTCCACGTGGCAAATCGTTAAACCAGGCAACCATATGCATGTGTGCCTCAGCTTCAAGTGGCTTGAAATAATTTATCTTGAAGTATGTCGCTCTTTATTCGCCTTGTGGGTGGCTTCGGTTGAGCCCAGATGTCTGGAGGCGATTTGATTCAAGAATGGGACTAAGCATTGCTATTTCGCGGTTGACCGCGCAGCTTGTCGCGGGTTTGTGTATCCTTATTAGAGTCGTGTTTGCTGTGCCACTTTTTGGATGTGTTCCAGGTTCGCAGGGCATTGGAAAGGTTTGAAGTGAAGTAACCCTAAGGCCCGCGCGCGTCATCAGACTTAGTGCAGGAGAATGTTCCCCCATGAAAACTGCGTTCACAGCACTCATCGTTTTTTTACTTTGCGCAGGGTATAGCGCGAACGCGCAGGCTCAGCCCCAGCCAGCTGCGCCCCAGCGGATGCAAACAGCATCACCGGCGCCAGCGAACATCAATACCATTTTGACGGCGGTCCAGCAGGCCACGAACTCTGCCAGTGTCGATATCGGTAAGTTGCGGGTTGAGCGGTGGAAAACAGATCCCGACCAGAAACAGCAGCTTCAGCATATCGGCGACTCTTTGCAAAAGAGCATAGCCAACGCAGTTCCGGCACTTGTGGCCGATGTGCAATCAAGCCGGGGTGGTGTTTCCGCGAGTTTTAAGCTTTACCACAACCTGAACGTGATCTATGAGAACCTGAACTATCTTGCCGACGTTGCAGGAGGACTGGGAAAGAAGGAAGAGTTTGAGCCGCTCTCGGCAGATTGTGCGGCGCTGGAAACAGCGCGGCAAAGCCTGTCCATATATATAACGGAGTCAGCGGGCAGACTGGAAGCTGCCAATAGACAGCCTCCGGTGAATGCTGTGCCGGTTCAGACTCAGGTTCCCGGGAAAAAGGTAGTCATTATCAACGACGATCAGCCCGTGAAAAAGGCTGCAAGACCAACAAAGAAAAAGACTTCTCCGCCTGCTGCTTCCACCTCTCCGTCCGCGCCGGCCCAGTCTGCAGCCGCCCCTCACTAAAAATAAGTTTATGGAACTTGTTGCCCCGGAATGGGGTCTATCTAATTGAAGTAATTGCTGTATCCCGTAAATGGGTTACCGCCGTCATCAACCCTATGGTTGTAGCGGCACCCATATCTTTGAGAAAATTGGGGTGACGCCATGCGAAAAATGGCGGGAGTAACAGCATTGGGAAATATTGCCAGCGCAATCGGCGTCAGGGCCGAGGAAGCCTCTATTGTTGCAGAGCTGAAGTCCGGCTCTGAAGAGGCTTACAACTGGCTTGTGGCCCACTATCACCAACCTATTTACAGCCTGGTGTACCGCATTCTGACGGACCCTACGGATGCAGCGGACACCACGCAGGAAGTCTTCCTGAAAGTCTTTCGCGGCATGAAGCGCTTTAATGGCGAGTGCAGCCTGAAGACCTGGCTCTACCGGATCGCTATCCATGAGGCCTCAAACCAGAGGCGCTGGTGGTTTCGGCATAAAAGCAAGGAAACTTCCATGGAAGCGCAGGTTGATCACGAAGGAAACTCTTTCGGCCTGTGCGACTCGATCGCCGACAGGGGAGAATCGCCTTTCGAGCTTTTCGCCCACGAGCAGGTTCGTGCGCGGGTGGAGCTGGAGTTGAAACAAATTGCCGAGCCTTATCGTACAACGGTAGTACTGCGCGATATTGAAGGCCTGGCCTATGAAGAGATAGCTGAAGTTTTGCAGATTTCGCTGGGAACGGTAAAGTCCCGGCTGATCCGTGGTCGCAATGCGTTAAAAAAACGACTGGAGACTTTCGTTAAGGAAATGGGTTCTGAGGTGGGGGGAAGCAAGCCGGAGTCTGTTTACCGTTCGCCGGCCCAATCAGAATTGGAGGCACAGTCATGAGGTGTACAGAGGCCCAGCCCCTGCTCTCATCGTATCTGGACCGTGCGGTCAGCGGCACGGAGATGCACGAAATCTCCGGCCATCTGGACCAATGTCCGCAATGCCAGAAGGAATATGCTCTTTTAGAAAATACGCACTCATTGGTTTCGTCACTAGGACGCCGTCAGCCCCCCTCTGACATGGCGCTCAAAATTCGTGTGGCTCTTTCCAATGAACGTTCCCGCAGTTCGCTGAGCCTGTTGGAGCGCTATTTTCTGCGCCTGGAAAATGCTTTCCGCGGGCTTATGTTTCCGGCCACGGCCGGCGTGTTGTCTGCCGTAGTCTTTTTTGGCACGATGATCGTGCTGCTGGTGCCGGCGCAGGTCAGAGCCAATGACGATGTGCCCTCAAACTTTTACACGCCGCCACGGTTGCAGCTCTCAGAGTACCCTGAGAACCAGCTGAACCTGGATTCGCCTGTGGTGATTGAGACCTATGTGGATGCCAGCGGACGCGTGGAAAACTATCGCATTATTTCCGGGCGGGATGACGCAGAAATCCGTGAGCAATTGAACCGGGCGTTGCTGTTCACGATCTTTGTGCCAGCCCAGTCGTTTGGCCATCCCGTGTCAGGGAAGGCCATCATGTCCTTTTCCCATATCAACGTAAAAGGATAGCAATCATTCACTCTGTATTGAGAGGGTTAAACTTAGGGGTAAAATCCCGTGTTTGACCCTTTCTCTTTCTCTGGCCTAAACTTAAGTTTCCCACACATTTGGAGGGGAACCCTGAGGCGGAAACTTCAACCATTTCTTTGCTTTCTTCTGTTGTTCATAGCGGCCACTGGGACCTCTCTGGCCCAGGCCACCAAAGCGCAACTGGAAGTCAGTGAAACGTTCTTCAGTCTGGCTGCGGCGCTGAACAGCTGTGGCTATGATGCAGGTCTGGAAGCCTCCATGCCGCTGCGCCAGGCAGTGCGGGCGGAATTGCAGAGCGCGGTCCAGCAATCCACAGAAGCGAAACAGGCACGGAACGCAATCTGCCAGTTCTGGATCGAGCACCAGCAGCCGGGCAGGGACAATGACGTTGCACCCTATCTTTCTCTTGCGCTTGATTTAGGGCCGCCGCCGGGGTTTGCTCCCACACTCTCAGAGGCTGATCTGGCGCCGGACGCCGGCCGTGTCCTTGGCGTGGTTTCGCTCTTGCAAAAGTTCTATCGGGCGGCAGACGAGCATGCTCTGTGGCTAAAACATCAGAGCGAATATCAAACGCTGGTGAAGCAGTTGCACGATCCTGTTTCCCAGGTGCTGACGCAAACCGATCTTTATTTAAAGCTGCCTTTTAATAACTATCCCGGACAGAGATTTGCCATCTATCTGGAGCCACTTTTGTCGCCGGCCCAGATTGATTCCAGAAATTTCGGGACCAACTACCTGATGGTCGTCTCGCCGGACCGCGAAGGGCATGTGCGGTTTCCGGAGATCCGGCATACGTATCTCCACTTTGTTCTTGATCCGCTGGCGCAATTGCACGGGACCGCGCTCAAGCAACTGGAACCCATCCTTGAAGATGTGGGCAAAGCGCCAATGGCCGCGCCATTCAAGAATGATATTGCTCTGATGGTGAATGAGTGCTTGATTCGAGCGATTGAGGCGCGCACTACGATTCCCAAAACCAATGAGGCGGCGCGCAACGCTTATGTACAGCGGTCTGTGGAAGAAGGCTTTCTTCTCACGCGTTTCTTCTTCGATCAATTGGGCGATTTTGAAAAAGAGTCCACCGGCATGAAAGACGCTTACGGCAACTTGCTGCACCAAATTAGCCTGGAGCGAGAGAGAAAGCGTGCGCGCGAAGTGGTGTTCCGCGATCAGGCCACGCCGGAAATCGTGAGCGCGGTGCAGCAGGCGCCGAATGAAGACGCGGCCCTGAATCTTGCCGACCAGAAACTTGCTGCCGGGGACCGTGAAGGCGCTGAGAAGTTGGCAAATGAAGTCCTTCGGCATAATCACGGTGGAGACGCTCCGGGGCACGCTTCGTTTATTTTGGCCAGGATCGCCACACTGTCCGGCAAAATGGAGGATGCACGCGTTGATTTTGAACAGGCAGTGCAGTCGGTAAAAGACCCAAGAATCCTTGCCTGGAGCCATATTTATCTCGGCAGAATTTTTGATATCCAGCAGAATCGAGATGTTGCCGTGGAACACTATCGCGCGGCGCTGGCGGCAGGCGATCCCGCTGCCGATACCAGAGCAGCCGCGGAGAGAGGCTTGACATCGCCCTATCAGGCAAGGAAGGCGGCAAAGCCATGAGGAGATTGATGAAGAATTCTCAGTTGCCTGCATTGCTTGGGATAGTGCTGTGTTTCAGCACTGTATTGACTGGGCAACAGCCTGCCGCCGGTTCAGGCAAGCCCGCGCAGCCGGCCGGAAAACATGTTCCCCAGGCCAAAACAAAGGCCGAGTTTGCCGATTACAACGCTGCCTATGCGGTTGCCGGCGGAGCCGCGTCAGAGAAAGCCGCAACAGATTTCGCGGCCAAGTATCCTGATAGCGAACTGAAGATTTTTATCTATTCCAAGGCCATGCATGAGTATCAGACGGAGAACAATAAAACGAAGATACAGGCCATGGGAGAAAAAGTGCTGCAGTTGGATCCGGACAACCCGATTGCCCTGGTACTGACCGCCACCGTGATGGCCGATACTTTGGCGGACACGGACACTGATCGAGCGGCGAAAGTGGCCACAATTAAGAAAAACGGCGAACACGCTCTGCAAACCATCAACTCTGATTTTGCGCCCGGAGCGAATATTTCCCCTGAGCAGCTGGCCGCCTACAAGAAGACGTTACAGTCCATGGCCTATTCCGCGCTGGGAATCGTGGCGCTCAAAAGCGGCGATGACGCGGGAGCCGAAAAAGAGCTTAAGGCCGCCGCCGATGCGAATCCCGGCCAGCCTGATGCTTATGTCTGGTACCATTTGGCGCTGGCCCAGGACCACCAGAAGAAATATGCAGAAGCGATGGTTTCCGTGAATCAGGCGGTCAAGTATGCCGCTTCTGATCCTGACCTGGCCACGCTGGCCCAAGGCGAACTGGCGCGATTACAGACTCTGAATCAGGTAGCACCCACGCCAAAGTAAAGCATTTTATGAGCAAAGAGCACAAAGAACTTGCAGTACGGCCATCACCAATGCGGTTTCCGCGGAGGGTGCGAGTTCTTGTAAGTTTTGCCGCATTAGTGCTGACTGCGACTCAAGTCCAAGCGCTGGCGAATTCTTTTCTATCAGCAGAAAGTGCGGTGCAATCCGCGCCAGAGGTAAGGCGTCCCCAGGCCAGGAGCGAACAGGAGCGCGCCGATTTTAAGACTGCTTATGCCTTGACAAGTGCGGCCAGCGAAGAAGCTGCGGCCAATGATTTTGCCGCCAAGTATCCCGAAAGCGAGCTGCGTCACTATCTTTATTCCAGCGCTATGCTGCTATACCAGCGTGAGAACAATTCAGCCAAGATGCTGGCTATGAGTGAAAAAGTTCTTGAACTGGATGCTGACAATCCGCTGGCCCTGGTGCTGACTGCCACCGCTCTTGCCGACGGCCTGGGCGACCATGATCGCGACCGGGAGCGAAAGATTGGAACCATCAAGCGCAATGCCACGCGCGCCATACAGACTGCTGAATCCAGCTATGCATCCAGCGCAGGGGACGCGACCCAGATCTATAAATCAACCTTGCAGGCCATGGCTTATTCCGCGCTGGGAATCATGAAACTCAAGACGGGGGATGATGCTGGCGCGGAAAAAGACCTGAGCAAGGCCGCCGATCTGGCGAAAATCCATCCTGATCCTTACGTTTGGTACCATCTGGCGCTGGCCCAGGATCATCGAAAGAAATATGCGGCTGCGCTTAGCTCAGTGGAGCAGGCGTTGCAGCTTGCCAGTTCTGATCCTGATCTGCAAAAGCTGGCTGAAGTTGAACATGAGCGGCTGGCCGGACTCACAAAGGGTCCGCACAACGGGGAAACACCGGAGCCGCAGTGAGCCCAATTTCCATGAAGTCCGATCTTGCTGCTTTGGAATCCGCACTGGGGCATACCTTTAAGAGCCCGGAGAGGCTTGAGCGGGCGCTCACGCATAGCTCTCACGCGCACGAGGAGTCCAAGGCCAGCGGCCAGGACGGAGCCACAGAAAAGCTGGACAACGAACAGTTTGAGTTTCTGGGCGATGCTGTTCTTGGTCTTGTGACCAGCCAGTTGCTATTCGAGCGGTTTCCAACTTTCCATGAAGGGCAGCTCTCCAAGCTCAAGGCGCATTTGGTCAGCGCGGAGCATCTTGTAAATGTGGCGACGAGGATTGGCCTTGGGCAGTATCTGCGCCTGGGACGCGGTGAAGAGCGCAGCGGTGGACGGTCCAAGGGAACGCTGCTCTCCGATGCGATTGAGGCTGTGATTGCCGCCATGTACCTGGATGCAGGCTTGGAAAAGACCCGCGAGTTTATCATCGGGCAGATTCTTCAGTCTGAGTTGGCGACGATTACCGCGGAAGGCGAAAGCGAATTCAGCCTGGCGGATTACAAGTCCGCATTGCAGGAACTCTTGCAATCCAGCGGACGGCAGCAGCCGGTCTATGCAACAGTAAAAGAAGAGGGGCCGGACCATCGCAAGACCTTTACTGTGGAAGCGCGTATTTATATGCAAGGGCAGAACAAGCCGGAATATGTGGCCAAAGCCGAAGGCGGAACAAAAAAGAAGGCGGAACAACTTGCTGCCAAACAGGCATTGGAGCATCTGCGCGGCCAGGCTGAAAATGCGTGAGCGATCAAGAGCAAATACCGGCAGAGCAGGTGAGTGTTTCCCAGCCCGCGATAGATCGCGTTGAATCCCAGGTAGCGCCAGAAACCGCTGCGCCAGCAGCAGATCATGGAACTCACGTACCAGAACCCAAAGACCACTTTGGAGTGCAGACTTTTTTTACCGTTGTGGTCTTCAGCATCTTTGTAATCACGTTTATTGTGCAGGCTTTTCAGATTCCTTCCGGCTCCATGGAAAACACGCTGCTGGTGGGAGACTTTCTGCTTGTAGATAAGGTGCACTTCGCCGGATCTGGCTTGGGACTATTGCCTTATAGATCCATTCGAAGAGGAGATATAGTCGTCTTTTATTTTCCGGTGGATCCATCACAGTTTCTGGTGAAACGGGTCATCGGGCTGCCGGGTGATCGAATTCACCTTCACGATAAGATCGTTTACCTGAACGGCGAGCCGCAGGCAGAAGATTACGTGATCCATGCGCAGCACTTTCTGGATGGATACCGCGATAATTTTCCCACGCAGCATGGCTACTCGCGTGAGATTGACTGGCGCTGGCGAACTGAACTCTCACAGCATGTGACGAATGGCGACCTGGTGGTTCCGCCGGACCATTACTTCGTTATGGGCGACAATCGGGACAACAGCCTGGACAGCCGCTATTGGGGATTTGTCCCCAGGGCCAACATTATAGGCAGGCCTCTGGTGATCTATCTCTCCGTCAAAAGTTCGGAACCGCGGGGCCCAAATGGTAAACTCATCCATTCAGGGCAAACACTGGCCCATCTGTTGCAAATAGCCCGGTGGGACAGAACGTTTCGTCTGGTTCGCTAGTAAAAAACTCTGGTCAGGAATACTGTTTGGTCGCTAAAACCGTAAAGAAAACCGAAAAGAAAAAAGAGAGCCTCTCTGAATCCATTTCCGGAATTGCGTCGGTCCTAGTTTCGGGGCTGTTCATTATTACGTTTATCCTTCAGGCATTTGAGATTCCGTCAGAATCCATGGTGAAGACGCTGCTGGTAGGCGACCACGTTTTTGTCGACAGGCTCACCCCAACGGCAAAAGCAAGCTACGTAGGGCCGTTAATTCCGTATCGCGAAATCCGGCATGGAGACATTATCGTTTTCCTCCATCCCAAGGAAGCCGGAATGTATGTGGTGAAGCGGATCATTGGAATCCCGGGAGACCGCATTCGCCTGATTGACGGCAAGGTTTACAGGAACGGAGTCGCGCTGGACGAGCCTTACGTGATTCATAGCGTAAATGACTTTAATCCGTATCGTGATCAGTTTCCCGTGGGCCTTCCAGAGGGAGAAATCAGCGCCGAGTGGCCTCTGGTGATGCGCGAGCATGTAAAAGACGGCGAACTGATAATTCCGCCGGACAATTTTTTTGGCATGGGCGATAATCGCGACGTAAGCCTGGACAGCCGTTTCTGGGGCTTTATTCCCAGAGAGAATATTATTGGCCGGCCGCTGTTTGTCTATTGGTCGTTTAATACGCCGAAAGACCAGTACCTGCACACTTCAGTGGAGGACCGCGTTGGCTTCCTGGTCCATGTGATTGTTCATTTTTTTGATGAGACACGCTGGAGCCGCATGTTTCATCTGGTGCGGTAATCAACTCAGATCAGCCAGATTTTTTCAGGATTAGTCTTGCAATTATTTAATAAAAACAAACAACGGGAAAAGCCCGAGCGTCCAAAAGAAACTTTACCGGAATCGATTGCCGGGATTGCGTCTGTACTGGTGGTGGGACTTTTTATTCTCACCTTTGCAATCCAGCATTTTGAAATTCCTTCAGGCTCCATGGAGCGAACGCTTCTGGTGGGCGACCACGTTTTTGTGGACCGATTGACTCCGCTGAACGGCGGGAAGATGAACTGGCTGCTGCCTTATCGCGGTATTCATCGTGGAGACACGGCTGTTTTTCTCACACCCAATCCCACGGAGCAGGGAATGTATCTGGTCAAGCGCATCGTTGGCGTTCCCGGTGACCGGATACGGTTGCACAACGGCATCGTTTACCTGAATGGCGTAAAGCAAGACGAGCCATACGTGGTGCTTCGGAGAGGCGACCACGACATGTATCGCGATGAATTTCCCACGGCACTGAGCGATGGCTTTGGGCAGATCTCACCTGAGTGGGCTGCGACCCAGGAAGCGAACATTCACGGAGACGAACTGGTGATTCCTCCCGACCATTATTTTGCCATGGGCGATAGCCGTGACAATAGTCTGGATAGCCGCTACTGGGGCTTTGTTCCCAAGGAAAATATCATTGGCCGTCCACTGGTTATTTTCTGGTCACTGAGAGTGCCGGAAGACAATGGCGATCCCAAGCCGATTGGGGACCGCATTACAGCGTTTGTGCATATTACTACCCACTTTTTTGGGATTACCCGGTGGAATCGGTTATTTCGGCTGGTGCATTGATTTTGGCCTACTCAAAAAGAAAAATCGCGGCGGTTGTGCTGGTGGTGCTGGCGCTGTGCATTTTTCTGCCTCCCAATATCAACGGCGCTCGATTCAGCAAACGGCTGGCTTCCGCACTTAGCACAGCGCTGGGAAGAGAAGTAAAAATCGGTTCGGTAAAATACCGTCTGTTTCCGCGGCCCGGATTTGATCTCTACGATTTCAAAGTAATGGATGATCCTGCGTTTAGCGCGGAACCGTTGCTGCTCTGCGGCAAGGTTACAGCTGATTTGCGGCTGACTTCTCTGTGGCAGGGCCGGCTGGAGATTGCGAACCTTGACCTGACCGACGATGTTGCTCCGCCCAGCTTGAACCTGGTGTATGCCGGTGATCACTGGAACGTGGAAAGTTTATTGTTGCGCGTGGAGCAGGTACAAACGGCGCCAACGGCAAAGCGCAGTGCGGAACAGCGCTCGCGCTTCCCATATATTCAAGCCAGTTCTGGCCGGATCAATTTGAAAATTGGGCCAGAGAAAAAGCCTTATGCGCTCGTTAACACTGACTTTGCCTTCTGGCTGGCAGCGGAAGACACATGGCACGTCCGGCTTGAGGGCCATCCTGCCCGCACAGATATGAATTTGAATGACACCGGAACGGTACGGCTGGAAGGCGACGTAAAACGGTCCGCTGCCTTGCGTGATATGCCGGTGAAATTACAAGTCGCATGGGAAAAAGCGCAACTTGGGCAGTTCTCCGGCCTGGTGTTAGGCCACGACAAAGGCTGGCGGGGCGCGCTGGACATAAATGCACAAGTTTCAGGACCGCTGGCCGATCTGCGTATTGACGCTACCGCAGGCTTGAACAATTTTCGCCGGTTCGATATCAGCCGCCAGGCCATGCCGCAACTCCAAACCCGTTGCCTGGGCGACTATACAAAAGGTGTTCTTGGGTTGAAATGCGAGACGCCTCTGGGAGCGGGCGGTCTTTTGATGACAGCGCATTTTGCGCACAGCGCACAGAATTATGATCTGTCACTGGTTGCGAACCGCGTGCCACTCTCATTGCTGGCATCACTTGCGCGCCAGGCACGACGTTCTTTTCCGGATGACTTCACGGCCACCGGCGACCTGAATGCAGCATTTGGCTTCCACTGGCACGGGGGGGTGCAGGATTTTCACGGAATAGGCATGACTACGCCATTCTCCATGCAGTCTTCCGCGGGAGACAAGCCGTTTGCCGTGAGTGCGGTTCGATTTCACATTGGCGCTGGTGACACTCCGGGGCTTCCGGTGGTAAAGAAAAAGAAATCGAGCTCGCCGGTTGCGTCAGTTCCAGCGGTTCCACCTACCGCCGCTTTCGAGCCAGCGTCACTCACAATAGACTCGTTTTCCGTCCAAATGGGAACTTCAACGACGCTGGAAGTGCAGGGAAGCATGGATGGCAGCGGCTATTTTGTCAGCGCTAAAGGCATGATTCCGCTGGAGCGATTGCTGGCTTTTGGGCGCACCACCGGCTTTCATTCTTCAATCACGAATACAACCGCTTCAGCACAAGTCGATTTGAATGTAAGCGGGCCATGGGTGAACTTTACAGCGCCCAAGCTGCATGGAACGGCGCATCTGCAAAATCTGGCGGTGTGGATTCCCGGATTGAAAGACCGCCTGGTTGTTACGGAAGCAGACGCACAACTCACTGACGCAGCTCTGGTGCTTAACCAGTTGAACGGACAGTTTGAGCATAGTGCCGTTGGCTTTACCGGATCCATCAGCAGCCCTGTGAACTGCGCAAGCAATGCTCCATGCCCATTCCAGTTCGATCTGCACTCAGACTCTCTGGCAATCACGGACCTGGCTGGGCTTCTTGGGTTCACGGAAAAAGGATGGAGTATTCCGTTTCTTTCCGGCTCAGACAATAAGGTACCTGACTTCCGGGCTGAAGGAACTCTTTCCGTTGACGAATTAAAAGTAGCCGATATACCGCTGGAAAAATTCGCCGCGCATGTTCAAGTGGGAGACCATTTATTGGTGGTGAACCACGTGGCTGCGAAGGTGGGCGGCGGGTCAACGCAAGGCGAGTGGAAGATTGACTGGACCGGCGCCCAACCGAGTTATACCGGAACGGGATCGATCGATGGCGTTGCTCTGGATCGTGTGGGGCCGCCGGAGACAGTGGCTGGAGAATTGGCGCAATGGATTTTTGGTAAAACCCAGGTAAGCTATACGGCGCATTTTGAAGGCAAAACTCCTCAGGACATGTTGTCCAGTGCGACAGGCAGGGCGGAGTTCCAGGTGACGAACGGCGCTTCACGCATCCTTACGGTGGATGCGGGCAGACCATTGAAGTTTAATGCCGCGCAAGGCATTGTGGAGATGGAGCGGCAAGCTTTAAAAATCTTGCCAAGCAAATTTAAGGCAGAGAACCGCATCTATATGATGAGCGGAACAATATCTCTGGCGAACAAGCAGGCCAAGCTTAAGATGAGCACCAGCGGTACGCAGTGGGAAATCACGGGCGCTCTGGAGAAACCTCAAATTACGCCGCAGCCAATGACTGCCCAGGCTGCTCCCGCGCATTCAAAATGATTTCGCGCATTCTTTTAACGGTGTTGTTGATTGGCAGCGTGATCTTTATTGTCCAGAGAGGTCCTGCATCAGCACCGCGGCCATTAGTTTCAACACAGACAAATTCAGGCACCGGGCATCGACTGGCTGACAGCATGCAGGCCAAGTTGGACCACATCCAGCAAAATGGGCAACTTGCGCGTCCTGACCAGATGCCCACAATCCTGACCGAAGAAGAAGTCAATGACTATATTGCTTCAGACCACATTGTCTTGCCTCAAGGCGTAAAGAAGCTTCGTATGGAAGGGCGCACAGGCGTGGTGACAGCTTTTCTCAATGTGGATTTCGATGAGATCCGCGGAGGCCAGAAATCAGCCAACCCAATGCTCTCCATTTTCAGCGGCCGGCATGATGTACGCGTTGAAGCCAGCGCTTCCGGCAGCGGAGGCCAGGGGCGAGTGAGCGTGCGCGAAGTGACCATTGACGGCTTTAGCGTGCCCCGCATTGCTCTGGAATTCTTTGTAAGCAAATACATTGCTCCCAAATATCCCAATCTGGGAATTGATTCAGAATTTCAGCTGCCAGACAGAATCGATCTTGCTACCGTTGGCTACCACAAGCTGACGGTCACGCAGAAATAGAGAGAGGGCAAGCTACTCCGAAAGCATCCCAATCGTCTCCAGCCACGTCTCCACTAACTCAGGCCATCCCGTTATCGTAAGCTTCGTGCGCCGCAGCCCAAATGCATGGCCGCCCTGCGCATACAAGTGCATCTCCACGGGAACCCCGGCATTCTTGAGCGCAATGTAGTAAGCCAGAGAGTCGTCTACATTGTCCACGTGGTCATCCTCAGCCTGCAGCAAAAATGTTGGTGACGTGTTGCTGGTGACAGGAATATCAGGATTCAACCCCAAATGTTTATCGGCGGTAGCTGGATAATGAAGCAAAAACTTTCTGGAGCCTTGCTTAGCATCCCATTGCGCCGCTGAAAGCGACAGATGTCCCGGATAAATCGCCACCGCAAAATCCGGACGGCAACTCTCTTTGTCGGCGGAGTCTACTGCGGGATACAAACGCTTCTCAAAGTGCGTGCTGATCGCCGCCGACAGATGGCCGCCTGATGAGAACCCAAGAACACCAATCTTGTGCGGATCGATGTGTAATTCAGCCGCATGAAAGCGTACCAGCCCCACCGTCCTCTGCGCATCTTCCAATGCCATCGGCGATTCAGGATACGGGCCCGATTTTGGATACGGCCCTACATCGGTCACGCGGTATTTCAACAACACACACGTAATTCCCCTGGATGTCAACCAGTCACAGACTTCCGTGCCTTCAAGATCGATGGCTAGACCCTGATAGCCTCCACCTGGAAACACGACAACCGCAGCGCCGGCATTCTTTGCTTCTGGCGAATAGACCGTCATCGTAGGGCGAGACACGTTGCTCACCCCTACCGCCGGCCTGCCGGCAACCAGGAACTCTTTTCCTGTCTTTTTTGAGATTTCCGGCCCCGCGACAGGTTGGGGATCAGGCACACTGTACGGCCATATTGGTACTTGCGTGTGTCCTGGCGACGGCTGCCAGACCGTCGTTTGTGCGCATAGATCGCCAAACGCAAACACAACACAGAGAGCGAAAATCGAAGGCTTCATCACAAGCCTGACAGCCTACCATATATGCCTAGTTACCGCCGGGAACCGCTAATGCGAATCTGAATAGGTGCGGACGAGTCGGTTTCTGGTAAGTTGTGAGTTATCCTGGCGCCTTAATTGTGCGGTTTAGTAACTGATCGCGAGTGGTGCGGGAACGACAAACTCGTTAAAATAATCTCCTATGCTTAAGCACATCCGCTGGAACGATGTTGAGTTGGAAAAGCTGAATCCGCTGCTGGATCGCCAGATAATCACAGGCGGGGAATTGATGCTGGCACGCGTCCTGCTGAAGAAGGGTTGCGTGGTCCCCGAGCACAGCCATATGAATGAGCAACTTACTTATATTGTGGAAGGCGCGCTCAAGTTCTGGATTGACGGCACGGAAATTATCGTCAAGGCCGGCGAAGTGCTTTGCATTCCGCCACACATGCCACATAAAGCAGAGGCGATGGAAGACACGATCGATCTGGACGTTTTTTACCCGCCACGCCAGGACTGGTTGAATAAATCAGACAGCTACCTGCGCGACAACGAACCGGCAACTCGCTAGCGAATAATTAAAGAGAGGCTGGTGGAGAAAAGGACCAGCCTCCCCGGGTGGTGGCTACTGCATAAAGCAGTTGAGGGGAAATCGAAAACGCGCATACGAGACCCGCGTAAGCGCCCTTTGCCAGATGCGTTTGCACCCAGCGGACGCCCCGTTGATCTTCGTTTTCCGTCGACGCTATTGGGGGAGTAAAAGCTTTCCGTTCCAAACGCGCCGCAGTCGTGCTTCCGTTTCCTGGCCCTGGCTGCCGATACGCCGGTTCGAGCGGACCAGCGCAGGCGATTCAGAGCATACGCCTGATGCCCAACAACACAGTTAGCGGGACCGTGAAATTGAGCCAGCACGATGCTCTTGCCTAGGCACTCCCAACCACCACACCACTCCGTGCGTTTTTGAAAATTTGCCGTCCTTTAAAAACTCGGACCGTACTATGCACGCAATACGGCCCCACGCTGGATGGCCAGCCTCTTCGTCACCGCTCAATACTTTATTCATTTCAGCAGCAGGGACTTAGAAGGGGATTAGGGTGGGATTAAAATCTCTCATCGCCCAGTTGCAGACATGTGTGCAACACGATGCGCAAGCGGACGGCGCTACAAAATAAATTAGTTACCAATCCTGTGGAATTTTGCCGCTAGGAGACATCCAGTCCGATGGACTTCATTAGTTCCAGCCCATTGCTGGTGGTAACTACGCCGGGACGGAGGCGGTAATCAAAGGAAAGCTTGTCATCTTCAAAACGTTCTTGAAAATGAGCATTGCGGACCCGATCAGGAAAGACTTCTTCCAGAGATGTAAGAGCAAGATCGTGGGTGGTAACCATGCCGATGGCGACGTTGCGAATCAGCGTACGCAGCACGCCTTCTGTTCCTATGCGTCGATCACGCGAGTTTGTGCCATGCAGCACTTCGTCCAGCAAAAATAGTGTTGGCTGCCCGGCAGAGAGATCCACCACCTGGCGCAGCCGCTTGATTTCCGCATAAAAGTGAGAGATACCTTTCTGCAAAGAATCAGAGACGCGCATGGAAGCCCCAATGGCGACACGCGACAGCCGCAAGCGGGAAGCGCGGACAGGAGCCCCCATCATGGCCAGAACGGTGTTGATGCCGATAATCCGCAGGTAGGTGCTTTTGCCGGACATGTTGGACCCGCTTATCAGCAGGACCTGACTTTTTCCACCGAGCTGAACATCGTTGCGCACGCATTTGTCCGCAGGCAGCAAAGGGTGTCCGAGAGATTCCCCCTGCAGACAGGCTCCCTCTTCGGTGGTGGCAAATTCAGGGAATGGATCTTGCGGATGCTCATGCGCATAGGCGGCGATGGAGGCAAGCGCTTCTATTTCTCCGACAACCCGGAGCCAATTCTCAATGCCGCTGCCATATTTATGACGCCAGCGTTCCAGAGCAAAACCAATCTGCAAGGAGTAGAGAAGAGGAATATCAAGCAAACGCACAAACCAGTTGTGGCGCGAGTCATCAAGATCACCAAGCGTATCCAGGCGTGCAATACAAGCGGAAGGCGTCTGGCCCTGGGTGATGAGAAGCGCGTGGAGTTGCTGGAGTCGCGGTGATTCAAACTTTTCCTCTGCAATGCGCTTTAAAAGTTGAGCGAGCAAATCAAGGTTGCGGTGCGTCTCACTTATGCCCGCAAATATTTTTTCCAAACGATGCCGGAAGCGAAATGTCATTTCACCGTTGATCAACAGGGAAAGAACAAACGGCGTCCAATGGGCAGCCTTGATGCCATAGACGAAAGCGGCCACGCTGGCGACGGCCAGAATGCCCGCCCACCACGCTCCACTCTTCAAGCCGCTTTCTTCATGCGACCAGCGCGCGAGCAGTTCCGGGTCAGCGGAGATGCGCGCACTTTCGCCAATGACGGCGAGTTCTTCCCTCAGATCGAGCTTGTTTTTTAGTTCCGCAACCGCGATCTGGCGCTCCTGAATTTCTTCAATACTGGCATGCGTAAGCAGCCAGCGAGCCAGACACTGGCTACCCATTTTGGTGCGGGCTGTTGAAAGCAGCTGGAAAAGGCTGCCTGCACCCAGGATATCCAGGTCTTCCGCATATAAATGGAGAGGGTCTTTGAATTCGTCGCCGGTTTCTCCGCTTCCGATCCAGCGATCTTCCATGCGAGCGAGGCCGCGCTCATAGAAAGCTACGGCTCGCTTGACCGTGGTGATAGCGCGCACCACTCGACGATGCGCGAACACAAGGACAAAGAACAGGATGACAGGCGCGTACAAGATAAAAGGAGAAGGAGAACCTTTTCTGCCGACGATCAGCCAGAGCGCTATCATCCCGATAAACACCGCGATACGCGCGTTGCCGAGCCAAAGATGCCTGAGTTGGAGTTGCGCAGCACGCGTCTTCCGCTGGGAGAGCCTGCTGGTGTATTCAGCTTTTATCTCATCCTGGGCGGAGCCTGGCTCTGTCTGAATTTTGACTTCGGGTATGAGGGTATTTTCAGCCACGCTTTATTCTGGCTGGTCTTAGCGGTAAAAGCAAAATAAGCGGGTAGATGGCAATAAACGTATGGCCGGTGCGAAAGAATGATATTCCCATCCGATCATGCAGCACCGGCCATACACAGAGCTATATTCCAGAATAACCGTTTAACGTTACCAGACTCGGCAGGCGTTCTCCGGAGCCATAGGCTGGCCGGCTTTACAGCCGAACGCTTTCTGGAATTCCGGCATGTTGCGCACCACGCCGTTTACGCGCCAACGTCCCGGCGAATGCGGATCGACACGCACCAGCATGCGTGACGTTTCCGGAGTGGTGTTCTGGCACCATACACGGCCAAAGCCCAGGAAGAAGCGCTGATCGGGCGTATAACCGTCAATCTTCTTGTCTGGATCCTGCTTTGACTGGGCCATAAGGTCATGCAGCGCCATGAGCGCGATGCGAGCGCCACCGTTGTCTGCCGTATTTTCGCCCAGGGTAAGCCTGCCGTTCAGTTTGAGATCGTCCACGGCGGTGAAGGAGCTGTATTCGTCGGCAACGCAGCTCACGCGTTTTTCAAATTCCTTGCCGTCTTCAGCGGTCCACCAATCCCGCAGATTGCCCTTGGGATCAAACTTGCGTCCCTGGTCGTCAAACCCGTGTGTGAGTTCGTGCCCGATCACCAGGCCGATGCCGCCCATATTAATAGCGTCATCGAGTGTGCGATCAAAAAACGGCGGCTGCAGAATTCCCGCCGGGAAGACGATTTCATTGTGGCTTCCGCTGTAATAAGCATTGACGGTTGGCGGAGTCATACCGAATTCGTTCTTGTCCACGGGTTTGCCAATTTTTTGTAGCTGCCGGTTCGATTCAAACTGGCTGGCGCGATAAATGTTTCCCAGAAGATCACCCCGCGTGATGGTGAGCTTGCTGTAGTCGCGCCATTTGTCGGGATATCCAATTTTGTTGCGGATGGCCGCCAGCTTGACCAGTCCTTCTTTTTTGGTGGCTTCTGTCATCCATGGCAGATCGTGAATGTCCTGCTTCAGCGCGGTTTCCAGGGCGTCCACCATTTTGAGCATGCGCTGTTTTCCGTCCGCGCCGAAGGTTGCGTCCACGTAAGGCTGGCCAAGGGCCTCGCCCAGCGCGTTATCGGTGGCGTTGATACAGCGTTTCCAGCGCACTGGCAGCTCTTGCTGTCCAGTAATGGCCTTCTGAAACTTGAAATCTTCCTGAACAAAATCGTCAGAGAGCCAGGACGCGGCATTATTCAGTATCTGCCATGTCATGTAGGTCTTCCAGGCATCAAGCGGCGTGGATTCAATGACGGTATTTACGCTTTTGAAGAACTCAGGATTGCCGACATTCAATTCTGTAAACGCCGGCGCACCACTTACGGCAAAGTAACGATCCAGATGGAAGTTGGGTGCAAGCGCTTCCGCGTCAGCCACTGACATTTTGTGGTCGCGGTTCTTGGGATCGCGGCGCAGGGTGCGCTCCATGTAGGCCTTGGCCAGGTCGGTTTCGATTTTCAGCACCGTATCAGCGCTCTGTGCGGCCTGTTCCGGCGACTGCCCGGCCAGCGCAAACACCTTCTTCATGTGGTCAACATAAGCCTTGCGGATGGCAAGTGTTGGTGCATCATCCTTCAGGTAATAGTCGCGGTCTGGCAGGCTAAGACCAGACTGATCGATGCTGGCGACGGTCATTTCGGCGTTATGGAGGTCCGGACCTGCGCCGAATCCCATTAACGGATTGGGGCCGATCAGTTGCTCATGCGACATTACTTCCATCATCTGCGTTTTATCTTTGATGGCGGCAATACGGTCCAACTCTGGTTTCAGCGGGGTGAAGCCAGCTTTATTGACCGCGCTTTCGTCCATGCAGGAGGCATAGAAGTCGCCAATCTTCTGCTGGACTGGAGTGCGACCTGGAGTGTTGGCGGCCGCTTTTTCCAGGACCTGCCGCAGGACGATCAAATTGTGTTCATACACTTCATTGAAACTGACCCATTCAGACTGATCGCCGGGGATGGGATTGTTCTTGATCCAGTTGCCGCAGGCGTACTGGTAGAAATCCACGCAGGGATCAACCGTTTTATCAATATTGGCGATGTCAAACTTCGGGGCGGCAGGCGTTTTTACGTCGCTGGCTGCTGCCGGGGCAGGGTTTGCCGCAGGCGTGGTTTTTCCGGGATCGACTTGTTTCGAGGCAGATTTTTTAGGAGTTGGCGTGGGCTTGGGGGATTGGCCCCAGGCAATAGCAGTGGTCAACAACAGGATTGCACTCAGCTGGCAAAGGTAATGGCGCATCAACTTCTCTCCTCTTTTCTTCTCATAGAACGGACGGGGTATTGTATAAGACGGACGGAAATGAAGGAGGTTTGCGGATATTAAAGGGCACAGGTTCCTAGACGCGAAGCCAAAGAGTCCTTACTCGAACAAAGAGCGATTGGGAGAGATTGGGTAAGTTAGTGAATATTCCCGCCAAAGAATTGCAAGCTCATTGGAATTTAACAATCGTGTAACCAACGCCTTCCACCCGGCTGTTATGGTTTGGCCGAGCCCAGGAGGGCCCCATATTCGTGAAAAGCCCCATCCCCATCATTTTTACCGCGCTTACTCTGGCTGCGGCACCCATGTTTGCCCAATCCGGCAACGGAGACAACGACGGGCATTTTAAATTCAAGAACGGCACAATAGTGGTTAGCCGCAGTGTTTATACAGGAACCCCGGCGCTGGTCACTGTTGGCCAAACCATGCCCCCGGGCTGTGTTGCCCGCACAGTTACGCTTCCGCTACTTGCGGGAGGCACCACAACTGTAAAGGTCAAATGCGGCGCCGCCGTTGCAGATGGAACCTATCCGACCGTTTTTAACAATGACGGGCCGGATGCCAGCTTTGGTGTTACCTCTCCTATCTTCCTTGATAACCTCAAGACCAACGGAGAGCAGGTTGGCACGTTCGCTGTACCCACGGATCGGATTGTCACCAGCTTCAGCTCAAAATCAGAGCTGGCACTGAACCTGTCACAGGATGGAAAATCAATCGTTTTTGTTGCGTACCATGGCGGCCCGGGGTTTATTACTGGTCCAAATCAGTTGGATGTATCGAATTCCAACACGCCCGGCGTTGTGGATCCGACAAACCCTGTGGTCTCACAATACTTCCGGTCAGTGGCGGAAGTGGACGCCTCTGGACATCTGCAGATTACTGACGGGAATGCCTACAGCGGAAATAACGGCCGCGCGGCATTCAAGGCAAATGGCTTCTACTATCTGACGGGAAATAACAACAATGGCGGGCTTTCCTCCAGCCAACTCACATCAACGCAGGTTGGAGTCAACCTGATCACCTCCACCGGCGCAGAACTTCTTGTTCCTGGCCAGACCGCGCCTTTGCCGCCCGGCATCAACAAGCTTGGCGACTTTGAAGTGACGCAGGTCGGTTACACGACCCCGGACAAAGCCGGAAAGGACAATAATTTCCGCGGGCTGACGATCTTCAACAACACCATGTATGTGACCAAGGGAAGCGGCGGAAATGGCATCAACACGGTTTATCAGGTGGGCGATGCAGGCATTCTGCCGGCTGGAACTACGGCACAACTTGCGACCCTCCCCATCACTGTTCTGCCGGGCTTCCCAACGTCCCTGGCCAGCGGAGTTGATCAGAAGGGCAATCCAGTCCCGGTGGTATTTCCTTTCGGCATCTGGTTTGCTAATACCGATACCTTGTATGTTTGCGATGAAGGCGACGGAACACTGGTGAGCCCAGCGGTCAACGGCAACGTAGCGGATGCCGCAAGCCAGGCCACAGCCGGCGTACAGAAATGGATTCGCGCGAATGGTACGTGGCAGATGGCTTATGTTTTACAGAATGGCCTGAACATTGGCGTTCCATATAGCGTGGCCAACTATCCAGCGTCACTCAATCCGGCAACGGGCGGCTGCCGCAATATTACTGGACAACTCAACGGCGATGGCACGGTAGATATTTTTGCCGTTACATCAACCATCAGCGCCAGCGGAGATGCGGGCGCCGATCCTAACAAGCTGGTGAAAGTCACCGATCTTCTGCGTGCCACCACTCTGCCGCAGAGCAATGACAAACACAACGGAGACGCACCTCTTGGGACGTTCGTTACCATTCGCACGGCGCAGTCCGGTGAAGTGCTTCGCGGCGTGACCTTTGTCCCGCATGATGACGGCGGAGACAACGACAGATAAATTATTGCAGCAGTGATTTGCAAGTGGGCCGGGAAGAGAAATTCTTCCCGGTTTTTTGTTGTGGCATTAAATAAAGAATCGGGGGTGTTGCAGGGATATCCAATATCAAAACGGATAAGGAGAAAAAATATGGCAGTGACAGAGAAACCGAAAAGGATTCCAGGCCCCGACCATCCGATTACTGTTGAACCAAGCACGTCGCGCATTGTGGTGTCTGTGGCGGGGCGGGTGATTGCCGATACGAAAGAAGCGTTGACTCTGCGCGAGGCCAAATATCCGGCGGTGCAATATATTCCACGCAAGGATGTGGATACGTTACTGCTGGAGCGCACACAGCATACGACTTATTGTCCTTACAAGGGCGAGTGCGCGTATTACAGCATTCCGGCAGGCGGAGACAGATCAGTGAATGCAGTATGGAGCTATGAGGCCCCGTATGAGTCGGTGAGCAGGATCAGGGATTATGTAGCGTTTTATCCGGACCGGGTAGATGAGATAAAAGTAACAGGCTGAAGTTGTTGAATTAAATCTGGGAGTCTTCCAATCCCTGTTTAGCTGCTAATGATCCGCCTTTCTCATTTACCATGAACGCATGGCCTTTGATCCCAAACGCCTGAGAAAGTTTTTTGCCGCCGGCGCAGTGCTGGTGGTGGTGGTGGCGTTCGGTTTTTATCTGTACGGAATATTGAAAAACAGAGTCGCCGTCCCTGAGGTCCCAAAAAATATTCCCGCGGACGTGGCAAGCAAGGCCAGCGGCTTCAATCTTTCCAAGTCTGAAGGAGGGAAGCAGCTCTTCACCATTCATGCCGCCAGCGTTGAGCAATTCAAAGGCGGGGGCAAGGCCGCGCTGCACGACGTGAGCATTACCGTCTTTGGGCGCAATCAGGACCGTTCAGACCAGATTTATGGCTCTGATTTTTCTTACGATCCAACTGCGAAGATTGTTACAGCAGAAGGTGAAGTTCGTATTGATCTTGAAGCCAATACCCCGGCTGCGGTTTCGGCGGCCCCGATTTCATCCAGCCAGTCGGCCGCAGAAACCAGAAACCTGATTCACGTAAAGACCAGCGGCCTTACGTTCAACGAAAATACCGGCATTGCCCAGACGAAAGCGGCAATTGAGTTTCGCCTGCCTGAGGCCAGCGGCTCAGCTGTGGGGGCCACGTACGATTCTCATGGCGGCGTGCTGATGCTGAAGTCCGCGGTGAAGATTACGAGCACTGGCGAACGCAAAGCCACCATCACCGGCCAGAGTGCGGTCATCACGAAAAATCCAAGCAAGGTGGTGGTGCAGCTAGCAAAACTTGAGGAGCCACAGCGCACGCTCTCCGCGGATAAAGTGACTGCCTTTATGCGCGATGACAATACGGTAGACCGCATTGTCGGCACTGGCAATCTGCATGCCTCCTCCACCGGCCCAAAGGCAGCAGAAATCAACGCCGCTGAAGGTGAGTTACAGATGGACGGCGCAAACCAGGCCCGTTCAGGAATCCTTACAGGAGGCGTCACTTTCGCCAGCAAAGGCGATCCTCCGGCTGACGGCAAGGCAGGTAAAGTTTTACTTTCATTTGGGCCGGCAAACCGTGTAACCAAAGCGCGTGCGGAAGATTTCGTGCAGCTGAAGCAGGGCACAGCAGGCAAAGTCCAGGAGCTCCGTGCTGGTGTATTGGACGTTTTTGTTAAGAACGGAAAAAAGATTGAGCGGGCCGTAACTTCCTCAGGGCCGGCGGAGATTGTACGCGAGCAAGCCACGGGCAAGACCACTATCAGCGCAGGCCACTTTGAAACAACCTTCAATGATCAGAACCGTCCTGTTTCGCTCTATGGTACGCCTGACGCAAAAATTATTGATACTGTTCCCGGCAAGCCGGACCGGATTCTTACCTCGCGTGAGTTGACGGCAAAGTTCAATGACAAAGGCGAGATCGTTTCCGCCGACCAGAGCGGCGACTTCCACTATCAAGAGGGAACGCAGACGGCAACTGCCGATCACGCCAAGTACGCTGCCGCAGAAGAGACGATTCTGTTGACCGGTTCGCCGCGCGTGGTGGATACCGGCGCTACCCTCACTGCAGATAGCATCCAGCTCAATCGAAAAACCCGCAATGCGGTGGCACAGGAGAATGTAAAGACCACCTATACCAACATGACAGCCCAGCCTGCTGGGGCGATGCTGGCGTCTTCTGATCCTATTCACGTTACGGGAAGCAGCGTGAATTTCAGCTCGTCTACAGGGGTGGCCCGCTATAGCAAGGCCCGGCTGTGGCAGGGGCCAAACATCGTGGAGGCGCCCACAATCAACTTTGACCGCAACAAGCGTAGTCTTCAGGCGCAGGGAACCCAAGCACAGGGAAATCAGGCCCAGGGAAGCCAAGGCGGACAAGTTGCATCAGTTTTTGTGCAAAAGGACAAAAATGGCAAGCTGACCCCGGTGAATGTGACCTCAGATAAGCTCTCTTACGTGGATTCGGAGCGTAAAGCGGTCTTCAGCGGCAATGTGATTGTGCGGACGCAGGACACCACAATCGACTCAGACACAGTTCAAGTAATACTTTTACCCCGGAAAAGCCAGGCGGAAACACAGAGCGCAAGCCAGCTGGATCATATTGAATCGCAAGGAGATATAAAGATCCAGCAAGGAACCAGAAAAGCTACGGGAACGCGGCTTATCTATACGGCGGCCGAGGAGAAAATGGTGCTGACAGGCACTCCAAACAAACGCCCTAGCATTTTTGATGCCGAACGAGGCCAAATCACCGGGGATTCGTTGACTTTCTTTACTCACGATGGTAGGGTGCTGGTAGGTGGTGGAGAAACCTCCCAAACCCAGATTCCAGATAGGACTAGAGACGCGAGCAAGAAGTAATGCAAACCCTGGCTACGGACGAAATCGCGAAATCGTACCGAGGGCGCAAGGTTGTGAATGGCGTCAGTCTTCATATCAATCAGGCTGAAGTGGTAGGGCTGCTGGGGCCCAACGGCGCAGGCAAAACAACAACTTTTTATATGACGGTGGGCTTGGTGCCGCCGGATAGCGGTCGCGTTCTGGTGGACGGCCAGGACATATCAGATGTGCCCATGTACTTGCGGGCGCGTAATTACGGCATCAGTTATCTGCCGCAGGAGCCTTCAGTATTTCGCAAGCTCACGGTGGAAGAAAATATTATGGCCGTGCTGGAAGTGCAGCCCATTTCATGGCAGGAGCGGCGCAGAAAACGCGACCAATTGATTGACGAACTGGGGCTGGGGCATATCCGCAACAACATGGGATACGCGCTCTCTGGCGGCGAGCGGCGCCGCGTGGAGATTGCCCGGGCGTTGTGCATTGCGCCAAAATTTATTCTGTTGGACGAGCCGTTTTCAGGCATTGACCCGATTGCCGTGCTCGATCTACAGAAGATTATTTTTGATTTAAAGGGAAGCGGCATCGGCGTTTTGATTACAGACCACAATGTTCGGGAAACACTGTCTGTAACCGATCGCGCTTACATCATCAATGAAGGACGAATTTTCCGCACCGGGACTCCAGAGCAACTGGGTAACGATCCTGAGGTCAAAAGAGTCTATCTGGGCGAGAGTTTTTCTTTTGTGTAACTGGGTGAGCTGAACGGCGGCGGCGAAGCAAAGCGGGAACGGGTGAGCGGTGGCGAGTGCTATTTAGCACAAGCGAACCGCGAGGGCGGAAGCAAAGCGGGGCCCTTGAATAAATGAAAAGCCTGTAACAAACATTTTGTTAAATTACCGCGGTACTCTTTCGGCAGCGGTTTTAAAATGTAATAGTAAGGGTTACAAAGAACTAGGGATGGTCTTACTTCAGAACAAATTGAACCTGAGGGTCTCACAAAAGCAGATCCTCACTCCCGGGCTTGTACAGATGGTGAGCGTGCTTGCGCTCAATAAGCTGGAGCTCAAGGAGATGATCAACACAGAAATGGTGGAGAACCCTGTGTTGGAGGAGCTGGATTCCTCGGTCCCGTTGCTGGATGAAATTGCCGGACGCCAGGAAGCCCATGAGCGCCAGGACGCCAAGGACATCAAGGAAAAAGATGAGACCGGTCCAGAGGCCGAGAAAAAAGATCCGTTTGATGAGATTGATTTTGGATCGTTCTTCCGCGATTACCTTGATCCCGGCTACCGCAACTCGGCTGATCTGGAAGAGATTGACCGGCCATCCTTTGAAAATTTTCTATCCAAGCCTGGAACTCTCACAGACCATCTGGTGTGGCAGTTAGGTTCCATCACAGTGCGTCCGGCGGTGTATGCAGCGGCAGAGCTGGTGATAGGCAACTTGAATGAAGAAGGCTATCTTACCGCCTCTGATGATGAATTGATGGGAGTGGCGAAAGCGCAAGAGCCGGCAGAAGACCATGCCGCGGTGGCGGCTTCTGATGCAACGCTGGCGAAGGATGGCAGCCAGCCTTCACACCTTGAGTTAGTCGTATCCCATGAACCCGTGCCGGAAGCTGTGGCCGCGGAAAAGAAAAACGGTTTTGCTCCGGTCCTGCAATTCACGCGTGACGATCTGCGTGAAGCCATTAGCATGGTCCAGCAGCTGGATCCAGTGGGCGTGGCGGCGCGCGACTTGCGCGAATGCCTGATGGCCCAGCTTGAACACCTGATCAGAACGCGCGATATGGAAGGCTCTGACGATCCTGAGAACGATCAAGTGGTTGAAGACGCGCTCAAGATCGTGGACAAACAGCTCCACTTCCTGCAAAACAAACAGTACAAAGAAATTGCCAAGGCCATCACGCGTCCCATGGACGCCGTGATTCAGGCGCATGAGTTTATCCGTACGCTCGATCCCAAGCCCGGCCTGCGCTACAACAAAATTGAAGCCAAGCTGATTGAGCCTGACGTTGCTTTTGTAAAACATGGCGATGAATATCTTGTCCTGATGAACGATGAGGACCTGCCACAGCTTCGTGTGAGCCCCACGTACCGCAAAATGCTGAACAACCAGAATGGCGGCGTTGAAAAAGACGTTAAGTCTTACGTGAAGGAACGCTATAAGTCAGCAGTGCAACTGATTAAAAATATTGAACAACGGCGGCAGACCATCCTGAAAGTTTGTTACGCAATCATTGGACGCCAGGCGGATTTTCTTGACCATGGCATTGACCAGCTCAAGCCCATGATGATCAAAGAAGTGGCCGAAGAAATTGGCGTGCATCCCTCCACGGTGAGCCGTGCCGTAGCCAGCAAGTATGTGCATACATCGCAAGGCGTGTTTGAGCTGCGCTATTTTTTCTCAGAGAGCGTGCAGGGGCCGGAAGGCGCAGGCACATCACTGCTGATATTGAAGCGGCGCGTAAAGAAATTGATTGAAGAAGAAGACCCGGCGCATCCGCTCACGGACGACCAGATTACGCGCGTCCTGCAGTCGCAGGGGATACAGGTAACACGGCGCACGGTGGCCAAATATCGAGAAGACATGAAGATACCAAGCACGCATCAAAGGAGGACAAAGAGTTAATCCGGCAGTGGCGGCGCATACGTCCGTTGCTTCCGGTAGACGTTTAAAAGCCGCCTGTACCCGTGCCAAACTCCAGGGCACCAGTCAGACGACTCTCAGCTGCATCCAAATTAGGGGGAGTCAAATGAACGTTGAATACACTGGCCGGCAGTTTGAAATCACTCCTACCACCCGCAAGCAGGTCGAAGGCGGGCTGGAAAAAATCCAAAAAATTCTGGGTACTTTTGAAGCGCATGTAATTTTGTCCGTGGCCAAGCGGCGACATATCGCGGAGATTACGATTGCGGTGCGCAGCCATCCGCCCATTGTGGGGCTTTCTGAAGCCCCGGAGATGACCACTGCGATTAGTGAGGCATTGGACCGGATTGAGCGCCAGTCAGTGAAATACAAGACGCGCTGGAAGAGCAAGAAGCGGCAGGCCCGCAAGAAACTGGAGATGGCCGGAGAAACGCAGCAGGAAGCCACCATTGCGATTGCCGTGAATGGCGACGTGCGGACGGCGGTGCCGGTGAAGGTCCACAATTTCCCCAGCGTGGCTAAAATCACCGAGACGCATGTGGTGAAGAGCTCTGATTCGGTTTCCTACAAGCCGCTCAGCCTGGAAGAGGCGGTGAAGGAAGCAGAGTTTCGCGACAGGGAGGTTTTCGTCTTCCGCGATCTGCAAGGCAAGGTGAAGGTGCTGCATCGCAAACGTGACGGCAAAGTGGAGTTGATTGAGGCACCGTAATTTTGTCCCGCGTTGTTCCAAAAATATCGTCGCCGGGCAGAGCAGCCCGGCGATTTTTATCTGTCGTTAAGTTGGATTGAATTCTCTGCTATTTGGGGTGAGCATCATCCGACTCCGATTTTTTCATTTCTTTGGGATAGGTGGGGCTGGAGAGTTCAATGCGCCATATGGGCCCGCCATAAAAGAGCGGTCCCTGGGACATGAGGAAGGCCGGAGTTTCTCCGCCGAGGACCCAGAGTTGTGTGTCTGGAGGCTGTTTGCCGACCAGCGGCGCAATGACTCCTTTAATGCCGCCAATTTCAATCTTCATGTTGTAGCGGGTGGCCTTGCGGCTGACGCCGCCGATGGAAAAGCTGTCTTCGCCCTGGGGCGAGAAAGCCAGCGCCACCACCTGCGGCTTAGGCGTGAAGGCGACCATGGACAATTTTGTCTCCCCTGCCTGGGGCGCGAGATTTTTTACCAGGATCGACAACATGCCATTAGAGATGGTTGTGGGAAGATGGTCTCGGCTGCTTTCGTCCTTGTCCTTGCCATCTTGCGTGGAGTGGACCGTAACCTGATTGTTGACCGCATCCATGGAAACATCTAACTGCATAGGAAAAGAAGGGCCTTTTTGCACGAGCTTATAGCGCAAGAGCCGGAAAACGCGGTTCTGGGAGTAGGTGACCGTTTCATCATGGAGCGATCCGTCTTTGAAATGGAAAACCAGGTGCGCGGTGGTGGCATTTTTTTGGGTGAACTGGAAAAGATCGCCGAAGGCCACAATCTCATCTTCCATGGAGCGCAGAACAAGAAACCCGTGAACCAGGCCTTCTGAATGACGGACTGGTAATGGCGTGCCTGCGTCAGCCGCGCGAAGTAAAGTTGTGGAGAGTAAAAAGACGACGATCCAGAAAAAGTGACGTTTCATCATAAGCCTACGGGTTTGATGAAAAGCAGAATTCCGGGGATGTGCGGGGGCGTTTTACCGCTGATCAAACACTGATACACACTGATCAGGAAAGGCAAAAGCTTGGATCAGGAAAAGGCAAAAGTTGAACCGCAGGTTCAAAATAATCTATTGACTCCTTTAACAGGTTTCGCTTATACTTCGTACTAGATGGACCGAGAGCGGCGTCGGCGGGGGGAGACCTCTGGAAAGGCCTGCACCCGGGAAGCACACTAGCCATTGCGCATAGCTGCTTCTCCGTGAAGAGCACTCCAGCTTTTTAAATGCCTTCACACCTTGCGGGGAGAAGTGTGTCTGGAGGCAGATTGCCAAATCTACGGTAAACCGACAGGTCGCCGGAATTGCCCAAAAATTGTCAAATTTAAAAAGTAACTCAGATGGCTTTTAGCCATTCGTAGTTTGTCGCAAAGACGTAGATCACACGATAAGATCTGCGATTCTGGTCCAGCGAAAAATCAAAAAAGGGCCGGTAACAGAATCGGCCCTTCCTATTTAATGCTGATTCGATCACACAGATTTCAACTGCATTGCGCACGACAAGCGGCAAACTGATTACCGCAAGCGGTAGTACAAGCCCCAAAGCCGTGACATAGAGAATTGCAATGCTGGAAAGATGTAAGGCAGGCCTGCTGGCAGGGCGTGATAGCCAGGGCGCTCTGCGGTTTTGCAACGATCATCAGAGCCATTCCCAGCAACATCAAGATGGCATAACGCATTCCGACTTTGCGATAAGTAACAAGAGTTTTCATGATCCAACCTTTCTATGAGTAGAGGTACCCAGACCCGTAGGCTAGCACCGCGAGTTTGTGGCCGTTCATATAAAGGGACCGTAAGAAAAGTTTTAATGTCGTTTTGGGAACCGGAATCTTTTGCGCTGCGCTATGGTTCGTCTTCTGGCCTTACGCAATCTGCGATTGGCCGGATTGCTCTTCAAAGGCCCGGATCGATTCTTCAAACTGTTCGTGAAGGCTCTCGCCCATCTGCATCATGTCGGAGATGCAAGTGCTCATGTCAACAGACAGAAGGTGCTGGTAGAGAATACGAGATACGACACTGTGCAGTAGCCGGGCTTCAATCGCGATGCGCTGCACGGTATAGCCCTGCTCGTAGCGCTCCTGACCGTGTTTCATTGCGCCTTCCATCTCATTGTTGGCGATAACGTTAGGACCAGCTTCGATTCGCCTCGCAAGCTCCTCAATGATCTGGCGAATGTGATCGAGTCTCTGCTGCTTGCTGAGATGAATGGAAGAAAGCGTCTCGTTCCGGCTTGCTTCTCTGAGCCAGTTACCCACGATCTCATCCGCGCATTCCCGCAATATGGTTGACACGCGTTTGATTTGTAAGGGAGCGGTGCGCAGAGGATGTTGAAATTTCTTTTTGATCGTTGCAATGAGTTGCTTAACGTCAGCCGGTTTTGTCAAATAATCGTCAACCTGGCTTCTTATCGCTTGCAATGCTGTTTCGAAATCAGGATATCCGGTAAGAATCAATGTGACGGCCTCCGGCTGAACGCGGCGCATCGCACTGATTAACGTAAATCCGTCTCCACGCTCACCAATGTTCAAATCTGCCAGCAACACGTCGAATGGATCACGGTTGATAAAAGCCAGCGCTTCTGTGACGGTGGCCGCCACTGACACGTCAAACCCTTCCCGCTCCAGAATGAGCGGCAGGGTCATTCGAATACCTGGTTCGTCATCTGCGAAGAGAACCCTTGTTTTGCGCTTTTCCATAAGTAAAAGACTCCTTTCTAACCAGCTTTATCCTTCTGGAATAATGAAAGGACGGTGGCGGCGTTCGGGAGCAACTACGACGCGAGTCGCGGCAGTAAGATCAATGGTGGTTAACAGAAGACGCGCCGAAGGATCGAAGACAATCACACCGGTAAGAATTCGCTCAAGAATATCTCTGAGCCCAACATCCTCGGTATTGATTCGCAAGTGCAGTTGCACGATATCTTCTCCGACAGTAGCGATTTGGACGTAACAAATAGAGATCGCATTGACGTAAGCGCCTTGCGAATAACATCAGTCAGGCGGCTTGCTCTCGTTTGAGGCTTCGCCAGCAGTTATTCAATCGTGCATAGAAGCTCATCGCCCACCCCGAGTGGACGAGAAATATTTCACTATAGTTAAGAGCCTTCCATACGCAGCAGGGTTGGCACCAAACGTGACAAAATCGAGAGCTGACTGTGGATCAATCCATCCGCGCTTACATCGCTATGCATCTACACAAGATAGGGAGTTGCGGATGAGTCAAGAGGCGGCAGCAAGAGAACAATCAACAATGGCAAAGTTGCAAAAACTTAATACCCTGGTTATGGCGGTATGCGGGATATATACCCGAGTCGCACGCCGGCTTGGAGTACACCGCAGCTTCGTGAGCAGAGTGGCACGAGGTGAAAGGCGCTCAGAATCCGTCGAGGATGGCTTGTTGGCCGAACTCAAACGATTCGAGGATCGCTGAACGGCGATGTTTGGAAGCCCACCGAATTACGGCATGACTTCGCAGCCCTTAATATCCCTTCGCAAGCTCAGGGTCATCGCAGGCTAGGCGCACAAGCCACCCCTGCAAGCCAAAACCGGGCTTGCTGGGGACCCCGGCACATGCGCTCCATAACAATAAAAGAACCACAGGCAGGAGTGCCTGTGCCACAAAAATCTTAAAACATCCAGAGCCAGCCTTTACTACTTAGTCATTAGTATTTAGCAAAATCAAATTCAAGACCAACATCTGAAACCACCTATTTGGGGATCCTTTTATTTATGGGATTTTTCGCCGCAGGCGAAGGTATCTGCGCTCCATAGCAAATAAAAGAACACTGGCAAGAGTGCCTATTCGACAAGCTCAGGGCAGGCTCTGTGCCACAAAAAACTTAAACATCCAGAGCCACCCAAAAGCGGTGGCTTTTTCTATTAGGGAGAAAAGCATGAACAAAGAAGAGTTGATTACCGCCATAAGAAAATGTGCCGAGCAACTGGGGCACTCACCCACACGCGACGACCTGTATAAATTTGCTGGCATCGGGAGGAAAGCTTTATCGCGGAATTTTGGGACACACCAGCGCGCGCTGGAAGCCTGCGGGTTGGACACGGCCGGCTGCGGCAGGCGCGTGGAGATGCGCACGCTGTTCCTGGATTGGGCGGGGCTGGCACGGGCGCTGAACAAAATACCAAACTTCGTGGATTAGGAGGAGAGGAGCCGGTTCAGCGTGCGTCCGCTGAAGAAGCGGTTTGGGCTGTGGAAGCATGTGCCGACGGCGATGAAGCACTACATAGAAGAAAACGGGCTGGCGACGGAGTGGGCCGATGTGCTGGCAATGATCGAAAAAGAGACCAGACGTAAGGGCGGGAACCAGGGAGTGTCCGCTGTGGAGGTGGTACCGAAGGTCATGATGGACCGCCCAATGTACGGAGCCATGACCGGCACACGTCCGCTGGTGTGCGGGCCAACGAACGAATCAGGCGTGATTTTTCTGTTCGGCGTACTGGCGGAAAGGCTGGGCTTTCTGGTGCTGCGAATCCAGACGGAGTTTCCCGACTGCGAAGCCTGGCGCGTGGTGAGCGAAGACCGGCTACAAAGAGTGAGGATTGAGTTTGAATACGAAAGCCGCAACTTCTGGAGCCACGGCCATGACCCGAACGGCTGCGACCTGATTGTGTGCTGGGAAGATAACTGGCCGGAGAGTCCGCTGGAGGTGGTGGAGTTGAAGAGCGTGTTGACGTGAAAGGCAAAAGATTACCACTGATTTACACGGATAACACTGATCAGGAAAATGCAAAACTTTTAACCGCGAAGGGCACCCATTCAACTCCCTTCGCAAACTCAGGTCGCTCAGGGCAGGCTAGGGAACACAAAGGGAAAAAACAGAGCGCCAATTCGTTTCTTAAGAATCATAGCCGGGGCCGCGAGGCGAGCCGATGTCTTTCCACAGCTTTTCCCAATTCCAGAGTCCAGTGGTTACGTTTTTTGGCAACGGAAAGCCGAGTTGATGCGCGAGCATGCAGATCTGTCCGCGATGGTGGGCCTCATGGGCAAGCATATAGGAGAGCATTTCCACACCAGTTGGCCAGGGTGGAGCCCATCCGTCACGATGAAATTTCTGAGTGCGGCCGCCGTCGAGCGCTTCTGCGAGCATTTCCGTGCAGCGAGCGGCGCTCCTGGCCAATCCGGCACGGGCTTGCCGCGGCGTGCAGCGCGAGCGATGGAGCTGCAGCGGAACTTTCAGGTGCGGCGCAGAAAGCCTGATCCACTTGCAGCGGACGTTATGCATGTGCGTGAACATTGCGGCAATAGTGCGAGTTTTGGCAGGTGGCTTGGCTCGCCACGCGGCAGGATCAAGGTGCTGAATAAGGGTTTGGTTCATGCGGTCATTGGCGGCAAAGATTTTGACGGCGGCCCGGCCGAGTTTTTGTCCGCTGGAGTTGCGGGGAGCTGAAGAGCTTCTTGGCATGGATCTGTTTAAGATTGCCGGAATTTAAAGTATTACACCACTGATTATCACTGAAGACACAGATTCGGAAAAACCTTTTTAACCGCCAAATATGAGCAACTTTAAAGTGGAGGAAGGAGGAAGTTGGTAGCGCTACCGGGAATCGAACCCGGGTTTTAAGGTTGAGAACCTCACGTCCTAACCCCTAGACGATAGCGCCACTCTGTGACTTACGAACTGGCACATCCATAATCTCATCCAATCCTGTAGACGCGCAAGCCTTCGGATTGTAAAGCGCAATGATCTTTGCTACATCCATCTTCACGCGCTTGTACTTTGTGCTTTTTGCCTACGTGATTTCCTTGGCTTGCTTTTTCATTTTCATCCTTCGGCCATACCGGCCACGAGACGACTCTGGAGAGAATCAGGAGAAATGTCGAGGGGAATTTTTACTAAACCAAGTGTTGTAGAATTTATATTCTATGAAAGATAACATCGAAAAGATTTCGCTTAATTCCTTCCGCGTCCGGATTCCGAATGCGCCACCACTAAGCGGGTGGGCGCTGCAATTTTCTTCTACCGAAGAAGCAGGCGAAATTAAGCCGGGATATTGGCTTAGAGATTGGGTAGTTGCACCTGATAGAAAGAGTGCTACGTTCAGCTTCAGTCCTGAATTATCAATGACATTTCGAGAGGAACAGGATGCCATTGAGGTATCTGGCGCGTTGCGAGCGCACGCTGATATTGAAACTAAGATTGTGCGAATTCCAGCGCAGTTGTAGCAAGCCTTCTTTTTGCACTAATGCGTCCAAATTTTTCAGGCGCAAGCGGAGAAGCAAGCAAGAGAGCGGCTGTCCGAAGAAAAATACTTAATCCCATCAGTCCATGCTGCAAAAAAATCTTGCGAAAGAGCGATGATTCTTCGTCGAAATTTGCTTTCGGGCCCGCACAAGTCGTGCAGATTCTTCTATAATCAGATGTACACCGCGTTTTTATATTCAGCCTAATTTCATAGAAACATTAAAGATATAGAACCATAAAGATAAAGAACCAAAAAGTTGAAGGAGTATTTGTAACAATGGCAGGAAAACCCCCCAAGAAATCGAGCAAGCAGACCCCCGCAACAAAAGCCACGATCCAACCCGTATCAACGGTCACTCCCATTTCACAACCGGGCAAAGGCGGAGAGAGCCTGGGCCGCACGCAGCAGCCAGAGGAAACACTAGTCTCAGGAAATAAGACAGCGAACATTGAAACTGACGGCCGCAAGAGGGAAGAGCATACAATTGGCGGGCAGAACGTTGCGGAGCAGATCCGTTTGCGCGCTTATGAGTTGTTTGAGCAGCGTGGACGGCTTGAAGGTTATGATCGTGAAGATTGGGCCCGGGCCGAGGAAGAGATTCTCTCAAAATTTCAAAGGGAAAAAAGCGCATAACCACTCAAGCGCATAACCACGCATGAAACATGCCCTTCTGCTTGATGACAATATTGCCCAGCTCACGGTCAGGGAGTTGGTGCTGCGCAAGGGCGAGATTGAGAGCCACGTAGCCACCAACGCCCAAAGCGCGCTGGCGTTGCTGCGCAGTGAGGCTGGGCGGGAGAAGATTGGAGTGGTAATTACTGACCACTTCATGCCGGGCATGGATGGCGTGGAATTTGTGCGCCAACTGCGCAGTTTTAACCCGGAAGTGCCAGTAATTGTGATTAGCGGCCTGCCGGACGCTGATGCAGAATATGCCGGCCTAAACGTGGTTTTCCGCGTAAAGCCTTGTGATCCTGAGGACTTAATCGCCTTGGTTAAATTAGCCCTTACATCTAAGGCCCCTGCCTAATTCCATTATTGCAGTGGACGTGAAACCATATTAAGCTCCACACAATGCCATTATTAGGTAGCTTTTGTCTTTTATTTGCTCTGGCGCTGGCTCTCTACTCGTTTGTAGCAGGGATACTGGCGGCGGTGCGCAAGGATGCAGTCGGATATCGGCTGGCAGAGACGGCCCGCCGTGCCGGTATGGCCACATTTGCTGCTGTCCTTCTGGCTGGTGCGGCGCTGGTATATGCCGCGCTGACCAATGATTTTTCCGTCGCATACATACTCCACCATTCCAATCGCGCACTGCCTGGGCCGTATAAATTTGCCGTTTTATGGTCCGGGCAGGAAGGGTCGGTCCTCTTCTGGGCTTTGCTGCTCTCTGCGTATGGCTTTGTGCTGCGATTACGGCATAAGGTGGACCAGCGGCTGGTCGCCATGGCGTCCGTGGTGCTGGCGGGGATTCAGGTCTTCTTTCTGATTCTGGTTAATTTTGTCGCCAACCCGTTTGGCATGATGGATCGGGTGGCAGCCGATGGCAACGGATTGAATCCGCTGCTGCAATATCCAGAGATGGTTATCCATCCCCCGATGCTTTACCTGGGATATGTGGGGCTGTCTGTGCCCTTCGCTTTTGCTCTAGCCGCGTTGATTATGCGTTATCCCGGCGAAAAATGGATAAAAATCACCCGTAGATGGACTATGGTAGCCTGGCTATTTTTAACTTGCGGAATTTCGCTAGGCGCTCACTGGGCTTACGCCGTTCTGGGCTGGGGCGGATATTGGGGTTGGGACCCGGTGGAAAACGCTTCGTTGCTGCCATGGCTTTCCGCTACGGCATTTCTGCACTCCGTGATGATGCAGGAAAAGCGCGGCATGATGAAGGTTTGGAACGTCTGGCTTATCTTCATCACTTTCATGCTTTCCATTCTGGGGACGCTGCTTACGCGCAGCGGCATTGTCAGCTCAGTTCACTCATTTGCGCAATCCAGCATTGGGACGTGGTTTACCACCTTATTGGGCGTTATTTTTGTTGTGTGCCTGTTCTTTTTCATTAAAAATCGCGATCATCTGCGCTCTGAGAACAAACTGGAATCTCTGGTTTCCCGCGAATCCAGCTTTCTCTTCAATAATCTGGTCCTGCTGGGCGCATGTTTTGCCGTTCTTTGCGGCACGCTCTTCCCGATCCTTTCTGAAGCAGTGCGTGACGTAAAGATGAATTTGGGCGCGCCGTTCTATAACAAAGTAATGGTCCCGATTGGGCTGTTCCTGATCTTCCTGACGGGAGTAGGTCCTCTGCTCGCGTGGCGCAGCACATCGGTAGGCAGCATCATCCGCAATTTTAGATTTCCCGCGATCACCGCTCTGCTGGTTGAAATCGCAGTCGCGGTAATCCTCTTCAAAAACGGCGTGCGCTTCTGGGAAGACCATGGACAGATGTACGCGATGCTGGCGTTTTGCCTGAGCACGCTGGTGATTGCCACCATTAGTTCTGAATTCGTCCGCGGCGGTCTGGTCTGGAAGAACAAGCTGCAGACCAATCTGTTCGCCGGAATGTATCAGCTCACGCGCCGCAACATGCGGCGTTACGGCGGATACGTGGTCCACTTTGGCGTGGTGCTGGTTGTAATTGGGCTTTCCGGTGCGGCCTTCAACAAAGATTTAGAACAGGAAATGGGCAAGGGCGACAAGATGCAAATCGGTCGCTATACATTGGTAGGCCAGGAATACACAGACGACGATAACGCCAATTACGGCTCGTCGGCGGCGCTGCTGGAAGTCTATAAAGACGGAAAATTCCTGACTCAGCTCAATCCTGAAGAGCGCTTCTTCAAAGCCAGTGGCGGACAGCCTGTCCATATTGTTGCCAACCATTCCACACTGTCTGAAGACCTTTATGTGATCTATGAAGGTCGCAATAATCAGACTGATCATCCGATTATCAAAGCCTTCGTCAATCCGCTGGTGAACTGGATATGGATTGGCGTGCTGATCGTGGTTTTTGGAACAGGGATGGCCCTGGTGCCAAACGCTGCCTCTGTAACAGTTCCCGTACCTCAAGCCGTAACCGTTTCTCCCATGGAAGGGCGGGGTATGCAGCCCGCTGGAGCCGGCAAGTGAAGCGAATCGTGCGATTACTGCTCCTTCCCTGCATGGCGCTGCTGCTCATGGGCGCCGATAATCAGGAAGCCCGCTACCAGAATATTGGCGGCAAGATCATGTGCAGCTGTGGCTGTGCGCAGATGCTTTTGAAATGCAATCACGTAGGCTGCCCGAATTCTGATCAGATGATTCGCGAACTAAGGGCCAACGTCCAGCAAAACCGCAGCGATGAACAAATCCTGAACTGGTTCCGTTCCAACTGGGGCGTCACCGCGGTGGTTGAGCCTTCCACGCACGGCTTTGAACTGCTGGCCTGGGTTCTGCCCGCTGCCGGCCTGGGATTAGGTCTGCTGGTTGTCGTTCTCGTGATTCGTAACTGGAGACTGCGGCCTGTTCCAGTCAACATAGCCGATATAAACCTTGGTCCGGAACTTGAATCCATGCGTGCGCGCGCCCGCAAAGAGACGGAGCTATGAGTCCAGCCGTAATTGATTACGCCATTAAGATGTTCTGTTGCGTCTTTGCCGCAGGCATCCTCGTCTATGTTTTTCTTCCCAGCCGCGATACTGAAACTGGCGTGGATAAGACGCGCGTCGTCTATCTTTACGAACGCAAGGAAGTTGTCTATGAAAATTTGCGCGACCTGAATTTTGAATTCAAGTCCGGCAAATTTGCCCAGGATGACTATGACGGCATGCGCACAGGCCTGGAGGCGGAAGCAGCCCGCATCATGGCCGAAATTGAAATGCTGGAAGCTGCTGCAAAAGCCTGAAGGAGCCCATTCCATTGAAGCAAGCCGGTATCGCTTTACTGCTATTTCTCTGCTCGGTTGCCGCCGCGGCAGACGCGCTAAAGGGCGTGATTCAAAACAGCACCACCAACAAGCCTTCTGTGGGTGATGAAGTCACGCTTAAAAGAATCGGCAATGGCATGGAAGACGTAGGCAAGGTCAAAACCAATGCTCGCGGGGAATTCAGCTTTAACGTGCCGCCTTCGCAGCAGCCTTATGTGGTGTGGGTGCAGCACCAGGGAGTCACATATACGCAGGCGGCCCTGGCAGGCGGCTCGCCCGTGGCATTGCGCGTTTTTGATGCTTCTCCAGACATCAAGGAAATCAGTATTGCCGAACACATCATCGCGGTGCAAACCACTGAAGATGGCAAGCTCAGTGGCGAAGAAGTTTATACCGTCAGTAACCAGTCCAATCCGCCGCGGACGCTTGCCGGCCCACATACATTGGAAATCTATCTGCCGGAAGGCGCATCCATTGCTGAGACCAGCGTGCAAACTGGCAAAACGCAGCTGAAGACCGCCCTGGTTCCAACGTCAGAGAAAAATAAATACGCCTTTGTCTTTCCCATACGGCCCGGACAAACACAATTTCACCTGGTCTATACGGTCCCTTATTCCGGCAAGCTGCAGATCGATCCCAAAACCGATTTGCCAACGGAAAGCCTGATGGTGGCATTGCCGGATTCCATTAAGTTCTCTCCCAGTGACGCTGCTCTTTATCAGAACAAGAACAATCCGCAGTTCAAGACGTTAAATTTTTACATAGCCAGAAATATTACCGGGCAGCAAAAAGCCTCGTTTGAAGTTGCCGGTAAGGGCCAAATGCCGCAAGAGCAGCCACAAGCATCTGCACAACCTCAAGCCAATGGCCGGGGAGAGCCATCTGGTCCTGGCGGCGGTCTGGGAGTGCCAAATGAAAGACC
>DASXLK010000135.1:0-24400 GCA_036496365.1 Candidatus Angelobacter sp. | reverse complement strand
ATGGGAGTAACAGGAGAACTGTATTTAGGGGGAGTGCAGTTGGCGCGTGGCTATCTGAAGCGGGGAGGGATGACGGCGGAGCGATTTGTTCCCGACCATATGAGCGGGAGGAGTGGAGGGCGGTTGTACCGGACGGGAGATTTGGGGAGGTATTTGGAAGGAGGAGTGATTGAGTTTTTGGGACGGACGGACCATCAGGTAAAGCTGCGGGGATACCGGATAGAGTTGGGTGAGATTGAGAGTGTGTTGGAGCAATGTGCGGGAGTGAAACTAGCAGCGGTGGTGGTGAGGGAAGAGGAAGGAGAGAAGTGGCTGGTGGCGTATGTGGTGTGCAAGGAGCAGGAGGGGATAGGGCTAGGGAAAGAGAGAACAGAGGAATGGCGGGAACAATTGAAATCGAAGCTGCCGGACTACATGGTTCCTGCTGTGTATGTGAGTTTACCGGCGCTGCCCCTCACCTCTAGCGGCAAACTCGATCGCAATGCCCTGCCGGATCCCTCTTTAGTCGGCCAAGAGGAATCCACCTCTGTAAGCATGTCGGAGCTTGAGGAGGTGCTCGCAGGAATCTGGGCAGAACTTCTGCATGTTTCACGCGTGAACCGGGAAGATGATTTTTTCCATTTAGGCGGACACTCTCTTCTTGCTACACAAGTGCTTGCCCGTGTTCGAAGCATTTTTCACGTAGATGTTTCCTTGCGCTCTTTTCTTGGCTCACCCCAGCTCAGGAGTTTTGCCTCTGAAATCGAGCGCTTATTGGCCTTAGGTTGCAGCCATCGTTCTGATCCTATCCCGCGGTCTGAGCACCATGATGTAGTTTCAGTGAATCAAGAAGGCCGTTTATTGCGGGAATGGTGGGCAGCTGTGCGCGGGGAACCATGCTGTCCTCTGAATACGAATCTCTTTTTCGAGATTCAAGGTAACCTGAATGTGGATGTTCTGGAAGAGTCCCTGAATGTCCTTGTTCAGCGGCATGAAGTGTTCCGAACTTATTTTCCGTTCGTCTCAGGAAAAGCTTCGCTTGAATTGCTAACGGCATTGGAAGCAGAATTAGCTGATCCATGCTTGGAGACCAGAATTCAGCGGATCGCTGAACTCGGATCCAGATTTTTTAAACAGGACATTTGCAAAACAGCAGATAGATTCAAACTCAGTATTGTCGACCTTGAGAATTTGCCGGATGGCAGTCAGCAGGCTGAAACTTACAGAATCGCCCTCGAAGAATCGAGAGCTGGGTTTGACTATGAAAAGCCGCCCCTGCTCCATGCAAAGTTGCTGCACAAGAATGCCACCCATCACTTGCTCTTGCTCGTGGCGCCGCATTTGGTCCTTGACCGTTGGTCGGCGCAAATCATTTCCCGCGAGCTTTCCGCTCTCTACACGACAATTGTGCTCAACCAACAAGCGCACCCACCGTGTCCGCAGGTGGAGTATGCCGATTTCGCACGATGGCAGCGTAATCACCTTCAGGGCGGGCAACTGTCGCGTGCAGTGTCCTACTGGAAAGATCGCTGGCTTCAATTTCCTCTGACATCGGTGGAAGATATTCCTAGTGCACTCGGCTCGTCGTGGGATGATCTCAGCCCATTATGTTCGGAAAGCAAACTGCTTGCCCAAGATTTATGTGATGACCTCAGGCGCTTCGCGCGTGGAAAAAGAATCACACTCTACATGCTGTTTTTAGCGATTCTCAAACTTGTGCTTCATCTATACACAGGAATAGAGAGGATTGGGGTGTGGGGCTACTTTGCAAACCGTACCCACCCTGCGCTGGAAGACGTTGTTGGCTGGATTGCCAATGCGCAGCTCCTGGGTGTGGAGATTACTCCCGGGACGCGGGTCGTTGAAGTATTGGACCGCGTCCGGGAAACCGTGCTCGAAGCAGATGCCAACCAGGAAGTGCCGTTTTCTCTGGTTTGGCTGACTTGTTTACCCGAGCTGAAGAATCATGATTACAGCCAGCGGCTTGCAAAGGCAATTTCATTCGACATGATAGTGGCGCCGCGCGTCGATGATTCGCATCCTGGACTGGCTGTCCAGTTCCAACCAATCACGCTTTTCAGCGAAGTCTCTGAACTTCCGATGAATCTGCTGGCCATAGATGACGGCGAACAAATCACCTTAACCGTTCGTTACTCCAGCGGAAAGATGTCGCCTGCCGCTGTTCGCAGCCTGCTGGACGATTTTGAAAAAGTACTTCAGCTGGTCTTGTCTAATCCCACGGCGTATGTTTCTCAATTTCAAAATGAGATTGCGCAAAAAACAAGTTCATTGAAGGTTGCCTGTCACAAGATGGCGGCTGGAGTGGCTGGATCGGCGTAATTCCAACTCTACGGCCACAATGCAGGTTCCGTGCGTTGTCTGCATTACTTTCCGCCAACTCTAAAAAAGATAATGGTCCAAACATAATGACCGCCCAATATGCTCCAAACGCAGTTTTTACCGCCAGTCCAGCTGTGCGGGAGACGCCTGAACATTGTGTGAATTTGCCCGATCCGCAATGGGCGGTATGGAAGCTTGTCTGCCTTCGTAGCGCGGGATTTGCCGCAGACAATGTGCTGAAGCTTGCCGCAACCAAAGATCTGGTTGTTTCTGCGGATGCGGTCACAGACTCTCAGCAATCTGTTGCTGCTGCCCAGGAAAAGATCGTCTTTGCAATATCTAACGCGCTGGATACGTTACGGGCCACGGGCCAATGGTCCGACAAAGAGAAGCGTTCCGCATTGCTTCGCGTCCTTGCAAAAGCGAAGGCCGGAAGTTTGTCTGAAAGCCAGGCCTCTGCGTTGGATTCTTCTGCCATCCATGAGTTCTGTGAGAGTAAAAAGCAGCTTCAAGAGCTTGAGCAATCATTCCAGCAGAAATATAGTCAGGCCGTACTTCAGACAACCAGCATGATCAAAGAAATTGCGGACTCTCCGCTGTTTCGCGAGGCGGTTGCTTGGCAAAACAGACGCGCATTGAGCACAGCGCTCAATCCTTTGCTGCACATCTCAAACGCAGGAGGAAGACCCTCACACCAACGCCAGCACGAGGAATTGGTCGCGAGTTATTTGCAACGTTACTCCACCAAAAATGACAGCATCGGTTTCTTCGGTCCAGTTGCTTGGGCAAATTTTACTGAACAGGATGCGCCTGTTCTTTTAAACCCAGGAAGAGAACTGCTGGCAGCGCGCAGTGTACATTTTGAGGCTTGGACAGTGGATGCGCTTGCTTCTACGATTTCCAAGGATAGATCCATTTTCCCTTATCTTGCCCCGGTTCTCGATCCGGCTGTTCGAGTTGAAGGATTTGTCCTGTTTCATCCGCAGGGCGTCACGCGAATGCATCCCCGTATCATTGCCGCGCTGAACGAGTGCACTGGTAAAGCGAATGCGAAAAATATCTCAGCAATTCTGATGCGCTCCGGCCACTTTAGTCATGAGAGCCAGGTGTATGACGTTCTGGTCTCATTAGTGAAACAAGGCATTGTGCATTGGGGATTGCATGTCCCGCTCGGCCCCCACCCAGAGCAGTTCTTGCGAGCAGCGCTTGAAGAGATTGAACCGCCTTTGCCGCGCAACAGAGCAATGGAAGCCTTCAACCGGCTGGAAAGTGCACGCTTAGCGGTGGCAGCAAGCGCAGGAAACGCTGAGAGAGTGGCTGAGGCAATGGAGAATCTGGAACAAGTTTTTATTCAACTTACTAACACGTCACCAACGCGGAAAGCAGGAGAGACAACTGCCGGAAGGACTCTCGTCTATGAGGACTGCCGGCGAGACTGTGAAGTGCTGCTCGGTACCGAGATTTTGCGCGAATTAGGCAAACCTTTGTCACTGCTACTGCATTCGTCGCGGTGGCTTACCTCCCGTTTTGCGGAAATTTACCGGAAGGAATTCCTAGAGCTGCATTCACAGGTAATGCGCCAGACAGGAGAACGGGTGGTTGATGCAATGCGGCTTTTCCGCGGTGCACTCTCACTCATGGTCAATGGCAAATCTGAGCGGATAGCCCTGGTAAAGCGAGAGTTTCAGGAAAAATGGAAACGCGCTCTGAACAACGCTTCCACCTCAGGGCAGTCTCGGCAATTGCATTATTCTGTTGACCAAATCAGAGAGGCCGTCATGGCGGAGTTTCAGTGCGAACAGCCTGGTTGGGCTGGAGCGATTCATCATACTCCTGACGTAATGCTTGCCGCCGGTAGTGTGGAGGAAGTGTGCCGTGGCAACTACTTGTTTGTCCTGGGCGAGTTGCATGTGGGCGGCAACACAGTGGCAATTCCATTATTTGCAAACCACCATCCCTCACCCGATGACCTTAGACGGCACATGGAGAAGGACGTGAGAACGCGCTGCGCATATCCAGCGCCTAGAAAAAATGACGATCACGTGACCAACCGCTTTCATCCACGCATTGTGCCGCCAAGCAGTTTTTGGATCGAATATACGCATGATTCGTATATAGCTGACCGCTCTAAAAGCCTGCCGCTTTCTTCTCTGGTAGTTGAAAACTGCGATGGAGAGCTCATTGCCAGGACTCGCGATGCCAGATTGCGCTTCAAGGTGCTGGACACTTTCAGCAATTACTTCTTTGGAGAGATAGGGGAAGCGTTCCAAATGGTGGATTCCATGCCGCATATGGCGCGGATTTGCATGGACCGCTTGGTGGTTAGACGCGAGACATGGCAATTTTCTGCATCCACCATGACATTTGTTTCGGAAAAGAACGCTGCAATCCGTTTTCTCAAGGCGAGACAATGGGCCCATAGTTACAGCATGCCTCGCCTTGTCTTCTTCAAAATTCCTGGAGAAAAGCCATGTTACCTGGATTTTGAGAGTCCCATCCTTGTTGATTTTTTCTCCAGGATGGTGAGGAACGCAATAAAAGCTGATGGGAGCGAAATGACTGTGGAGATCAGTGAGATGCTTCCGCGTCCAGATGAAACATGGCTATGTGACGCCCAGGGCAGACGGTATACCAGTGAATTTCGCATTGTTGCAGTTGACCTGGCAGAACACTGTTCCGCGGCTGCTGATGAGGATTTATGTTGCAGTTGAGCAGGAGGAACGAGATGGAAAAACGGTTTATAGGATGTGCGCTGACCAATTTTCGCAAAGGAAGGCACTTCAATCAAAAGCCTGAGGCCATTGTCATCCATATTGCAGTGGGAAGCCTCAGAAGTGTGGATGTATGGTTCAAGAATGGTAAATCAGGAGTGTCCGCACATTATTGCGTAGGTAAGAAGGGCCAGATTCATCAATACGTGGATGAAGCTGATACAGCATTTCACGCAGGTACCGTGGACTCTCCTTCCTGGGAGCTGATCAAACCGCACATGAATCCTAATGATTACACCATAGGCATTGAGCATGAAGGAATGCCGGATGACGTATGGCCTGATCTGCAATTGATCGCCAGCGCCGGACTGGTTGGAGAAATAGTGGAGCGCTGGAACATTCCGCTTGATTCACTGCACGTTGTCATGCATCGTCAAATTCGTTCCTCCAAGACCTGTCCTGGAAACTTCATTACCATTGAAAAGATTCTCAGCCGCGTGCCGCCTCTGACGCTAGGCACAGGCACGTTAACAACAGCAGTCAGCATCACATAGAAGCGGTTTCTACGCCACGAACTGCAGAGTGAGATCCGCATCACCAGGGATCGGGAGTCATACAACTGAGCAGCTAGGTGAATGATTGGGCGCGCTTTTCACCTCAGCGTTACCAGCACCTCAATCTTGCCCTTACCGCCCGAGAACGGCTGCAAAGCTTTGCCGATAATTGCACCGGGAAGCATGGACTTGTCAGAACCACGCATTGCATATCCTGGTGTTGATGATGTGACGAGCAAATCACCGCGGGCAATGGGCCCATTTTCATTCGTGACTTTGCAGGGCACGATGCCGACGATTGCCACAGGTACTTCAGCGGCGAGCCTCGGGTCTTCCGATGTATGCGGAGTCGCTGTGACGCCAGGCTTGGTTGAATATATTCCGGCCACAAGCGTTGAGTAAGGAGTTTGGGCCAAGGTGAACTGGCGATCGGAATTCGTATCGATTACCAGCACATCGCCAGGCTCATAATTGTTTTTCCTGCCGGCAATGCTGACGGACTCCGCAAAATCTGCTCCCCCGGTCTGGGTCCCACCATCAAAGAACCCTTTTCCTGAACTGTCAATCCTGGCCTTGGTGAATTGTTGATAAATACCGGGGGCTTCAGCCGCGTTGAGGGGGCCAAATTGGAACCTGAAATTGTCCTGAGGGTCCCGGACCGAAAACAGCATGTCACCATGGCTGGCGCCTGTGAAAGTTTCCGATGTGAGCGAGACGAAGCTCTGCGACCGGTCAATCGTGTTGTCGCTATTCATGGCGTCATGAGCTGTGGCCAGTATGCCACCGAGGTCGTGCTCATCACCTACCCACAGGTGTGCTCCCATGAAGGGACCTTGGGAATGGATGGAAAACTCCGCGGTTGCAAACTCAAGAACGCCAGGATAGGAGACGCCCATGCCATATTTGTAGGGCGCGATAATGAAATCCTTGCTCGGCGTTGAAGACGCTGGGTGAGCATCGTCAATTGTCACAGCGTCCGGTACACAGAAATAATTCGCCTGGTCTGAGGGCGTTTGCTGGCTGGTGCTGCTCTTATCGCAATAGGCCCTGGTGAGACGAAAATGCATTTGAGAACCGGCTTGAGAAAACGGGGAAGGATGTCCAGCGTCCTGGTCTTCACGGGAGACCGCCGCTGCTCCGAATTGAACACCGTCAGAATCGGAATTGATGGCCAATTGCCTGCTGACCAGGCTTTGCAGCCCATTCACATTTTGTGGCAGACCAGTACGCGCAAAATCTGACGCATGCAGGCCTTCAAGTGTGCTGGCGTTCACATTGGAAAGCAGCGATCCATCTCCATTGAGAACAAATGACTTCTGAAAATCAGAAGCAGAAAGGCCACCAAGCAAGGTTGCATTTACATTCGTCAGCTTTGACCCATCTCCGCTGAAAGCAGTTGCGGCGACGTTACCTTGCGCGTCCACATGGAATTTCTCCACGCCTGCGCTTCTGCCGCTAAGGATGTTCCCTCCGCCCAAAGAATCAAATACTCCGGCTGTACCATCAGGACTATTGCTCTCACCACGAACTCCCGTGGTTGCTCCGCTCGGGGAACGGCTTACGCCCAGAATGCCGATTCCGCCATCACTGGCAGAAATGCCCCACACTCCACTGCCGGATCCGGTAGAAGCTTGAGACTCCGCACGCAGGCCCGTTCCTTCCGGAGCGCGGTTGATTGACAATATTGTGCTCTGCGCTGCGCTGGTCGACGTTGTTTCCGCAAGAAGAGCGTTGTTTGTCTGGGCAGTAATGTGCGCGCCAACCCCGGAACCGTCCTGCCGTACCGTGAACGCATCAGTGGAGCTGTTTGCAATGACTTCATGCGACACGATTGGGCCTGTTGAGCCCCCGCCGACTGGCAAGCTGGGCAGCGAAAAGGAGGATGAGGTCCCTATTGCCAATCCTAAGGCGCCAGGTTGCTGGACACTGCTTTTTTGTTGAATGGGTGTTGGAGTCGGATTTCCAGTCGCGATGGCAGCACCCGCTACGCTGCCGGTCGAAGCTTTGTGGTAATTCAACGTGGTGACCACGAGCGTTCTTTGCTCATTATCTTCACCCGTAACCCGTATGCCAAGCCATCGCGGCTGGGATTCGGCGAAGACGAAAAACGGCAATCCGCCCGAAGCCGAGGCGCCTAGAAATACGGTGTAGCGGCCATCCTGACCCGGCTGGACAATTTGAGTCTCTTGCCAAAGTGGGTTGGCGGAATCACCACTGCTGTAAATGGAAAAAATAACAGTCACACCAGTCGATGATGGCTGTCTCTTCAAAACGCCGTCGTACCGAATCACTCGCGGGTTGGAAGAATCCGCACCAGCCGCAGGCGTTTCGAAAACCGTGTTGCTCGTTGTTTTGGATGTGCTGTTCGCATGGGTTGATTGGGCATACAGCTGCGCTGAACACACGTATATGAAACACACGAATGCAAAGAAAAAGTTTTTTGCAGGCATTTCCTGCTATCCCTCACCTGGAACTTCGATTTGGCCCTGGGGGTGACCCTTGTAACTTACAGATTCTGATAAATTTGTATTGAGATTACATGCAAACTATTAACCCGGACTAGTCAAGAAACACCTTAGAAATTGTCAAGAATTGTTCAGAAAAGGAAAAGAAACATTACCTCAGTAACCAAAGCACCCTTGCAAGATCAAATTCGTTGTAAGGGTTGTAAGGAAGGTCGATTCATCGAACCGGCAGGGTTATGAGAAGAATTGCGGCTGATTTACCCATGGCGACGGCTGAGCCGCCAGTCAAAATTCTGAGCAATCTAGAACTTTGAAGTGAGGGGATCCGAAGGATCTTGTAAGGAGATTTTGGTGCGAAAGGGGGGACTCGAACCCCCACGGTTTTACCCGCCAGATCCTAAGTCTGGTGCGTCTGCCAATTCCGCCACTTTCGCACTCGGAAATCAATCACAGATGAGCGTCCTGCGATTGTTTGTATTGTAAATGTATCAGCCCCGGCCAAGCCAAAGTCTGTCACGGCCCGTCTTATGGCGTGATCCCTCAATTTGATAAGCGGCTGCGATTCCTCATCTGCCAAATCTGACAGGCGGAAGACGAGTGGTTGAACACTATTTTGAAGAGGAGGCAGTCTGGCATTGCCAGATCCAATACCTTTTGGATACTTCTGCCGCACTCTGGCGCCTGGAGAAATTCAAGGGAACGGCAATCGCGCCCTAAGGAGTTTGAAAGGATGAACTTCATCAAGGGAGCATACAAGGGACCACATGCAACCTGAACAGCAAATAAATCGACGTATTATTGCTCGCGAACGTTATGACGCAGTTCTTTTTGATATGGATGGCGTGATTACTGACACCGCAAGTATTCATGCCGCCTGTTGGAAGATGATGTTTGATGAGTACTTGTGGAAGCGAGCGGTTCAAAATGCCGAGCCATTCAGAAATTTTGATATTGCCACGGACTACAAACTTTATGTGGATGGAAAACCACGATATAGGGGCGTTGAGGATTTCCTGGAATCCCGCGGGATCATATTGCCAGAGGGAACATCTGAGGATCCGCCATCAGCCGAGACGGTCTGCGGCCTCGGTAACAGAAAAAATGAACTGGTCCAAGCCCGCCTAGCCGTTGCTGGCGTCGAAGCTTATCCAGGTACAGTCGCTTTCATCCTGTACCTGCGGCGGCTTGGCATTAAAACCGCGGTTGTGACCTCAAGCGAGAATTGCGAAACGGTCCTAAAGGCGGCAAGAGTCGAAGATCTTTTTGAAGCGCGCGTCGATGGCGAGGTTCTCGCCGACCAAAACCTTGCCGGCAAGCCGGCGCCCGACTCTTTTTTGAAGGCTGCAGAGATGCTCCACGTGTTACCTGAACGAGCGGTGGTTGTGGAAGACGCCATCTCAGGCGTGAGAGCCGGTGCACAAGGCGGATTTGGACTTGTTATCGGAGTGGCGAGGAAGGATAACGCAGAGGAGTTGAAAGATCATGGTGCTGACGTGGTTGTCAAGGACCTGGCTGAACTCCTCACCGGATTTCCGGCTGAACCGCTGGAACAAGCGGCGTGAACAAGGAGAAGTATTTATGCTCCACCACGAACGATTGAAACCGCCAACCCAGGACTATCCGCCCAACGAGTGGAGCATCCTTGAGACGAACTTTCGACGGGAATTTATGGCGCAGATGGAAACGGTGCTTGCCCTGGGAAACGGCTACATTGGCATGCGCGGAAGCCCGGAAGAAGGAAACCCATGTGTCCAGCACGGCACATTCGTGAACGGATTTTATGAATCGTGGCCGATCGTCTACGGCGAAGAAGCCTTTGGCTTTGCCCGGACGGGACAGACAATGCTGAACGTGTTGGATAGCAAAATCATCAAGCTGTTTGTGGATGACGAGCCCTTTGGAATCGACAGCGCCAATGTACGCGATTACAGCCGTCAACTGAACATGAAGTCCGGCACGCTTGATCGAGAGCTGATTTGGGAGACGCCGTCTGGCAAGCTAGTGCGAATCAAGTCCCGGCGCCTCATTTCTTTTCAACAACGCCACGTAGGGGCCATTGCCTATGAAGTAACAGTTCTGAATGCCGCAGCGGCAGTGGTGATTGCCTCCGCGACGCTCCAACACCAAAATGGAGAACAAAAGGCCGAAGATGATCCGCGCCAGGCGAAGTTCTCCGCAAAGCTACTCCAGCCCCGGGCCAGCCATGCTAACGACTCTCGCATCGTCCTCGTCCTCGGCACAGAGCGAAGCAAGATGATCCCGGCGTGTGGGATAGATCACGATCTTGTAACCGATTGCCAGTATTCCTCGAAAATTGCTCATACAGAAAATTCTGGTGAGGTTATCTTTACGGTTGAGGCAGAACCAGGATGTCCCATTCGCCTTACCAAGTACATGGCATATCACACTTCCAAGACTGCTAAGCCACATGAGATCAACCGCCGTGCGGAATGGACGCTGGACCGAGTTGCCAATCAGGGATTCGCCAAACTGTTGGCTGAACAAGAGCAGTATATGGACGAGTTCTGGAAAAAGAGCGACGTGAGGGTGAGTCAGGTCAAGGGAGAAAGGGTGAGACTATCGACGGTTGAAATGCAACAAGCCATCCGCATGAATCTGTTTCACATCCTCCAGGCCTCAGCCAGGGCAGAAAACAACGGTATCGCCGCAAAGGGACTGACAGGCAATGCCTACGAAGGCCATTATTTCTGGGACACGGAAATTTACGTGTTTCCCTTTCTAATTTATACATCACCCCATACGGCCAAAAACCTTCTGCGCTTCCGTTACGGAATGCTCGATCAGGCGCGTGCGCGTGCGCGCGAGTTGAGCCACCGCGGAGCGCTTTTTCCATGGCGTACCATCACCGGAGACGAAGCTTCAGCGTACTATGCCGCGGGGACCGCACAGTACCACATTAATGCGGACATCATGCATGCCCTGCGTAAGTACGTAAACATCACTGGCGATGAAGAGTTGCTCTTTCAATATGGTGCGGAAATGCTTGTGGAGACCGCACGTTTCTGGTACGACCTGGGATTCTTCTCGCCGCGGCAGAAAGGGAAATTCTGCATTAATGGCGTGACCGGACCTGATGAATACAAGACGGTCGTCAACAACAACACGTACACGAACTTGATGGCGCGGGAGAACCTGCGTTATGCAATCGAAACGGTCGAGCGCCTGCAGGTGCAACAACCGCAAGTTTTCAAAGCGCTGATCCGGAAGACCGGTCTGGAGATGTCAGAGGTTGAGGGATGGAAAATGGCGGCCAACAACATGTATGTTCCGTTTGATGCCACAACAGGAATCTATCCTCAGGACGATACCTTCCTCGACCGGGAGCCATGGGACTTCAAAAATACGCCGGCCGATAGGTATCCCTTGCTGTTGTTCTATCACCCGCTGAATATCTATCGCCGCCAAGCGATCAAGCAGGCCGACGTGATACTGGCCATGTTTCTGCTGGGTCATGAATTTTCTCTGGAAGCAAAAAAACGTAACTTTGAATTCTATGATCCTCTTACAACTGGCGACTCTTCGCTTTCATCGTGCATTCAAGCCATTATGGCGCTGGAAATCGGCGAGTTCCATAAAGCTGTGGAGTACGTGCGCGCCGCCCTGCTGATGGACCTTGCCGATATAGGCGGCAATGTTAAGGATGGATGTCATATTGCCTGCATGGGCGGCACATGGATGGTCTTTATCTACGGCTTTGCCGGCCTTCGCGACTATGATGGCATGTTGTCCTTCCGGCCGCAGCGGCCACCAGAATCTGAAGCATCGTTACGGTTTCCATTAACATATCGCGGGCAGGTATTGGATGTTGAAATCACTGCTGATTCCACAAGCTATTCTTTGCGTGAGGGAGAGAAACTGTTGATTCGTCACGAAGATCAGGAAATCACGGTGACGCGAGGCCGTCCCTCCGTAATTCCGCGAACGGTAAAGCCCTTAAAGTTGGCAAGTTGATGTGTGCCGTGGTGGTCCAGCTCTGGAATAAATCCCTTGGACGAATGGGCAAGATCCGTACTGGGTGAGCGGAAGAAACTTGTCGTCGCCATGGGAAGAGGACCCGCTGGACGAATGGCCCGAAACCGTTGCATTTATAAGGGAAAAAACTGGCAGAACTAAACTATCTCTTGTTGTACTATGTGGCGCATGAAATCCAGTCTTTTGCTAGCCGTATGCCTTGCTGCATCCGCCACTGCACAGACCACTGCCGACAACGTAAAGCCTGCTGCGCCTGCCGCTACAGAAAGCGCTACAGCGCCTAAGGTGAATGAGCCTCTGCTCGCTGCACGGGCGCTGATGAAAAAGGGCCAGCTCAAGGACGCAACTGCCGCCTTTAAAGCTCTTGTGGATAAGGATTCTACTCTGGCGGATGCGCATGTGGGATTGGTCCGCTGCCTGTTAAGCAGCAATCAACTGGAAGAAGCTGACAGCGCTGTCAAGAAAGCCCTTGCGGCATTGCCGGCGTCGGCAGTAGTTCACGCAACGGTCGGCGACGTGGCGTTTCGATCAGGAAATTTTGCCGATGCCGAAAAGGAATACCGCGCCGCGCTAAAGATCGACAGTAATTCCGCCCGCGCGTTGTATGGCATGGGGCGGATGTTTCATATGGTGTCTCTGAATAAAAAAGCAAAAGAAACTTTTGCCTTGGCCCATCAACTTGATCCGGAGGACGCGCAGATCACCAGAAGCTGGTTAGGCACCTTGTCATATGCTGAGCAACTCGAGCAGCTCAAAAAAATGGACCTTGATGCTGACGAAAAATCAAACAGACATCGCTTGCTTACCGCCCTGGCTGCAAAGAAACCGTGGGTACTTGCCACTGAGATCAAGCCGATGGAAATCAAGATGCCGCATTATGGGCGAAAGGTCGAATATACCTATGACATCGACCGCAGTCCCACAACCATCAGTACGGGATATGGGCTCCAGATCAAATTCAACGATCAAGCAAGCGCTGATCTTCTTTTGGATACCGGCGCCGGAGGTATCACCATAGGCCGCAAACTCGCCGAGCGCGCCGGGGCGGTCAAGATTGCCGATACCTGGATTGGGGGCGTGGGAGACAAGGGAGGAGTAGAAAGCTACGAGGCATGGATTGACAAGATCAATATCGGCGGGCTGGAATTCCACAACTGCGTTGTAACTGTTTCCAGCAAGAACGACATTATCGACGACGCTGGGTTGATCGGCGCGGATGTTTTTGACCAGTTCCTCATCACCCTGGATTTCCACAATCAGCGAATGCTACTTGCCCCCTTGCCCAAAAATCCCAGCGCCAGCGCGGAAGAAGACAAGTGGCAGGACCGCTACATTGCTCCGGAGATGCAGGGCTTCACAAAGTTTTACCGTTTTTACCATGACATGGTTGTGCCCGTGGTGGTCAATGACAAAGCTACCGGCAATTTCATCCTGGATACGGGAGCGCAATTGAACGTCATGAGTAAAAAACTAGCTGCGCAGGTCACCAAAGCCGCTGCGGATGACGAGTATAGAATTCGAGGTGTGAGTGGCAATGTTAACCAGGTCCTGACCGGCCAGAAAGCCATACTGCAATTTGCCAAAATGCGCATTGAGAGCCACGACTTGCCGGTGCTTTCACTGGACAATACCAGCGCGGCTGAAGGCACTGAGATCGCGGGTTTGATTGGAATCAAGGTACTCGTCCAGATGAAGATGACGATTGATTATCGCGACGGATTGGTGAACCTAGAGGTGTATGAGTTCAAGAAAGCCCGCGAATAATCGGGATTTGCAGCGTCCACGCTGCCCGCGACCCCCGATTCCGGTATGGAATCAATGCTGTACGCTGAGCGATACGTTCACTTGGCGATCAACAGTGGATGGACTCCAATCCTGATAGGTGAGGTGATTCACCTGCCCTGGCACCAAGTGCGGAAATAGAAACATGGAATCCTGGAATTGAGAAACAAGGTGAACATTGGCGATGCTTGAACTTTGCGGCGCATTGCCCGACAATGCCAGTTTTACGAAGTAGATGTACTGCCCTGCAGACAAACTGGAAAGATCTGCTGAAGCCTGTGTCGGCACACCAGCGGTCGCAGTCAAGGGGAATGCTGTAGACCACGAAGAACCATCGGTAGAAAAATAAGCGTTGACAGCTGCGTCTGGACCATTCAGCTTCACCAAGCCATTCACTTTCAGGCTGATCGCCGGGAATGGGCTCGAGAACGCGTATATTGCAAATCCCGTATTCGGTCCGCTGTTGGTTAGAAAGACTGAAGAACCGTCATTGACCGTTGTAACTGCAGTGTTCGCGCTGGTCAGGCTAGGCCAACCGGGTTTGGAGTAGTCCAGGTTCCAATCGAAACTGCCGGTGGCGGCATTCGGTATGAAGTCCTGTAACACGGTGCCGTAAAAAACCGGAACAATCTGTGCATAATTCAAGTTAAGGCTTTGCCCCGGTTGCAAGAGGTAGGTCTGCTCCGCTGAATAGTCAATCGTAAGATACTGGGGAACCTGGACTGCATACTGATCCGCCATAAATTGTGCGGAAAATCCCAACGGATCGAGCCCATTCGCGTCCTTAACTCTTGCTACCAGACTTGGATTCGCGATTACGTCCGCTACGCTAGCCACCGTTTTATTGTCCAGTTGCAGATAGTAGACACCGTGATCGGGATCGAACATATGCCAGGCGCCTTCGTAAAAGATCTCGGGTACCTCGTGGAACGCCATCCAGACGAGTCGCGACTGATAGCCGGCTCCTTGCCATACCCAGGCCAGGATGAAAGCGCGTTGTTCGCAACATCCCATACCGTAGCCATCGAATAAGCGCATGGGCTCGGAAGAGTAGTCGTCCGGGTCTCCTGGAGCGCCGGCATTGCAGTAGTGTTGCGAGTGGGCCGAAACAAATTGCCACGTTGATAATGCGAACTCCTCGTTTTTCAATCCCTTTCGTGGGCGCAGGATCGAAGACCGATTCAGCGCAGAATCGCCCTGTAAAAACACAGCAGGCATCACTAAGGGTTGTTTCCCTTGATTGGAAATCGTCAACACAGCATTTGGATCAATTGAGCTTGAAGATGACAGATCAATCGCAACACTGCTTTCGAAGGGAGCCGCGTTAGCGGTCATCGTGGGACTGGGAGGATGAGATGCGCTGGATCCGCAGCCCACTGATAAATACAAACTCAATGCTGACAAAATCAGAAGGATCTCTCGAGAGAACGGTAACCTTTTCTTTGCCATGACATCCTCCTTATCCAAGCAGAGTTCAACGCCATGATAAGTGAAAATTGCCTTGACGCAAAGTTACTATTTGTTCTGCCCTAGTGGCTGTTTTTGTATTGTAAACGTGTGGAACCCGGGTAGTGCCACATGTAACTCCACTTTTGCCAAAGCAAATCAAGGCAAGTATTCTCAGCAGATGCGTTCTGTGGTTGTGAAAACACTCTTGCCTTTTTTATTGGTTGCGCTTGCTCCGCTGTCTTTGGCGCAGAGCTCGCCGGTAACGGATGATAGCGGACTGGCCAATGCGCATCATCTATTTCGCCAGGCCGATTTTCGCGCTGCCGCGGCTACCTATCGCAGAATCGTTGACGCTAAGCCGTCAGCAGAGGCCTACGCAGGGCTGGTCCGCAGCCTCTTGAAAGCCGATGACGTTAAGGCCGCCGAAGAAAGTTCACAAAATGCGCTGGCCGTGTTCCCGGAATCAGCAATCATCCATGCCGTACGGGGTGATGTTTACTATCGCCGCGGATTTATTCCACAAGCTGACGATGAATATCGGGCAGCTCTCAAGCTCGATGACAAATGCGCGCGTGCATGGCTGGGGCAGGGAAAGGTTGACGCCGTTTATGCGCGGCGCAGCGAATCTAAAACCACCATCGCTAAGGCGCACGATCTTGATCCAGAGGACAGTGACGCATTTTATGAGTGGGCCATCCGGCTGGCCTATCCCGAAAATGTTGCGGCACTGGAGCGCCATCTGGCCGAATTTCACAATGATCCGGAAGAAGAACGGCATGAGCGCGAATACAAAGACTTTGTAAAAGCCCTGGCCGGCCGCAAGACCTGGATACTCTCTCGTGACGTGGAGCGCACGGAAATCAAGATGGAGTCTTTAACCGTGGGTGCCCACATGGTGCTGCGCGGCTATGGCTTGCGCGTGCGGTTGAATGACCGCGCCACGGTGATGCTGCTGGTGGATACCGGATCTTCAGGAATCACCATTACGCGAAAGCTGGCGGAAAAGATTGGCGCGCGCAAGTTGGCCGAGCAGGCGCTGGAAGGCGTAGGCAAATCGGGACCGGCCGTTGGCTACAAAGCGTGGGTCGATAAGGTTGTGATTGGCGATCTTGAGTTTCATGACTGCTTTGTTCAGGCCACCCCACGAGAGATTGCGGAAGTGGACGGAATTATTGGCATGGATGTTTTCTCGCAATACCTGATCACGCTGGACCTGCCTGCACGCAAGCTTCGTCTGGAGACGATGCCTGCCCGAAGCAATGATGGTCCGCCTGCGCAGGCAGAGGCCTTCAGCCAGACCTTCACAGTCGGGCATTTTCTACTGTTACCGACTGAAGTAGGGAAAAAGGCCACTGGATTGTTCGTGGTCGATAGCGGTTCCAATGCCAATACCATCTCACCCGAGCTGGCAAGATTGATGCCGGAGATGCGCGCCTTCAATTCGTCCATGTCCGGGGCCAGCGGCGTGGTGAATAGCGCCTTTATTGCGGACGACGCAACGTTGCGGTTTGCGAAGGTAAACCGCAGCGACCGTATCAGCACGCTCGATCTTCACTCCGTGAGCAAGGACCTGGGGATTGAGGTTTCCGGGCAGATCGGCTTCAGCGCTATGCAGAATATGAAATTGACTATCGATTATCGGGATGGGTTGGTTAGGTTTGTAGGGAAGTAGGGTCGCAACGTCGCGATGGCGTGACCTGCGCTCATCCCGGCTTGCCTGGACTCGCGTGGCGCTCAGGACGACAGGGGTAAGGTGACATTCCGGCAAGATGGCATTACTCAGTCCTTGGCATGGCGAACAAAAACTCTCAATTGCAACTTGCTCTCTGTCAGCCGTATCATTACCCGCTTGGCCTACATAAGGAGCAGCGTCCCGCTATGATCTTCCGCAGTCGTGTGTTCGTTTTGGCATTGATCTGTCTTTTCTCCACTGCATTTGCTCAATCACCCAAGAACCCTCAGACATCTGAAGACAAGCAGGGCAAGAAACCGGCAGGCGCACAGGCTAAAAAACCAGCCACCAAGACCGTGACCCCAGCGCAGACTCCGCCGCCTGCGGCAGGACAGATTGACGAAAAAGTTTTTGGCGCGATGCGCTGGCGGCAGGTAGGCCCATTCCGTGGCGGACGCGTATTGGCTGTGACCGGCGTACCCGGTGAGCCAAACGTCTTTTACTTTGGCGGGGCTTCCAGCGGCGTGTGGAAGAGCACTGACGCAGGCACCAACTGGCAGCCATTGTTTGATAAACAGCCCATCGCTTCGATTGGCGCAATCTCCGTGGCGCAATCTGACCACAACATTATTTATGTGGGGTCGGGCGAGGCTTGCATACGCGGCAACATCTCTTACGGCAATGGCGTTTACAAGTCAGTGGACGCGGGCAAGACGTGGAAGAACATTGGCCTGAAAGACACACAGCATATCGGCGCGGTGATTATCGATCCCAGAAATCCCAATGTTGTTTTTGTGGCTGCGCTAGGTCACGCGTATGGATCGAATGAAGAGCGCGGCGTCTTCCGCACGATTGACGGCGGCGCTACCTGGCAAAAGGTCTTATATAAGGACAACAAGACAGGCGCCATTGACGTGGTGTTTGATCCTAACAATTCGAGCACGCTGTTTGCCTCGCTGTGGGAGGTTTATCGAAACCCGTGGAGCCTCAACAGCGGCGGCCCGGGAAGCGGACTATACAAATCCACAGACGGCGGAACCACGTGGATGCACATTGAAGGCCATGGCTTGCCTCCGGGAATCATGGGGCGGATTGGCGTCTCGGTTTCCGGCGCGGACTCAAACAAGGTTTACGCCATGGTTGAGTCAAAGGAAGGCGGGCTTTATCGCTCAGACGACGGCGGCGATAGCTGGATTCGCATGAATGAAGACGGCCGCCTGCGCCAGCGCGCCTGGTATTTCAGCCACATCTTTGCCGATCCAAAATCTCCTGACACGGTTTACGTCTTGAATACCGGCATGTTTCGTTCTACGGACGGCGGACGCACTTTTGGTCTGCTGCCCGCGCCACACGGCGACCATCATGGCTTGTGGATTGATCCGGACAATCCGGACCATTTGATCAATGGAAATGACGGCGGGGCAACGGTTTCACTCGATGGAGGGCGCACGTGGTCAACACAGTATAACCAGCCGACAGCGCAGTTCTACCACGTGATCACAGATAACCGCTGGCCATATTACATTTATGGCGCGCAGCAGGATAATTCAACGATTGCCATTCAGAGCTATGACGACGATGGCGTAATCGGCCGGCAGGATTGGTACGCGGTCGGGGGTGGAGAGAGCGGCTATATCGCGCCGTATCCGACTGATCCAAACATCACATTTGCCAATGCTGAAGCATTTACCTCTCGTTTTGATAAGCGCACTGAGCAGGTCGTCGACATCTCCGTGTGGCCGCTGGATGTTTCAGGGAATGGTGCGGAAAAATTGCAGCATCGCTTCAACTGGACATCGCCATTGATGATTTCACCCCACGATCCCAACACGATGTATACAGCAATGGAGATGGTGTTCAAGTCCACGAATGCGGGACAAAGCTGGACGGCGATCAGCGGTGATCTGACGCGCAACGACAAATCAAAACAAAAGCCGTCGGGCGGGCCGATCACGCTGGACATTACGAGCGTCGAGTACTATGACACGATCTTTGCTCTGGCGGAGTCGCCGCTGAAGAAAGACACGCTCTGGGCCGGGACGGACGATGGCCTGATTCAACTCACCACAGACGGCGGCCAGCACTGGGCCAACGTTACGCCTAAAGACATGTCGGAATGGAGCATGATCAGCATTATCGAGCCGTCACATCACGATCCAAACACGGTTTACGTGGCGGTTGATCGGCACAAGTTTGATGATTTTCGCCCGCTGATCTATCGCACCCGCGATAATGGCAAGAACTGGATACTTACCGCCAACGGAATCCCGGAGGGTTCATACGTGCGCTCTGTCCGGGAAGATCCGAAGCGCAAAGGCTTGCTCTATGCGGGAACAGAAACCGGTGTTTACTTCTCCGTGGACGATGGCGGTCACTGGCAGCCGCTCAAGCTGAACCTGCCGGCGGTGCCAGTTCATGATCTGGAAATTCATGGCGACGATTTGATCGCCGCTACCCATGGACGCGCTTTCTGGGTGCTTGACGACATTACTCCGTTGCGTCAGCTTGATTCAGTTTCGCCAACCGCAGATATGGTGCTGTTTAAGCCGGAGACAGCATTGCGCCTGCATTTGCCCACGGACATCGAACGGCGCGGGCCGGTAGGCGACAATCCGCCGCCGGGAGCCATCATCAATTATTACTTTAAGTCTGCGCCAAAGGATGAAGTAAAGCTTGAGATCGTAGATTCGGCGGGAAAGGTAGTCCGCACGCTTTCCAGTAAGGAGAAGAAAGGTGACGAACAACCGCCGGAGTGGCCGGACCAGGTAAAGGAAGTCACCACAATTTCCGCTTCGGCAGGCATGAATCGCTATGCCTGGAACCTGCGTTATGAGCAGCCGGTAAAAATTCCAGGAGCGTTTTACAGCGGCATTGGCCCGCAAGGCCCAGTAGTACAGCCCGGACAATACACAATTAAGCTGACGGCGGGTAAGCAAAGTCTTTCACAGCCGCTGGAAATTGTGATGGACCCACGGACTAAAAACGTGAATCCTGACGATCTGCGCAAGCAGTTTGAGCTGGCTTTGCAGGTGAATCAGGCGAATAACGATTTACATCGCGCGGTGAACCAGGTGCGCACCATGCGGGCTGAGATCAAAGCTGTCCAGCAGCGGTTTGATGATGATCCAAAAATGAAAGCTTTACTTGAACAAGCCGCCGCACTGGACAAGAAAATGGCCCCGGTTGAAGAGCATCTTATACAGGTAAACATGAAAGGATCGGAGGCGAACCTGGCGTTCCCCAACATGCTCAATGAACAGCTGGATAGCTTTAGCTCTGTTGTGCAGGCAGGGGATAGTGCGCCGTCAGAGCAGCAATATGAAGTGTTTAAAATGCTGCGCAGCCAGCTGGACCAGCAACTGGCGGCCTGGAAGCAGCTTGTTTCCACTGACGTTCCTGCCTTCAATGAGGCCATGAAGAACAGCAACACGCCGGCATTGTATTTGCCGCCAGAGGCCGATTAAAGTGTTGGTTTAGAACCGGTTTGAGCTTTTTAGAGGTGCCTGCCAAGCCAAAAAATACTATACTCGGCAGGCATCTTTTAAGGCGTATTATGAAACAAAGAACTGAGGCCGAAGCTGCTGTCGGATTTCTGGTCTTTTTGTAAACTGCTCCCATCCATTGTTGCCACAAGGAGTCATTCATGCGGGCGATCCTTTTCGTTGACGATCATGAAGTGTTGGCGCGATTGAGCTGCGAAATTCTTGAAATGCAGGGTTATCGGGCGGTGAGCGCTTACAATGGAGCCGAGGCGCTGCAGAAGTTCGACGAAGAAGATTTCGACATTCTGGTAACCGACTTTCGCATGGACGGCATGAACGGCGTTGAGCTGGCTAAAAAGGTCCATGAAAAGAACCCCGATGTTCCTGTGATTATCGTGACCGGCTACGGTCCAATCGACGGCGGCAAGGACGTTGCAGCCTGCCTGCAAAAAGAAGATCTTTTTCCCGCGCTTCTGGAAAAAATCAAGATGTTCCTGGGTGAAAGAGAGCCCCGCCCGCAAGCAGTCAAAACGGCTTAGAACTTAACCACAAAGGACACGAAGGAACACAAGAGGTTATTCTCTGGTGTCCTCTGAGATTTGTAAGCTCTTCGTTAACGTCTTCAACGCCGCTCTTAGTTCGCAAAACCAATTCGTCATGCCTTCTCTTCCTTGGTTTTCCTTTGTGTCCTTTGTGGTGAGTGGTTTGGTGCTGAATGGTTTTTGTTAGACTCACCCAGTGCGCCGCCTCATTGTGAATGCTGACGATTTTGGCCTGACCGCGGGCGTAAACCGCGCGATCATAGAAGGCAATCGCTCAGGTATTGTGACTTCGGCCACGCTGATGGCCAATGTAAAGGCTTCTGATGCCGCCATCGACCTGGCCATGGCGCAGCCGAGCCTCAAAACGGGATGCCATGTCGTCCTGATCGATGGTGTTCCGCTGACGGCAAATCTTTCTTCACTTACCGATGGTTCGCAGCGTTTTCGGAGCAGCTTAAAGCAATTTGCTATCGCCGCGGTCCGCAAGCAGATTGCGGCGGACGAAATCCAGCGTGAAGTAGAAGCGCAGATCCGCAAGCTCCAGTCTTGCGGGGTTACCATCACCCACGTCGATAGCCATAAACATACACACATGTTCCCGCGTGTTTTGCGACCCATGCTGCGTGCAGCAAAAGCCTGTGGCATTCGCGCTGTAAGAAATCCATTTGAGCCTATCCGCTCCTGGCCCGTCGGCATGGTGTTGGGTTCTCCGGGACTTTGGCTGCGCTCGGCCGGCGTGATGGCTTTCCAGGTTTTTGCGGCGGAGTTCCGGCGTGTACTGAAGGAAGAAGGAATGGTTTCCACGGATGGCACCGTGGGCATCGCAGTGACTGGCATGCTGGAACAGAAAAAGCTCTTGCAGATTCTTGAAGCATTGCCTGAGGGGACTTGGGAGCTGGTCTGCCATCCGGGATATTCAGACTCTGATTTGCAGGCGGCAGGAACGCGCCTGACACAATCGAGAGAGATTGAGCTTTCAGCGCTTACATCGGCAGAGACCAGGCAATCCCTTGCTAATCGGCAGATAGAGTTGATTTCTTATGCAGATCTATAATCTTGAGATCGCAGAAGTAAGCCTTGTCACCTGGCGCACAATGCGAAGGCTCGGAAATAGAGCGAGTGGAAACGATATTTCTTCAGGCCATCCCTCGTATTCGATTTGTGACCGGGCATTACAGCCGGCATCTTCAGCCGGCTGAGGACCGGCGGAGATCGCCACGTTGCCAACCTGAGCAGCCAACTCCAGATACAATTTAGTAGTCCTATTCAGTTCACTTGACCGCATGCAGGATTGGTACAAAGACGCAATTATTTACGAAGTTCATGTCAGGGCATTTTTCGACAGCGTTACCGACGGAATCGGTGATTTTGGCGGATTGACCCAGAAATTGCCGTATCTGGAAGATCTGGGTGTTACCGCAATCTGGCTCCTGCCATTTTGTCCTTCGCCCCTGAAGGACGATGGATATGACACGTCCGACTACACAGATATACACCGATCCTACGGCACGCTAAAGGATTTTCAACGTTTCATGCGCGAAGCGAAGCGCCGTGGTCTGAAGGTAATCACCGAACTGGTGCTGAATCATACGTCTGATCAGCATCTCTGGTTTCAGCGTTCGCGGCATGCTCCGCCCGGCAGCCGCTGGCGTGATTTTTATGTCTGGAGCGATACGTCGGATAAATATCGCGACGCCCGCATCATCTTTAAGGATTTTGAAAGTTCCAACTGGACCTGGGACCCCGTGGCCAAGGCATATTACTGGCACCGGTTTTATTCCCACCAGCCAGACCTCAACTGGGAGAATCCAGAAGTGCAAAAGGCCATGTTTGCCGCCATGGATTTCTGGTTCGACATGGGCGTGGATGGCTTGCGTCTGGACGCTGTCCCATACCTATTTGAGCGCGAGGGTACGAACTGCGAGAATCTGCCGGAAACCCATACGGCTTTAAAAGAACTACGCAAGCACGTGGATGAAAAGTACGAAGGGCGCATGCTGCTGGCTGAAGCCAATCAATGGCCGGAAGATGCCGTCGCCTACTTTGGGAATGGCGATGAGTGCCACATGGCTTTCCATTTTCCCATCATGCCTCGGCTCTTTATGGCACTGCGCATGGAAGACCGCCATCCCATCACGGAGATTCTGCGAATCACGCCGCCCATCCCGGAAAATTGCCAGTGGGCCATGTTTCTGCGCAACCATGACGAGCTTACGCTGGAAATGGTAACGGATGAAGAGCGCGATTACATGTATCGTACCTATGCGCAGGATCGTGGCATGCGGATTAATCTCGGCATCCGCCGGCGGCTCGCGCCATTGCTGGAAAACGATCGCCGCCGCATTGAGCTGATGAATGCGCTCTTGCTCTCATTGCCTGGGACGCCAGTCCTTTATTATGGCGATGAGATCGGCATGGGTGACAACATCTATCTTGGCGATCGCAACGGTGTGCGCACACCCATGCAATGGAGCCCGGACCGCAATGCCGGTTTCTCTCGCGCTAATCCGCAGAAGCTGTATCTGCCGGTCAACATCGATCCGGAATATCACTACGAAGCGCTGAACGTAGAGACGCAGAATAACAATTCGCACTCTTTACTTTGGTGGATGAAGCGCATGATTGCGCAGCGCAAACAACATCCCGCTTTCGGGCGCGGGAAGATGGAAATCCTGTTTCCTGGGAACCGAAAAATTCTGGCTTTTGTCCGCGAGTTTGAAGGCGAGAAAATACTCGTGGTGGCCAATCTTTCGCGCTTTACTCAATGCGCTGAGCTGGATTTGTCCCGGCATCGTGAATCAGTGCCGGTTGAGGTCTTTGGCCGAAACAATTTCCCGGCAATCACAGAGCAGCCCTACCTGCTTTCGCTGGGACCGCATGCCTTCCAATGGTTCCATTTGCAGCCCCAAGAGCAGAGCCAGGAATCGCTTTCTGTTACGGCGCGAGCACAAGATCTACCAGTACTTGAGGCGGATGCGGAGGAAGTCTTCAGCACCGCGACCAGAAACGCCATTGCCAAATTGCTACCGGCGATCCTGCGCCGGCGATCATGGTTCTCCAAGAAGCATCGGACGATCCGCCAGGTGCGTATTCATGACGTTATCTCGTTGCCGCAAACTTCGGCACATATCCTGCTGGCCAACCTTGAATATAGTGACGGCGAACCAGAAACGTTTACGATTCCGCTTTCACTGGCGACAGGAGAACAGGCGGAGACAGTTTTGCGGGAAAGACTTCACACGGTCCTGGCGAAGGTAAAAGGTCTGCCTGAGCCACAATCGATTCTGTACGGCTCTATCTTTGACCGGCAGTTTAATGATGCACTGTTAAAAGCCATGCTGCGCCGCCGCCGGATCAAGGGAGAAAAGGGAGATATTCTCGGCACCCATACGCGTGCCTTTCGTGAAGCCTGGGGGCGTGTTCGTTCCAAT
>DASXLK010000134.1:0-30712 GCA_036496365.1 Candidatus Angelobacter sp. | reverse complement strand
GCTGGGATTCGTGGTGCCTACCGGGGTATTGCGCGGGTTCGGTGCGCCGGAAGCGAAGTCTGCGCTGTTATTGTCAGTATCCTGCAGGCCATTGCTTTTGCGGAGATCTGCCGTGGTGTTGGTGAGAGTTGGTGCGGCGGCTGTTCCTTCAAAGCATGAGGCTCCGCTCGCTCCGGTGCCATAGCCTACGAAATCTATTACCGTTGCGCCCAATGGGCAGGCTCCGGACAAAGCAGTTGTAACGCTCGCTAAAGCCACTTTGCCGGCCGTCGCGCTCATGGCGATGTTGCCGGTAGCATTGGGCGCGGGCAGCGGCGTTGTACCGCCTGCTCCCTGCGATTCCTGGACCAGGAAATACTGGCCTGGAGCAAGCGAGCCATTCAGGGCTGTAACCTGCCATGTTGTCCCAGCAGCGGAGGAGTATTGAACCGACCATCCGGTCAGGCTTACCGGTGAAGTTCCGGCATTAAAGAGCTCGATGAAATCATTTTTAAAGGTGGAACCGGCATTGCCGCCTCCACCATAAACCTGGCTGATCACAACGCCGCTGGCGCTGGCATGCGCCATAGGCTGAAAGATCAATACAGAGCTGAAAAGAAGCAGAAGGAGGCAAAACGCTGGGCGTAGGGAGAGAACTTTTATTTTCATAGGCAGAAAAGAGTATCCACAGCGGCAGACGTGAGCACAAACCAAAATCCTGTTAAAAAGAATTTTTTCTGTGGATATCAGTGCGTTCCATTTTGGAACCAAGAAGTGCAGCTCACTTTGGAAAGCTTTTTACGATCCGCGACATCTCTGACTTTTCTGGATATTAATGGCAAAGTCATTTTTCTGCTTCCATCTCCGCGTTCAGCTTAAAGGCACCGGCAGGTAGCTTAACTTTCTTCTCCCAGGCTTTGTAACCAGCTTTTGAGACCTTGATGGTGTGCTCGCCTGGGCTTAGCTCCTGCACCGATGGAGTATTTCCCATGAACTCGCCGTCAACCTCAATTTCAGCGCCATCCGGAATGGAAGAAATAGACAGTTTGGAAATAGTCGCCCTATTTTTCCATTCTTTGTATTTCTCCTGGGAGATTTCAGTAATGCCGCCAGCGCCAAGTATGTAAATGCCATCGTGAACGGAGGTTTTCAACTCACATTCCTCATACTTATTATTTGCGCCGATCTTACTTCCCAGGATGGCGAGGCGCAGCTGAGGCTTTCTCCACTTTGCTGAATACATACGGTTGCGCGCATTTTTTGTCAGTCTGCTAGCGCAAACATAAGTGAAGTCGAAAGCGTGGACTATATCACCCTCCCAGATGTTTCCCATACCTGTCGCTCTATATTCCTGGCGAACGAGATCTTGTGAAGTTGATGTGTACTCCAAAATCTGTGCCCGTAATGGATAATCGGATGGGTCTTTGCCGGCAAAGGCAAAAAGAGGAATGAATAAGACGACTGCAAGTATGGAGTACGGTTTCATAGTCACTCTACTTTCTAAACAACAATGATTAACTATGGGCCCGAGGATGGTCTAAGTATTATCGTGAGCTGGATTAGCGATCAATTTTACGCCCGAAAAAAGCAGGAAGCCATACAATGCCGCGAGTAATCTCGCTTGAATCATGCAGTTCCCAGGGAGCTTGTTACAAATATTATGGAATTTAGTTATGACGCTTATTCTGTACACGACTTTAATGGAACGTGCATGGAACTAATCCGCTCAAGCGAGGAGTATCAATCGGACGTCCGGCCATGGGACGGATCGCTTGAAGTTGCGACATTCAGGTCCAGGTGCAAGCGCTGGCCCAGCGCAATTCCGGGCGCATAGCAATTTTTGTCGCTGTTGTAGCCGGCACAATGGCTGGCAAAGCCGGATCGCCTGGGCGATTGCGCATACTGCCAGATTTCCGCGAAAGATATCCCGCTGAATTGCGGCGCCGACGCCCGCCGGGGAAACGCACACCCTGGAGAGGGCGGGCAGCTATCATTGGTGGCCCAGTACTTTATCTCTCTTCCATTCGCGTTTTGCCGGATGTCTTCAGCGGTGACAACGCTGCTTCCTTTCGCTTCCTTCGCGGCGATGCCGGAGCAATACACACCCGATCGAAATCCTGCGGCATTCACTGCATCCACCCAGGCATGAAGATAGACCCGCTGCTCCGCAAGAAGCCTTCCACCTTGTTCCTGATCAAGAAAGATGATGGTGTGCAGTGGGAATCTTTCACGCCGCGCAGCTGCTATCGCATCGGTGGCATCAGAGTTACCGAGCCTGGTGGCATTTCCTGCGGCCTTGATTTGAGCATACGTGCGTCCATTAAAGATGACGATAAATCCGAACCCAGCGGATTGAACGATTTTACGCTTGCCCACCCAGGAATTGCTTCTCATGCCAGGAGGACTATTCAACCAGTATCCGGCAAAATCAAACGTTTGCCGCAAGGCGGACAAATTATCGTCTCCAGGATATTCATTGCGATCAAACCCAAGGTGTTGGACGCGCGGTGGAATGCCTGATTCAGCAGGCTGAACCGCAGCCAAGATCACGCCAGCTGCAAAAATGCCAAAAAATAAAATAACTTTCACAGACAGTTAATTTACCGCGTTCTTTACGCTGTGTCACAAGGCAGTAATCGAGGGGGCGATTAAAATGGTAACTATACACTCCAGCTGAAAATGGTGGTGAGCGCGGAAGGAATCGAACCTTCAACCTACTGATTAAGAGTCAGTTGCTCTGCCAGTTGAGCTACGCGCCCGTTACGTTGGGAAAATTACAGAAGGACATCTGCAGGAAGACACAATTAGTGTAACACAGCCGAACCCCCGCCAACCCCAACGGCAGCCGGGGTTAGTAGCGGGCTCGCACCGGGCTTCGCAGAGACCGCCGCAGAATTTCCAGGCTTGAATTTCTTGCTTTCGGGACACATAAAACACGCGCTTTTCCCGCAGGAAAGAGCGTTCACAGATATTTAACAGCTTGTTCATATTGTGTTAAAGCCGGAAGCGTAAAAAGCTTTATATATCGTATGGGCTCGCATTCATGCGCAAGGTTGAAGCGCAAGATGTGCGACCAGTTTTTCTCTCTATAAATAAGCCTTAGAAGGGCCCACGACCCTCGGGCCCATTTTTATTCAGCGCGTCACACGCATTCCTACAGTCTTTCCGCCATTGCCGCACCAGATACCCGCAATCTTATTCACACGATATTCACCTGACTGTTGCAGCGGTTTAACGTTCGATTGCTACAAATATGGTGCATGCAGAATGATTGCTTTGACACTCTCATTATTTCCGATCTGCATTTAGGCTCTGAGGTCAGCCAGGCTGGCGCTGCGCTGGCGTTTCTGCAATCTGTCCGGTTTAAGCGGCTGATTCTGCTGGGCGATATCTTTGCCGACCTCAACTTCCGCCGCCTGACCAAGGAGCACTGGAAGTTTCTGGGCCACATTCGCAAGCTTTCCAATCCCCGGCACGGTGTGGAAGTTGTGTGGGTTGAAGGCAATCACGATCACGGCCTGACTGAAGTTATGTCGCATCTGGTGGGCATACCGGTGTACCAGGAATATGCGTGGACCTATGCCGGCAAAAAACATCTGGCCATTCACGGCCACCAGTTTGACAGCTTTGCCGTGGGCAATGAGTTCCTGAGCAAAGTAGGCAATTTTATTTTTCTGCACCTGCAGAAGTTCGATACCAAGAACAAAAGGTTTGCCCGCTACCTGGACCGTCTTAACACAAGATGGTTGCGTCTTTCTGACCAGGTAGCGCAGGGCGCGCTCAGTTACGCAAAACCTGGCAAGACTGAGCGCATCTTTTGCGGTCACACACACGTCCCGCTGGCCCGCGAGCGCGATGGCGTGGAGTATTACAACACGGGCGCATGGGTTGACCAGCGATGCACTTACATTACGGTCGGCCTGGAAGGAGTCCAAATCCATGACTACATTCCCGAAATTGACAATCGTGATTCCGGCGAAGAACGAATCGCGGCTTTTACCGACACTCCTGGAATCTCTGTGCCAGCAGGATTATTCCCTGATGAGGTCTACCAAGGTATTCCTGGCTGACGCAGGTTCAACTGACGGCACACAAGACTTGGCAATGTCATTTGCCGGACGGCTCGATATTGAAGTCATCCCCGGCGGTCTGCCCTCAGTGGGACGCAATGCCGGAGCACGGCGCGCAACCACGCCTTACGTGCTATTTATTGACGCTGACATGGAATTGAAAGATCCCACGCTACTGCGTCGCGCAATGGAGCTTACAGAGCGGCGCGGACTGCACTGCGTTACCACCAACATCTGGTGCTCACAAGGTTCGGCCCGTGACGGCATGCTTTACTTCCTGAACAACGTTGCCCAGTACGGATCGCTGATGGTCAAGCCCTTCAGTACCGGTATGTTCATGCTGTTTGATAAAGCCACATTTGATCTGCTGGGCGGCTTCCATGAAAAAGCGCTTTACGCGGAAGATTATCTGCTCAGCAAAAAAGTGCGGAACCGCAAATTCGGCATTGTGAGCGGCAGTATTCAAACCACCAATCGCCGCTTCCGCAGCATGGGCCACTGGACAATCGTAAAAATGTTTCTGAAAACGATGGTGAACTCCTGGAACGATAATTATTTTCTGCACGATCATGGATACTGGCGGCAGAAGGTCTAAAATCCAAGCTAAGAATGGATAAAGGACCTCGCGACCCAAATTTCGTTGACCCCAGCTCCATCAATCCCAGCTCCGTCTTCCCCGCTGACTTCGCCTGGGGCGTGGCCACGTCTTCTCATCAGGTGGAAGGCGGCAACGCAAATAACCAATGGGCCGAATGGGAAAAGCGCGGACGAATCAAGTCAAAAGACTGTGTTGGACAGGCCTGTGACTGGTGGCTGAACGCGGAGCAGGATTTTGATTTAGCGAAATCCCTGGGTGTGAATGCGCTTCGGCTTTCAGTGGAATGGAGCCGCATTGAACCCCAGGAAGGCATATGGGACGAAACTGCGCTGGCGCGCTACCGGGAGATGCTACAGGCGCTGCATGCGCGCGGCATGCGTCCGTTTGTAACGCTGCATCACTTTACCAATCCGCAATGGTTTGAAGAGAAACAGGCTTTCGCAAGCCCTGATTCTGTGCGGCTGTTTGAGCGGTTCACGCAGCGCGTGGTGGCTGCGCTGGGCGATCTGTGCCGTGATTGGGCCACGTTTAACGAGCCAAACGTCTATGTTTCCCTGGGATATTTTCTGGGTGAATTTCCTCCGGGCAAAAAAGGGCGGTTCATTGAAGCGGCGCACGTTACCCGCAATCTGTGTCTGGCACATGCAGCGGCTTATCGAATGATCCATAGCTTGCAGGCAGATGCTCGTGTGGGCTGGGCACAGCATTACGTGGTGTTCAAGCCGCGCCGGCCGGAGTCTGCGTTGGATCGCTGGTTAACCGAGTTTATTCATCGGCGATTTAATGACAACTTTGCCGAGGGCATCCGCTGTGGGCGCGCACCGTTTCCGCTTAACAAGTTTGGCGCGAGCCTGCCCGAGGTAAAAGGCACGTGCGATTACGTGGGCATCAACTATTACAGCCGGCTTCGCGTAGGCTTTGCGCCCGGAAGTCCCAAGACTTTGTTTTTCCAGATCACTGTTCCGCCGCACAAGCCGCAGGGAGATTCCGGCATTGAGGTTCCTTATGGCGAAGTTTATCCCGAAGGCCTGCGCCGGGCGGTGGAGCATTTTGAGGACTTCAAAAAACCAATTTATATTCTGGAAAATGGCGTGCCCGACCGTGAAGACAGGATTCGTCCGTGGGTGATTGAGTCAATTGGCGAGCAGATGCGAACTCTTCTGGCGGAAGGCATTGACCTGCGCGGCTACTTCCATTGGACCCTGGTGGATAACTTTGAATGGAGCGAGGGATGGCACCTTCGCTTTGGGCTGTATGAGCTTGATCCAGTCACGCAGAAGCGGACAGCCCGCCCCAGCGCGCAACACTACGCACGTTTGATACAAGAAAGCGCGAGCAGTTCTGCACAGTGCACCGCAGATGATAGCTCGGCAGCAGTGCTCGCGCCTGAATCCTCAGGTACGAACGGAAATGGCGCTCATCGCTTTGGCAATAGCAATGGTGCAGGAAAACAGGCAGAGCTATCGGGCGGTGTGGTGGCTGAGAACGAGAGCGGCTTCAGCAAATAGCGCCACCAGAACCAATCCATCCACGGGCGCGGGCCAGCCAAGCCCTAAGCGCAAATACGCCCATGCGGCCAGAGATCCGGGCAGCACCAGCCAATACAGCTTCCGGCGGAAGCGGCTCATGTGTAAAGGTGAAGGATCCATAGGCTAAATCTCCATGGAATTTGTACGCGAAAGAATTCTACTCTCCGCCGAAGGGACGACGAGAGCCAGAGGGGTCAAGCCGGGCCAGTTCCAGCAGGGCAAAGCATTTTGCATCTTCTTTGCGCGCAGTCTCGTGCAGAACCACAACTTCGCCAGAACCTTCCTGGATAACGCAGCGCCAAAGATTTGGAGCACCGGGGCTTTGCGGCTTAATTTGAACCTGATACGGCGGTTGCACAATTCGCATGTTTCTCTCCTGGGAGCAAATCTAAGGTGAGGAACTTACTTTCCCCTTTTGATACCACTCATTACACTCTTCTTTGAAGGGTTCGAATGTTAACAATGTGTTAAAAAGTGGGCCTGTCCTGTGGAATACGCGGCAGATTAGAACCTTAGAATATTTAGCTGGGATAGCAGGTTAAACCAAATAAAACAAACCAATTAGCTTGAAACTTCCGTACGAACAGGTTCTTTTAGCACCGCAGTTAGCGGCTCCGCGCCAGTGGTGGACCTGATATTCCAGATGTCACGGGCATATTCCGCAATGGTACGGTCACTGGAGAAAAAGCCGGTACGAGCAACGTTGAGGATGGATTTGGCCGTCCAGACTGCGGGCTCCTGATAGTCTTTCTCCGCGCGATGGCTGGCTTCAATATAAGACGACAGATCGGCGAGATGGAAATAGCGGTCTCCTCGGTCAAGTAACTCGTCTACGATCCAACGAAAGAGCGCAGGCTCGTCCGGGCAGAAGCGATTGGAGCCCAGGCTATCGACAACGCGGCGCACGATCGAGTCATTGTTATAGACCTCGCGCGGATTGTAGCCCCTGGATTCCTGGTACCAGTTCACGTCTTCGCGGGTAAGGCCAAAGGTATAAATATTTGCCTCGCCCACGGCTTCCATGATTTCAATATTCGCGCCATCCAGCGTGCCCAGCGTGAGTGCGCCATTCATGGCCAGCTTCATATTCCCGGTGCCGGAAGCCTCCATGCCGGCAGTCGAGATCTGCTGGCTGAGGTCGGCTGCAGGCATAATGATTTCCGCCAGAGAGACGCGATAGTCAGGAACAAAGACGACTTTGATCCGATCTTTTACCCGTGGATCGGTATTCACCACCTGGGCAACGTTATTGATCAACTTGATAATCTGCTTGGCTGCCCAGTATCCAGGCGCAGCTTTACCGGCAAAAATATAAGTGCGATGAATCGGCGAGTCAGTGCCGTCATCCACCATGCTCAGGTATTCGTGAATCACTCGCATCACGTTCAGGAGCTGGCGCTTGTATTCGTGTATGCGTTTCACGTGAACGTCAAACATGGAATGCGGATCAATGGCCACGGCCGTGGTGTTGAATACTTCACGCGCCAATTTTTCTTTGTTGCGGCGCTTAATCTCCTGAAATTCGTTTAAGAATGCGGGATCGCTTACGCCTCTCTCAATCGCGCGCACGCGCTCAAGATCGGTGATCCATGCTTCGCCCACGGTGCAGGTGAGAAGAGCGGCCAGGCCGGGATTGGCTTTTAATATCCAGCGGCGTGGCGCAACGCCGTTGGTCTTGTTGCTGAAGCGCTCCGGCCATAGCTGGGCAAAGTCCGGCACCAGCGAGCTCTTGATCAGGTCAGAGTGCAACTGGGAAACACCGTTCACCGCATGGCTGCCGACAATGGCGAGATTGGCCATGCGTACGTGCTTCTCCGGGCCTTCTTCGATAATGGACATGCGCCGTTGTTTATCCATGTCAGTGGGCCAGCTACGGCTCACGGTGCGCAGGAACTGATAGTTGATGCCAAAAATGATTTCCATGTGCCGCGGCAGAACACGCTCCATCAGCGCCACAGTCCATTTTTCCAGGGCTTCCGGCAGCAGCGTGTGATTCGTATAGCCGAGCGTGGCGACGGTCAGCTCCCACGCTTTGTCCCAATCAAGCATGTGCTCATCCACAAGAAGGCGCATCAATTCAGCAACGCAGAGGCTGGGATGCGTGTCATTCATCTGCACAGCGACTTTGGCGGGAAGATCGTCAAAGCCGGAATGCGTGGAAACGTAATGGCGCAGAATGTCGCGCAAGGCACAGGAGACCAGAAAATATTCCTGCGTCAGGCGCAGCTCTTTGCCGGAAAGAACTGAGTCAGACGGATAGAGAACGCGGGAAATATTTTCCGAAGCGATTTTTTGCTCAACGGCGCGGATGTAGTCGCCGCGATTGAAAATCTCGATGTCAAAATCTTCTGAGGCGCGCGCAGTAAAGAGGCGCAGGAAATTCACGGTATTGCCACCGAAGCCCGCCACCGGCATGTCATTGGGTACGCCAACTACGATTTTGCTGTCGACCCAGCCCTGACGGCGATTGCCGTGAGAATCGCGCGAGGACTGAATGCGTCCATATAACGGAACGGTGCAATAATCCTGCGGCCGCTCGATGTAAAACGGCGTTCCTTCCGATTTCCAGCGGTCCGGTTTTTCGCGCTGGAAACCGCCGACAATTTCCTGCCGGAACATGCCGTATTCGTAATCAATTCCGTAGCCAAAGCCCGGCATGCCCATGGTGGCCAGTGATTCAAGAAAACAAGCGGCCAGGCGGCCGAGTCCGCCATTGCCCAGGCCGGCATCCGGCTCAACTTCTAAAACGTCTTCCAGCTTGATGCCAAATTCGGCCAGCACCGTGCGGCATTGATCATTGAGGCCAAGGTTGCAGAGATTGTCACTCAGCCAGCGGCCCATGAGAAATTCCATGGAGAGATAACCCAGCCGTTTTACATTCTGCTCGCGGTAGCGCTGCTCGGTTTTGAGCAGGCCGTCAATCAGGTAATCGCGGATGGTGAGCGAGAGAGGCTTAAACAATTCCTGCGGGAAAAGATTCGCTTCAGGGCGAGCGAGCGTGTAATGGATATGCCGCAGGATGGACTGACGCAGCGGTTCTGGGTCGAACGGTATTCCGGTCAATAAATCAGCGGACATTCTGGGTCGTGGCAGTCTTCATGCGCACTGCTCTTTATTAGTATTGCATAGCGCACATGGCCAGCGCACTCAGGTAAAAACTTGTGATTTCTTAATAAATTTCTTGTGGTAACTTCAAATAATTATCACATCTGCACAGTTCTGTTTCTGCTAAAATCCGATCTGCATGTCACTACGTAGTTTCCTTTCATTGGGTATCTGATCTAGCTGCGGGAAGCCTGGTAATAATCAATCAAAAAATTAAATATCAGGAGGCGTTTTATGACGCTTAGAGAATATATCGACATGGCTGAAGCTAAGGACACTCCCACAACAAAAACCGGTTATGTAAATCGAAATGGTCAAGTTGTTATAAGAAATACCGGGTTACCTGGAACTGACCATGGGCAAAAAATTTATCAGCTTGCATGTAGTATTTGTGGGCACGTATATGGGGCAAACGGCACAGATATTTTTGAACGGAAATGCCCAGACTGCCAAGGTGGCAAACCTGGACTTGAATATAGGTAATTGGTTTTCGAGGCCGTCTAAAATGGCGGCCTATTTAAACATTTGTGAGCTTGCTGCGTCAGGAAAGCTGCGGCCTCTTCCGATGCCAGTCTGTCTGGCGCTGGTACAAGCGCGCCGCCTGGACGACCTTTGCATCGTCAAGCCCGCGGGCAATGAACTGAATGCCGATGGGCAAACCTTGCTGGCCAAAGCCGCATGGAACGCTGATGGCGGGCAATCCGCAGATATTGCCGATGCCGCCGATGGGATCGGCAAAGCTGAGTTCCTGGTCCAGATTGGCGTCAATTCTTGGCGCGGTTACAGGAAGCGTTGGCGTGACCAGCACGTCTACTTTAGTGAAAATTTCTTCCATCTTCTTTTGCAGAATGGCGCGAATGCGCTGCGCCAGGATGAAATCAGAGGCGCTGATCTCTTCATTCATATAGCCACCGATTTTTCCCAGCGGATCACTCAGTTCCGCCACGCGGCCCGAGTGGATAAGATCGCGAAACGCCGTTGCGCCTTCCACGGAAACAATCAGTCCGGCGGCAATTTCCCACGGGCCTTCCGGCAAGGTGACATTGCTCAGCGTAATCGACGGGCTTTTTTCCAACACTTCGCGCGCCGCCATGGAGGCCTGATTTACCTCCGGCGAAATCTCCTTCCACTGATTCACCAGCCAGCCAACGCGCAAGCGGCCTTTAGGCTCTTCCGCGCCAGAGTATTTTGCTGACGATTCCGGCAGCGATCCGAGATCTTCAGGGTCATGTCCGGCAAGGATTTTCAAAAGCAGGTCACAATCTTCCGCGTTGCGTGTGATGGGGCCAATCTTGTCCATGGTGTAAGCCAAGGCCATGGCGCCGGTACGGCTGACTCGGCCATAGGTAGGCCGCAAGCCGCTCAGTCCGCAAAATCCTGAAGGACAAAGAATGGAGCCCCAGGTTTCCGTACCGATGGCAAAAGCCGCCAGCCCGGCAGCAGTAATTGCGCCGGAACCGCTGGAAGAGCCGCAGGTCCAATGCTCAAGGTTCCAGGGATTTTTTGCTGCCCCTGTGGCGGAAGCCGAAGGGAAACGATAGCCCATGCCACCGGCAAGCTCAATCATGGCCGCTTTGCCGAGCAGAACCGCGCCGGCAGCTTCCAGCTTTTTGATCACCGTGGCGTCATAGTCGAAACGCTGGTCGGCATAGGGCCGCGCGCCCCAGGTAGTGGGATAACCTTTTACGGCCAGCAGATCTTTGGCGGCATACGGAATGCCATGCAGCGGGCCGCGATACTTGCCGGCGGCAATTTCTTTTTGCGCGGCGTGCGCCTGTTTGAGCGCGAGATCCGGCGTGAGAGTGGCATAGGCATTCAGTTTTGGGCCGAGACTGCGGCTGCGGTCAAGATAGCTCTCAGTCAGTTCCACGGGCGAAAGCTGGCGCGACCGAATGCGCTTTGATAGTTCGGTAACGGAAAGAAAGAGAATGTCTTCGCTGAGCATTATTTCTTCCCTTCCCTGGGCCTGGCTTGGCTGGGTTTTGCATCGCGCGGGAAGGCAGCGAATGTGTCCGCCGGCTGGTCGCCATTATCGAGTTTGAAGGTGCGCATCTTTTCCAGCCCTTCCTGCGATTCGGCCATAATCCTGCGAATATCGGCTTTTTGCTCGTCGCTCAAGTGGTCGCCGTATTTACGGAAGATGGAAGCCACTTTCATCTCGACTTCCTTCTGCGCCGCAGGCGTAAGTTTGGCCATGGCGGCTTGAGTTTTGGCCTCTAATGAAGGGTCTGCACCTGTGGCTTGGAACGAGGGTTGAGCTTCTAAGATATTTGCGGAAAGAGCATTTCCGGGTAGAGCGTTTCCCGGTAAAACCAGACCAGTAACTGCGGCGGCTGCACCGATGGCAAACTGGCGCCGGTCGAGTGAAAACTTGGGCATCCCATCTCTCCAGAGTCGTGCTGAGGCTAGCCGGGAGAGTAAATGAAGAATATGAGGAGCGTCAAACTCTTTGCCGTCCGCGTGCATCCTAAACAAAGCCTACTCTCGTCTAATAAGCCAAAAATCCCGGATGGTGTTGTATGGCTCGATGGATCGCTTTTGACCAGGAAACAACTTCTTTATTACGCTCAGCCCTGGCACGAGGAACAAGAATTGAAACGTTGCGGCGCGGCCCAGTTGACTACGCACTGGCCAGACCAGGCGCGGTCGTCGCAGTATTGCCCGGAAGCGGCAGTGGCAGTGCAAGCATTGCTGTGTTTCGCAGGTCAAAGCCTGTTGCAGCCCAGCCTGTTGCGGCCCAGTCGCAGCGCAAAATCAGTGCTTTGCCTGAACGTGGAAATCATGCGACAAGCCGCGCTGGCGGTTTTCTGGGTCTGAGCGATGAGATTGCCGAGGATACGCCGCAGGAGAAAAAGGGCTGGTGGCGGAAGTTCTGGGACGAATAGGAGTTTGGCCGCGAATTTGCACGAATTGTCGCGAATCTTTTTTCTGAAATCTCGAAGCGCAGCGAGAGATCGCTATAGCTCCCAAAAATCTGGAAGCCTCACCATCTCGAACAGACTACGGAATAATCTCCGTATCTGGAGGCCAGAAGAGTACTTTTGAACGAAAAGATATCCTGCGTTTCATGGAAGACTGGCTGGATGCTACGGACGAAAGAACTGATAAAGCACGTTTCGCCGCCTCACTACGAACTATCTTCATGGCTTTTTGGGGGTCATTCAGCAGCGATGGTACTTCGTTGTACGGACATTCATACGAAAAAGCAACATAACTTTGTATCTCATAAAGCTCTGGGAATGGGCTACGCGCACGTCTCTCAGCATAAGGTTCTGTCCAAGCATAATCCCCTACCTCAGCCTCGCCCCAAACGGCTTCGAGATCAGATAATGTAATCTGCGCGAGCTTTTGGAGCGGGAGCTGTGCTGATCCCGATTCCGAATCACCATTGAAAAGTTCGATTACTGTAATTGATTCCCGGTTACTCATATCATGTTCCCGCTTTGTGAGGATTTCAAAACATCGCTTGGACGATAGGAATTTCCGCACTCTGTGGGGATTTCAGAAAAAAGCTCGGCTCTTTGATGAAATGAAACAGTGTGAAAAAAAATAGGGTTCCCTCACCCGCTACGCGGGATTCGGGATTACAACTAGAAAGTAAACGCCAAACCCGCTCGCAGAGAGCGGGCGGATTGGACCATGTAGATGGTGCGTCCGTCCTGTCCGATGACAGGGACATACCCCTGGGCCAGCAGGTTGCGCAGGTCAAGCAGAGCGTCCATTTTTGCCGGGATAAATGAGGTGCAAGGCAGAGGCTGGCGGATAAACAAGCTTAGATAAGGGTCTGTCTGGCCAGGTGATGCATTGAAAGCGTCCACGGAGGAAAGTGCGCTGCCGCTGGTCCATTTGTAAGAAGCGATCCAGCGGGTACCCGTGGCGGGAATGTGGCCGTACATTTTTGTGGCAACCGAATGCTGGCGGCTGGTTGAGAGTGACTGGGCCAGATTCTGCCAATCTGTGGATGCGTCCGCGACAATGGCCTGGCCGGTGGCATAATCCACAGTGGCCGTAAGATCGTCAGAAATTTTGCGCTGCACCACCACGCGCGCTCCAGTGCTGCTCACGCCCGGACTGTAGCCATAAGAAAACGTGTCAGAGTAAACATCGGGAAGCACATCGTCAGAATAGCTGGAAGGATCGCCTGCTCCAGTGAGCACCGCGTTATTTACGTGATCATAAAACGCGGCTACCTGAATGCTGGTGTCTCCCCTATGGCGTGAAATGGAAAGCTCATGATGGGCGGCCCTCTCTACTTCAGGCTGGCCATTCAAGAGCGACATGCGTGGACCGGACTCGCTGAGATCGGATGGAGCCGAGTCAAAGCCCTTGGACGCGCGCGTGTCCGGTTCAGAGGTGGCATAACGATATTCCACCACCATGTCCGGCGAAAGATGGACATCGACTGATCCATGCGGACGCAGGGCGGTCACGCGATTGGCAAACTCCATGGACTGCAAATCCGCGCCATAACTTAAGTCGACGATTCCGCCGATGGTAACGCTATCAGAGCTGCTCATTTCAATGGCAGCATAGGGCGAATTCAAAACAGCCGAGCCGGGAGCGGCAAAATGCCGGTAGGTCACGGTAAACGTGGGGCGCGAAGTCTCCCCGATGTTATGCGCATACGAGGCGCGCAGAACGCCCGCGGGATCCAGTGTAGAAGAGCCAATGTTGCCGTTGAGTGAGAGCGTACCGGAGGAGAACAGCGATTTTTCCAGGGCGAAAGCAGTGGTCATATCGCCTGCGCTGCCAAAGCCGCCAGCTTCAGCACCGGCCATAAAGGCAACGCTGCCTTTCAGTGCACGAGTGCTGCCGGTTTCAGAATTGTTGTGCGAGACGATGACGAGAGCGCCGTCTTCGTCGCTATCCTTATCTTTTTCCAGCACTCTGAGGATAGGGCGGTTGGCGGCAGAGCGAAGAGCCCAATGCCAGTCGTCGGGATCATCCGCGTCAGAGCGCCGAATGGGCACCACTTTGAGCGCGTCCGCCAAAGTATTGACCGTGAGATTGATGATGAGGTGCGCGCCGGAGCGAAGGATAACGTCTTCACGCAATGACGGCAAAAAAGAGGCTACGGTAACTTTCACCTGATAAGTGCCAGCCGGGAGATTGTTTGCCAGGTAATAACCGCGCGAATCGGTAAATACAGTGGTACCCACTTTGACAGCGGAGACAAAGACCTCCACAACCGCACCCATCTGGGGCGCTCCGGAACTATCTTTGACGTATCCTCCAATGGCTCCAACACTGGCCGCGTGAAGCGGCACCCAAGCCAAAAGGACCACCAATAAACATCCGAATTTGCGGGTCATATCCACCAGCCTCAAGTAAAAGTGGAGCCCCTTACTATTGCTGCACGACGAATTTCGCCGTGGGCGAAATCGTCTGTTTAGAGATCTGATCGTTCACTTTGATCGTTACCTGGTAAATACCTGGTTCGAGTTGGCTCAGCTGCAGGCTCTTGCCAAGGGTCACCTGCTCGCCCACATTTCCCATGCTGGCCGTTGATTCCGTGAAGTCTAACACATGCTGCTGCGTTGCGGTGTTGACAACTTGATACTCCACGGTCGCTGAGGGCTTATTGGTTTTCTGGTCAACGCCAAGGTTGTAGACTTGGAGCCAGAAGTTTACCTTCTCTTTTTTGTTGAAAGAAGCGGGTTTTCCATCGGCTGGCTGAACCTTGGGGCGGACCTTATTGGTGCCAATCACAAAATTGCCGGTGCCAACTTCGCGGGCCGGCACGGGCTCCATTTGATCAGCCAGGATCAAACTGGAAGCGGTAAGCTTTTCGTCGCCATAGTCAGGCACCGTATAGCTGCGGCTGAAGATGCCGGTTTTGTCGCCGTTTACATCTTTCATTACTACATCAAGACGGTACAGCCCTGGACGCATAGGCAGCGCCTTCCAATACAGGGCAACGTTGCCAATTTCTTTTTCCAGCAACTCAGCCGGGATGTCACGGCGAAGAGTTTCTTCAAAGGTCTGCACGATCTGGCCGGAAAGCTTGGTCAGCTGGCCATAAACATTGACCACGGCACGCTGAACACCATCTTTATTTGCGAAGGTCAGGCCCTTGAGCGGGACTTGCAGAGTGATTGGAACCAGCACCGTATCTGAAGTCAACTTAACGAAATCGACCTGAACATCGAACGGCAACAGGTTGGTGCGGAACTTGTGGCTTACCAGTTCGCTTTGCAAATCCTTGAATTTGACGTCCGGAGCGCGCTGCAGTTTGGCGAACGTCTCCATGCGGTCAAATTGTTTGGTCTGATTGTTGCCATTGAAAGGGCCCTGCCCAATGGATTCAAGGCCGCCACGGAAACGGTCAGCTTTATTGGCCTGGCCCATTTCTTCCATGGTAGTTAGACCTGCGTTGGGGACATGCAGGAGCGCATCTTTCTTGGAGCGGTCCAGCGTCATTTCATACGCGCCGCAGCCGCAGTCATCCACAAATTCGATTTCGATTTCCTGCCCGATGCCTTCAAGATAACGGTAGCGCCACACTTCAAACGGGAAAGTGGAGGTCGAGCCGCCGCCTTCTTCCGGACTGCGCTGGTAGGGACCGCCCATGGGGTGGGCGTCAATCGAGGTAGGGGGACCAAACATTATATAAATTTTTCCGCGATCGGTGCGCCATCCGGGCATGCCGGCAGCATAGTGTTCATTGGCATAAGCGATGCGCCGGTAGTGTTCTTCCTTGAATTCGTTTTCAGCAGTGTCAGGCGTTGGATCGCGCCGCTGCCAGAAGCCTTCAATAAAAACATCGCGTTCGGCGTTGTTTGAAAGCTTTTTAAACGCGGACAGCTCTTCATCCGTGATGATCCAGCGCACGTCTTCATCCAGCCACTTCTTATAGACGCCGCCTAGCTTTTCAATATTGGCCGCCTTATCGTCCTTTTTTCTTTGGCGATTGAGCGGGTCCTGCTGGCCATCCGTTGTCTTCTGAGCTTGCGTATCGCCGGATTTGGTTTTCTGGCTATCTGCCTGTGAATTTGTGTCCTGCGCCTGGACTAAAAAGCATCCTGCTACAACTAAAATGAATACGGATAATAAATATTGAATGCGGGGGTATTTGGAGACCACTGGAAGCACTCCTTCGAACGTACAGATACTTGCGATTTTAAGTCTTCCCCCCGCCATAATCAAGGATGGAAACTTAAATCCGCCTCCTTATCTTCTTTTCCTTAAAATGCCGTCTAAGGTGTTTCCTGTTCCTAATTCAGGATTTTTACTCCAATTCCCCTTAACAAATGGTCTAGCAACAGGAAACGACTTATCGTTATAATGGCAACGGTATACCCGCCACTACAAAACAACGCTCGATTCAGTTACACCTGCTTGACGAAGGAACTTTTGCCGTCCTGCCAGCGTATACAAGGTGTGTGTATGAGCCACTGTGGTGCGCCGGAAGGTAACGAATGAACGCAAAGAAAATTTTCATCATCTTAGGTGTCCTTATACTTCTGGGCGCGATTGTTGGCTTCACCGTCAACCAGAGCCAGAAAAACGTTGTCACGGTCCAGACCGGCAAAGTCGTAAAACAGGATATTTCATCCCAGGTCACGGCATCCGGCCAGATCAAGCCCAAAACCATTGTCAACGTGGGCGCCAATGCCATGGGACGAATCACGCGCCTCTTCGTAAAAGAGGGTGACAAAGTAAAAAAAGGCCAGATTTTGGCCCAGTTGGAAAACGTGCAATCCGCCGCTGATGTGGCCATGACCCGCGCTACCGTGGTCAGCAGCCAGACAGATGCCGTTGCCGCCGACGCTGCGTTAAAAACCTCTGAAGCCGCCTTCAAAAGCAGCGCCGCGGATTTAGCGCGCGCCAAGCTTGACTACGAACGCTATCAGGGACTCTTCAAAGACCAACTGGTCTCCAAAGCCGATTTCGACACCAAAAAAGCGGCTTTTGAAATGGCAGACGCCGTCCACGCTCAGGACGCAGCCCGCATCGCCCAGGCCAAAGCGCAGGTTGATTCCGCCAATGGCCGCGTGGGCCAGGCTCGCGCCTCATTGACCCGCGTGAATGACATTTTGAGCAAAACCACCTATGACGCTCCTTTTGACGGCGTGGTCACCAACCTTCCCGTCCATGAAGGTGAAACCGTGGTCATGGGAATCCAGAATTCGCCCGGCAGCACCCTGATGACCGTAGCGGACATGGGAATTATCACGGCTGAAGTTCAAGTGGATGAAACCGATATCGTCAACATAAAACTCGGCCAGGCCGCTGAAGTCACAATTGACGCCATGCCCAACCAGACCTTCAAAGGCACCGTAAGTGAGATCGGCGATAACGCCATTATCCGCTCCACCGGCGTTTCCACGTCGCAAAGCACTGGCGGCAACCAGGAAGCAAAAGATTTTAAAGTGGTCGTCACCTTAACTGAGCCGCCCACCAACCTGCGTCCCGGACTTTCCGCCACCGCTAAAATCACCACCGGCCAGGAGCATGACGCGGTCGCCATTCCGATCCAGGCCATTACCATGCGCGATAAAAATGACCTGGCCGCCCAGAAAACTCCCGCCAAGCCTGTGGACAAGACTGCGCCGGCTGCGCCCACCAAAAAAGAAAATACTGATGTTCAGGGCGTCTTCGTGGTCAGGAACAAGAAAGCCGAGTTCCATGAGGTAGTCACGGGGCTCACCGGGTCCACTGAAATTCAGGTGAAAACCGGCCTTGAGGCTGGCGACGAGATCATCACTGGCAGTTACAAAGTCCTTAAAACCCTGCGCAATGGCGCTGGCGTAAAAGTAGATAATTCTCTGGCCACCAAGGGAGAGTCGTAACTCTCGCGCCGTTTATACGTCTAAAGAGTTAGAGAGTGGGGTTTTGAGTGGCAGCAGACCAGGAGAACAGAATGGCAACCCAAGTCGCCGATATTTCTGACCGCATCATTGCACCGCCGCAGGATTGCATCATCTGCACGGAAGACCTCTGGAAGACCTACCAGATGGGAACCGAGCAGGTGCACGCGCTGCGCGGAGTCAATCTGCGGATTGATCGCGGCGAATACGTTGCCATCATGGGCCCCTCAGGATCCGGCAAATCCACGCTCATGAACCTCATCGGCTGCCTCGATACGCCCACCCAGGGCCGCTACTGGCTCAACAGCAACCTTGTCAGTGAGCTTGATGATGACGAGCTGGCCCGCATCCGCAATAAAGAAATCGGCTTTGTCTTTCAGACCTTCAATCTTCTGGCCCGCGCCACCGCGCTCCACAACGTGGAGCTGCCCTTGATCTATAGCGGCACGCCCTCTGAAGAGCGCATTGCCCGCGCCAAAGGCGCGCTGCAGGCAGTAGACCTGGGCGAACGCATGAACCACAAGCCCAATGAACTTTCCGGCGGACAGCGCCAGCGCGTCGCCATTGCCCGCGCCCTGGTGAATAATCCTTCGATCATCTTGGCTGACGAGCCCACCGGAAACCTTGATTCACAGACCGGAAACGAAATCATGCGCCTCATGGAAGACCTGCACAAAAAAGGTAACACCATTGTGCTCGTCACCCATGAAGCCGATATCGCCGAACATGCCTATCGCGTCGTACACATCAGAGACGGCGTGGTCGCCAGCGACGAACGCAGAAAATAACTAGCCTCAAAAATTAGCCGCAGATTGAGCGGATGAACGCAGAGCAGAAATGAATTTGCAGAGAGGGACGCAGAGCGCGTCCCTTTTGCTTTGCTCGAGCGAACTATCAGTTCCGGTTAGATCAACTTTAAATCGCGCTTCAGGCGCGTGAGCCTGCCTTTGAGCAGTTTGGCATGGTATTCCGCATGAATTACCAGACGTACCTCAAATTCATACAGCATGTCTATAAACCGCTCCTTGTCTTTGGGGAAGCGCATGCCGCAGAGTTCTTTGACCCTTCGCCGATGTTCTTCGCCTATCTCCCAGAAGTCTGCAAGATCAACCGCTATTCCGCTGCGCAGATGCTCTGTCGAGCGCGGAGAAACGGCAGTTAAGGCTTTATTCAGGTTTTTTGAGAGCTTCACATTCTTGCGAATGAGATTCCGATCCAATTGGAATGAGGGATCAGCAAGTTCCTCAAGAACAGATTTTATAGATTTCCTTTTCTTTCCCATGGAACGCTTTGTTCTAACTTGCATTTCCGCTCTCCGTATTCCAGCGCAGTAGGCGCGAAACAGCCTAGCCCAGGTGCGTAAGCCCTGGGTTCGCATAATTTAAGAATGACAAGCGCCGTAGAGCCTGCCCTGAGCGCAGTCGAAGGGTGCGGCACAATCACAAACCCTTCAGCAGCGCTGACATTGTCAAATCAAATCCTTTGGCAATCGTCTGCAGGGTCTCCAGCCGGATCATCCTCTTTCCATGCTCAATTTCTGAGATATGGCCGCGATCCAGCCCCAGATGGGCCTCCAACTCTGACTGTGTCCAGCTTCGCTGCTGGCGCAGCCTTTTCACCCGTTCACCGAGTTTGCGGGTCAGCGTGTTCGGAGTTCTGCCTTTGGACACGCAGTGATCATCGGTATAAAATCGATTTCTTTGTGTGGGAAACTTCCCACATGCTAGAAACAGCACTCCGGACGCGGATGAGTACAAAACTCCACTACGTCGCCTGCTGGACAGAAGCCACTGGAATCTATTCCTGCGGACACGCTCATTTCACCATCGCAGAGGCACTGGAGTGCCTTGTGCCGGATGGCCGGTCATTTATCCGGGCGCGTGACCATGGGATGTTGCGCTCACTGAATGAACCGGAAACCAAGCTTTTCACTGCGCTGTTAATGAGTGCACGTCACAGCTAAAGAGCTGATCATTGATTAGTCCTGGTGGAAGAGCGGCCATTCATGGCCGCGAAAGTGAACTCTCACCCTCTGTCATCTTGAGCGGTCCGAGGAAGCGCAGCGACTAAGGACGAGTCGAAAGACCCCGGGAATATTTCCACTTACCATCCTGCATCAGGGAATTTCCACCCGAGGGGCAATTTAGCCTTGTCAACACACTTCTCACATCAAATCGACGATACCGATTCCTGGCGTCAGTTTGACTATATGATTTTGCATGCTCCGACAGCTCCTTTCATTGGCATGTCGTCACCAAGGCGTTCCTGAATTAGCTCAATTGTTTTATTATGATACATCCACAACCACCACACCTTGGCTTTGCGCTTCATATCTTTTCCGTCAAGCTCTTCTAGTTTTTTCAAAATAACCGCTTTATGCTGTTCCAGAATCCTTTGTGGAAATGATGATGAATTAGTATGTCCTCGATACATGTCGAAAAATACGCTAAGTAGATAGTCGATGAATGGAACGCCATCCTCGCCTAACTTCATGTAGTGGCTTGAAATCTTTGCTCCTGGTCTAGCTTTAGCATATTGCTCGAAAAGTCGAATATCGACAATGATGCGCGGAAAGATAGCTACATCCCTTTCCAAGAGATATGCCTGTATCACCGCAGGCCCAAAAACAAGATTGTTCTCACAAACGGCATAATCAAGAGTTATCGCTCCACGAATTATTACCTGTTCCTCTATCAACATAAGTAGTTGTCTGTGGGCTAGGTTATAAACTTCAAAATCCAAAAACACCATCGGATCGTCCATCGGCTTGATCAGCATGGCGCGCAACATTAAATCCGAAAAGTTGTAAAAGTTTGAAAGTTCTTTGGGGTTGTTGTTCTCACCAATCGTCATCCTGCCGCCATCAGTGAAGGCGGTTGAAAATATTTGTAATATCCTCGCGATCTTGTCTACTACTTTCGGATCGCCTTTTAATGATTCATCGATTAAATCGCTAAAACCAAGGATATCTAGATAGGTAAGTAATCTTTTCTCGTAAGCGATCATAGGTTTTTCTTGAACACCTTGCTTCTTTCTGCGTACTATAAATGGCGCAACAGATATCCAATAGGGAAGGAAATGCGCTGACGCACTTCAGTCCAAGAATCGTATCGGAGTGAATCCGGCTTTAGCAGCTAAGTCTTTAAAATGCTTCGAGAAACTGACAACAAGGGGCGGGAGACGAGACGAAATCAGAACTGGCAAGATTGAGAGATGCTGGAGCACGATGATCTACGATACAAGTTATTCGGAAAAACTGACAGCTAGATTTGAACAATCCACGGCAAAGATTAATCGCGCAAAGTTTCACATCACAAATATTGAAACAGTGCTGCGTGATTGGACGAGGGCCGATGATTTCCACATTGTCACTATCCAACATGATTATCGCAAACAACTTGCTTATTTACGTTTTACGTTTAACGAGCTAACATTCCCAGCAACCGAGTTGGCTCTTGTCATTGGAGACACATTTCATAACCTCAAGAGTAGCCTAGACATTCTTTGGCATGTAGTTATGCGAGAGTGCCACGGAGAGCCAAGCGATTACACTAAATTCCCTGTTGAGAATGATCGAGATAAACTAGCGGTTCCTTTGGCTGCCGCTGTCAAAAAGAAGCAGATCACGCAGACAGTCATGGAATTTATGTTGGACACAGTAAAGCCCTACAAAACGGGTAATTATGCAATTTGGGCATTACACAAGCTAAACATTCAGGATAAACATCAGCTGCTTATCCCAATATTGAGTATTTTGAAATTTGACGATGTCTATCTCGAAAACGAGATGGGTACTCGTCTGTTAGAAAATCAATTTTTCTTGATGGATCAATCCAGTAGCATTCGAATTGATCGGCTCAGCGTCCTCAACCCTTTGAACCAGAAAATTATCGTGAAGGATAAAGGCCACGCGACAGCAACGGTGATATTTGACTTGGGTATTCCGTTTCAAGGCGAGGCTGTTGTTAAATCGCTCAAGATCATGACTGAAGCTGTGTCGGGGCTCGTCCAAGCGTTCGATCTACTATTGTAGATTGTGAACGTTATTTGCTTCTCCGCGCCTGAAACGGACATTTGGAACGATAACAAGTTAAGATTTTAATGTATTTTACCTCTTGACTTCTTCCCTCTTCATTTGCTATTTTTAATCCGTACGTTTAGCCGGGAGCGGCGTCGGCTAAGAGCATTCCCGGGGAAACCCACAACGGCCTGCACCCATCCGCACAGCTGTGTTTCTTGCTTTTTCACCCTGTGCAAATCTAAAGCCCAAAGTGTGTCTATACGCAGCCTGACAACCTGACCTAATCAGCGCTCATCTGCGCAAACCCGTTCCGGCTTGCCGTGGATCTGCGGCAAAACCTAACTTTTCGCCACCTTTACCCGGTGGCTTTTTCATTTTGCAAAGGGGAAAAACCATGCCTACTCCCATGACCAAGGAAGATGTTGTCAAAGCCATCCAGCAGTGTGCCGCCAAACTGGGACGCACCCCCAACCTGCGCGACCTCCGCCTCACCGGAGGCGTCTCCGAACCAATTCTCTATAGCCGCTTTGGCGGTCTGGCCAAGGCCCTGATCGCCGCCGGTCTGGAAGTGAACGGCCCAGGATTTAATCAGCCCGAATCAACGCTCTTATTGGATTGGGCCGGGGTCGCGCGCAATATGAAGAAAGTTCCTAGCGTGCATGAATACGCAAGTCTCGGCCGCTTCAGTATCTCGCCCTTTCAGACCCGCTATCGCCGATGGACCGCCGTGCCGGAAGCTTTCCGCCGCTTCGCCCATGAAACCAAAATCGAGTCCGCATGGCAGGACGTGCTTATCCTGGGCGCAACCCGTGGAGCCAAAGACCGGAGGGCCGCCCGCGCCGGTGTGCAGAAACGCGTCCGCAAAGGCCCGGTGTTTAATGACCGCACTTTTTATGGCCGTCCGCTTCCGCTGCCTGAGCTGGTGCATGAACCCATGAATGAATTAGGCGTTGTTTTCGTCTTTGGCATGCTCGCGCGCAAGCTCGGCTTTGTCGTCCTTCACTTGCAGCCGGCCTTTCCTGACTGTGAGGCCCTGCGCGAAACCATCCGCGGCCACTGGCAGCGCGTCCGCATTGAGTTTGAATTTGAAAGCCGCAATTTCCTGCGCCATCGCCACAAGAAAAATGGCTGTGACATGATTATCTGCTGGCGGGACAACTGGCCCGCGTGCCCCGCGAATATTGAAGTCCTGGAACTTAATAAAGTCCTGCGCAAAGTCCTCAACAACGGCCTGCACGACGGGCTGCATGAAGAGATGGACAATACCCTGCAAGAAATCCCCGGCCAACAGCCCTGATGCGCCATCCCTAGTTCGCCGGCACTTCCAACTCTGCATTCTCTGAGCCGATCAGACCGGTGCGTTCATCGCGCACGGCCAGCCGCAAAAGATAGCTGCCTTCCTTCAGCGAGAATGAAGTCCGGCATGGGAGATTACTGCGCAGCACCTGCTCATAGGGCCCGGACTCCAGCGCCGTGGCCACGTCTGAGGCTTCTGTTCTGATGGGCGCGCCTTGCGGGGAATAAACTTCCACCGCGCACTTGAGCTGCGCGTGCGCCAGGCCTCCGCTCTGCTCAAAGCTCAGCGCATGGGGATCAACCGCAAAATCCACCAGCACTTTGCCGCCGGTCTTCTCCGTGGGAGGCAGCACGCGCGCCTGGAACAACAATGCAGTAGAAGGCGGAGTTTCAAGCGTAAGCGCCCGGATAAAATCTCGCGCTCGCTGTTTCGGGTCCGTATGCATATAGCTGGCGGGGTCCACGGCAAAGTAGCCGATACGGTAACGCAGCTTTATGTCCGCGCGGGCCGCCTTGATCTGTATCTTGCGGAATTTGCCGTTCCATTCTTTATTCGTGGGATAGTAGCCAAGCGTATAGTACGTTGCGCCATCCTCCAGGCTGGAGCGCACCGCTTTATCAAGATCATTGGTGTTGTAAAACGCCTTGCCGCCCGTTCTTTCCGCCATGGTGTTCATGGTCTCGTGTGCGGCCAGCAACTCATCAGAGAGTTCGCTTGCGACTGCCTCCCGGCCTACGCCGGAACCATCTGTATAGCCCACGCCCTCCGGATGCGTGCTGGCGCCGCTGGCAGCCATGAAACTAAGCCCTGCCTCGCCACGCGCGTCAATGGGATAGACAGCTACCTGAGCGCTCATCAGCGCGTCTGCCATGTGCTCCAACTGGCGATCATAGTTGCGCATGGAAGCCTCACCAACCACTTTCAAGCCAATCGCATTCATCTGGATTGGAAACGAAGCCGAGAGCCAGATAAGATTTTTGCGCCCGGGATAAGCCGAAAGCGAATGCGCAATGGATTCAAGCGCGTCCGCGGTAAGCGCCACGCGCTGGTCAGCGCCCATGGACGCTATGTTCTGGTCTGCCTTCAAAAACACCGGCAGAATCATCCCCGGCAGCCGGCTGAGCATGATCGCGCGTGCAATGGGATCACCCACGGGATTTTTCAACTGCACCGGCGCATGGTCCTTATAGTTCTTGAGCGCCGTTTGCAGCAGCACCGGATCGCTGGTGAAATCCTGCAAAATTTGCAGCTTTTCTCCCAACACGTAAATCGCCACAGGACGCTCCGGCGGAAGCTTTTGCAACAATTTGAGCATTTCCTCCCGGACATTCATTTGATTGAGCAGCGTTGAATTCAACGCGTCCAGCAGAATTACATTGAGCGGCCGATCGGTTTTATACGCCGGGACATTTGTGAATACGTGCTCCGGCAGTTGTGGCGCTGTTGCCGCAGACTGTGGAGCCTGCGCGGCCCGAACAGGCTGCTGAAAGCTGAAACTGCGCACCTGCTGCGCGTGGCCGTCTTCCTGCACGGTAAAGTCTTCGGCTTTCAGGTCTGTAACGGGCTCGCCTTTTTTATTAGTCGCCACCACGTCCACCACAACTATGCGCGTGGTGGCGCGCAGCACCGTGGCCGATTCATACACCCCAGCAGCCTGAGATTGCGGCGGCGCGGGGCTCGGCGCAGGGTCAACGCTCTTCTGCGCGAGAAGTGAAAGAGGCAAGCCTAATGCGGCTATTGCAATGGGCGTGCGCCAAAAACAGGAATGAGACGCCATGGATTCACCAGGCCTTTCCAGTCCGTATCTTTTTAACCAAATTAAGATTCGGAGCAGATTGCGGGCCAAATCATGGCTTCAATTTTTGGCGGATTTGTGCAGATGCAGCACCCTCCCTCATGCAGTTCGTCCCATGGCTGGTGTTTTTCAGCCAGCACTCATGGCTGATTTGAGCCAGAGAAAAATATTTATCAGCCAGTCTGACGCAGGTTTTCACTTCCCTTTCAGCGTCTCCTGATACCAGCTGTCCAAGGCGCGCTTCATCTCTTTGAGTGCGGCAGCGTCGTTATAAACCATGTGCCCGCCCTTGAAGTAGGCAAACGTCAGGCTCTTGCGATAGTCGGCATTCAGCCGCAAATGCTGAAAAGTATAGTCACTGGCATAAAACGGAGTGGCCAGATCGTACATGCCTTCCATCACCAGCACCTTGAGATATTTGTTTTTCGCCATGGCCGATTGCAGATTGGTCGCCGTCTGCGGAAAGCCGGCCATGCCCTGTCCCCAGTCCCACGCGCGATTGATGCCCTCAAAATTCCAGATGGTGTAAGGCACTTCTGACTTATATGCCAACTCGGTGCCAGCATAGTCATTCATCACCTGATTAAACGCGGGAAACATGGCCGCCATGGCGGGATCAAAAAATGGCTCATGCGCGTTGCTCTGCGGCATGGGCGAGGCAAAGCGTCCGTCCACGCGCCCCACTTCCAGTTTTTTGTCCTTGAGCAGGTTATGCATGAAGACCTGCGGCTCAATGCGAAGATCGTTTTCTTCAATCAGCTCCGGCTTCAGTCCGCTATAGGCTGCAAGCTGGTCGATAATTTGTTTACGCTTCTCCGGCGCGAGTTCGTTGCCCAGCGCCAGCGCCTGCGCGTAGTCCGTGGCACACCACTGTTCCACTTTCTTGATAGTTGCGTCCATATCTGCGGTGAGTTCCGGCACCAGCTTCTTGTGATACCCGGCGATCATGGTGTAACTGGGAACGATCACCTGGAATGGCAGATCATTCATGTTGCTGGACATGAGCGTGGTGAAATCCAGCCCCACGGAAAGCAGTGCCACGCCGTTTACGGGAATGGCATTGTCAGTAAGATGGTCAACTAGTGCGGCGGCGCGCGTGGTGCCATAACTCTCGCCAAAAAGAAACAGCGGTGAACGCCAGCGCTGATAACGCGAAAGATAAAGCCGTATGAAGCGATAGAAGGCGTCCGCGTCTCCGGGCACGTTGTAAAACTTTTTGCTCAACTCAGGGCGAATGCGGCTGTAGCCGGTACCAGGAGCGTCAATAAATACAAGATCCGTGCGGTCAAGAATGGTTTCTGTGTTGTCCACCGTCAGGTAAGGCGGCGCGGGCACTCCGCCATCCGCTTCCAATTTGATCTTTCTTGGACCAAGCGCACCCATATGCAGCCACGCGGTGGCTGTCCCCGGACCGCCGTTAAATACAAAGGTCAGCGGACGCGTGCGTGCTGCATCACCATCGAGACCGTCAAGCGTGTACGCCGTAAAAAAGATTGCGGCCTCCGTTGCGCCGCCTTCAGGCTTAAGCAACAAGCGTCCTGCCGTGGCCGTGTATTTGAGCGGCTTGCCATTCATTGTGATCTGATGGTGCGTGACCGCTATCGGCCCGTCTGCCAACGCCTCGTCTTCATGCGAAGAAGCTGCGGCTTCAGATTTTTGTGGCGGTTGCGGAGCTGACTGCTGGACTGCGGCCAATGAAGCGATATTTAAAACGAACAGAGCAAGAACAAAGCGGATGAACGCCATGGCGAGGAAACCTTTCGTCGGGCTTGGAATAAGAGTTTTAGAACGACGAACTGGGGGACATTATAGAAGGTCATTTATAGAAGACCAGTCTTTCAACATAGAAGGCCAGTCTTTGCAAAATCGCGCATCAGGATGGAACCCCATCAGGATAGAATGATGGCTCTCGCATCCAAACGCATCTAATTCGCCACAGGGAAGGTTGAATGGCCGAGGAAACCGTCACACCAAAATCACAGTTGCGCCGCGCCATGGGCTTCTGGGACGTGCTGCTGTTCAACATTGCCGCCGTGCTCGGACCGCGATGGATCGCCGCCGCCGCACATAACGGCACCTCGTCCATCAGCCTTTGGATACTGGCCGCAGTGCTTTTCTTCCTGCCGACGTCGCTGATCATTATTGAGCTTTCCACGCGCTTCCCCTCTGAAGGCGGCCTTTACGTGTGGAGCAAAGAGGCTTTCGGCGACTTCCACGGCTTTGTGGCCGGATGGGCTTACTGGATCTATACGTTCTTTTATTTTCCCGGACTGCTGACGGCCAGCGTGGCCATGTCTGTTTATATCGGCGGGCCCAAGTGGGGACACCTGGCCAGCAACCCCACATATCTGCTGTGGTCCTCTGTGGGATTGCTGGGAGTTGCGGTTGTCCTGAATATCGTTGGGCTCGATATTGGCAAATGGCTGCAAAACGCCGGCGGCGTTTCCACCTACGTTCCGCTGCTGATGCTGGCGGGAATTGGCGGCTATCTCTGGCTGCACCACGGCAGCGCCACGCATTTCACATGGAAGTCTTCCCTGCCAGTATGGAACCTTGACACTGTAAATTTCTGGTCAAACATTGCGTTTGCCTTCACTGGCATGGAACTGGTGTGCGCGATGAGCGAAGAGGTGCGCGATCCGCGCAAAACTTTTCCGCGGGCCATCTATGCTTCAGCGCTGCTGATTGCGCTGGTCTATATTGTTGCCACCGTGGCGCTCATGTCCATGCAGACACCCGAGTCCACTGACGTGCGCAACGGCGTTTTCCAGGCCATTACCAGCAGTTCAGCCATGCTGGGCATAGGATGGTTTGGCGTGATCGCCGCTCTGCTCGTTACCGTGGGCAACGCAGGCGGCGTAGGTGCGACTGTGGCCGGAGTGGCGCGCGTGCCGTTCGTCGCCGGCATTGATCATTACCTGCCGTCATACTTTGGCAAGATTCATCCCCGCTTTAAGACTCCGTATATCTCTATCTTGATTCAGGCGGGAATCTCCACGGTGATTTTGATATTTTCCCAGATCAATGCCACCGTGGTTGAGGCCTATCAGTTTCTCGTCGACATGGCGGTGATTCTCTACTTCATTCCTTTCCTTTATATGTATTTGGCGGCGATTAAACTTTCCTATCGGTCTGATCGCCTGAGCACGCCGCAAGCGGTCCTGGTTCCGGGCGGCAAGCCCGGCATATGGCTTACCGGTCTGCTCGGGTTTCTAATTACGCTGGGATCGATGGCGCTGGCAGCCGTCCCGCCGGGCGGCGTAAAGAGTGTTTTCTTATTTGAGTTGAAGCTGGTGATCTGCACGGCTGCATTTATCGGCGTAGGTCTTGCTCTTTATTGGAGAGGCGCACGGAAGAAAAAAGCGCTGGCGCTATCTACCAACTGAAGCAAAATCCTTGTGGACCAGAGCCGCCCCCGGCTGCGCTAAATTTTTCTTACGCAGGCTAGGGGCGTCTGCACTCTATCCCCCAGACACCTAAACTTTTCCTGGAACCACCTTCCCTCCGCCAACGTATTAACCATCAGCACGTCCTACGTGTGTCCGCCAAAGGAGCCTTTCCGATGGGATATTTCCGCTCTCAGCTCAAGCAGGTATTGCGCCGTCTCAGCCGCACGCCCATGTTTACCGCCGTCACCCTGATAACGCTGGCCGCCGGAGTGGGCGCCAATACTGTGGTTTTCAGCGTGATTGAGGGAATCCTGCTGAAGCCATTGCCGTATCCGCAGTCTGAGCAGCTCATTGCAATCTCCCATGCAGCGCCGGGGCTTAACATCCCTGAATTGCCCGGTGCGCCTTCCAACTACTTTATCTATCGTGATCAGAACCGCAGTTTTCAGGATATTGGCATGATGACCGGTGACTCCGTCAGCGTCACCGGCGTAGATGAGCCGGAGCAGGTGCGTGCGTTTCGCATGACAGACGGCATGATTTCCATTTTTGGCATCCCGCCCATGCTCGGCCGCGGTTTCACCCGGCAGGACGACACGCCCGGCAATCCTGACACAACGGTCCTTCTTTACGGTTACTGGCAGCACAAATTTGGCGGCGACCGAAATATTATTGGCCAGACCATCAAGCTGGATGGCAAGCCGCGGCAGATCATCGGCGTGATGCCGAAAAATTTTCACATCCTTGATACGGAAGATCCTGCGCTGCTCACGCCGTTTCAATTTGACCGCACCAAGACTTATCTGGGCAATTTCAGTTATATGACGGTGGCCCGGCTCAAACCGGGCGTCACCATTGAGCAGGCCATCACGGATGTTGCGCACCTCATTCCAATCGTGGGCCAGAGCTTTCCTCCGCCTCCGGGCTTTAGCTTAAAGATGTTTGAAGACGCGCATTTTGCCCCCAGCATCAAGCCGCTTAAAAGCCGCGTGATCGGCGACGTGGGCAAGCTGCTCTGGATTTTAATGGCCTCCATTGGCATGGTGCTTCTTATTGCCTGCGCCAATGTTGCCAATCTTGTGCTGGTGCGCGTGGAAGGGCGGCGACAGGAACTGGCTATCCGCACGGCGCTGGGCGCTGGCTGGAGCCGCATTGCCTCTGAACTTTTATTTGAGAGCATGGTGCTGGGCACGCTCGGCAGCCTGCTCGGACTGGGCATTGCTTACGGCGCTCTGCGTCTGCTGGTAACCATGGCCCCCAGAGGCCTGCCGCGCGTAAATGAAATTGGCATGGATGGCACGGTGCTTCTCTTCACTCTGGTGCTGGCCATCTTGACCAGCCTGCTCTTCGGCGCTATCCCTATTTTCAAGTATGCCGGCGCGCGCGTGGCCACAGGTCTGCGTGAAGGCGCGCGCGGCGCAAGCCAGAGCCGGGAGCAGCATCGCACACGCAACACGTTGGTTGTGTTTCAAGTTGCTCTGGCGTTGGTCCTGCTGATCTGTTCCGGGCTTATGATGCGAACCTTCGTCGCGCTCACTCACGTTCAGCCGGGCTTCAGCTCGCCGGAAACCATCCAGGCGTTTGACCTCTCGATCCCCAAAGCGGAGCTGCCTGACGACGCCAATGTCACCCGCAGGTTTGAAGAAATTCTGCGCAAGGTGGCTGCTGTGCCGGGCGTTACCTCAGTGGGACTTTCCACCAGCATCCCGTTGGATGGCAATACCAGTTTCGATCCCATCTTCGCAGAAGACAAAACCTATCGTCCCGGAGAGATCGGCGCGCTGCGGCGGTTCAAATTCATCTCGCCGGATTTTCTAAAGACTATTGGCACGCCGCTGGTTGCAGGCCGTGATTTCACATGGACTGACGTCTACAACAAAACTCCCGTTGCCATACTGGCAGAAAATGTGGCGCGTGAGCTTTGGGGCTCGCCCGGCGCGGCCCTGGGCAAGCGCATACGCGTGGGCACGACCGACGATTGGCGCGAAGTGGTTGGCGTGGCGGCTGACATTCATGATGACGGACTAAATCAGAAGCCATCCCAGGGCGTTTACTGGCCCATTCTGATGAACAAGTTTGAAGGCCAGGACCTGCGCGTGAACCGCGATCTTTCCTTCGC
>DASXLK010000133.1:0-46807 GCA_036496365.1 Candidatus Angelobacter sp. | reverse complement strand
ACCGGTCTGCGCCGTATCGGTAAGCGCATCGCTTTTGGCTTTGATAATGATTTCTGGCTCGTCTTCCACCTCATGATCGCGGGACGTCTGCACTGGAGCGAAAAAAAGAAGACCGCGGATGGCCGACGCACACTCGCAGCTTTTGACTTCGATAATGGCACGCTTACTCTTACAGAAGCCGGCACACGCAAGCGCGCATCACTGCATCTGGTCAGCGGAGAAGCCGGACTAACCGCGCTCGATCCCGGTGGTATCGACGTTTTTGCCGCAACGCTCGAGCAATTCAGCGCCGTGCTTACCTCAGCCAATCACACGCTCAAGCGTTCGTTGACTGATCCGCGGCTTTTTAGTGGAATCGGCAATGCTTACTCAGATGAGATTCTCTTTCACGCGCAGCTCTCGCCGGTTCTGCTGACGCAACGCATGACTCCAGAACAGATCAAGCGGCTTTATGACGCCACGCGCGCAACGCTAACGCAGTGGGCAGACACTTTGCGGAATGAGTCAGGCAAAAAGTTTCCTGAAAAGGTCACGGCATTTCGCCCAGAGATGGCTGTTCACGGGCGCTATGGTAAACCTTGTCCTGCTTGCGGCGAAAAAGTACAGCGCATTCGTTATGCTTCAAATGAGACGAACTATTGTCCGCACTGCCAAACCACTGGCAAGCTCCTGGCGGACCGCTCTCTCAGTCGCCTGCTAAAACAGGATTGGCCAAAGACACCTGAAGAACTGGAAGAGCGGCGCAAGGCTTAGTTGTTTATCCGCGGCAGACGGGGTTTTATCGCCGCGCTGCTGTACCCACCAACTCCGCTACAGCAGAGCCGATTCTCTCCAGCGCGGTCCTGACTTTCTGCGGCTCGTATCCCACCGTAATGCGCAGATGGTTTTCCGTTCCCAGGTAAGCGCCCGGAGCCACCAGCACTGAAACTTTCTCGCGGATATGATTGGCCAGCTCCACGGATGGCACATCAAAGTGGTACTGCACAAATGCAATGGATGTTGCCACCGCAGGGCTTACTGAAAATCTGCCATCTTGCTTCCGCACCCACTCTTCCAGAATTGCATGGCCTTCGCGGGAAAATTTTTTCTGCCTTGCTAGAAGTGTTTGCCGTTTTGTCGGCTGCAAGGCGATCTCTGCCAGCTTCATGCTTGGTCCCGAGGCGGCAATCACGGCGTATTCGTGCCGTCGCCACAATTCTTCAATCATCTTCGGCGCAGCCACCACCCAGCCGATGCGCAGCCCTGCCAGCCCGTAAGCTTTGGACATACTATTAACGCAGATAGCGCGGTCATACATACCCCAGAAACTTGGCGTTTCGCCGCCATTCATTTCGGTGTCACTCATTTCTGTCCCGCGATAGACCTCGTCGGCATGCAGCCATGCGCTGGCTTTCCGGCAAATGTTCACAATCCGCAGCATGTCTGCGTGAGAAAGAATGCTCCCCGTTGGATTGTTGGGATTCACAATGGAAACCAGCCTGGTTTTGGCTGTAACCAGCGACTCTAATAAATCCAGATCAAGCCGCCATCCATTGCCCGGGCATAGCTGCGCCTCTTTCACTTGGCAGCCCAGATTTTTTGCCAACCCCCACACCTGCCGGTAGCCGGGCGAGACAACAACCACCTCATCGCCGGGCTCGAGCAGTGTGTCGCATACCATCCAGTTGGCTTGCGCCGCGCCCACTGTTACTAAAACGTTTTTCGCAGACGCGTTGGAATAAAGCGCTGCGATGCGTTCGCGCAGCACGCCAGTCCCATTTACCTCAGGATAGTAAAGGGGCAATTCCAGTAACGGTTTTGGATCTTCACCGGCCATCAGATCGCTCACATTGGCGCACTGGACAGAGCTATCGGCCAGGTTGATCTCCACCGTCCGCTCATAGAGCGATTGAAAATATTCCAGGTCAAAATTTTGAAATCTATTTCTGGGTGTCATAGGGTAAGCAATCCTGAAAAGCTGTCTTGAAAATTTTATCGCCGAACCGGACGTTATACTGCCGCATTCTTCCGCCGCTTTTTCCAGTAAGAATAAAATGGTACGCCCACGGCAACAATCACAGCGCCTTTCAGCGTTGCTTTTGGCACTGCGATGACTGCATTGATGGCCCACAAGCTGCCCAGCGCCACATAAATCGCAGGCACCCACGGGTAGCCGGTGCACAAATAAGGCCGCGGCGTATCTGGCTGCTTGCGCCGTAGCACAAATAATCCCGCCACGGTCAGCACATAGCTGAGCACCATCATGAACATTACGTAGGTAAAAAGTTCGTCATATTTGCCGCTGAGCGCCAGCACCGCGGACCATATGGATTGCAGCACCAGGCTCATCACCGGCGTATGCCAGCGCGGATGCACCCTGGCCAGCGCACGAAAGAAGACGCCGTCTTCCGCCATGGCGTAATAGACGCGCGCGCCGCTCATCAGGCAGGGAGCCATGGCGCCAAAGCATGAGAGCGCCACCATGAGTGAAAGCCACGGTGCTACCCGGCTGGAAAACATTGAGACGGCCGCTGTCTGGGCCACAGCTTCCTGCGCGGCAATTTCTTTCATCGGCAATGCGTAAACATAAACTGCGTTAATGGCGATATAAACCACGCCCACCAGCACCAGTCCCCAGATCAATGCGCGAGGCAAATTGCGCTGAGGATCTTTTACCTCGCCGGCAACAAACGTTACATAGACCCAGCCATCGTAGGCCCAGAAAACGGCGATCAGAGCTATGCCAATTCCCGTCACCAATGAAGCCGAGCCGGGTGCAGCCGGAAGCGCGTGCTGAAAGTGGCTCCATGATCCGCGCCCCAGCAACAGACCGCCCAAAACAAAAACTGCCACGGCCGCGAACTTGGCCCATGTAGCAATGTTCTGCAGCACCGCGCCTTTTTTCACGCCAAAAATATTGATCAATGTTTGCAGCGCAATGGCAGCCAGCGCGATAAGGTGGCCTCGCGTGACATCCACAAACCGAAGCGAGAGGACAACCTGCTCCGCCCGCAACGCCGGAAAAGTCTGGCCCAGATAAGTGGCAAATCCCACCGCCAGAGCGGCTACCGTACCGGTGGCGCTTACCGTGAAATACATCCAGCCATAGAGAAAGCCGGCGGCGTCACCGTAAGCTTCGCGCATGTAAACGTATTGTCCGCCTGCGCTGGGAAACATGGCTCCCAACTCAGCAAACGCGAAGCACGCCAACAGCGCCATGCCCATGCCGATGATCCAGACAAAGAGAAAGAGCCACGGTGCGCGCGTGTTCAGGGCCACATCTTTCGCTGTGAGGAATATGCCTGAGCCAATGATTCCGCCCGCCAGCAGCAGAATGGAGTCAGTGAGTGAGAGTCCGCGGACGAGCTTGTTTTCTTTTGTATCCGGTTGAGGCAAAGGTCAGGCCGCGTCCTGTCGCGGAATAGATATCATCCTCTTTCTGATGGCGGCGTCAAGCTTCTTGTGCCTGCCTGAAGCTTATATAATTTCGCTCTTGGATGAGCATCACGCTGAAACCACATGATCAAGCCACTTTATTTATTGGCGGATAGCCAGCTTCTTTTTTGGAAGAGTGACGGCGGCTCTTTGGCGGAGAGAATTCGTGCAGACCTGGGAACGGTGGATCCCAAGGCAGCTTACATTGGAGCCGCAAACGATGATCAACTGGAGTTCTACAACCTGTTTGTTGGTGCAATGGAGGGGATGGGAATAACCAATTGCCGAATGGTTCCTTCACAGCCTTCGCGAGAAGACATGTTATTTATGGAAGAGGCCGACCTGATTCTTCTTTCCGGCGGCGACGTGGAGCGCGGTTGGCAGGTGTTCGAGCAGAATGGGCTTAACAACCTGATTCCGCGCAAGCGCTATGATGGTGCTGTGCTGATTGGGGTTTCGGCCGGAGCGATCCAGTTTGGGCTGGGAACTTTGAGTAATGCAAATCAGCCAAAACAAATTTCCATGTTCCGTTTTGCTCCGTTCTATGTTGGCGCGCACGATGAGAAAAATGACTGGTGGGACCTGCGTGCTCTGGTAAATCTATCTCAGGCAGATACGCGGGGCATCGGGCTTGCCACCGGCGGAGGCGCAGTTTATTACCCAGACGGCACACTGGAGCCCCTTCGCAAACCGTTGATCGAGATTGTGAAGCAGGATTCCCAAATCGTTGAAAATTTAATGGCTCCGCTGTCGGGGATAGACCAGCCTTAAGGCCTATTTGGCAGTCTCACCTTGCGATCCTCAGGCTTCATTGAATTGAACTCTTCTGATTTGCCCTTGGGAATGCTCAGCATGGTCCATTCCGCACCGCGCAGATGCTTCCCGACATAGAGTATCTGTCCCACATGATAAGCGGTATGCATCAGGCTGCGGTTGATGGCCTGCAAAATAGTGTGAGGTTCACCGCGGATCGTTACTGTCCGGCTAAAGTCTTCTGGCTTGAGCGCAGCAATATTGTCAAAAATAATCTTAAAGCTCTCTTCCCAGCGACGCATCAGGTCGGCGCGAGTATCGACAGGCGTCAACACAAATTCCTGGTCGCGATTGCGATCCGGTTTCTCGCCGTCTGTGGTAAGAAAGTCAGTCCAGCGGGAGCGCAGATTGCCAGCCATATGCTTTACAAGCTGAGCTGGGCAGTTGGACTCAGGGTCTGGCGTGTGAAAGAAGTCCTGATCACTCAGTTGGGCCAGCCCGCCATCCGCCAGCCGCTTATATCCCCGGAAACTGCGGCGGACTTCATCCAGAAACGCCGCTTCAAAAGACCCGTCGGCCATGCCTAACCTCCTGATTCTTTAGCTTGTCTTTAGCTTAGCAAGAAAGCTTAACAAGAAACTTGCACCCGAAATTGCCCGAGCTACGTATAACTGTTCAAGAGAGGGCATTTGGAACACACTGCCGGATTCGAAAACGATAGGCTCACCGTGGCGCTGGCACAGTCAGCCCAGGGGGACCAAGAGGCCTTTGCCGAACTGGTCCAGCAGCATCAGGGCATGGTGTTCAGTATCGCCTATCACTTTCTGCGTGACCGAGCGCTGGCGGAAGACCTGGCGCAAGAAGTTTTTCTGGAGCTGTACCAGAGCCTGGATCGCATTGAGTCTTCGGCGCACCTCACGTATTGGTTGCGGCGGGTCACGGCCAACCGCTGCATTGATCAGGGACGTAAAAAGATTCGTCGCCGGGAGCAGGCACTGGAAGACGCGCCGGAGCCCAGTGCGCCCGCGCAGTCGCAGATAAATGACCCGCTGTTATTGGAGCGATTGCAGCAGAGCGTGGCCAAACTGCCGGAGAGGCAAAGGATGGTCGTGATCCTGCGCTTTCAGGAAGGGCTTGGCCCGGCCGAGATTGCGGAAGTTTTGGAAATGCCGGTGAACACCGTGAAGAGCACGCTGCATCGTTCATTGGCCGATCTGCGCAAAGGGCTCATGCGAAAGATTCGAGAGGTACGTTATGCATTTTTCTGAAGACGATCTGGAAAAGGCGCTTAAGCGCAAAGACCCAGGCAGTGGTTTTACCCAGCGTGTAATGGCGCGGGTGAACCAGGCCAAGGCTGAAGGCAATACACAGCCAGCAAGACCGAAGAAGACCAACGGAGCTTTGCTGGCATGGTGGAAGCTGCGTCCGGCGTGGAATTTTGCCGTGGTGGCTATTCTGCTGTTGGCCTTTGGCGTGGGCGGTTACCAGTATGCGGAGTATCGCCACCGGGAAGACATAAAGATTGCGGAAGAGAACCAACGGCAATTAAAAGAAGCGGAAAAAGCCAGAGACCAGGCAATCATGGCGCTGGAGATTGCGCGCTCCAAGCTTAACCACGTTTTGCAGCACGCACAGCTTGCCGCAGACAGCAGTGATGAAGGTAACGACAAGACCAGGAGACAACGTTTATGAACCGTATTACTAAAATTTTTGCACGAATTTTTATAGGGCTGGTTCTCTGCTGTTTTTCTGCGCGTGGATTTGGACAGAGCGCAAAACTGCAACTCGACAATCTGGACAAACTAAGCGACAAAGCGGCCCGCGTTACTGACGTCACGCTGGATGGAACGTTGCTGGAATTTGCCGTGAAGATTATCGAAAAGGCAGATGACGGCGACCCGGATACCCAGCAGCTCAAATCCATCGTCAAAAACCTCAAAGGGATTTACGTAAAGAGCTTTGAGTTCGACGAAGCCAGCCAATACAGCAAGGCCGACGTTGAAGCGATTCGGTCACAGCTTGCCGGGCCGCGCTGGACCAAGATCGTCCAGAGCAATGACAAACGCCACAACGAGCACGACGAAATCTATCTGCTGAAAGTTGGAGAGCGTATTGAAGGCGTGGCGATCCTGGTAGCGGAAGCCAAGGAACTTACGATCGTGAATATTGTTGGTGAAGTCCCGGTAGACAAGATCGCAGCATTGGAGCATCACTTCGCTCCAGGCTCAAATGACTCCAAGGACAAACAAAAGGACAAGCAGAAGAAGGAGGGCAGCCATGACGATGACGAAGAGTAGGGTTTCCCTGACGGTGCTTAGCCTCGCAGCCGCAGCGGTTCTTTTTGTAGCCCCGCAACGGGCCTTTGCTAAAGATGACTTTGGCAGGATTGTTCACCATATTGAGGCGAACTATCACACGCACCGCCATTATCGCTTTGTTATGGGCCTGGCCGGGTTCACGTTTAAAGTTTCGCACTTTGCCGGCGTAAAAAGCTTTAAGGGCGCGATTTTTGAAAACAGCCAGTTTGCCAACAGCGGTTCGGATGTTCGTTTTGATCAGGTCATACGCGCGGCCATGGACTCAGGCTGGCAACCCATGGTGCAGTCTTATGACCGGCACAGCGGTGAACGGACTTACATTTATGCGCAGGACCTAGGCAAAGACATGAGGCTGTTGGTCGTAAATTTTGAGCCGACGGAAGCCGTGGTGATTCAGGTAAAGGTGAACACAGACAAGCTTTCTGACTTTGTGAAAGAAGCTAGTGGCAACCACGGACGTCACAATCAGGCTGCGCCTGCTGAAAGGATGCAGCCCGCGCAAGATGAGACGGTAGAACTGGCAGCCAACACTGCTTCAAGCTGGGACGGCATCTGTCTTTCTCTCCAGGAATCTGAGCAGCGCGTCAATGAACAGCCCATCAATAATGAGTAGAGCGCTTTAAGCGGTGCCGCAAGCTTTGGTAAACGAAAAAATGGGCGGCATCGCTGCCGCCCGCAACCTCTGGAGGGAGGAGAAGGAGATCTACTTTGGTGCTTGCTGCGTTTGCTCTGCATTCTGCTTCATGCGGGATTGCCTGCGTTGCTGGCGTTCCTGCATGAGTTGTTGCGCCTTCTGCCGTTGCTCAGGAGTTAGCACGGCATAGACTTCTGACCGCGTGCGCTGCTTCTCCACCATCAAGTCAGTCATAAGCTGGGCTTGTTTGCTGGCGAAGGCGCGGGCCTGGTTCTCGTCAAATGTTCCGTTGATGGTTGCATTCTGCGCCTGCTCATTCTGGCGCAGCTGCTGCCTCAAGGGTTGGACCTTGGTTTTTTCTCCTGCCATAATGCCCTTGATTTGCGTCTGTTGAGCATCCGTCAGGTTCAGTTGTTTGGCCATGCGTTTCAGCATCCAGCCACCGTGGTGGCCAGGACGTTGCGCTAAAGCCGATGTCGCCAGACCAGCCGCCAGGGCCATAAGAATCGCGGGAATAATCAAAAATTTCTTGCTCATGAAATTGCTCCTTCCAATCGGCAGCAAACATTACCCTGGCACATCTGCGCTCTAGGGACCCCAGCAACGGCTGCCACCAGTATTAACCCGAATCCAAAACAAAAAGCGTTATGAGTTGTAAATTCGTTTATGATGCCTTCACATTTCTTAACCCCGTGCTGATATATATAGGGTTTAAGGTGGCAGATATGGTTTCAGTCCTTTTAATTGACGACGATACAGAATTGAGCAAGCTGCTGGAGGAATATCTCCAGAGCGAGCAATTCGAACTTGACGCGGCGCATGATGGCCCCGGCGGCCTGGATAAAGCGCTGACCAACCAATATTCCGTCGTGGTGCTTGACGTGATGCTTCCGGGCATGAGCGGGCTGGACGTGCTCAAGCAGCTCCGGCAAAAGAGCGCGGTGCCAGTGCTTATGTTGACGGCGCGAGGCAGCGAGCTGGATAGAATCCTGGGGCTGGAACTGGGCGCCGATGATTACCTGGCCAAGCCTTTTAACCCACGCGAACTGGTTGCGCGTCTGCGTGCGATTTTGCGCCGCGCCACCACCGGAGGACCTTCGGCGGCCTCACAGCCTGTGCACCTGGCAGGCGTTGATCTGCATCCTGACTCGCGCAGCGTTACCTGCAATGGCAAGCCTGTGAATCTTACCGGCGCTGAATTCGACCTGCTCTTTACCTTTTTGCGCAATCCGGGAAAGATCATCAGCCGTGAAGACCTCACACAGGCTGCGCTGGGCAGGCCCATGTCCGCCATGGACCGCAGCATTGATGTGCATGTGAGCAATCTGCGGCGCAAGCTCGGCCCTTATGATGGCGAACAGGAGCGCGTGAAGGCGATTCGTGGCAGCGGATACGTTTATCTTCTCCCGGGAGAGCAATAAGTGCGCTATCGCAGTCTCTTCTGGAAGATATTTTTCTGTTTCTGGCTGGCTGCCGCCGCAATGATCGGCGCGCTGAACATCATGCTGTGGTTTTCTTTCACCAGCGATCCCAATCCAGAGCGGCGGCGCGGCGCTCTGGGTGAGGCACTGAATCTCTATGCTGAGTCCGCGGTCCAGGTGTATGACAGCGAAGGCTCGCAATCTTTTGAGCAATATTTAAATCGCTCTCTGAAAGAAGCAGGAACAGAGATTGCCTTGTTTGAAGGCGATGGTACTCCGCTGATCGCGCAGTCTTCACCGGAAGTGGCGAGTGTAGCGGCGGAGATCAAGCAGACGCGGCAGCACATCTCGCAGGTTTCCTCGCTAGGCAGGCTCACCTGGGGCCGGCTAGTAGTAGCGCCCAGCGGAAGAACATACATTTTTGTGAGCCGATTGCGTCAACCTTATGTGCCCCGAGGCCTGCCAACTCTTGGCATTGCGCTCAGCATTGTGGCGGCGGGCGTGATCTCTTATTTGTTAGCCCTTTACTTGACCTCCCCTGTAAAGAAACTGAAATCCGTAGTGCAATCTTTTGCAGAAGGGAAGCTGGACGTGCGTGTTACACCGCAATTGGGAAATCGCCGTGATGAGCTGGCCGATCTGGGCCGCGAATTTGACCACATGGCGGAGCGTATTGACGCGCTGATCTCGTCCCAAAAGCGACTGCTGGCAGACATCTCCCATGAACTTCGCTCACCTCTGGCCCGTTTGACTGTGGCGCTGGAGCTGGCGCGCAAAAATGTGAGCGATAAAGGGGTCGCCGCGCTGGATAGAATTGAGTTGGAAACCGAGCGTGTAAATACTTTGGTTGGGCAACTACTGGCGCTTACACGCCTGGAAAGCGGCGCTGAGCGCGTCCCCCCGGAGACGGTTGCGCTGGAAGAGATTGTGCAACTGGTGACTGACGACGCCAATTACGAAGCGAAGCCGCATCACAAAGAAGTGAAATTGCTCCAGCTCTCGCCTTGCCGGGTTCGCGGATCGTCAGAGCTTTTACGCAGCGGGATTGAAAATGTAATCCGCAATGCTATCCGCTATACCGCGGAAGGCACAGCAGTTGAGGTTTCTCTCACGGTGCGGCTGGATACGGCAACGCTTACAGTGCGCGATCATGGCCCTGGAGTTCCCGAGGCCGAACTGGCGCACATCTTTCAGCCTTTCTATCGCGTAGGTGAAGCGCGTGAGCGCTCCAGCGGTGGAGTAGGGTTAGGGCTTTCCATTGCCGACCGAACCGTTAAATTGCATGGCGGCACAGTGCACGCGGAAAACGTGACCGGCGGCCTGCTTATCACCATGGAGTTACCGACTTCACCATGTCCCGTGACGCCGAAGCTTGCGGCAGAAAAAGTATCTGTTTCCTGATTGTTGATGGATTTGGCTTTTATTCAAGGGGAACCTATTAGCCGGTGAAAATGCTGCATTCTGACTCATGCAGCTTTTTCGCCGGCATCTTTTTCTCCCACGTTCTTGGCTTCAGGATGTCCCATCCGAGCAGCGGCATTCTCGATTTCTGAATTGATCTCGCCGCCCAGCAAAATTGCCAGCCCGGAAATATAAAGCCAGAGAAGCAGCACAATCACTGCGCCCAGTGAGCCATAAGTTTTGCTGTAACTATCAAAGAAATGCAGATAAACACGGAACAACATGGATGCGCCGATCCACACCACAACGCCAACCATGGAGCCTGGAGTGATCCATTGCCATTTTTGTTTAGCGTCAGGCCCCCAGTAATAGAGAAGCGCAAATGCCACTACCACAAAAAGAAATGCAATGGGCCACTGCACAATACGCCACGCGAGCACGGCAACGGAACTCAACCCAATTTCTGATCCCACGAATTTGGCAATATTGCCGCCATAAAGAATGATGATGAGTGCCATAATCGTGAGCGCTGAAATTCCTACGGTCAAGCCAACCGAAATCAACCGGTTCTTCCACCATGGGCGCGCCTCCTTTACGTGATAGCAGCGATTGAGGGCGTCCATCAGGGAACTGATGCCTCCTGATCCCGACCACATGGCTAGCGTAAGTCCCAATGCCAGTTTCAAGCCGGAGCTGCTGATGGCAATTTCCTGCAGTGTCTTCCGGATCAGGTTAAAGGCATCTCCGGGTATGAACCGCGCAATGTAATTGAGCAAGCCAGTTTGCAGATCATGGCTGCGGGCAAAGAAACCCAAAATTGCCATCATGAAAAAGATCATGGGAAACAGCGCGGAGACAAAATAGTAAGCCAGCGCCGCTGACCGGGTGAACACATCGTCTTCAATCACTTCCTGGTAAAGACGCTTGGTCAACTGCCAGAGAGTAAGGCCGCCGAGCTTCCAGGGGGAAGCTATTTGCTGGATGACTTTGGCTTCGGGTTCAGAGTGTCCGCCAAATTTGTGAAGACGCATCAGCAACTCCCGAATGGCCTTGGGAATGATTGGCTTGCTGGGAATTGGATGAGGTGTTGCAAAGAAGGGAAACTGCTGGCCAGAGCTGAAACGGTATTTTATTCACCCTGAGAGAGCTGGCAGAAAGCAGTTGGCGATGAATCAACTGGCGCGTTTGGCTACAACAGAGAAGCCTGCTGGTTCATCGTCTCCTGCATTCTGCCTGCTCCTATCAGGGTGAGAGAGAAAAGAATGAACACACGTAAGACGCCAAAAGACAGAAGGCGGTTATCAAAAATCAGGCAAATAACCTGTAAAAAAAGTTTTACAACTTGATGGAACCTAATTTCGTGGCCAACGTATTACTAACCAAGAGCTGCAAAACAGGTCAAACGATGCAGCACTGAAGAATACGAAATAATTCTGGAGGATTTATGGATGCGAAATGGAACAACGTAATTGACAACACCATGGTGCGGATTGCAATGGTGGTGGTTGGTTTTGGCGCATGGCTGGCGATTGGCTACGGTTTGATGTCTGTATAAGAGGCGGAGGTGTGAAGTTTAAGCTCCGCCTGGCAATTCCGCTTGTGACCGCGCGGTGAAAAATCTCTTTAGATTTTTTCTAGACGTGGACTACTTCTGCAGCTTTTCCTGAACCGTAACGCGCCTGTACGTATTCGTTCAGAATCACAAAGAACTCGGCGACAATGTGGTCGCCCTTTAGCGTAGTCATCAGCCGTCCGTCAACAAATACCGGAGCTTTGGGCTCTTCAAAGGTGCCGGGCAGTGAGATGCCAATGTTGGCATGCTTGGATTCTCCAGGCCCGTTGACCACGCAACCCATCACCGCTACTTTGAGTTCTTCCACCCCGGGGTAAATATCTTTCCATCCAGGCATGCTGGTGCGGAGATAAGACTGGATCTGTTCAGCCATCTCCTGGAAGAAAGTGCTGGTAGTGCGTCCGCAGCCGGGGCAGGCTGTGACTTGCGGCGTGAAGCTGCGAATCCCCATGGACTGCAGAATCTGCTGGCCGACAAAAACCTCTTCTGATCGGTTGCCATTCGGCGCCGGCGTGAGTGAAACGCGAATGGTATCGCCGATCCCTTCTTGCAACAGCACGGCCAAGCCCGCTGCGCTGCCCACAATACCTTTAGCGCCCATGCCGGCTTCTGTCAGGCCAAGATGCAAAGGATAATCGCAGCGGCCGGCCAGGCTGCGATACACGTCAATCAGATCCTGCACGCCACTGACCTTGGCGCTAAGAATGATGTAATTGTGCGGCAGGCCAAACTCTTCCGCCAGTTCGGCGGATTTCAACGCGCTCACCACCATCGCTTCCATGGTTACATCGCGGGCGTCCAGCGGAGCGGCGCTGCGGGAATTCTCGTCCATCATGCGGGTAAGAAGCTGCTGGTCCAGAGAGCCCCAGTTCACGCCAATGCGTACCGGCTTGTCATTCTGTATGGCGACTTCAATCATCGCGCGGAAATTGTCGTCATTTTTGCGGCCCACGCTTACATTGCCCGGATTGATCCGGTACTTCGCCAGCGCCCGCGCGCACTCAGGATACTTCTTCAAAAGAAGGTGCCCGTTATAGTGGAAGTCGCCGATGATGGGAACGTGCACGTTCTGCGTGGCCAATTGCTCCACAATGGCCGGAACAGCCTGAGCCGCAGCGTCATTATTTACCGTTACGCGGACCATTTCTGAACCTGCGCGGGCCAGTTGCGCCACTTGTAGCACGGTGGAGGCCACGTCCGCCGTGTCAGTATTAGTCATGGATTGGACCACAACGGGCACATCGCCGCCCACACGTACGTTGCCGATCTTTGCTGTAACACTCTTCCTGCGCTGAATGGATGCCATTGTCTCTAGTTTACCCGATTTTCCTCGCTGCTTTCACCTCAAAGTGGTTACCAGAGGGCCATCCGCTCGGGCGATTGTGACGCAAACCGTTTAGAATCCCTATAGAAGTTTTTGGTGTCTAAGTGATAAGAAATGTTTTCCATCTTTTGTAAATCCATCTTGAGTTATTTCATTCTTCTTGTCGCTCTTACTGGCCTTGCCCTGGGACAAGCCAAAGCCCCGTCTGGGATTTTGCCGCAGTCGTTTAGCGGCTGGCGCGTTGAGCAACAAACCGTAAAGACCAGCGGCGACCCAGTTGTTGCAGATCCAACGGATTCCCCCGTTCTCAAAGAATACGGCTTCACTGACGTTGAGACCGCTGCCTATACTCGCAACGGCCGCACCATGCAAATCAGGGCTGCGCGCTTCAATGATGCCACTGGCGCTTTTGGCGCTTTTACTTATTACGTCCAGCCGCAAATGCAAGTAGAGAAGATTGGCGACCAGGGCGCTTCCAGCAACGCGCGCATTTTATTTTTCAAAGGCAATCTTCTTGTTGACGTTACGGTTGAACATCTGACCGCCATGTCTGCGGCAGATCTGCGTTCGCTGGCGGACATCCTGCCGCGCCCCAAGGGCAATATTGGCACTCTGCCCACGTTGCCCGGCAATTTGCCTTCACAATCTTTGCTGCAGAACACCAGCCGTTACATTGTTGGTCCGGAAGCCCTTACCCGGCTCGGCGTGCCTATTCCTGCGCAACTCATTGATTTCAGCAAAGGTCCGGAAGTTACGTTCGGCAAATATCGCAGCTCACAAGGCGAAGCAGCCGTCACGCTGATTGGCTATCCCACACCGCAAATTGCCAAAGAGCGCATGGCTGCCATGCAAAGTGCTGCACTTTCAAACGGGCCGTTCTATTTCAAACGCACTGGCCCCTTTCTGGTTGCAGTGAGCGGCAACATTCCTGCCGACGAAGCGCAATCGCTACTCGCATCCGTGAACTATGACGCCGATATCACGTGGAACCAGCCCACCAAGCCCAAGCCGGTGGAAAATACTGCAGGATTTATTGTTGCCCTGATCCTGGTATGCGTCATTGCCGTGCTGGCCGCCGTGGTCTTTGGCTTTGCTTTTGGGGGCATCCGCCTTCTGACCAGCCGGATCTTCCCAAAACAGGTTTTAAAGCGGAAAGACGAGGCTGAGATCATCCGTTTGGACCTGAAGTGACCCTATAAGTCCCTGAAAAGGAAACCGTTTACAGGGAACCTTGGCATCAAAATGACATTTTTTGTCATTTTATAAGTGATGTTGATGACATTGTTAAATTATTGAAAACAAAGCTATTTATTCTCCAAAAATTCCTTGACACTGCCTTTCGCTGACCAATAAGATTTCGCCAGAAAGTTCTGATGGCTTTTCTTTGAACTCCGTTGGAACTATTCTCCCTTGAAAGAAGAGGCCGTTCCGTTGCCGGGCGGCCTTTTCGTTTTCTTATGTCGCGAGCGTAGCTCGCTCCACCCCGCTTTAGATTTTTCTACATTGTTGCAACGCTTATGCTCCTGTAGCGCGTCGCTCGCCGCGTGGTCGGGCTCGCGACGTTATCCTGTCTGCTCCACCCTGCTGGAGATTTTTCCTTTAGCAATCCTTCACTATGCTCCTACAGCACGCCGCTCAGCACGCTAGTCGGCCTCGCGGCTTGCTAGCTTGCGAAAGAAACTACGCCGAACTCAACACGCGAAACTTACGCTTTGGGTTTTTAATCGTCACTTTTAGCAGTTCCGGCGATTTTGGCAATGCTGATCTGCGTCATCTGTGTTTATCAGCGGCAAGTTTTGTTTTTTCGATGACGTGCGATGTCGCGCGATCACGGCGATCCAACCTTACTCATCCATGTCGTACGCCGTCTTCAGCCACTTCTTCACTTCCGCGTCGATATCTTTCAGCGACGTGATCTCTATCCTGTGTGTGATGCGATCTTTTTTAGCAAATCCTCCAGTATCAATGAGCCGTTTTGGAACTTTCGTGTCCTTCAGCGACAGTCCCAGGTCAATGCGGCTGTTTGTGCTCGGCTTGATCTGCGCAAAAACGTGTTTGCGATACAGCGGCACCATGGTCTGGCACGGACACACCTTCACATCGTTCCCCTGTTTGCGTCCCAGCGCCATCAGCTCTTCAAAGATCGGGAGCAGGGCTTCTTTTGCGCCGCCATACATTTTCTCCACATACTCGTCTGCCTGCTTGAGATAGGTTTCCTCTGATCCATCATTGCCTTTCCCCACGGATTGCTCGGCGATGAACGAGGCATAATTCCTTCCCAGTCCGTGCTTTGTCTGCAGCCACTCGCGGCGTTCTTTTTCCGTGGCTGGTCCTGATTTCTTCACCAGCGCTGTCCACTCTTCCAGGCTCTTGCCCGTCTTTGGTTTCATGGCTGCGACCGTGGTGTGATACATGGCCAGGCTGGGATGAACGTCGAAACCGGACTTTGCTGCTCGCTTTGTTGCTGGCATACGCTCCTCCGAAGAGAAATTTTACTACCGCTTACGAACCCAGGTATTCTCGATTCTTGCTGAAACTGCTGCGCCGCTCCCGTCCTTCCCAGGCTGTGACCGGCAAAATTCCATCGCATTACGAAATATTTTTATTTTTTCCTGAAACCAAACTTCTTCTCACAGCTCTCTCTGTACTAGAGGACGTTTGGGGTCCTCTGGAAGCAACTTCAAACGGTAACCAAAGATCCCGAGGGCCATGCTGTGAAAAAAATCAAACTCCCCCTTCTCGCATTCGCGCTGGCGTTAATCGGCGCTCTTTCTCTTTACTCTGAACAGGGCCGCGGCCACAAAAATGACGACCTTGCCAGCCAAGGCAAGAATATCTTCCGTAATGACACGTTTGGCGACCAGGCTTTCTGGGGTGACACGCTCCAGTTGCATCGCGCCATTGAAGGCAGCCAGCACGGCGGCGTCGGGCCAGGCGTCTCGCCTGCAACAGCTCTTGCCGTGGGACTTAAAGTTGACCAGGATGCGCTGCCACAATCATTGGTACAGCAGATCAAAGCCGGCAAAGTTGATCTGAATGATCCAGCTACAACGCTGGCGTTGATGAAGCTAAATGCTGTCATCGGCATAACCGGCTTTTTTAATTCTGATGGCACTCTCAAGTCTATGGGTATACAGTGCGCGCTCTGTCACTCCACAGTAGATAACGCTTTTGCTCCGGGCATCGGCCATCGTCTGGATGGCTGGGCCAATCGCGACCTGAATGTTGGCGCGATCATTGGTCTTTCGCCCAATCTCCAACCTGTGGCGGATGTACTTGGCGTGGATGTACCAACGGTCAAGACCGTGCTTGCCAGTTGGGGGCCAGGAAAATTTGATGCCGAGCTCTTCATGGATGGCAAAGCGTTTCGTCCTGATGGCGGATCTGCGGCCACGCTCATTCCTCCTGCGTTTGGTCTTGCTGGCGTGAACATGCATACATATACCGGATGGGGATCAGTGCCGTACTGGAATGCTTTTGTCGCAAATCTTGAAATGCACGGCAAAGGTAATTTCACTGATTCGCGTCTTGACGATCCGGCAAAGTTCCCCGTGGCCGCCAAGAACCATTTTGGTCATGTCACTAATGCCGACGATCAGATCACAGCCAAGCTCGGCCCGCTGCAGTTCTATCAACTCTCTCTTCCCGCGCCAGCTCCGCCGGAGCACAGTTTTGACAAGCAGGCTGCCGCGCGCGGCAAAGAGCTTTTCAATGGCAAAGCACAATGCAGCAGTTGCCACATGCAGCCGCTGTTGACCGATTCCGGCTGGAACATGCATGCGCCCGCTGACGTTTGCGTGGATGATTTCCAGGCCAATCGCGCGCCAGACGGCAAATACCGCACCACGCCGCTCAATGGCCTGTGGACACACACCAAGGGCGGCTTCTATCACGATGGACGGTTCGCCACATTGCTGGACGTAGTGAACCATTACGACGGATGTAAAAACCTTGGATTGCAGGCCGGCGAAAAAAGTGACTTAGTCCAATACATGATGTCCTTGCCTGATCGCGATCAAGACCAAAACAAGGGGAATGACCACGATTAAGGTATTGTCCGCTCAGAGGAGCGGCCCGGAAACCGCTCCTCATTTTTTTCGATACGTCGTTGCATGTCGAGCTATACTGCTGCCGATATGCCAGCCGCCAAAACTGCAAAGTCCAAACTCAGCAAAACAAAATCCGTAAAAAAGCCGGCGCTTAAAAAATCGCTCGTCAAGACTGCGTCCGCTAAAACCACCTCCGCAAAAAAACTTCCCGCTAAAAAATCTTCTGCTTCCCCAAAAGCCAAGCCTGACTTTCCTGCGGTCTTCTCCGCACTAAGAAAAATGCTGGAGTCTTTCTCGGGTGAAATCGCCACACAGATAGACAAGCCGGGCAACTACCATACGGTTGTTCCGGGACTCGTACATCGCAAAAAGCCGCTGTACTTTGCCGGTATCAAGACAGGCAAAAATTACGTCAGCTACCATCTCTTGCCTGTTTATTACTCGCCTGAATTGCTCAAAGGCATGTCTCCTGCTCTGAAGAAGCGCATGCAGGGCATGGCTTGTTTCAACTTTACCTCCGTTGACGACGAATGTTTTGCCGAACTCAAACAGCTCGCCGCCGCCGGCCTGAAAAAATTCAAGACTGAAGGATTCCGGCAACAGCTGGCAAGCCTGCAATAGAAGCGCATTTTAAAAAATCACATTATGCATACAAGCGACCATCGCGAATCTTCCAGCCATGAGAACTCCGCCCGGCGCGATAAATCCTATTGGGACCTCGACTACTGGGAGAAAGTCCGCCAGCGTACGCTGAAAGTGATTGCCTGCATTCCGCCTGACAAATATGACTGGCGTTATGCTGAAGGCAAATTCAGCTTTGCCGATATCATCCGTCATCTGGCGACCATTGAGCGCTATATGTATGCCGAAAATGTTCAATTCAAGCCCAGCCGTTATCCCGGCCACGGCCCTGAAGTAGTAAATGGAACGAAGCTGGCCGATGGACCGGAAAACGTTCTTGCGTTCTTTAACCGGATGCATCAGGAATCCATGGCTATCTTCAGCAAGCTCACTGCGGAAGATCTGCAGAAGAAATGTGTGACTCCCGGCAATGTGTCCATCACAGTATGGAAATGGCTGCGAGCCATGGTGGAGCATGAAGTCCATCATCGGGCCCAGATGTATGTTTACCTGGGCCTGCTGGGCATTGCCACGCCGCCGCTCTACGGGCTGACTTCAGAAGAAGTAAAGGCTCGAAGCCAGTAAAATAGCTTGACTAGGCGTTGCCATGGTTCAGCGCCGCATAAAATGCCCATCGCCTATCTCACTCTGGAATTGCGCATTGAGGGAGCGCACTCGCTTAAAGACAAGCGCCAGGTGGTGCGCAGCCTCAAGGATCGCCTGCGCCATTCTTTCAATATCTCCATTGCTGAAATTGACGTGACCGAGCTCTGGCAGCGGGCCACGCTGGGTATCGTGAGCATCTCCGGCTCGCGCGACTATCTGGAAGGCCTGATGCGCAACGTGGAGAACGCCGCCACCCGCCAGGCCAACAATCTGGGCGCAGAGGTAGTGGATTCGTTTACTGACTATCTGGAAAGCGCGTCGTTTGGCGAACAGGAAGGCGATTAGGGAGAATTGCCAAAATCGCCGGCATTGCCAAAATTGTCGATTTAAAACTCGTCTTGCCTATTCTTACTGGCATGCTTTTGATTTTCTCAATGCCTTGGCGCTTGCGATTGAAGTATTTCTTTGTATGCTCAGTATGGTTTGGTGGTGACCCGTTTCCAACTTGTCACTATGGCAATACCGGCGATTTTGGCAATCCTTAATTCGGTTCTGATCCCGTGTCATCCGTGTTCATCAGTGGCAAGGTTCGTTTTTTAAATCGACACTTTTGGCAATGTTGGCAATTCTGGCAATCCGCCACTCCACCATCCCGCTTCCATCCCCTCATTTTCTCTGGTATTCTCATAGGTTTTTCGCAGGGATGTAAAAACCATGCCGGAGCATCGGGCTAGACAACACCATCGGGAACGGGTAGGCGAAACGCTGAAGGAAGAGATCGGCGTCATTATTGAAGGCGAGCTGGGCGATCCGCGCATTGCGCTGTGCACCGTCACGGAGATCATGCTGGCGCCGGACAACAAGAGCGCACGCGTCTATATTGAGGTTGCAGGCGACGAGGACGAAGCGGAGCAGACGATTACGGCCATCAATGCGGCCAAGGGCTATATCAAACGCGAGTTGCTGCTGCGCATGGGGGTTCGCCATATTCCGGAGCTGCATTTCGTTCTGGATAAATCGCAGCAATATGGAACCAGGATTGACGACCTTCTGGGACGCATCAAAAAACGTACGGCTAAAAGTAAGAAGAAATGAAGAGTAAGGGACTGGGAAAAATTAAGAACGAGAAATAGAGGCCATGGACCAGCTCACAGAGGTCTTACAGGAAATTAAACAGCGGCGGCGTTTTCTGGTCACGTCGCACGCGCGGCCGGATGGAGATGCCATTGGGTCAACGCTGGCCCTTGCCCAGGTCCTGCGCAAGATGGGCAAAAGCGCCGACGTGGTGCTGCGAGACGCCGTGCCGGTGATTTACAAACCGCTGCCGCAAGCGGAAACCATCATCCATTCTTCCCGCGGCAATGGCGAATACGATGCCGCGATTATTCTGGAGTGTGACAGCGTTCAACGCACTCGCCTGGAAGGGCTGGAAAATCAATTCTTAATCAACATTGATCATCATGTCAGCTCCAAGCCTTTTGCCCATGTCAACTGGATTGACTCCACGGCCGCAGCCACGGCGGAGCTGGTTTTCCGTCTGGCCCAGGCGGCGCAGGTAAAGCTCACGCCAGAGATTGCCACCTGCCTTTATACGGGATTGCTGACTGACACCGGATCATTTTGTTATTCGCCCACCAACGCCTGTACGTTTGAACTGGCCAAGGTGCTGGTGGAACACGGCGCTGAACCCAGCCAGGTTGCCCAGAACGTCTACTTTGCCAGCCCGATCTCCAAGATGCGCCTGCTTGGTGCGGCGCTGGCGCGGCTGGAGCATGAAGGCGCAATGACATGGATGTCCGTTACGCGGCAGGACATGGAGCGCTTTGGCGCACTTGATGAAGATTGCGAAGGCCTTGTCAATTACGCGCTGGGAATTGCCGGGGTTGAAGTGGCCGTGTTTTTTCGTGAAATGGCAAATGAGCGAGTGCGCGTAAGCATACGCAGTAAAGGTGCGGTGAACGTGGCGCAAATTGCCGAGCAATTCGGTGGCGGCGGCCACGAATGTGCCGGGGGCTTTGCCACCGAAGGCCCAATGGAAAAGGCCACGCGGTTTGTCTTGAGTGAACTGCGCCAACGGTTGCCCAATCTGCCAAGCCATCTGCCCGGCAAGGATTGACGCTATACAATCAAATCGTTCGCTTTCGGCTTAGTGCCGCGTTTCTCACAAATGCCCTCTCATGAATGATCGCAACAAATTGCTGGCAGTACAGCTCGCATTGGTCTTTGGCGTGTGCGGCTTCCTTTTCTTCTTTGGCCTCGGCACGTTTGGCCTGCTCGGGGCGGACGAACCACGTTATGCCCAGATCGCTCGTGAAATGTTTGCCCGCCATGACTGGATCGTCCCCACGCTGAACGGCGTCCCCTGGCTGGAAAAGCCGGCATTGCTTTACCAGAAGATGATGAGCAGCTACGCCTTTTTTGGCGTGAGTGACTGGGCAGCGCGCATTCCAGCAGCCGTGAATGCCACGCTGGTGGTTTTCGGGGTTTTCTTTTTCATGCGGCGTTTCCGTTTTGCCAGCGAACTGGATGCCGCCATGATTGCTGCGTCGTCTGCGGCCATGATTGGTTTTGGCCGCGGCGCATCCACTGACATGCTGGTATCCGCCCCTTTTGCTCTGGCCATGATGTGCTGGTGGACCTGGCATCAGGTGGGCAAGAAACGATGGTTGGTTTTCTTCTACGCGCTGCTGGCTTTCGGAGCCCTGGCCAAAGGGCCCGTGGCACCGGCGCTGGCTGTGCTGATTGTGGGCGCGTATGCAGTGCTGCGGCGTGATGGCAAGATCTTTCTTCGCAGTCTTTCCTTGCCGGGCTTTGCGTTGTTCTTTGTCATCGTGCTGCCGTGGTATCTGGCAGTGCAGCACAAAGTCCCTCAATTCTTTCGGGTCTTTTTTATTGAGCACAATCTTGAGCGTTTCGGAACGAACCTCTATCAACATTCGCAGCCATTCTGGTATTACATCCCGGTCTTCCTATTGGCGACTCTGCCGTGGACGGTTTTTGTGCTGCCTGCCCTGGTAGCCGCGGGGCATGGAGCATTCCGGGAATGGCGGCCAAAAATTACAGATGTCATTGAGGCAGACTCGGTCGCCAATGACGGGCTATCGAGCTTTCTATTTCTCTGGATCATTGTCCCCATTGTTTTTTTCAGCATCTCTCGCGCGAAACTTCCCGGTTACATCTTGCCGGCGATTCCGGCCGCAGCGTTGCTCACGGCAGATTATCTCTATCGCGCAAAAACTATCTCCCGCGTGAAGGTTGCATTGCATGCGCTGGTGTGTGCATTTTTGATGGTTGGCGCACTCATAGCTCCATTCGCCATTGCGAAGCAGCCGCCTCCGCATGCATTGCAAATTGGCATGGTCCTGACCGGAGCGCTGATTGCCGTGATGGTCCTGCTGATGGTGCGCCGTGAAGGTGTGCGGGTACTACATTTTGTGACTCTGTTTCCCGTTATTCTGTCCGTGGCATTTCTGTTGCGTCTCGCTGCACCCACAATTGATCGAACGTTATCGGCGCGGGCTGTGCAGGCCCGGCTGGTGGAGTTGGGGCAGGGGAATGGTACAGTGGCCGTTTTTCACGTCAAAAGAGATGTTGCCTACGGGCTAAACTTTTACCGGAACCAGCCGATTGCTTATTATGGCCTGGATGGGCCCATTGATATGCCGCCTAAAGTTCCTCGTGGTACAGAGGTCCCGCTGGGGCAGCATGTTGTAATTGGCCGCCAGGGCAGTTATCCGGAGATCAAAAAACAGGTAGGTTCGCGGACAGTTGTTTCACTGGGAGATTTCCCGCCGCAACATCTGGAGTTTTTTCTAGTGAGCGCCGCAAAATAAGTAATGGGTCCGTCTGCTTTCAATTCATCGCTTACGCGATGAACGTCCGCTAAAGTTTCAATTTGAAACTGAACCTTTAGCCAAAATAAAGGCAGTGACACTACGGGTTCCTACTGTTTTGGTTCCATGAACTATTGAAGCTTTGATTAATTGATGGTCCAGGGCTAGACTTTGTTTTGCCGTCAATTTTCCGGAATATTTGAGTGCGGCAGTGAGAAGTTTCATGGGCCTTCATACCCCGATCGAGACACACCGGACACATCCTTTTGGCGTGGAGATTCTTGACCTAAGGCATTTCAGCTCACAAAACCTGCGTCCTTTACTGGAGCAGGAAACACTCTTGTGGGCGCAGATGATGTCCTGGGACTACCGGCCCTCCGCCGAGATGATTCTCCGCTATATCGATTCCAAAATTCTGCCCGGCTATGCCGCGGTGGAAGACGGCCACATTGGCGGGTATGCGTTTTTTGTTTACGAAGGCAGCAAGGGCGTAATTGGCGATCTCTACGCGGACGATTCCCTCCGCATTGAAGGCGACACGGTGGAAAAGCGGCTGGCCACGCATGTGATTGGCACCTTGCAGCAATCGCCCGGAATACAGCGCATTGAGGCACAACTTCTGCCGCATGAGTCCGGCGTATTGAGCGAGCCGTTTCTGGCGGAGGGCTTCCAGCAATACCCGAGACTGTTTATGACGCTGCCGCTCCGCAATGGCCTGCGGCCGGATATTTCAGCGTTGCCGGACATCGAATTTCGCCGCTGGGTGGAGCAGGATTTCCAGCCGGGCGCTTCCGTAATTACCACGGCCTATCGCGGCCATATTGATTCCGATATCAACGATCAATATCGCAGCCTGAATGGATCATTGCGTTTTCTCAATAATATTGTCCGTTTCCCGGGCTGTGGCGTGTTTGACGGGCATGCATCGTTCGTCGCACTGCACAAGCCCACGCGCTCTATTGTTGGGCTGCTGCTGTGCTCGCGCGTTCGCGAAGATGTGGGTCACGTGACCCAGGTTTGCGTGCTGCCGGAGTATCGTGGCCGCAGGATCGGCGAGTCTCTTATTGGACTCTGCACGCAGGAGCTGCGTACACGCAACTTTCTTGGGCTGAGTCTTACCGTTACGGAAGCTAACAGCAAGGCTGTTGAGCTTTACCGCCGGTTAGGATTTGAAACCCGGCGGCGCTTCGATGCCTTCGTCTGGGAAAGCTAACGCTCTGCTTATCTCTTGATATTGACGGACGATTTAAACGTTGCTCCTGAAGCGTCCCATCCCTGAACCGTGATCTTGTGAGTTCCAACGGATAGAGTCAGCGTTGTGTTGGCCTTTGCATTGGCCGTCTGCGCTTTGAGTACGCCATCCAGGTAAACCTGCGTCGCCGTGACCGCATAGCCGGAAGAAGCAGTTCCGGTAACGAGCACGGATGCGGATGTAGTGGAAGCGGCCGTCGGGCTGGTAATAGTCACAAATTGCGGCTTCACCACCACAATCGTGGTCGCCGTGGAAGAGGCTCCCATGTTGTCTGTGACAATGGCTCTCACCGTATAAGTTCCGGCCGTTTTGTATTGATGTGAAGCGCTGATTGCCTCGGCGGTGTTTCCATCGCCGAAATCAATAAGGCTGCTTGCAATTGAGCCATCCGGATCGCTCGATCCCGTGGCGGACGCCGCTACCGATCCGCCAACCAGGATCGACCCGGAAGAAACGCTCAGCTTGGCTACTGGCAGCTGGTTTGTCGAGGTAATGTTCAAAGTCTTGGAAGAGTTTTGTCCCGTGGAATCCCATTCTTTGACGATCAGCGTATGTGCACCATTGGCCAATGTGAGTATTGTGTCCAGGTTCGATGCACTCGCCGTGTAAGCCAGGGCAGAGTCAACATAGATCTGCATTGCCGCAACCGGATTGCCAGAGAACCCGCCGGCAACCACATGCACTTGTGAAGACAAGCTTGCGCCGCTGGCCGGGCTGCTAACGATCACTTCCGGAGCTTTGATTGTTACCGTGGTGGTAGCGGAAGAAGTTGCGCCGGAAGTACCGGTAACTTTTGCCGTCAGCGTGTAAACGCCAGGGCCAGGATATTTGTGTGAGGCTGTAAGGCCGCTGGCGGTGGTTCCGTCGCCAAAGCTGATCACGGAGCTTGCGATTGTCCCGGTTGAAGCAGCCGCGCTTACATTGATTGTTGCGGGAGCATAAGCGCTGTTTGGCGTAGCGGTAATTGCAGCAGCCAGAGGCGCTGTGCCGCTGCCAACCACAAGGGTGACAGCTTTGCTTGATGTAGCCCCCAAATTATCGGTGACCGTTGCTGTGATGGTGTAAGTGCCATTCTTTGTGAAAGTGTGCGAAGCGCTTACTGCGTTTACTGTGGCGCTTCCATCGCCAAAGCTAAGGGAGGTTGCAACAATCTTGCCGTCAACGTCAACCGAAGCTGCTGCCGAAGCCGTGACGGTGACTGGCGCAACCAATGGTCCAGTGGTGGGTGCATTGCCCAGCGGCGTGCTCACGCTCAAAGCCGCGGAAGGCGGCTGGTTTGCCACCGTCAGTTGCACTCCGGCAGACATCTTGTTCGTCATTGACGGCTTGCCGACAGCCTTTACAAACATCGTGTAGTTTCCGGCATTGAAGCCAAACGGCGCCAGATCGAATGATTTCACCGTAGTAGGTTCATCCGCCAGCCACATCAGGTTTGTGCCATCTTGCGATGCATAAACGCTGAAGTGGTCCACGGTATTCATCTGTCCAGTAATGCCCCAGGAGACCACCGTGCCAGTCACCGAAGTGGAGACGGTTACGCAATTGTCGATGCCGGATTCAATCTCTGTGCCTTCTTCGTAGTCGTTCCAGGTGACAAGTTGAATGCCCAGCATCTGCTTGGTGGCCGTGTAGTATTTGCCGGCATCCGCCAGGGTGGCAAGCCAGGTCTGTCCGCATTGCTGGCCAATGATGCGATCAGATCCCCAGGCTGCCAGGGTGTCATTAAAGCCTTTATAGGCGGACCCAGTGGAATATTTTGTGGACGAGCCAAGCGCGCTCTTGTAATAGCCATCTAAATAAGCAAGCGACATCAGATTGGTGGGAGAGACGTTGATCGGGTCCGCCCACGCAAACGCGCCGCTGCTGTCAGCCCGGCTAAAGCCGCTGCCATTGCGGAAAATAAACATTGGATTGCCAGCTACACCGGCGGTAACGCGCGTCCAGTCAATGGCATAGGCTTCATGGCCAAAAAAGTAGATGACGGGGCGTCCGCCTGAGTGCAGATAAGCGGTTGAGCCGGCATAGGTGACGTTTACATAGTTAAGGTCGGCGATCAGGGTGGCAGTTACATCGCATCCGGCGGTAGCGGCGCAGGTTTTGAGTGCGCCGGCGTCATGCATAATGGCAAAAGTGAAGCCCGTGTGAAGCTCAGCCTGATGCATGAAGGCTTGCGACGCATGGTCATAAGAAAGAAAATGTGCGCTCGATTCGCCGCGGCCATACCAGTCAATCACAGCTCCGTCTAGCCCACGGCTCACCATGTCATTGACCTGTTTCGTAACCTGCACTGTATCACTTGACACGTAGCCCACGTTCATATGGTCGCCAAAGCCGAACCATGGGACGAAATGCGCATAAATTTTAGCGGTGGAACCAGAGTAAAGCAGGTTACGTGTGGGAACTTTACTGATATTCGTTGCCCCGATGTTTCCATTGGTCTGCGTAGCAAAACTGTTCGCCGCGCTGGTGTTATTTGAGGTTTCCGCTGCCAGCGTTGTGGTGGCTTTGAACGCTGTTCCGGCGGAAGCCAGCAGAGAAGATAACCCAATGAAAAGAATAATACATAGCCCGAATTTTCGCACACATACCCCCAGACTTTAGCCGCCTGGGGGACGACTCATAAGCCCTACTATCGACAAAATTTTGGCTTTCTGTAGCAAGTGTTGGGATGGATTCTATGTTGAGGGATTTCTCATCCGTATCAGCGGAAGCCCTACTTTCTTCCCGATGATTTACCCTAGAGAACTACGGAGAATGCCCGAGCAGTACAGGTTAAGGAACTAGGACACGTCCTAAAGGACCCTGTGGAAATGTCCGCATGGAGAGACAACGGACAGACAGAGACTTGCTTCTAAGATCACGTGGCACATAGGATGGGGTTTGTCTCTGGACGGCAATCAAGATGGGAAAGGGTTTATGAGCGCGCAACCTAAGACTGAAACGGCGAAAATTCCCGCGGAAATCAATACCAAGCTCCGCACCCTGGCGCATGATCTGAGCAATTCAGTGGAAACGATCATGCAGGCTTCTTATCTGCTGGCCCAGTCCAATCTGGATGACACAACCAAAAAATGGGCTGACTTGATCGATAAGGCCAGCCGGGATTGTGCCAAGATCAATCGCGAAATACGCGATATTCTTAAAGCCAGCATGTAAGGTAGGGAGAAGCTTGTGGGCTTCTCTTGTTTGGTCTTCTCAAAAGGACTAGGCCACCCTGCGAGTGTGGGCATTGGCCCTGAGATAGTCTTGTGCGTTGCGATAGCCCTCCATCGTCCCTACGTCAATGTAACTCTCTCCGGAAAACTTGCCTTGTACCGGATTTCCCGCAGCAATGGACGCGTTCAGCAACTCACCTAAATATTTGTCCGTGCGATGGCGCGATTCCCACAACAGCTTGAGCCGGTGAAACGCCTCACCCTGTATGGTGACTGCACCCCATATCCAATGTGAAGCAGCGTCTTTCTTTTTGACCTGAACTTCCTGAACATAGCCCAGGTCGTCACAGATTACGCAATCGAAGACAGAGGGGTTATCCACCGGAAAGAGCACAAGATTACACTCAGCACCACTGGGCGCAAGCGCAGGCATGTAAGCATTTTCCGGGAACCAGATTGTATCTGGCAGGCCGATTAAAACCTGGTCATGCTGCCGCGCAAATGGTTCTGCGCGAAAGAGCGCGTCGCAAAGCCCTAACGGCTGCTGCTGGACTACGTAAAAGATTTCGGCGGCGAAGTCGCGCTCTGCGTAGTAGCGGACAATGTCAGTCTTTTCCGCTGAGATGACCATACAAATCTGTGTGGCCCCTGCAGCAATCATGCGCTCCACCAGATATTCAGAAACAGCTTTAGGCCGTTCAACGCCGCTGACTATGCGCGAGCCAACTGGCAGCAGTTCCTTGGAGCAACCCAGCGGTTGTATGCGCTCTCCCGCGCCAGCGGCAGGTATGATTCCGATCATCGTACGACCTCTTTCTGTGTGAATGCATTTACATTGGAGCGCGCTTCTTCCAGATAGTTAAGAAACTGCCGTGCGCGGACCATGCCAGTGTGTTCGTCCAGTGTGCGTTGGCGGGCATAAGAAGCCATTGTTTGGAGCTCTGCCTCCGGCATGAGCAGTGCTTGCTGAACCTCCTCAGCACTGGCTACGACGCGAAGCTCGCTTTCTAGATCGAAAAAAGAATCCAGGCCTTCCCATGCGTCGGTAATCAGGGGCGTGCCGCAGGCGGCAGCTTCAAAGAAACGTCCAGAAGGGCACCAGCCATTGGCTGCCATCTCTCCGCGCGTAATGTTGAGCGTGATGCGTGAAGATGAGTAAAAGCGCGCATGATCGGCGGGAGCAATATGCTCAATACGGCGGACATTTTGCGGCCAATGCCATTGCCAGGGATAAAGAGAGCCTGCCAGCAGGAATTGTTTCTCAGGATGACAATGGGAAGGCTTCAGCAGCAATTCGTCCACCTTGGCCTGGCGATCGGCTGAGTAGGTACCCATATAGCTCAGATCACAGCGGAATTCTGAGACGGCTTCCACGCGCCGATAGTCATCTGGGTCAACGCAGCCATACAGCGGCCGCACCAGGTGAGCGCCATACTCCTGTTCAAGTTCAGCGATTACGTTTCCGCCGGTGAATGAAAGAACCAGGTCGAAGGCGGAAATCTGGTTCCAGCCCAAATACTCCACTTCGCCCAGACACAGGTTCTTGAGCGTAACCGGGGTATCAAGATCGTAAAAAACCCGCAGCGGACGGCCAAGCTCCAGAATCTCGTCATTGATCCGCTGGCCTTCAGGGAGAAAGCTGGCGGTAATCACCACGTCAGAATCAGCAGCAGTAGTAAGCGCCCGGTCACGGATGGTGTCCCAGTTCGGATACAGCGTGAGTTCGCAGTAATCGCAGGAATCAAAGTCACGCCGCGAACTGTAATAAGGGACGTCTTTCTCAAAGAAATGGACGCGGTGCCCCAGGCGGTCCAGCGCACGAATGAGCGCGCGGTAGGGCGTGGCATGTCCGTTGCCCCAGGATGAGGAGATGGTCAGGCCAAAGACGGTAATTTTCACTTGAGTCGACTGTCCTTAAGGCGCGTGATAAATGTCCGCTTTTGGTGAGATGTATGGGAAGCCAGAGCTGTTGCCGGGAAATTCAGGGTGCGCAATGGCCTGCCTTGGGTTTACACTGCGGATGAAGCCCATGGCAGACAACACTTCTTCTGATTCCAGAACGGAAATGCAGGCAGCGGCGCAGCCCGAGCCGCAAGTGGCGCAAAAGAAGGTGGATATTTCCAGTTATTGCCCCAATTGCGGATCGCAGATGCGCGAATCTCGCTGCAAAATGTTATGCAAAACCTGTGGCTTCTTTCTGAGCTGCAGCGATTTCTACTGAAAACATCCACGATTGACGCGGAGGCACGGAGATCGCCAGCCAGCACAATGTTGTCTGTTTTGATTTGAAGCGTGAGCGCGATTGCGCCATTCTTCAGCTTGTTTCTCACGATGGCACAAACAAACTGAGCCGGGTCTGCATTGCGGCTTTGCATGAGGTTGTTCTGCAACTGAGTGCGGAAGCAGATGCTGGCGCGCTTAAAGTGCTCATCATTACTGGTAATGAAAAATTCTTTTCCGCTGGCGCTGACCTGAATGAAATCTCGCGGCTCACTGGACCTGAAGCTTTTGAGTTTTCGCGCTGTGGGCAGGCGCTGATGAATGCCGTAGATGAGTTTCCTGTTCCAGTGATCGCCGCCATTCGCGGCTACTGCATGGGCGGAGGCATGGATCTGGCACTGGCGTGCGACTATCGCATTGCCGCCCCGAATGCGGTGTTTGGCCATCGCGGAGCAACTCTAGGTGTGATGACCGGATGGGGCGGCACACAGCGCTTACCCCGGCTCATCGGCAAGGCCCGGGCGCTGCAAATGTTTCTGCTGGCCGAGATGGTGAAAGCAGATGAGGCGTTGAGGATTGGGCTGGTGGATAAGGTTGCTGAAGATCCAATTCATGCTGCGATGCTGTGTGCGCGTGGAAGCTCGATTATAGAAAAATCGCCTTATCTACCAGATAGTAATGAGGTAGCCGGTTGAAACGCTTTTAATCCTGGAATCCGTTCAACTCTCGTCCCTCTGCGGTAAGTTTTTCAGATAGGGCCACCTTGGAATTAACCCGCTACCTGTTGGATCACTTTGAAAATTTGGAGCTGGCGCTGAGCCACGAAGCGAGCCCCAGCGATGTGATGACCAGTAAGACAACCAATGCTGCGATGCCCCGGTGGTAGCGTCGCACAGTAGCCGGTTCACTGGCTTGATCGGTCCAGAACACGCCCACAAGAGCGTGGCGGTGGTGCCACAGGATGGCCAACATGGAAGCAAGGATAAAAGTTGACGTGCACTGCGCGCCCACGCCGATAAAATAAAAAACGTTGATCATGAAAATGTTTGTTATGACTGGCAGCATCAGAGCCGCTCCCAGCAACGTGGTCTTGCGGAATAACAACAACGTGGCCCCGGCAAGTTCGATCAATCCAAGAATGATCTCATAGGTATGGGAATGGGCGTAATAGAACCAGGCAAGCTCATAGCCGCTGAGCGATCCAACCGGTCGTAAAGCCATCTCTGGGGGCACGTGAAACTGCCTGGTCACCACCTTGGCTGATCCATAGAGAAAGAGCAGGAGTGCGGAGAGATAGCGCAGCCAATCAAGGTGTTTGGGATACGGAGCTGTAGGTTCAGCCATCGGGCCTCCATTTTCGCGATCTACTCACACCATATATCCTTTTCGATCACGAGGGCTTGCTATGGTGACGCATTCGGCAATGAATTATTACGTGCGAGATACAAAAAGTGGAGAAAACTTGAATTGGCCCACACTTTTCCCATTCGTTTGCGCCTCTTCATCCCCTCATTTAATCTAATTAGTTTGCCCAACTCTTATGGCTGATCAGATACCCAAGCTTCCCAGCAAAATCGACGCAACCTCCACCCGCTTTGAAAAGAACATGCGCGCCATGGCCGAGCTTGTGGCGGCCGTGCGCAATGAAGAAGAGAAAATTCGTCTGGGCGGTGGCGAGAAAGGGATTGAATCCCAGCACAACAAGAAACGCCTGACCGCGCGCGAGCGGATCAACCTGCTGATCGACCGTGATACCGAATTCTTTGAACTTGGTCTTTACGCGGCATACGAAATGTATGAAGAATGGGGCGGCGCCCCGTCGGCGGGTGTGGTGACCGGCCTTGGCCGCATTCATGGGCGGCTTTACATGCTGATTGTGAATGATGCCACGGTGAAAGCCGGCGCGTTCTTTCCCATGACGGCCAAGAAAGTGATCCGCGCGCAGAACATTGCCATTGAAAACCATATCCCCACGGTTTATCTCGTCGATTCCGCAGGCGTGTTTTTGCCGCTGCAGGAGGATGTATTTCCGGACACGGACGATTTTGGCCGCGTCTTCCGCAATAACGCGGTGATGTCCGCCATGGGCATTCCGCAGATCACGGCGATCATGGGCATGTGCGTGGCTGGCGGTGCTTATCTGCCCGTGATGTGTGACACCATATTAATGACAAAAGGCAGCGGGCTATTTCTAGCCGGGCCGGCGCTGGTGCAAGCCGCGATCGGAGCCAAATACTCAGCAGAAGAGCTGGGCGGCGCGCAGATGCATGCTGAGATTGCCGGGACAATTGACTATCGCGAAGCCAATGACCAAATTTGTCTTGAACGCCTCCGCTCTGTGGTAAGCAAACTAGGGCACAAGCCGGCAGCGCCTTTCAGCCGAATTAAGGCCGAGCCGCCGGCTTACGCGGCGGAAGAAATTTATGGAATCTTTGAAGCGGATGGCATGAAGCCGTATGACGTGAAAGAGATTATTGCTCGCGTGGTGGATGGCGGAAAGTTTGACGAATACAAAGCCGAGTACGGCAAAACCGTGGTCTGCGGGCTGGCGCGCATTGGTGGATTTGCCGTGGGTATCGTTGCTAATCAGGCGTCGCCCGCACAGCAGACCGATCCCACGTCGGGCGCAAAGCGAACCGAATTCGGCCGCGTGATTTATACCGAGAGCGCCGAGAAAGCCGCGCGCTTCATCATGGATTGCAACCAGAACTTGATTCCGCTGATTTTTCTGCACGACGTAAACGGCTTTATGGTGGGCCGCGATGCTGAGTGGAGCGGCATTATCAAAGCTGGCGCAAAAATGGTGAATGCCGTGGCGAACTCCGTGGTGCCCAAGATTACTGTAATCATCGGCGGATCGTTTGGAGCCGGGCATTATGCCATGTGCGGCAAAGCCTATGATCCGCGCTTTGTTTTTGCCTGGCCCTCAGCGCGCTATGCCGTAATGAGCGGCGCGGCAGCCGCTGGAACGCTGGTGGAAATCAAGATCAAGCAGCTGGAACGCGGCGGCAAAAAGCTGAGCGAAGCAGAACGAAAAGAGTTGTTCGACACCACCAAAGCTACTTACGACCACCAGACCGATCCGCGTTACGGCGCGGCAAGATTATGGATCGACAAGATTATTGACCCGATCGAGACACGGCAGACGCTGATCACGGCACTGGAGGCGGCAAGCCTGAATCCTGAGGTGAGGGAGTTTAAGGTAGGAGTGCTACAAACATAAAACCCACCACGGAGACACGGAGGCACGGAGAAAAACCAAATAAAGTTAGGCAATTACGAAGAGAGAAGTTAGATGAATGCAAACAGTGGTTTAGGCGCAACGACAAAGCTAAAGCATGAGGAATTGACAGAGAGAATTATTGGAGCAGCGATTGAAGTTCACAAAGCTCTTGGCCCAGGATTATTGGAAGGCGTTTACGAAGAATGTTTGTGTCATGAATTTAGACTCAGAGAGCTTGCATTCGAGAGTCAAATGCTCGTCCCTATAATTTATAAGGGCGTTACGTTAGATTGCGGATATCGTCTCGATCTGATTGTTGCAGATACAGTCATTCTTGAACTTAAGAGCATTGACCGCGTTCTTCCCATCCATGAGGCCCAGTTGCTAACTTATATGAGGCTGTTGTCGAAATCAGTAGGTTTCATCATTAACTTTAATGTTCCTGTTTTGCGTAATGGAATTATCCGAAAAGTTTTATGATCTTGCATTTCTCCGTGTCTCCGTGCCTCCGTGGTAGGTTTTTCTTATGGCGAATGAGGTAAAAATCATCGAATGTCCCCGCGATGCATGGCAAGGTCTTAAGGGCCAAATCCCCACAGCCACCAAAGTCCAATATCTGCGTGCGCTGATTGGAGCAGGATTCAAGCACATTGACGCCGTATCGTTTGTCTCGCCCAAGGCGATTCCGCAGATGGCTGATTCAGAAAAAGTTCTGAAAGAGCTTGATCCTCCGGATGATGTGGAGATTATCGGCATTGTGGTGAACCAGAAAGGTGCGGACCGGGCTATTGCCACTGAGGCGGTGCAAACGCTGGGCTTTCCTTATTCCATCTCGCCCACATTTCTGGAGCGTAACCAGAACCAGACGTTGGAAGATGCCGCGGACGAACTGGAGCAGATCAAATTGAAGGCTGATGCGGCGGGGCTGAATGTTGTGGCCTATATATCGATGGCGTTCGGCAATCCCTATGGCGATTTGTGGAACGCCGATGAGGTGATTGAGGCCGTGGGCATTCTGGCGGACATGGGAATCAAGCAAATTTCTCTGGCCGACACGGTGGGACTCTCAACACCGGCGCAGGTGAAAGACGTAATTTCAGCGGTGATCGGAGCTTTTGATCATCTGGAAATTGGCGCGCATTTGCACAGCACCAAAGCGGGCGCAGCGGACAAAATTATTGCCGCTTATGAAGCCGGTTGCCGGCGTTTTGATTCCGCGATTGGCGGACTTGGGGGGTGTCCGTTTGCTCAGGATGAAATGATTGGCAACATTCCCACGGAAATCGCAGTGCAGGCGCTGGCACAGCATGGCGCCGATGTTCCATTGAAGAAGCCATTGGATGGAGTCATGCAGATGTCTGCGGACATTGCGAAAAAGTACATGGTGGTAATGTGAAGAAGCGTTTCGGGAAGATTCTTGTTTCCTATGGAATCCCGCTATTCATTCTCTTTGCTGCACTTTCATTTTCGCGAACAGCCCCTTACTGGAGTTGGCATCTTATACATGGCTTTCATGCAGAAACAAACGGCATACAGGTGTGGGTTCCTCTTTCTTACCGTGCAGCAGAGATCAAACCACAACGAGGTTTGATATTGCTGGCGTATCAAGGTTTATTTCCCACACCGCGTGATCAGGTCAAAGCGGGAACCATGATGGTTGATTTTGTTGATTCCGGCGGGATACGTTCACCGCTTGAAATTAGATTAGGAACTGGACCTATTATTCTCAACACAGAAGGGCCTTTTCACAAAGAGAGTGAGAGAACAGCCACAATGGCTGGCCAGACAGGCGTGTGTATAGAGTATGCGGGCGATGCGAGCAATAGCTCTTCTGCTCTGATTGATCAGGATATTATCAAGGTATATTGCTGGTTTGGCGATGACTTGCGGGCCTCATTTCTGGGAGCTTCGTTAAACAAGCAGAATTTTTTTGAGATGATTGCGTCAGCGAAACAAGAAAAAGGAAATATTCGGTGACTTACAAAACAGTTCTCTATTCTGAAGCCCAGAGCATCGCCACCATCACGCTCAATCGGCCAGACAAGCGCAACGCCATCAGCTATGAGTTGATTGACGATCTGATCTCTGCGCTCAAGCAGGCCGCAAGTTCAGCCGCGCAAATTGTCATACTTACAGGCGCGGGCAAAGCGTTTTGCTCCGGCATGGACCTGGACAATCTCAAGCAACTTACCGGGCGCACACACGAGCAGAACGTAGTCGACTCTGAAACCATGGCGTCTCTGTTTCGGACGCTTTACGATTTTCCCAAGCCTACGATTGCCGCCGTAAACGGCGCAGCCATCGCCGGGGGAACCGGCCTGGCCACATTGTGCGACTTTACACTGGCCGTGCCGGAAGCCAAATTCGGTTATACCGAAGTAAAGATCGGATTTGTGCCCGGAATCGTTTCCAGTTATCTGATCGCGAATGTAGGCGAGAAGCGGGCACGCGATCTGCTGCTTACCGGGCGGCTGTTCGACGCAGAAGAGGCGCACCGGCTGGGGCTGGTGAACGAGATACTGTCGCCGGAGCAGCTTATGCCGCGCGCGCTGCAACTTGCGGCGCAGCTGATGGAAAACAGTCCGGCATCGCTGCGCACCACCAAGGCGCTGCTTTCCAGCTATACAAAAGAGCAACTGGACCGGCAGCTCACGAATGCTATTAAAGAGAATGCGGGCATAAGGCAGACGGCGGACTTCAAAGAAGGCATTACATCATTTCTGGAGAAGCGCAAACCACAGTGGACAAAATGACCATCGCGGCCGGCGAGACCAAATTGCGCGTTCGTTACGCGGAGACCGACAAGATGGGCGTGGTCTATCACTCCAATTTCGTCATCTGGTTTGAAGTGGGACGCGTGGAGCTGCTGCGCCAGCTTGGTTTTCAATACAGCGACATGGAACAGCAGGACGATTGCCACATTCCCGTGGTTGATCTGCGGGTGCGCTATAAGTCGCCGGCCCAGTATGATGATGTGGTTGTGTTGCGGACGGAGATCAAGAACGTGCGTTCTTCTCTGCTGCATTTTTCTTATGAGGTTTTCCGTGAAGCCGACCGCAAGCTGCTGGCCACGGGCGAGACAACGCACATTATTGTGGACAAAAAACTCAAGCGCCGCGCGCTGCCGGAAAAATATATGAAGGCCTTTCGCGAACAGATAAAGAATTCATGACTGCCATTGAAATTAACGGGAACGATCTCTCTTTCAACGACCTGCGCCAAGTAGTGTATGAGCGCAAGCCTGTAACTTTGTCCGCCGACGCGCGCAAAAAGGTTGTCGCGGCGCGCGAGGTGGTGGAGAAGCTGCTGCGTGAAAACCGCGTGGCGTATGCCATCAATACAGGCGTAGGCAAGCTGAGCGACGTGCATATTCAACCGGCGCAAAACCGCCAACTGCAGGTCAATCTAATTCGCTCGCATTCAGCCGGAGTGGGTGAGCCGCTGAGCCAGGAAGAGACGCGCGCCATGATGTTGTTGCGCGCCAATTCTTTGGCCAAAGGATTTTCCGGCGTGAGGCCGCAGGTGATTGAGTTGATCTGCGCGATGTTGAATAAGGGCGTGCACCCGGTGGTGCCGTCACAAGGGAGCGTAGGCGCAAGCGGCGACCTGGCTCCGCTGGCACACCTCGCGCTGGTTATGATTGGCGAAGGCGATGTCTGGGCTGGTAATGGCCGCGGACCTTCCGTGGATGCGTTGAAAGCAGCAGGCATTGCGCCGCTGATTCCGGAAGCCAAAGAGGCAATTTCCCTGATCAATGGCACGCAGGCCATGTTGGCGGTGGGGATGCTTTCACTTCTAGCTGCAGAAACGTTGGCGGAAACAGCCGACGTATTGGGCGCGATGACGTTGGATGCGCTACAAGGGACTGATGTCGCATTTGATGCGCGGATACACGCGGCGCGTCCGCATGCGGGGCAGATGAAGGTAGCGGCCAACTTGCGACGGCTGATTGCAGGAAGCGAGATTCGCGCGTCGCACAAAGATTGCGGGCGCGTGCAGGACGCATATTCCATGCGCTGCATTCCGCAGGTCCATGGCGCGGTGCGAGATACGCTGGAATTTTGCCGGCGCACGTTTGAAATTGAGATGAACTCGGCGGTGGATAATCCGCTGGTTTTTGTAAAAGGCCATGCCGAAGGCGATATTATTTCCGGCGGCAATTTCCATGGCGAGCCTCTCGCTTTTGCGCTGGATTACATGGCCATTGTTCTGTCTGCGCTGGCAGGAATCTCTGAGCGGAGAATTGAGCGGCTGGTGAATCCCGCACTGAATGAAGGTTTGCCTCCATTCCTTGCGCCTGATGCGGGCATTAATTCAGGTTTCATGATGCCGCAGGTCACGGCGGCGGCGCTGGCCAGCGAAAACAAAGTCTACGCGCATCCTGCATCCGTGGACTCCATCACGACATCAGGCAATAAAGAAGATTTTGTTTCCATGGGAATGACGGCGGCGATCAAGCTGAAAAAGATTGTGGCCAATACCACGAATGTGCTGGCCATTGAAGCGTGCGCCGCGGCCCAGGCATTGGATTTTCTGGCTCCGCGCAAAACTAGTGTGCCATTGCAGAAGGCGCATGCGGCGATTCGGAAGGTGAGTCCCAGGATTGAGCAGGACCGCGTGTTTGCCGAGGATTTTGCAAAGCTGGCGGAACTCATTCGATCCGGTGCTTTGGCCGAATGAGTTTCCAGCAGTATGAGTTAAAAACCAAGCACAAGATCCCCTCGGCCCTACTCGCAAGCTGGAGAAACACTTGCTCGCTGACGTCCTTCGGGATGACGAACCCGAACTTACCACTAAGTATCCGGAAATATCTGGCGATTGCTATGCTCTTACGTCGCGTATTGCGCTTCGCCATTGCCGAAAGACCAGTTCTCTTTGGGTACTTCTACCAGATTAATCATCACGTCTTCTTTGCGTATCTGGAGTTCCTGGTGCAGAAGCTCTGCAATGCGTTTATACAAGGCCTTTTTCATCTCTGTGGTGCGTCCGGTGTTCAGCGTAATTTGAATTGCGACCAGCGCATTCGTACGGGAAATGTTGAGATAGCTGGCGTCAAAGACGAAATCAGTCTGCGAGTGCTCGGTAATGATCTGAAAGCGGTCCAGCGGCGGAACGTTGATGGTTTCCACCATGGCGCGGTGGACAGCATCGCCAATCTGCGCGTGTTGGGATTTGTGTTGGCCTTCCTGTATTGCGATGCGAACCAGCGGCATTTGTTCTCCTGTGCAATCGATCTATTGAATGGATTCGGCTATGAAGCAAAAGATGCAGCCGGTCACGGATTATTTGCGCTCAGTCCCCCATAAAACTTATCCAGGGAGTTCAAGTCTAATACTCGCGCCAAATAAAATGCCCAAGTCTAAGTATTTTTGATTTTTTGGGAACCTTTTTGAGGCCTCAAGGTAATCTGCAATGGCTGGGTGCGTTTGCCTCTATCGGCCACAGGAGCTGCCGCAATGGAAACTATTCTTCAAGATCTCCGGTATGAACTGCGTGCCTTGATCAAAGCGCCTCGTTTTACATCCATTGCGCTCATCACGCTGGTACTGGGCATTGCTGCGAATGTGGCTATCTTTACTTTTGTGGACGCGGCCCTGATCCGTCCACTGCCGTATCGGGACGCGTCGCGGCTGGTGGGGGTGGCCGGGCTGCGCTCGGCAGACGTAAACGAGCAGTTTGATTCTTCTTATCCTGACTTTCTTGATTGGCGTGAGCAGCAGCAGGTATTTGACAATCTGGCCGGATATTCACGGAACCAAGTGCTGTGGCGCGGCGGCAAATCGCCGGAGCTGCTGTCGTCGGCGGTGGTCACGGACAATTTTTTTCAGACGCTGGGCGTGCGACCAGGGCTGGGAAGAGATTTTCGCGCGGGAGAGGACCAGGCGTCCGCGCCGCATTATGTGTTGATCAGCTATAGCTGGTGGCAACGGCAGTTTGGCGGCAAAGGCGTAATTGGGAAGACGCTCAATATTGATGACGAATCGAGCACGATTATTGGCGTGCTGCCCGAGGATTTTCACTTTGCTCCCGTGGGTGATCCTGATCTGTGGCTGCCGCTGCAAGCTTCGGGCGCTTTGAAGGAGCGCAGAAATCTTTACTGGCTGGGCATGGTAGGGCGGTTGAAGCAAGGCACGTCAAGTGAGACCGCGCTTGCGGCCATGAACGTGATTGCCGAAAGGCTGGAGAAGCAATATCCGAAGTCGAATGAAAAATTGCGGGCTATTGTGATTCCGCTGAGTGAAGTGATTGTCGGCAATATCCGGCCGATTTTGCTGGTGCTGCTCGGCGCCGTAGCGCTGTTGCTGGTGATCGCATGCGCCAACGTCGCCAACCTGCTGCTGGCAAGATCCATGGCGCGGCGCAATGAAATGGCTATCCGAACGGCGCTGGGCGCAAGCCAGGGGCGATTGATCGGGCTGATGCTCACAGAAGGGCTGCTGCTTTCTTTCACAGGTGCAGTGATGGGTTTGGTGGTGGCTTATTGGACGATCAAAGGATTTGTGGCCATGATTCCCAAGGGCCGCCTTGATGCCATGCCGTATTTGAAACACATGACGATTGACGGCAGCGTTCTGCTTTTTACTTTTCTGCTGGCAACGATTGTAGGCGTGGTATTTGCGCTGGCGCCGGCGCTGCAAGCCACAAGAACGAATGTCCAGGCTGCGCTGAAGGATGGGTCGCGCAGTTCGCATTCAGCCGCATGGCGGCGTTTTGCTTCTGCGCTGGTGATTGGTGAAGTGGCGCTGGCCACGGTGCTGCTTGCCGGTTCCGGACTGCTGATGAAGAGCCTGGTCCGGTTGCTGAACGTGGATCCCGGATTCAACCAGCAGAACCTGCTGGGCATGGGTATTGGGCTGTCACAATCGCGTTATCCCAAAGATCCGGAGCAAATACAGGCGCAGAAGAATCTGTTTGAGCTTATCCGCGCCATTCCGGGCGTAAAGTCTGTGGGCAGCAGCAGTGTTCTGCCGGTATCCGGCGGCGGCAATACCAGCAACCTGCGTATTGTGGGAGTGCCCTCAGAATTGCCGCAGGGCAGGGAAGCAAACAGTAGAGACGTTACACGCGATTATTTCCAGACGCTGGGCGCACAGCTGCTGCAAGGAAGTTGGTTTACTGAGGCTGATAACGCCACCGGCCCGCAACGCGTGATTATCAACAAAACGCTGGCTGACCAGTTCATGCCCGGCCTTGATCCGCTGAAGCAGCAGATATGGTTTACCTACTCAGACAAAGAAAAACCACGCCAGGTGATTGGCGTGGTACGCGACGTGAAGGAAGGCCCGCTCGATATTCCCGCGCGTCCGGCGATTTATACGCCCATGGAAGCGTACGGGCGGATGTTCTTTAACTTGCTGGTCCGAACCAACACCAAGCCTGAGGCCGTTATTGCTCAAGTGCAGAGCGCGGTCCACAGCATAGATCCTGACGCGGTTATTTTCCAGGTGCAAACCATGGAAGACCGCATCCAGCGTTCGCCGGCGGCGTTTCTCCATCGCTATCCGGCAACGCTGGCAGGCGTTTTTGCCGGACTAGCGCTGCTGCTGGGAACCATTGGGCTTTACGGGCTGGTTGCCTATTCCGTAAGCCAGCGCACGCAGGAGATTGGCATCCGCATGGCGCTGGGCGCGCAACGCAGCAACGTCTTAACCATGGTGCTCACGCAGGGCGTGCGGCTGATTGTGCCTGGCGTAGCCATTGGGATTGCAGCGGCTTTGCTGGCTGCTTATCTCATGCGCAGCATGCTCTTCGGAATCCATTCCTGGGACCCGGCGATCTTTGCGCTGGTAACGGGGCTGCTTACGGTTGTGACGCTGGCAGCCAGTTACATTCCAGCCAGATCCGCCACCAAGGTTGACCCCATGGTGGCATTAAGATATGAATAGGGACCATAGCCGGGCAGCAAAAGAAACTTTTGCATGAGTACGGTTCCAATCTACAATTTACTCCTTCGGAAATTATGCATGTGAAAGTTTTTTCTTGTAGGAGTAAGTTTATGCGAAAGCTGCTTTTCTTTTCCGCTGCCCTTACCTTTCTCGTCATTTCTTTTAGCACAATAGCAATAACACAAACGGCCACCGCGCGGCCTAATCCCAGGAAACTTAGTGCACTCAACTGCACCTCAGACCTCGGCTTTTGCCGGGAGATAAATCTTCATACCGAGGCCGGAGAAAAATATATTGGCCATGACGAGCCGGCCATCAATTTTTATTCCAACGTTCCTGGCTCAGGAAACTCCGCGGTCTATCTGCTTACGCTTCCGCTCGATCCTCCAACGCCTCCGGTACAGGATGGCGGCGGTACATTTAACTTTCAACTGCATGTGACCTTCTGGCTGGGCATGAATATCTGCGATAGCGAGTCCTATCCGGAGTTCACCAAGAAATGTGAGCCAGATACTGACGACAACATTTTTGACAGCGCCAACCCAAATTCACCGCGCTTTATCGGCAAGCATCCGGGCACCGCGTTTCTTGAGGTGCAGTTCTATCCTCCGGGCTGGATCGATACGCCGCAATTGATTGATCCCACCAATTATTTTGCAGCGCTCAACATTGATAGCCTGGGCCAAAGCGGCGCCACCGGCGCGGTCAACAACGTGGATTGCCAGAACACAGTCGGCGTAGAGTCCGTGAACTTTGCCGTGATCACCCAAAATGGCGTGCCGCTTACTCCGGCCAATCCGCTGGGAGTAAATTTTGGCCGCAATAACTTTGACGCAACCAATGTTCTTTCCATGGCCCCCGGCGACCAAATCCTGGTGATATTGCACGACACGCCTGGCGGTCTGGAAGTAATTCTGAATGACCTCGCCAACGGACAGACTGGCTCCATGGTGTCCAGTTCGCGCAATGGTTTTGGGCAGGTGCTGTTTCAGCCGAACGCGGCCCATTGCCATGTTGCGCCTTATGATTTTCATCCCATGTATGCCACGTCTAACCTGCATACGCGCACACCATGGTCTGGCGGCACCAGCAACGTAGCACTGTCAGATGAACTTGGCCATTTTGAGTTCTGTGACCTGGCTGATCCCAATACCTTCAACTGTCTGGTACCCGGCATTCAAGATCGCAAAACCGGGCTGGATGATGACGACGGCTTCTGCTTTTCTCCAGGCGGACCGTTCTTGCCCGGACCTCCTTTCATCCAGGTGGGCGGCTGCACGAATGACGAACTTGATTTTGACGGACAATCGTATGTGCGCGATTGGCCGGGAACGCTGGCCGACGTAAGGCGAGACCAGCAACTCCATCCGCAGCCCATCCGTTTTACCAGCCCGCTTTTCATTGCTCCTGACGGCGGTTTGCGAAACTTTGATACCGTCGCCTTTGAGACCGATATGCCAGCCTTCGACCCCAATTGCGATATCAATACCGGCGCTGGCTGCACCGTGCCTGCGCAGGGTATGAAGTTTTATCCGTTCTATACCACCGGCTTCAGTGCGTCGGATGGCCTCTGCCGCTGGCAGTTTGGCGGTGGATTGATTCCCGGCACCCGGAACGATTTCGGCGGCAATCCGACCGCGGCCTGGGGACACATCTTCAGCAGCTTGTTCCAGACCGGCCCTGACACTGCAGCCCCTTTTATTACTACCTTCCGCAACGGACTGAATGACAATCCGTGTAGCATGGGTGAAAACAGCTTTGCGGATACGGCAGCGAAGCTCTTACAGTAACGATTGGTTCAGAACCGGCAGGCCTTCTTCGGAGGGCCTGTTTTTTGTGTCGCGTTATTGCCTGCGCGTCTTGTTTCCTCGCCTTGCTCCGTGCGATTAGTGGTATCAGTGTTTAGCAATGATTCAGTTTTTCAACCTGAACCATTGCCAAATTTTAGAGTTTTTAATGCTGCTTCAATGTGCTTTCAACCTGGGTCGCGCATGATTGAAATGAAACAGTCGTTAACCAAAAATCAGTATTGCTGGAGATGTGCAATTGCTTTCGTTCGTCTATTTGGCCCACGATGCCCATGACGCGCACGGTGCGCCTGACTCCGTTTGCCGCGATCTGCGTAAGGGTGGCAACACCATTGTTGAAGCGTTCAGCGTTCATGAGGCGGTGTGGCTTTGCACGCAGCATCATGTTTCCACCGTCATTGTCAGCGCGAGCTTTGACGATCGCCAATTGCATGACCTCAGGCAGCGCTACGTTACCATCAAGCTGAAGCATGACACGCGTTCGAGTGATGTGCTGGGCCAACTGGCAGCGGCCAGCTGACGAATTTATTTTTTTGATTTAAATCGCACGAGCTATATCAAACAGCGATTCGGACACTGCTACTGGTAAGCAGGTTCATCCGTCGAAACTGCAAAAAAGCCAGGGTCCGGAAGCCTTGGCTTTTTACTTTTTGCAGACACTTCTGATTCGTGTTCATTTGCGTGCATTCGCGGCTGGCTCTTTAAAGCCTCGCTTCAAACCTTCAGTGCATAAGTGGCGGTAGGGTTTCCTCGCCGCGCTCGGAATGTTAAAGCCCCAACTCTCCTGCAATCCCTTTCATCGCTTCAATACAAAACGCGATATGCTCTTCCAGGTCAACACCCAGATCCGCTGCGCCGTTAATAATGTCATCGCGATTCACGCTGCGGGCGAAGGCTTTGTCCTTCATCTTTTTGCGGACGGATTTTGCTTCCACGTCTGCCAATGACTTACTCGGCTTGACCAGCGTCGACGCGGTAATGAAGCCGGAAACCTCATCGCAGGCATAAAGCGCTTTTTCCATACGGCTTTCGCGCTTTACGCCGCTATAGTCAGCATGGGACATAATGGCGCGGCGCACATCGTCGGGATAGCCGCGCTCTTCCAGAATCTTGTTGCCAACAATCGGATGCTCCGCCGGCGTGGGGTATTTTTCATAGTCAAAATCATGCAGCAGTCCGGTGATGCCCCATTTGTTTTCGTCCTCACCGAACTTGCGGGCATAGGCGCGCATGCAGGCTTCCACGGCCAGCATGTGTTTGCGCAGGCTTTCTGACTGGGTATATTCAGTAAGAAGATTCCAAGCTTGTGTCCGGTCCATTGTTTCCATTGCCATAGTTTAATCCTGTTTTTATACCTGTTTTCTCTATTTATTCCCCTATTTTCTACCACTAATTCCCGTTTTTGCCTAAGTTTACTGTTGACAATCCTGAGTTCATCATTGAAACTAAGTCTGTTCGGGGTTCCCAGCAGTACAAGATTTTTGGAGAAACTGCCTGCTCTGGCACTCCGAAATCATCCATGGCTACAGCTCTAGCGCCGGTTGATTCCCGGGAAGTTGTTCGTTGCGACCATTGTCATCTTGTCCAATTTCGGACCAATAACAATCTTTGCAGAAAATGCCGTACTTCGCTTGACGAAGACGAGCCCGAACCAATCCTGGAAATCCAGGTGCCCATTGAGGCACCCACAAACGGCCACCATTCTCATTTGCAGGTTGCTTCGTCCATCCGTATGCTACGGCAAAAGTCTGGACTGAGCCAACGCCAGCTTGCCTTGCGCATGCAGGTGCCGCGTACTTATGTCTCAAAAATTGAAAATGAAAAAGCCATGCCCACACTTTCTTCATTGCAACGGCTGGCCACGGCGCTGGAAGTTTCCATGGCGGACTTGCTGAAGGGCGCAAACCGTTCGCTGGAAGATGACATTGCCGACCTGATGCACGATGAGTTCATTGCCGAGGTGGTGCAATATCTGGGCAAGCTCGATTCCATGCAGCGCTCCAGTTTAATGGCGCAGGTGCGCGACTTGAGTATTCGTCCGCGCCGCACAGCGTAAATAAAAGTTCTCTCCTAAATCAACACACTCGCAGCCGGAGACAAGTTCTCCGGCTGATTTTTTGGAAGAAGCATTCAGCAAATCAGCAATCAGCCTTTTGGCTTTTGGCTTTTGGCTTTTGGCTTTTAAAATCTTGGCCCGCATCCGGGTTGTATCAGCTCACATTGAATTTATCTGAATGCTGACCGCTGATTGGGATTGCCGACAGCTTTCTGGCCAACTCCCACCGGCATCTCACACTCCAAGTTAGAGACGGTGGAGGCATATGATTACGATTCTGGTGGTTATTCTGGTGTTGATGTTGCTTGGTGCGTTGCCGGCTTGGCCGCACAGCCGCAACTGGGGCTATCGCCCAAGCGGCGGCCTGGGATTGATTTTGGTGATTGTGGTGATTCTCTACCTCCTGGGGTATGTATAAACATGAAAGCGATTCTTATTGCCGCGTTAGCCGGTGCTTGTCTGCTGGCTGCTGGGTGCAGCAGCCAGGACACGGAAAAAACCAAACAGGAAGCAGCCAAAGCCACGGAGCAGATTAAAGAAGGCAGCAAAGTGGCCGCGGTTGAGTTGAAGAAAGATGCCAAGGAAGCCGTGCGGCAAACCAAGGCGGCTGCCGCAGGCGTGAAGCAGGGGCTGCAGGCGGATGATCCGCCGGTGAATGTGAACAAAGCAAACAAGGCGCAACTGCAGACGCTGCCCGGAATCGACGAGGAGACGGCTGGTCGCATTGTTGCCGGCAGGCCGTATCATACGCGCGATGAGATTGGCACCAGAGGCGTGGTTTCTCCGGACCAGTTCACTGCAATCAAAGACAAGATTTCAGTAAAGTAAAAATAGCGGGTTGGCGATTCGAGTCGCCAGCCCGCTAAGCTCGTTCCATCCTGTAAATTTCCCAAAAAGATTTGTTACGCGATTGCGCTGAGCACTGACGTTGCCGCCAGAGTCGCCGCAGCGGTTGCGGTGGCATTGGCAGTGGACGAATTAGAGCTGTTCTGGGTGAGGCTCTGCGAGTTATTTCTGTATTGCTGCAAATCATTTTGCAGCGACGAGAAAGTTTTTTGCGCGGACGCCAGATCACCCGACTGCAATTCCTGTCCTAGCTGGGTAAAGTCCTGTGAGACTGCTGACGATGCAGAATTCTGTCCGCCTCCACCGCCGTGGTGGTGATGATGGTGATGGGCCTGGCCTGCTTGTTGCAGGTCAGTCTGTGTGGAAGTGAACGCTTGCTGGGCCTGACTCAAGTTGCCAGACTGCAAGGCTTGCGCCAGGGTATTAAAGTCCTGTCCAATAGGGTTGCTGGTGTTTTGTCCGGCCTGGGGCGCGTCTTTTTGCAGGGTGGCAAAATCTGCCTGGGCCTGGCTTAAGTTGCCGGACTGAAGGTCCTGGCCAAGCTGGCTAAAATCGCTTTTGGCTTTTTTGAAATTAATTTGTGCGTAATCGGGCTGAAATGTGCTGGTACTTGATATTCCGGCTACAGACATTAAGATACCTCGTTTACAAATAATCCATACGAACTTCTCACTCCAGTGCTATCGGCAAGGGTTGCCGGTTTCATCAGGGCAATTGTCGTATCGCGATGAATGAATGCAATCCATCTGCCAACGGACTGGAAGCACGTGACGATTAAAGCAATCTAAAGATTCGACAAGAAGAATTTGTTTTCTTGGAAAAGAATGCGGATAAAAGCACGCGGAAGCGCTATTTCGTCGGTTCCATCTCCAGCGCATCATTGAAGCGATTGAAATAGTTAAACAGCCCGATGGCGGCCAGCAGTTCGACTACTTCGCCTTCATCAAAGTGTTGGCGCACTTCATTCCATAGCTGATTGTCGACGGTGTGGGCATCGCGCGTGACGCGCTCGGCCAGCCGCAACGCAGTTTTTTCTTTGGCGGAAAAATCGGTGCGCTGTTCGAAGTCAGCCAGGCCGTTGATCTGATCGTCCGACCAGCCATGCCGCCTTGCCAAGACGGTGTGAGAGGCCAGTCAATATTCACAGCGGTTGAGTTGCGTGGTGCGGACAATCAACAGCTCTTTCAGCTTTACCGGAACTGTGCCGGTTTCCATTACGGCCTTAAAATGCGCCACCATGGTACGCATAATCTCAGGCCGGTGCGCCACAGTGCGGAACATGTTGGGAATGTTCCCGCGCGTCTTCATGAACGCATCGTAAATTTCTTTGACTTCGGGAGATGCTTCCGATAGAGAAATTCTGGAGATTCTGGGCATGAGGATACCGCCGGCAGGCGAGTGCGAAACTCACCTGCCGTTTTGGGTGATTATTTAGTGAATGATTGGATGGCCGCAGCTTCATCGTCTTTAATATCAAAGACGGTATAAAGCTTGGTGATCTGCAGCAGGTCGTGGACTTTTTTGGTCAGGTTCAGCAGCTTCAGTTCTCCGCCTTCACGACGCACCGCGGTAAACGCGCTCACCAGTTCGCCAATGCCGGAACTGTCGATATATGTGACGTCGCCCAGGTTGAGCAGGATTTTCTTTTGTCCTTTGCCCACCAGGTCGCGGATGCTGTCACGCAATACCACGCTGCCCTCTCCCAGGGTAATGCGGCCGCTCATATCCACAATGGTGACGCCGTCCACTTGCCGATTGCTAACTTTCATGCTCACTGTGCTTCCTCCTCCTTGGCATTCGCCGCGTTGCGGCCGGTATGTTTAATCAGTGTCACTTCGGTCCCTGGATTCGTGTTCCGGATCTTTACTTCGTCCATGAAAGCGCGAATCAGAAAAATTCCGCGGCCTGAGCCTTTCATCAGGTTGTCCGGGGCCAGCGGGTCGGGCAGGGATTCCACATCCAGCCCTTTGCCCTGATCGGTAATCGTGATCACCAATGCTTCGCCGGTGGTTTCATACGCCACCATAAATCTCTTACCCGGATCATAAGCATTGCCGTGGAGCACCGCATTCACGGCCGCTTCCCGCACTGCCATGGCCACCTGATACTGCTCGTCTTCAGCAAACCCCGCGCGAGCTGCAACCTCTGATGCTTTTTGCTCAGCCTGATTGACGCTTTCCAGGGTTGATTCCAACGTGTAAGAAACCCGATTTGTCATGGGGCGGTTCACTAGGTAAATTGTCTTAAACGGCCTGGGCGAACACACTGCAGCAGCGAATTTCTAAGTGTGCCTATGCGGACGGCATATTGTCAAACCGGATTGGCGTGAAAATCTGGCGCAGCAGCGCTAAAAATGCATTTTGCGGCCAATTTTGCGCATGAGAATCAGTTTTGCACGGCATTTTCTGGGACGA
>DASXLK010000132.1:0-65613 GCA_036496365.1 Candidatus Angelobacter sp. | reverse complement strand
AAAACGCAGAACCCTCTGGTGCGCGACGGCAATGAGCTGGTGCCGAACATTGCGCATGTATTTACCCAGGACCAGCACCTATATTTCTTTTATGAGGTTTACGATCCCACGAAAGATAAATCTCCTGGGCCGCCAACCGATACAAAAGAGAAGGCCGCAGCGGTAAAGAACCCCATTCATCTGCTGACCAGCATTGTCTTCTTCAATGGCAAGGTCAAAGCGTTTGAAACTCCGCTGATTGAGGCGCGCCAACTGAATGCTTCTGACCGGAAAGCGGAAGTCTTCCAGTTTGACGTGCCGCTGGCCCAGCTCAAGCCCGGCCTCTACACATGCCAAATCAATGTGATTGATGACGTGGGCGGCAACTTCTTATTCCCACGGCTTCCCATTTTGGTACGGAAAAAAACAAGCACAACTTCTGCGACAGTTTCCTCTTCAAGTGGCGGCTTGCATTAGGCCAGAGTGCCTGACTGTGCACGGTAACGTAACCACCGTAACTTGTGAGTTACGTTTCTCCTGGCCGATATTGTCATCAGCGTCAGGTTTTGTAGACCTAAGTCTGCGGCCGGACGAGGAGCGCAACATGGCTGCAGGCGATATCACTTTTCTAGAATGCCCGTACGGAGACTCATTTCCCGTGCGCAACACCTCCAGCCGCTCTTCCGGCGTCCAGAAGATTGTTTGTCCCAAATGCGGTCACAGCTTTGACGTTACGCTGGAAGAAACAGTGGAACGGCTCTCCGGCGGATTGAAGCCCGTGTTGTTGAAACCACGCTTCGCGTAAGTTCGCTCTCAATACTTAAACGCAAATCCCACTCTAGTGGGCCGATTTTTGCAGCAAATCGGCCAGATGGTCGCCCCAGATCGCCGGCCACGAGTGTGTTCCATGGCCGCGAGTCTGGTCCGTGATCGGCAACAGCACGTATTCTCCATTTTTTACGCGCTTAATATCGCGATCAATAATCTTCAGTTCCGGCGGATTGATCTGATCGTCAGCAGAGTTTACGGCCATGAGCGGGACGGTGATTTTTTCCAGTTGCGGCTCAGGATTGTAATTTCTTGACGCGTCAAAGTAATAGATCATGTCGTTGGCGTCAGTATTTTTCTCGTGCGACGCGACGAAGTTTTCAAGATACGTATCGGCCTTGTCTTTTGTAGGCTCGTCTCTTTGCATCATCAGCGGCGCGCTACCCATAATCAGCAGAACGTCCAGCGCGGCGCCCAATCCATGCGGCTGTTGCTTGTATTCGCCATTGTTCCATCCAGGATCGGTCCGGATGGCGTCCATAATCATGCGCCGCATCATGCGATTTCTGCCTGCGATTTCAACCGGCTGGCTGGCCAGCGGCATGGCTGCGTCCATGAAGTCAGGGTGCTGCTCTGCCCAGAGCCAGCTATGCATTCCACCCATGGAAGTGCCCATCACCAGCCGGAGATGGTTCACGCCAAGACCCTGCGTGAGCAGGCGATATTGCAGTTCGATCATGTCGTCATATTCGTAATGCGGAAAGCGCATATGCAGGCCGTCACTGGGCTTGCTGGATTCGCCATGCCCAATGTTGTCCGGCAGGATGATGAAATACTTTGTGGCGTCCAGGATCTGGCCGGGGCCAAAAAGTACGCCGCCAAAATTTGGAGTGAGAAACTGGCGGCCGCTTCCGCCCGTGCCGTGCAGGATCAACACCGCATTGCGCACCTTGCCGCTGGAATCTTTTTGGGGCGTTCCCAGCGTGTAATAGTGCAGTTTTACCTCAGGCATCTTTTCGCCGGACTTAAATTGAAAATCCTTCACCACGAAATTTCCGGGAGTAGGGGCAGGATACTCAGCGGCGTGAACGGCCATCGCTACGAACGCAATGAATGAGAGCAAAACGGTAAGGCGCACTTTCATAGGTTTCTCCGGACAAGCGATATTTTCTGGACAGATACTGAAGTTGAAAAGCTTAAATCATGCCAGCAAGATATGAAAAGAAGCATTTCTTCCGCTGCCCACTGGGTAGGCTAGAGCCATTTTGTCATTAAGTGGCGCTCTTCTGCTTTGAAGCCGGATGTCTTATAGAGTGATTGTGCGGGCAGATTTTCCCGCCCAACTTCAAGACGCAACGCCGCAATGCCAGCTTTTTTGCATAACTCCTCAGCAAAAGCGACGATCGACTTGCCCAGCTTCTGGCCTCGGTAGGCGTCGCGCAGATAGACTTCGTCCAGCAAACCAAAGCGCCCGTGAAACTCCAGGCTGTAACAGAATGTCAGCACGAAATAGCCAGCCAGCTCGCTGCCCCAAAAAGCCAGATAGATCTGCCCCTGTTTTGGGTTCGCAAGCAGATGGCTAACCGCAAGCGTGGCTGCAGCTTTGTCAAAACGCATCTCCTGATTGGCGTAAAAGTCTCGCATCATCTCCAGCAGAGAGGGAATTTCCTGTTCAGACAAAAGCTGGAAGAGCACGTTCATGGTCGTGATTCTAAATGAAATGCGTTTTGCAAAACCCACGCTACAGCTATAATGGCCATCCAATTTCAGTGTTACTGGAGACCCCCTAATGCTTGAGCGCAGGACTTTTCTGGCCGTTTGCTCCCGTCTTGGACTGGCCACCACTTTGTTGCCCGGAGTGCTCTGGGCCATGGCCGAGGAAAAAGGAAAAGTCACGCGCCAGATGATTGACAATGCGGCGGCAGTCGCCGATGTCCACATTGCAGACGAATACAAGGACATGATGCTGGAAGGGCTCAACAGTTATACCGAGGGATTTGAAGCTATCTATGCCCTGCATATCAAAAATGAAGTTGCGCCCGCAGTCATCTTTGATCCAGTGCTTCCGGGTATGAAGTTTGAAACCGAGCGGCGTCCGATGAAAATTTCCGCCGCACCCAGTGCTGCAGCATCATCAGCGCCAAAGAACATTGAGGATGTAGCGTTTTATTCCGTCCGCCAGCTGGCCGAACTGGTGCGTACAAAGAAAGTTTCTTCCGTTGCGCTGACGGAAATGTATATTGCGCGGCTTAAGCGCTATGACCCAATACTGCATTTCGTGATTACGCTTACAGAAGAGCGCGCCATTGCGCAGGCCAAAGAAGCTGATCATGAGATTGCAGCAGGGAAGTACCGGGGCCCGCTGCACGGCTTGCCGTGGGGCGCCAAAGATTTACTGGCAGTGAAGGGATATCGCACTACCTGGGGCGCAGGCGGCTTTGAAGACCAGAAGTTTGATGAAGACGCAACGGTGGTCAAACGCCTGGACGCAGCTGGGGCCGTACTGGTGGCCAAACTTACGCTTGGCGCGCTGGCCCAGGGCGATAAATGGTTTGGCGGCATGACGCGCAATCCCTGGAATACCGCGCAGGGCTCCAGTGGTTCGTCCGCTGGATCGGCTTCAGCAACGGCGGCGGGCTGCGTGGCATTTGCGATTGGCTCAGAAACGCTCGGCTCAATTTCCTCGCCGTCAACGCGCTGCGGCACAACCGGTCTCCGTCCTACGTTTGGATTTGTGCCGCGCACGGGCGCCATGGCGCTTTCCTGGACCATGGACAAACTTGGCCCCCTCTGTCGAGCGGTGGAAGATACCGCCATTGTTCTCACCGCGATTCATGGGCCTGACGGCCATGATCGCACCGTGCACAATGCGGCGTTTAACTGGGACGCGAATCTCGACTGGCGCAAATTGCGCGTGGGATATTTGAAGGACGATTTTGAACTTTCACCGCCACCCCCAGAAGCTCCCAAGGAAGAAAAAGAACTCAGCGCGGAAGAAAAGAAAAAGCGGGATGATGATGCCGCCAATCGCGCTATCGGGTTGGCGCGCCGTGAGTACGACCACAAGTTTGACGTAGCTGCTCTGGCCAAACTGCGCGCCATGGGCGTTAACCTGATTCCCATGGAGTTCCCAAAATATCCATATCAGGCCATGCGTAGTATTCTGCTGGCTGAGGCTGCGGCGGCTTTTGATGATCTGACTCGCAGTGGACGAGACAAGCTGCTGACCCAGCAGACGCAAGATGACTGGCCCAATACATTTCGCAGTGCCCGCTTCATCCCGGCTGTGGAATACATCCAGGCAAACCGCGCACGCACCACAGCCATGGAACTCGCAGCTAAAGTGTTTGATCAGGTGGATGTGATTGTTGCGCCCACATTCAGCACCCAACTGCTGATCACAAATCTCACCGGACATCCGGCGTTAATTTTGCCGAACGGATTGCGTGGTGACGATGCTCCAAAACCGCGTGTGCACGAAAACGGCGAAGTGGATGGGGGCGGCCCAGGAACGCCGTTGAGCCTGACTTTTCTTGGTCAGCTTTATGGCGAAGCAAAAATGCTGTCGCTGGCAAAGGCTTACCAGGATGCGACTGATTTTCATCACAAACATCCGCCATTGGAGGCGGAGCTCGGGAAGTAGCGGGTGGAAGTTGAAAAGTGTATTTTCCCCGGCAATCTGTGTTTCCTATGGGCCGTATAGATGAGTTATGTTCGGTATACGATACGAGTGCTTCTGTGAATTCAAGGGGGAAATGTTTCTTCTGGCCAGCCTGGCCGCACAATCATTGGGGAATGGGGCTTATCACATTCGGTACAATTCGTCACCGGTACCTAGGGATAAAAGTTTTCACTTAGAAGAGGTTCCAAAACGGAACATGAATTTTTTTGCACAGGGTGGCCCAAGCGATGGGGCCAAGCGCCATAAAAATCTAAAGCGAAGTCAGCTAAGTACCTGAATTCATGTTCTTTAACGATTTGATCTATCGCCACCCGTCAACAGTACATAAATCGCAGTTGATCGCAAGTTCAAAGCATGTGAATGCGCAGGGCCGCTGCCCTTTGTAATTGTTGTGGCATGTTTTAATTTCTCCTGTAGTCTAGTGGCAATCTTATTGGCAATTTTTAAGCAATTTCTGAAGAAGGCAAAATTGGAGGAAACAGATTTATGAAGATCGCAATGCGCGCAATTGTATTTGGTGCGGTTTTATTTAGCGGAATTAGTTCGAATGCTCAAATCGATTTTAGCGGACCCGGCCCAATGCCTATGCCTCCCGTGAATTTTAGCGGACCCGGCCCAATGCCTATGCCTCCCGTGAATTTTAGCGGACCCGGCCCAATGCCTATGCCTCCCGTGAATTTTTAGCGGACCCGGCCCAGTGGCCTATGCCTCCCGTGAATTTTTAGCGGATCCGGCCCAATGGCCTATGCCTCCCGTGAATTTTTGACCCTTGGTTATAAATTTGGAAGACTTTACTTAAATTTGTTTTGTGCTTTTTGGGCAGCTAGTTTAGGCTGGCCGTCAGGATGCCCGATTGGATAAATGTTTGCATTGATTGGTTTTCCCTGCCAAGTTTGGTCTTTTTGGCAGCGGTGATTCTATATCGCAGACAATATAAAGAGTTCCCACTATTTTTTTGGTACGTGATCGTTACAGAACTTGTCGGCCTTATCCGTCTTGTCGCTTCGCGCGCTCCCAACGTCGTCTACGCCTATACGTATTGGATATCGGATATTATTCTTGTTTTTTTTGCATTCCTCGCAACTTATGAGCTCTTTATAAAACGCCTTTTTCCAGCATTCTACAAAGTCCGTTTTTTCCGCTATCTCTTTCCTTCTGCGGCAATCATCGTCAATATTGTGGTGATTGTTGTTGCACTATATGCAAATCATTCGAGAATTCTTCTTCTAACCGCCAGGATGTATGAGTTTCTGCGCGCTGCAATTCTGTTCTTCTTCGTAGCACTGATGATCGTAATGGGAAGGGAGTGGCGGAAGGTTGAATTTGGTATTGCGTTTGGATTAGGTCTAGACGTGTCGACCTCACTGGCCACAGTTGCATTTTTTTCCCATGCTCAGGAAAGGAGCCAGATGCTTAACCGGTTGCCAGTAATCGCGTATGATATCGCCTGTATTGTATGGATTTATTGCTTCTGGACGGTCAATGTATCAACTGGTTCATCTCCGCCGGTTTCGCCTGAAATATTGCAGAAAGCCAAAAAGTGGGAAGGATCATTGAAGGACTTTATCGCTCCAGGGAAACGATAGAGGATCATTCCGCTCTCAACAATTTTTGGAATAAGCCCTTACAGGCTCTGCGCCAGCGATTCATTTAAGCTGTTGAACTTCAGGCAGGTCAGGTTGTCAGCTTTATCTTTGAGCAGAGCATAAGCGGGCAATAGGCTTGCAGAGACCAAATTCTGGACATCGCCGCAAGTGGCGGCTGAAAACAACGGTATCCACTGCAGTGCATTCCGCATTTGCAAGACAATCAAGCCCATAAATGTATATAGGCGAACGTGTACGCCTGCATCCACCATTTCCTGAGCCAATGAGGCAATCAGTTGATTGCCGCTGCTCAACTGGGCATAGCCCACTTGTTGCAGCAAAGCGGCGTTGTGTGCCATCCGGCGCAGGCACTCCATGGTTAACCCAACCTGCTCGCGATAAATCCTGAGCAGTTCTTCGGGGCCATACGTTTCCTGGAGATGGCGTTGCTGTGCGGGATTGATAAGGTCAGAAAGAACTTCCACGTTTACTGGAAGGAATGAGCTCATTAAATCACTCAGTTCCACTTCCTGTGACTGTCTCCGCCGCAGGTTCAAAAACGCCGCGTAAACAAACAGCAGCAGGATTGAAGCTGATAAACCGATCCAGATAGCGAACATGGTATTAGACATTCTTCCGTCCCCGGTGCTACACGCAAAACTCTATCCTCATGCAAGCCCAAGGTCAATCTAAATTGCTGCTGGTAGCGGGCACTTTGGTAATTCAGGAGGCTCCCGAATTGGGACGTCTGCCGTAAGGGGCTAAAAGGCTTGATTCTACGGGCTTTTGGGCATTCTGGCTTTGTTGAATATTTGGATACCACTACGTAAAAATGAGCTCGACACGGTACATTTGTATGGAAGCAGAAATGGCCTCCTCTGGAACGTTCGGGTATGCCCTTCACTGCTTTCCTGGCTTCCTTTTTGAATCGCTGATCAATACTCCCTATATTCCTGTGCTGGTTTGAGGTGATTTAAAGGTTTTAATTTTCCTTGACACCGCTTTCTAAGTTGCTGTAACTTTCATCACTGCCTTGGCTTGCCATTTCAGGATGTCAAGGTAATTTCAGAGATTTGCTCCGAGTTGTACCCGTCACCTTTTGGCAGACAATCTCTAATCGTCTGCAGTACGGTAAAGGTTCTCACCCCAAGAACAGCTGTTGAATTTTAATAGAGTCTCGCCACTACGAGGGCGGATGTCCCTTGTTATTTCGGGATTCGTACGTTCAACCGAAGAATCGGTTTTGGGAAAAAGGTGCAGGGTGATCCGCTAAACGCGGGTATGCGTTTTTTGATCAGCACGTAAGCGCATGCACGTGCTTCATTCCCGCACCCTATTTGCTGTTCCGCATTGGAACGCGTCCCAACTTCTTTTCGCAAGCTGCTGCGGGTGTTGATTTGTCAATTTCTTGAGAGTTGTTATGTGTTTCGTGCGCACTTTCCCGCAGGCGTTGTAATTGCCGGTTGAAAAGTGCATGAATTTTCCCATCCGTCCACTTTTGGCAGACAAGTCCTAATCGTCTGCAGTACGGCAGAGTTCTCGCTGCAAAGCGTTTCACACAAAATCTAGGAGGAACTCGCAATGACGAGGCGGAAATTCCCGTTCGTAAGTCTTATCCTGTTTACACTTTTGTTTGCTGGCATGGCATTGGCACAGACGGATCCAGGTGTCCGTGCTGGGGCCGCGGGTGCTGGCGGTCCATTGGCATCGGTTGCGGCCAATAACCCGGCTGGTAGTCTGGCATTCTTCAACGATGCCCTTGATACCTTCGGGGAAGTCGATTCGGTTTCCGGCACCATTGAAGCTGGAGCGGGCCTTGGACCGCGCTTCAACTCCAGAAGCTGCGCTTTTTGTCATGCAGCTCCTGCCGTCGGCGGCAGCAGTCCGGCCACTAACCCCCAAGTGACCGACGCTACGGCAGACGGCGCACGCAACACTATCCCCTCGTTCATTACGGCGGCGGGCCCGGTGCGTGAAGCGCGTTTCCCGTTCTTCTTCAATGCTGCGGGAAATCCTGACGTGAATAATCCTAACGGCGGCGTGGAAGATCTATTTACCATTACCGGACGTACGGACGCAGGCACTTGCAGCCTTACCCAGCCCAGCTTTGCGCAAGCTGTAGCCACCGGCAATGTGATCTTCCGCATTCCTACGCCGACATTTGGCGCAGGTCTGATCGAGAACATTGACGACACAACGCTGTTGAACAACGCGGCCGCCAATGCCGGTGCATTTGGAACCAGCGGCTCTTTCAATCGCAGCGGTAATGACGGCACAATTACCCGCTTTGGCTGGAAGGCGCAGAACAAGTCACTGGTGATTTTTGCCGGTGAAGCCTACAACGTGGAGCAGGGCGTAACGAATGAAGCGTTTGGTCAGGAGCGTCCGCTGCCTGGCGAAGGTGGAGTCACCGGCCTGCCGGCAAACTGCAAGATCAACGGCACGCCTGAAGACACCACGCATTTCAACGCCAACAACCTTGGCACATCCAGTGACGTGGTGAAGTTTGCCATCTTCATGCGCATGACGGCTGCCCCGACACCATCCACCACGGTTCCCGGCGGCGCAACTTCCATTAGCAGTGGCCGTTCTCTGTTTAGCTCCATTGGTTGCACGGCTTGCCACACGGCTGCGCTCACCACTGCGGCTTCTGGAATTACGCCTAGTCTGGGCAATGCAACAGCAAACTTGTTCAGCGATCTGGAAGTCCATCATATGGGTAACGGGTTGAATGACAACGTGAGCCAGGGCGGAGCAGGCGGAGACCAATTCCGCACGGCGCCGCTATGGGGCCTGGGACAGCGCAGGTTCTTCCTGCACGATGGCCGCACCGCTAACCTGCTTACCGCTATTTCCGCGCATGCCAGCACGGGCTCGGAAGCTAACACTGTGGTCTCGAATTTCAATTCGCTCACAGCCACCCAAAAGCAAAACCTTCTGAACTTCCTGCGTTCGCTGTAGGGAATTTAGTTGGTAGTTCGGGCGAGGCGCCAAAGTGTCTCGCCCGGATATTTCTATGCATTGGCAATGTCGTTTTGTATTGGCGCTGTTTTTTTAGAAGTGCTTAAGCGGATGTTCTCATGAATCGTTATTTCGCAATTAAAAGTATTGTGATCTTTCTCTGCTGCCTGTCTGCTGTGGCGGTATTCGCGGCTGACACCGTCTCCGGCAAAGTCCTCAATCAGACAACGCAACGGCCAGCCGCGGGAGATGACGTGGTATTGCTGCGCATGGGCGAAGGCATGCAGGAAGAAGCGCGCGTGCGCACTGACACACAGGGCGCATTTTCTATGAATTTGGCGCATCCTGAGGCCCAATACGTGCTTCGTGTCCTGCACCAAGGCGTGAATTATGACCACACGCTTACTGGCGCGTCCATGGTTCAGCTTGAGGTGTTTGACACGACGCCGGCAATCAAGGGATTGCAAGGCGTGCTCGGCATTGCTCAAGTCGAGTCAGATGGCGCAACGCTTAAGGTTACCGAGATGTATTCCATCGCCAACGGCTCTGTGCCACCAATGACGCAAACAGGACCGCATAATTTCCAGATCTCTCTGCCGCTTGAAGCTACGCTGGATTTCTTTACGGCCAAGCGGTCCCAGGGAATATGGGTGAACCTTGCGGCTATGCCTGTTCCGGGGAAACAAGGCAGCTATGCAGTCGACTTTCCTTTGCGCCCGGGCGATACGTTTTTTAAATTCAGCTATCATCTGCCTGGCTCCGGCGTTACAACTTTGCACCTGAAACCGGCTTACCCGGTGCAAAGCTTCGCGGTAATGCATCCGCCATCCATAGCGTTCAAATCGCTGCGGCCACATTCATTCACCAGCCCCGGAGTGGTTAAAGGCCTTCAAGTGGAACAGGCGGTCGGTGGCGTCAGACGCGAAGTGCCGGCATTTGAGGTTTCCGGAGTTGGCGCAGCCACTCCGCAGACTGCGTTAGCCAAAGCTTTGCCGCCATCTGCGGCCCTCACGGCGGCAGCAGGTAATTCTTCCAAGCTTCCCGCCAATGCGCAGAGTGACGTTGATCAACGCAACGTTGATCAGCGCAACCTCGATCAACGCAAGAAAGATACCTGGGCGGTCAGTTTGCTCACGATATTGGCGATCGCCGGGGGTGGATTCGCATTGTGGCGGCGGCAGAAGCGAATAGGTGCGAGACCTCCTGGCAGCAAAAATATGCCGGTGGTGCAAGCGTTAAAAGACGAACTCTTTCAGCTTGAGACTGAACGGTCGCGCGGCACAATGTCGGAGGAGCAATACAGCTCCACCAGAGATGCTCTGAAGTTGAGTCTGCAACGTGCGATGACAAGAGAGAAAGCTTAGATCGCTGGCTTTCTACGCGATTGTTTTGCGGAATTTTTTTGACAGTTTTCTAAAGGGGTGAACTGTGCGGCACAAATTTTTTCTGGGTGTAATTCTTCTAAGTTTTTGCTTCTGCATGTCAGCTTCAGCTCAGACCGGTAGCGATGGTGACGAGCAATCTCAAACGCCGCAGGGAGGCGACTTCTCTAATAATCCGGCTCCCTTGAAAGTCCCCAGTGGAATTCTGGTGAAAGGAGCCATGCCGGCGGCAAGCGATTTTTCCACGCCAATTCCGGAAGGCGGCACTGTTACCGAAAAAGTTTACAACAATAACTATTTTGGCTTTTCTTATCCGTTGCCTGCTGACTGGCGTCAGAAATACGCTGGCCCGCCTCCCTCTGACAGCGGTTATTACGTGCTGGCGCAGATCGAGCCTGCCAAAACCTTTACCGGGCCAAATCGCGGGTCCATCCTGATTAGCGCGCAAGATATGTTTTTCACGCTGGCGCCGGCCAAAAACTTGGTGGAAGCGGTTGAATTCAAGAAAAACCGGCTCAGCGCAGATTACAAACTTGAACGGCCGCCGGATGTGGTGAAAATTGCCGGACGCCCGTTCATTCGCATGGATTACATGTCTCCCGTGGCGGAATTGCACTGGTATGTGTTGACCACGGAAATCCGCTGCCACACCGTTGAATTCATGTTGACCAGCCGCGATACGGCAATGCTGGAAAGCCTGGTTCAAGGCATAGATAAAATGCAATCGCTCGAAGGCCCCGGCAGTCCAGTATGTATCAAGGGCTATGCCAGCGGAGAGAATGTATTGCAGAGGGTTGAGCCGACCTTTTCTGCCCATAAATTTAATCCCGTTCCCGTCAGGTTCACGATCGACAGATATGGCAAAGTAAAGCACGTTCACGTTATCAGCGCGTTCCCAGATCAAACCAAGGCGATTATCGATGCGCTGCTACAGTGGGAATTTAAGCCATACAAAGTAAATGGCCAGCCTGTGGAAGTGGAGACAGGAATCACGTTTGGAATGGCTCCGCAGCAGCTAAGGAAGGCTTCAGCAGGGAAAGTCTCTGACTGAATTTTTGTAAGTGAGATTTGCCCGTCTCAGCTTGACGCCACCTCTGCTCGTCATCTATAACTCTTTCCATCTGGAATTGGGAAGCGCGGTGAGAATCCGCCACTGCCCCGCAACTGTATTCGCTGAGAACTTGAGCAACATGCCACTGGGAAGCCCCGGGAAGGCGCTTCAAGTTCGGTGAGGCGTAAGTCAGGAGACCGGCCAGATGCCCGTCATTGGGCGTTTCCGGCTGCGCAGGGAGGGCCGGAGAGCTGTCTGCAGTATGAGGTTCGGCCCATTTGTTTTCGGAGAATCGTTCTCAGGCCGGGTCCGTGCTCCGCGTGCTTTCCAGACATACTGGCTGCATTTTTATGCAACCTGATGTTGGTTCGTACGGATAACGTGAGCTGGATTCGATTGGTTTTTCCGCAAGCGTTTTGAAAGCCGCACTCTGCTTCGTGCTTATTTAGTTTGTTCCGAATGGACACATGCAACAAGCTTTCCGCCACCCATCGTGCCAGGAACGGTTTCCCATTGACTACTTCCGTGGGAGGAGTCTCAAAACAATGAAATCATTTCTTTGCGCCAGCCTGGTTCTGGCGTTCGCACTCACAGCATTATCGCCATACGCCACGGCCGCTAACGGCGGCATCCATGGCACTGTAAGGGACCCGCTTGGAGCAATTGTGCCCGGCGCACAGGTGCAGCTGTTTCGCCAGGGGAAACTCGCAGCTGCCACTACCACGGATGCTGAAGGCAACTACCGATTTGCTCCGCTCGCGCCTGGACGCTATCAGGTAAAAACCACGGCCCCATCATTCACATCAGAACAAAGCGAAGCAATCTACGTGGGAAGCGGCAGCAACCCGGCGGTGGATATCACGCTGAAAGTCGGTAGCGTATCACAGCAGATTGTTGTTTCCGCCACCGGCACAAATCTGCCAGACACACAGACGGGCGCGTCTGTTTCTGTGATTCCGTCAGACCAATTTCAATACAAACTTGAGGCGCTGGAGCCGTTGCGTCAGGTTCCCGGCGTCCAGGTGCTGCAAAACGGACAGCGGGGGATCAATGAGTCGCTCTTTATCCGCGGGGGCGAGAGTAGCGCGAACAAAGTATTGGTCGACGGCGTTTCTATTGATCAGATTGGCGGTACCGTGGATTTTGGCGGCGTTTTTACCAGCGGAATCGATCAGGTGGAAGTCCTGCGCGGTCCCAACAGCGTGTTGTATGGCTCTGATGCTGTGGCAGGTGTAGTGAATTTGACCACTCCCAGGGGCACGACTTTCCTGCCGTTATTCAGTTATGCGTTGGACGCCGGAAATTTCAACAGCCTGCACAATGACGCATCACTGAGCGGAATTTTTAAGCAGCTCGATTACTTTTCTGAATTCTCTCGCCTGGATGGCGGCAACTCGTCTCCGAGTCCTGATTTCCATAACGTGACCTATGCCGGTAACTTCGGCTGGACTCCGCTCTCTTCCACTGATTTGCGGGTGACAATCCGCCGTGTTGTGGGCAAGGTGGATGTACCCAATGCCGTGGATTTTTTTGGTATTGCAGACGACTCTTTCCAGGCGCAGTCCAACACGTTCATTGGCGCGACCTTGCAGAACCAGGCAACTTCCCACTGGCACAACCTGCTGCGTTACAGCGCTGTGCGTGAGAATTCGCAGTTTGATAATCCATCTCCCACAGGAATACTTGATCCCTTTTCCGGGAATTTTCTGGGCAACGTGGTTACAATTCATGGCGCGAACGGTTTCAGCACCACGGGGCAGGCGATCCTGGATTTTGCCGGGACGTATCCGCAGCAGTTTTTTATCCTGAATAACCGCGATGCGCTCAACTTTCAATCAGACTATGCTTTTAATTCTCACCTTACCGCGCTTTTTGGCTTTCACTATGAGAATGAGCGCAGCACAGCTCCCACTGAGCGGACAAACTTCAGCTATACAGGAGAGGTCCACGGCAACCTGTTCAGCCGTCTTTATGCGACTCTGGGTTTGGGAATAGAGAGGAATGCCATTTTCGGCACGGCTGTAACCCCGCGGGCTTCAGTGGCCTACTATGTTGTTCGTCCGAGCGCCAGCGGCAAATTGAGCGGGACCAAGCTCAAGTTCAATTATGGGCAGGGAATTGAAGAGCCGTCTGTTTTTAACAGTGACAATTCTCTTTTTGGAGTTTTATCGCAGTTACCGGATGGCCCGCAGCTGATCTCACAGTTCGATGTCAAGCCGATTGGCGCAGTTCGCTCGCGCAGCTTTGATGCCGGCGTTGAACAGCTTGCCTTGAACGGTAAGGTCAAGCTCTCCGCCACTTTTTTTTATAACCGCTATACCAATGAGATTGAATCCGTAGGCCAGGGCGGGTTGCTCCAACTGGGTGTGCCCGCTGTGGTAGTCGCAGATCTGCCCTTTGGCGCTTCAGTCAATTCGCTTGCGACCCGCTCCTTCGGCGGCGAGACTGCTCTTGAATTCAATCTGGGGCATGGGTTTATGGCGCGGGCAGCGTATACCTATCTTGACGCTGTTGTGCAGCACTCGTTCTCCAGCGACAATTCTTTTCCTTCCTTCAATCCGGCGTTTCCTAATATCCCCATAGGGGCTTTCTCGCCTTTGGTTGGGAACAGGCCTTTCAATCGTGCACCGCATTCAGGAAGCTTTTACCTGGGATACGCGCGGCAAAAGTTTGCACTCACATTGAGTGGAAACCTTGTGGGCCGGAGAGACAGCAGCACGTTCCTCTCGGACGCGGATTTTGGCGCGACCATGCTTTTGCCCAATCACAATCTGGCCGAGGCATACCAGAAGATTGATTTGAGCGGCAGCTACCGGTTGAGCCGGTATTTGCAGATTTATTCAGTTGTGGAAAATCTGGTCAGTGAGCATTACGACGCAGCTCCGGGCTTTCCCACTCTTCCTTTTAACTTCCGCGGCGGGATCAAGCTGACCCTGGGAGGAGAACCCAGAAAATAAGAACCCAGGAAACATACGCGTCCGGCGCGCTGAATGAGCCTGCACAATCCCTCGATGCTTGTCTTTAATAAGCAATCGGTAACCAGGGATCGTTGCAAGCTCATATCGGCGGCTGGGCGATTTTTCTTGAGTATGGATGCAGGGTGACCAAAGGCCATCTACCAACGACCTCATGCCAGCAAGGGGCAATTGAACTTATGATGTTCTCTGGAAGGCCGTTTGGACCGTACTCCCCATGGAACTTGCAGCCCAAAATAAACTGAGCACCGCACAACACTATTCGCCGACTTCAACACCTGTTCTGGATGTCTTCCGCCCACTGCCCCCGCAGAGCAAAGAGAACCTCAGCGCGGGAGAGTACTTTCTCGCCAGCAGTCTGGTAATCCTCACGCTGGTTGGCTTGCCCAGCCTGCGCGCCGCAATTGAGAACGCGCCTGCGTACTGGGCCGCATTGATACCGGTGATTGCAGCTCTATCCGCCGGAATTGCGCATGAAGCGGGACACCTTCTTGCTGGATCGTTTTTTGGATTTAAGGTCACACAACTCAGGATGGGGCCGCTCCAGTTTGGCAAACATGTGCATTGCGGCGAACCCTATTGCGGAGATGTTCTCACGCTGGGCATTATCGCGCTTGAGCCGCGAGTGGCTAATCAAGACGATCAAGCTTTACGCCGCCGCTTATGGTTCCTGATCCTGGGCGGGCCTTTAAGCAGCTTGTTGCTGGCCGGCGTGCTGGAATTTTATTTGGCGATGGCGCAGCCAGGGTTCCCGATAGTTTTTGGCATGCGCGTCGCCGCTGTGCTTTCCGTACTGTTTACCATTGCCTCTCTTCTTCCGGATGTGAACCGCCGGGGCAACTTCTCTGACGGAGCGCGCCTGCTGATGCTGCTAAAAAATGATGGCAAAGCGGAGCGCTGGACTTCCAACATCCGCTGCCAGATTGCCTTGAACCAGGGCCGCCACCCACGCGATTGGGACCAGGCTTCTGTCAGCCGCGCCGCCGCCGTGAATGACGATTCGCGAGACGCTTATATTGCCCGATGGCTGGCCTACCTGTGGGCCGCTGAGCGCCAGGACATCACCTGTGCCACCAAGTATCTGGAAGGCGCGCTGGAGTCCCTGGCATATTCCACGCCTAAATTACGTGATCAGTTATTTCTGGAAGCTGCGGTCTTTCAAGCCTGGTTCCGCGACAATCCTTCTAAAGCGCTCTTCTGGGTCTACCGCATTCGCAACAAAAAGCTTACACGCCTGCAAAAGCTGCGGCTGGATATAGCCCTGTTGTGGGCAGAAGGCCGCCTGTTTGACGCATGGGAGAAGCTCGGCACGGACTATATGACTGAGCTTCTAGCGCTGCCGGCTTCACCAGGACGCACGCTGGCCGAGGAAAGCGCTGCGGAATGGAAGCGCCAGATGGAGTCGCGCATGCTGACTCGCGCGTGGCGCAGCATGTATTCGCTCTCACGGCAACTGGAGCCTTCAGCGTTACAGGAAGCATTCTCTGCACCGCAAAAACAGCAAATTGCTTCGTGGTAGTATCATCCTGTGTCCACCAGGAAATTGCAGCGAGGGGGACGTGTAAAATCGCGGCCTCCACAAAGCGCCACCCATCTGGTTGTAATTACCGGCATGTCCGGTTCCGGAAAAGCCTCAGTATTGAAGGCTTTTGAGGACCTGGATTACTACTGCGTCGATAACCTTCCCATTGATCTGATTCCGCGCTTTGCGGACCTGGCCAAGCAATCGGCGGAAATTGAGAAAGCCGCGCTGGTGGCGGACATCCGCGAAGGCGAGCAGCTTAAGCGTCTGCCCAAAATCATCCAGGCGCTGCGCAAGCAGATCAAGACCACGGTTGTTTATCTTGAAGCGTCCGATGAGGCGCTGCTGCGCCGGTTTAGCGAGACTCGGCGTCCGCATCCTCTGGGAAAAGACTCCACGGTGAAGATTGCGCTCAAGAAAGAGCGCAAGATGATCCAGCCAATCCGCGCCATGGCGGACATGGTGGTGGACAGCTCCAAATTCAATGTGCACGAGCTGCGGTCGCACATTACCAGCAAATTCACTGCCGGAAGCACGGACAAAGACCTGCTGGTCTCTATTGTCAGTTTTGGATATAAGGCGGGCGTGCCCAATGACGCGGACTTGCTCTTTGATGTTCGCTTCCTGCCTAATCCGCACTTTATTCCCGCATTCCGTCCATTTACCGGCCGCCATCCGCAAGTCGCCAAATACATACGTTCGTTTCCGCAGACGCAGGAATTTATTGATCGCATCTCCGCGCTGCTGATCTACCTGATTCCGCATTATGTGCGCGAAGGGAAGAGTTACCTGACGATTGGCTTTGGCTGCACCGGCGGCCAGCACCGCTCAGTGCTGATTAGTGAAGAGGTAAAAAAACTTCTGGGCAAGGCCGGATACAGGGTGAAGGTGGTGCACCGCGATGCTCCCAGATGATTAACAATACTTTACTCTCAATCAGTTACCCATGATTCCGCCACACTCCTTTAGAATGGGAGCAATGTTTTTTGCTCCCATGTGTGCCTTATGCGACAACTAACGCGGTTGTTGGCATTTTTGCGTCCCTATATGCCGCAGTTTATTGGCGCGGTTTTGCTCATGGCCGTGGTGGGAGCCATGGAAAGCTTTCGCATTCTATTGATGGGCCCAATCATTGATAGAGTGCTGAATCCCAAAACCCCGGGACGATCTCTTACGCTGTTTAATATTCCGGGAAGCCAGCATGTGGTTTATCTACAGGATTTTGTTCCCCAGCATTTTTCAAACCCCCTAAATGCGGTTGCGTTTGCCCTGGTAGCGACTGCTCTCATCAAAGGGATTTGCGACTACCTTGGCACGTATCTGGTGAATTATGCCGGGTTCGGCTTGATCACGGATTTGCGCAATCGTTTGTATGACACGATTCTGCGGCGCTCCATTTCTTTCTTTTCCAGACACTCGACTGGCACGCTGGTTTCCACCGTGGTGAACGATGTGGAGAAAGTCCAGGTCACGCTTACCATTGCGCTGGCAGAGTTTTTACAGCAGCTCTTTACGTTGGTTTTCCTGGTGGCAGTAGTGATCGTACTGGGGCACAAGCTGGCAATAGTGCTTCTGGTTTTTGTGCCGTTTGTTGTTTTTTCGGCGGGCAAAATTGGCCGGCGGGTCCGCAGCACCACCCGTAAAGGACAGGACAAGCTAGCCGACATCCAGAACATTCTGCATGAAAGCATTGCCGGCAACCGAATCGTAAAAGCATTTGGCATGGAGAAATGGGAAAGCACCCGCTTCCGCGGCGCAGCCAGGAAGCTTTTTCGCGCGAACCTGAAATCAGTTGCGGCGCAGGCGGTAAGTTCGCCACTCATGGATATGCTTGGCGCACTGGCCATAGCGTTGCTCCTGTGGCTGGGGCGCACGCAGATCAACCGGGGCGCGATGACCCCAGGCATCTTCATTGCCTTTATTATTGCGGTCTTCCGGCTTTATGATCCCGTCCGCAAGATGGCGTTTTTCAATAACAGCTTTCAGCAGGCGCTAGGCGCGTCACAGGAAATATTTCATCTGATTGACGAAGATGATGACATCAAGGAAAAGCCGGGAGCCATTGCGCTGCCCGCTTTCCGGGATCGTGTGCGCTTTGAGGATGTAACGTTTTCTTATACCGGCAAGGACGGCTGTGAGCCGGAGATACTGCGCAATATCAATCTGGAGACGCGTGCGGGCGAGGTGGTTGCAATTGTCGGCTCCAGTGGCGCAGGTAAGAGCACGCTGGTGCATCTGATTCCCAGATTCTTTGACGTGACCTCAGGCACGATCAAGCTGGATGGCCACGATATTCGCGATGTCACGCTGGCTTCGCTGCGAGCGCAGATCGGGATTGTTACGCAGGAAACCATTCTCTTCAACGATACAGTCCGCAATAATATTGCCTACGGGCAGCCGCATGTGACCGAAGAAGCCGTGACGGAAGCCGCGAAATGCGCACTGGCCCATGATTTCATCATGCGCCTGCAGGAAGGCTATAACACGATCATTGGCGAGAAGGGATTGCGTCTTTCCGGCGGCGAGCGCCAGCGCATCGCCATTGCGCGCGCGCTGCTGAAGAATGCACCCATCCTGATATTGGACGAAGCCACCTCGGCGCTGGATACGGAGTCAGAATCGCTGGTGCAGTCGGCTTTGCAGAACCTGATCTCTGGCCGTACGGTCTTTGTGATTGCCCACCGGCTGACGACTGTCCGGCATGCTGACCGCATTGTGGTGCTGGAAGGCGGCCATATTACAGATTCTGGCACGCATGAGGACCTGCTGACCCGCCTGGGAACGTATCGCAAATTATATGAATTGCAGTTTATGGAATTAGACCCCAAAATGGGTGACGAAGCTGGCATAGCAGCCCGCGAGCCCCAGATCAAAAATTAGGCCAAAAAACTAAAAAGGTCCCAAGCATAAAAAATGTTCATCCGTTCCATGACTGGATTCGCACAGGTAAAGTCCCATGCAGGCGAGGGGACGTCGTTTACTCTTTCGTTAAAGTCTGTCAATCATCGTTTTCTCGATCCTCAACTCCGCCTGCCCATGGAACTGGACGAACTGGAGATGAAGATACGACGCACGCTCAAAGAACGGCTGGCTCGGGGACACGTGGAGGTTACATTGAGCGTGGACCGCCGGGGCGGAGAAGGCTATGAGTTTAATCGTGAGATGGTGGGTGGTTACATTGGAGCTTTCCGCAAAGCAGCGAGTGAGTTCGGCACCAACAGTGAGCCAGACCTGAATAATATTTTTCGCATGCCCGGCGCACTCGGCGCCATGGCGCCTTTGGACGGCAATTTTGAAGCCTCTGTCTTGACCGCACTGGACCAGGCCATTCAAAAGCTGAATGTAATGCGCGAGCAGGAAGGCCGCGGCATGGAAGCGGAACTTCGCCGGCGGCTGGATGCTCTGGAGCAGGCAACGAACGAAGTTTCCAAGCTGCGGGCGGCTGTGTCACGGGCCTACATGGAAAAGGTCCGCGCGCGCATGCAGGAACTGCTGGAAAACGCTGACCAGGACCGAATTCTGCAGGAAGCCGCTATTCTGGCTGAGCGCAGTGACATTGAGGAAGAACTGGTTCGCCTGCATACGCATATCGACCATTTCCGCAAGCTGCTGGACCAGGCCGGGGAAGTTGGCAAGAAGCTCGATTTTCTTTTGCAGGAGCTTAACCGTGAAGCCAACACATTGCTTTCCAAGACGTCCGGCGTGGCCGGCGAGGGACTGCGCATTACCGAACTGGGCCTGCAGATGAAATCAGAGATCGAGAAATGCCGCGAGCAGGTGCAGAACCTGGAATGAGCGGCATACTTTATATCATCTCTGCTCCCTCTGGTTCCGGCAAAACAACGCTGGTGAACGAGCTGCGCCAGTATGTGCCGAGCCTGGAATTTTCAGTTTCTTTTACCACGCGCTCTCCGCGCGGCAGCGAGCAGGACGGACGCGAATACCACTTTATTTCCCACGAAGAGTTTGAGACGCGGATCAGCCGCGATGAATTTCTGGAGTATGCGCTGGTCTTTGGCAACTATTACGGCACCACGCGCTTTGTGCTGGAGCATGCGCGAGAGGGCGGCAATGACGTGCTGCTGGATATTGACGTGCAAGGCGAGCGGCAGGTGAAGCAGAAAATGCCGGATGCGGTGAGCATCTTTGTTCTGCCGCCAAGCCGGGCGGAACTGGAGTCGCGGCTGAGGAAGCGCAGCCTCAGCGAGAATGTGCACGCAGAAGAGGTGATTCGGCGGCGACTGGATACGGCTCGGCGTGAGATTGAGAATTATCCGAATTATGACTACATCCTGATCAATGACCGTCTGGAGCAGTCTGTGGACCGCTTGCAGGCGATTGTACTGGGTGAGCGAATCAAGCGTTCTGGCGACATTCCCTCTGCTGAGGGGAAAAAGTATCTTGACACCGCAGAGAAGTGCCTGAAGTCTCATATGGAAGAGGAGATCAAGGTGATTTTGAATTCCTTTGGTGAACCATCTTCAGTGGCGGCAGAAGCAAAGAAATAGCCGGGTTAGGACGGTCACATTGTCCCCAAGGCTGCCACTATTACTCGTCTTTACAGACAGATTACAATCTAAGCATGAAGGTCGCTCTGGGCGTTACCGGCGGAATTGCTGCTTACAAGGCGGCAGAGCTGGTGCGCCTGCTGCAGGACAAAGGCATTCGCGTGCAAGTGGTGATGACGCGCGCGGCGCAGGAGTTTGTGCGTCCGCTGACTTTTGCCGCCCTGAGCGGCGAGAAGGTCATTACAGATTTGTTTGGCTCAGGTGCGGAAGACCCGAATATTGATTCCGCAGTGGAGCATATTGCGGTGGCGCAGGCCATTGACGCGCTGGTTGTTGCTCCGGCAACGGCTGACGTGATTGCCAAATTCGCCTATGGCCAAGCCAATGATTTTCTGACTACGCTTTTTGTGGCCACCACTGCGCCCGTTGTTATTGCTCCGGCAATGAATGTAAACATGTGGGAGAACGCGGCGACGCAGGCCAATATCCAGACGCTGAAAGGGCGGGGCAAACATATTGTTGAACCGGATAGCGGCTATCTGGCGTGCGGCATGATTGGCGCGGGCCGGCTGGCGGCGAATGAGACGATTGTTAAAGCAGTGCTCAAAGCACTGCAAGCCGAGCAAGACCTTGTGGGCGAAACAGTTTTAATCACGGCAGGACCCACGCGGGAGCCAATTGATCCGGTGCGGTATATCGGCAACCGATCGAGCGGCAAGATGGGATATGCCTTGGCGGAAGCGGCGTTGCGCCGCGGGGCAAAGGTAATTCTGGTTTCCGGGCCGACTGCTTTGAAACCACCTGCATCCGCCGAGATTATTCAAGTGCAGACAGCGCAGCAGATGCGCGATGCTGTGATGGTCTGGTTTGAGCAGGCTTCCATTGTGATCAAGGCTGCGGCAGTGGCTGATTTTACCGTGCGCTCCGCACCGGACGAAAAGATCAAACGCAAAGGGCCGATGACGCTGGAACTGGAGCCGACAGCGGATATCCTGGCGGAGATTGGCGCGAAAAAAGGCAGCCGTCTGGTGATTGGTTTTGCCGCCGAAACCAACGATGTGCTGGCCAATGCGCGCAAAAAGCTGGAAAGTAAATTGCTTGACGCTATCGTGGTAAATGACGTTTCCCAGCCGGGGATTGGTTTTGATTCTGAGCGCAATGCCGTTACTATCCTTACCCAAGACGGGAATGAAGCTGTGCCGGAAACCAGCAAGTGGGAAGTGGCACATCGGGTGCTGGATGCGGTGGTGAAGTTGAAAAAGAAACGCAAAACGCATTCCACGCAGGGCTGATACCTTCATCTCTTGTTGATTTAGACTTATTCCATGCCCAAGCCTCTTGATCCGGAGACAAAAAAGCAGCTTGCCTCACGCGTGAACTATTATCGCGAGATGGGCATTTATGATTTTTATCGTCGGCCAGTGGATGAGGAAGTTGAGCTGCTTTTGCAGCAGCCAGAAGTCCAAAATTTATCCGCGGATACTATGCCCCCAGCCAAGACAACATCTTCAGCAAGTAAGACTCCAGCAAAAACAACGCCTCCAACCGCAACGCTTTCGCCTGTGATTGGCGACAAGCCGGAGGCATTGAAATTTATCCGAGAAGATATTGGTGATTGCACCCGCTGCCGCCTGCATAAAGGCCGAACGAACCTGGTATTTGGCGTGGGTAATGTAAATGCCGACCTGATGTTTGTGGGCGAAGGGCCAGGCGCCGACGAAGACGCCAAGGGCGAGCCATTTGTCGGCCGTGCGGGACAGCTCCTGAATAACATGATTTCCGCCATGGGCATTAAGCGCGAGGATGTTTATATCGCGAATGTGGTGAAGTGCAGACCGCCGAGCAATCGCACACCGGAAAAAGATGAGTGCGATACCTGCTCACCTTTCCTCATGCGGCAAATTGATGTGGTGAAGCCGAAGGTGATTGTGGCGCTGGGCGCGGTTGCGGCCAAGAACCTGCTGGCGGTGAGCGATTCCATGGCCAATCTCCGCGGCCGCTGGTATGACTTTAGAGAGTCCAAGCTGGCGGTGACGTATCACCCGGCTTATCTGCTGCGCGATCCGCGGCAGAAAAAAGAAACCTGGAAAGATTTGCAAATGGTGATGAAATATCTGGGGATGAAGCCGCCGGCAGCAAAAGTAACACCTGAATAATTTCAACTCCAAATTCCAATGGCTGATGCCATGGCCGAACACGCAGGCGAATAGCTTTTTCCCTTACAATCAGAGTTATCCATGCCCACTTTCTGTGACGTAGCTTTGCCAGTCCCGCTGGATATGGCATTTACCTACAAGATTGCCGACCAGCAGCCGGTGGTGGGCGGGCGTGTGCTGGTTCCATTTCGGGCGGAGCGGCTTTCTGGGGTTGTGACGGCACTGCATGATCGCGAGCCTTCCATGAAGGCCAAGACCGTGCTCCAGGTGCTGGATACCGAGCCTGTACTGGATGAAGGACTGATGAAGCTGGGGCAGTGGATATCCCAGTATTATCTTGCCCCCATTGGCGACGTCTTTCGCGGCATGTTGCCACTGGCAGCTGAGATCAAGAAAGCCCGGATTTACCGCATCACTGAAATTGGTTATGAAGCGCTACACGCTTCGGCGAATATCGGATCTTCTCGACGCTCAAAACAAAATATTGATACGCAGATGATTGAGTATGCGGTGCTGGATTATCTGTCGATGTCCGACGATGCGCTGGAAGGTACAATCCGCTCGGCCACGGGTGCGAATCGCCAGGTGCTGGATTTACTGCTGCGCAAGAAATGGATAGCACGTGAAGACGCGACCTCTGTCCGCGATGCGCAGCGTACGGTGCAAGTGGCGGTGCTGAAAGAATCTCTCTCTGAAAAACCAGGCGGTAAGCTGAATGAAAACCAGCAAAAAATCATTGCGTTTTTGCAGCAGAGAAGCGGCAGAGCGCTAGTGGAACAGCTACGCGCGCTGGATGTTCCACGCACAACTTTGGCGACGCTGGTGAAACGCGGTTTCGTTGAGCTGACTGAAGAGGCCGCAGAATTTACGATCAGCAGCATGAAGAAGCGCGGCCCGTCGCATCTGGATTTTATCTTCAATGCTGAGCAGAAAGCGGCGCTGACAACGATCCAGAGGTCGGCCGAGGAGCAGAAGTTCTCAGTCTCACTGCTGCATGGCGTGACGGGATCAGGTAAAACGGCTGTCTATCTGGCGGCGATGCAATCGGTACTGGAGACGGGTCATTCTGCCATTTTGCTGGTTCCCGAAATTGGGTTAACACCGGCTGCAGCCGCGAATCTGCATCAGGTGTTCGGCGATGAAGTAGCTATTCTGCATTCGGCGCTTTCCGCGGATGAGCGCGCGGAGCAATGGCACAGGATTCGTCGTGGCGAGGCAAGGATTGTCGTGGGCACGCGCTCTGCGGTGTTTGCGCCGGTTGCGAACCTTGCGCTGATCGTTGTGGACGAGGAACACGATAGCTCTTACAAGCAGGAAGAAACGCCGCGCTACAACGGTCGTGATGTGGCGGTGATGCGCGGCAAGTTGACTGGCGCGGCGGTGGTGCTGGCGTCAGCAACACCTTCCATTGAGTCTTATCACAACGCTGAGGCAGGGAAATACAGGCTGATTCAGTTGAAGGAGCGCGTGGAGCGCCGGCCTTTGCCGGAAGTTGAGCTGGTGGATATGCGTGCTGAATTCCAGCAGACGGGTGAAGACCAGATATTTGCCCGGCAGCTAATTCTGGAAGTTACAGACCGTTTGGCGCGCGGGGAACAGGCGATGGTGCTGCTCAATCGCCGTGGATATTCTTCTGTGGTGCTCTGCCGCAGTTGTGGTGAGACATTGCAGTGCAAGAACTGCACGATCGCCATGACGTTTCACAAGTCCGCGCACAGAATGGAGTGCCATTACTGCAATTACCGGCAAGCGGTGCCCAAGCTCTGTCCCAAGTGCAGCAGTGAGCATATTTATTTCCTTGGTACAGGATCAGAGAAAGTGGAAGAGCGCTTGCATGAGGCGTTTCCACAGGCGCGAATTGGCAGGCTGGACCGCGATACAGTGCGCAATCGCCATGACTTTGAACGCGTGCTCAACCAATTTCATTCTGGCGAGATCAATTTGCTGGTAGGTACGCAGATGATCGCCAAAGGACATGATGTTCACGGTGTAACGCTGGTGGGCGTTGTTGGGGCAGATTACGCGCTGGGTTTTCCTGACTTCCGCGCCGCTGAGCGGACCTTTCAACTGCTCACACAAGTGGCTGGTCGCGCTGGGCGCGGAGAAATGCCTGGCAAAGTAGTGCTGCAAACGTATCATCCTGATCACTATGCGGTGCAGTTTGCCCAGCAGCATAACTATTTGGGTTTTTACGAAAAAGAAGTCTGCTTCCGCAAATGGATGCACTACCCGCCCTTCAGCGCACTCTCCAACGTGCTGGTTCGCAGTGACAAGCTTGAGCAAACGCTGCGGTGGACCGGCCAGCTCGGCAAGTGGTTTGAATCAACACGGAATGAAGGCGTTCGCGTGCTTGGCCCATCCGTTGCGCCGATCATGCGCTTAAAGCGCGATTATCGCTATCACTTCATTCTTAAGGCCGCGAGCCGCGAAAAGTTAAACAGTACGCTCCGGCGCATGTTGGTTTTCGCTGATGGTGAAAAAATCCTCCGCACCAACTTGATCGTGGATGTGGATGCTCTCTCTCTGCTCTAATTCGTTGCAGCTTTAATTCGGCGCGCTGACGGGCAGAACGCGATGCTCCACGCGGAACTTTTTATAATTCGTATCGATTGTGTCATATTCCACTTGGGCGGAAGTATTTGCCCGGGAAAAGTATGACCTGAATCCCTGCGCCGGCTCATCCATCATCAATTCGTGCGAGCCCTTTACATGGCGCCGTCGCTGGAGCCACGCTTCGTCGTTCACCTTGGACCATTCCTGCGTGATGACCGTGTCATCGCCGTAAAACAAGCGCGTCTCAGAAAGCTTTTTCTTGCGATCCGCCACTTCTTTGGCGGATAACGTTTTGGACGAGAATGCGGCATAATCAGCCCGGGCAAGCGGCCCTGCTCGAAGCGCTTTGCCCTCTACCTTCACGATCTGCTGTTCTTTCTGATCAATCCAGATTTTTATCCTGAAGTTCCCGGCAGCATCATCTTCATCTTTTGTGCGTTGCGGGTCAGCTTGCACAATATAAGTTTTACGTCCGTCTCTCATCTCTTCACCTTTGGCTTTCAGGTGAAATTTCTGATTAAGCTCTTCAATCGGCAATTTGAATTGATGCAGCGTTTGTGCGAATGAGACCACTCCCATTGATTCGCTTTGAGGGAGAGTAATAGACTGCGATTTCCACTCTTTTAACCCTGCTTCTTCCATGATCTGCTGTACCGCGGCCGCCAGCGATGCCTTGGTCTGGCCTGGCTTGATTTGTTCATCAAGAATTTTATGTTCCACTTCAAGCCATTTAGCGCGGTATGCCTCATCCTGTTCAGGATCTTCTTTCGCGGCCACACTTTGACCGTTGTGCTCCACATGGCGGCGAAAAGCATGTCCTCTAATTTCCATGACCTCATAGGTGTCGGTACCGCGGCCACTTTTCAATCTGGAGTCTTCATCCGTCAATTTCTCAATATAGGTATAGTTTCTGGGCAACGATTCGCGCGTGTTGTAGTTAATTACAGCCTGTTTTACCAACTCCTGTATGTCGACTTTTTCCGGGCCGTCGCTAACTGGAATGGCCGCAGCAGAACATGCTGTTGTGCACAGCAGGAATAAGGTCGTGATGGCATGGCAGGGCTTCACTGGTTTTTTACTTTATCCTGAGGCGTCAACCGTCTCAATCAAGATTTGCCGGCATTCGCTATTTTTGCGGCTGCGTCTGTTCCGGCGGTGGATTGTGGTAGTCATGCAGTACTTTACCCAATCCCTGGTCTCCAAACGGCGCAGGCGTGAGCGTGAGCGCCAGCATGATCAGGGCAAACAATGCCAGCAAACGGCGTTTGGCGTCCAGGGGAGGCAACATCGGCACATCCGGATGGCGTCCTCCGGTAAAGCGCAGCACCACAGCCCACAGAAGCCATCCTACCCAGTAAAACCAGCTGAGCGGAAGCAAAATTACAATGCTCAGCAATGAGATAGGCCTGTGCCACCGCGGATTCAAAGCAAAAATAATATGTCCGCCGTCCAACTGCCCACCGGGCAATAGATTGAGCGAGGTGGCAAACATTCCCACCCAAGCCGCCATCGCCATGGGATGCAGATACAAGCCACGCAAGGGAACATGGGCTGCAGCTGCGTTGCTGCCCAGAGCCGCCAGGACCCAGTGCGCCACTTTGAACACCAAAGGCAATCCAAGTGTGAGCGCTGGCTCGCCGCTCAGGGCATATGCGGCTGCATCGCCCGTGAGAGGCTTTGAGGCTATCAGCGCAAAGATCAGCACAGGGACAGCTACCACAAAGCCGGCAATCGGTCCGGCAATGCCAATATCAAACAGGTCTGCCCGGCTGCGTATGGGGGACTTGATGCGGATAAAAGCCCCCAGCGTTCCTATCAAGGTGGGAGCCGGAATGAAAAATGGCAGCGTGGCCAAAACGCGACGGCGGACGCAATAAACATAGTGCCCCAGCTCATGTGCTGTAAGGATTCCCAAAAGGCATGCAGAGAAGGGGATACCCAGGGCCAGCCGATGCCAATCCTGCCAGATCCACGGCCAGGGCCAAAAGTCAGCATCCTGGGAAAACAGGCCCAGATTGTGGTCAAAGCTGTATTGCATGCGGGCCCCCACGCAAAGCGTGGTAAAGATGGTCGCCAGAAAAAGCAGCGCATGCAGCCAATAGAGCCGCCGAGGCGGCTGGATCACAATGACCCTGATCTCCTGCCGTTCAGGGTCAAAGACGTGGTATTCCTGGGGAAGTGCCTGATTGTGCGGCATGGAGCGGTAGCCCTGAGATTCTGCTGCGTTGGCCGCGCGTGCGGTCAACTGCCTTAGTCGATGGACTGCAACTCCTTTCCCGGTTTAAAGCGCACGGCTTTTCCAGGAGGAATATTGACCTCAGCGCCGGTGCGCGGATTGCGCCCAATGCCGGTCTTGCGCGGCCTTACGTTAAACACGCCAAATCCTCGCAGCTCAATGCGTTCGCCCTGGGCCAGGGATTTCTTCATGCTTTCAAATACGGTTTCCACGGCCAGTTCAGCCTTAGTTTTGGTAATGCCGGTTTTGTTGACCACTTCGTTGATGATATCGAGCTTAATCACGGGTCAGCTCTCCTCAATTTGCCAGAAAGGGCGTAACTCATAGATGCTATTGGACTTTTACGCCGGTTGTCAATGGAACAGTTTCGCCTATAAGATGGCTTCTTTGTTTTGTAATAAAACTTGTGTTTTGCGCTAAAAATTCCCCCCGAAACCGAGGAACCTGTAACCGATGGCAATTAAAAGCGACCGCTGGATCCGCCGCATGGCCCAGGAACACGGCATGATCAGCCCTTTCAATGACCGCCAGGTGCGCGAAGGCGTGATCTCCTATGGCGTCTCTTCTTACGGATACGATCTGCGCGTCGCTGACGAATTCAAGATTTTTACTAACGTGAATTCCTCCATCGTCGATCCCAAAAACTTTGACGAAAAATCTTTTGTCAGCGTGCAGGCGCCGTCCATCCTGGTGCCGCCAAATTCATTTGCTCTGGCCCGCTCGGTTGAATACTTCAAAATCCCGCGCGATGTTCTGACCATCTGCGTGGGCAAATCAACCTACGCCCGCTGTGGCATCATCGTAAACGTAACGCCCTTTGAGCCTGAGTGGGAAGGCTTTGTCACGCTTGAGATTTCCAACAGCACCCCGCTGCCGGCCAAGATTTATTCCAATGAAGGTCTTTGCCAGATCCTCTTCTTCCAGGGCGACGAGCCTTGCGAAACCAGCTACAAAGATAAAGCCGGAAAGTACCAGAAACAGCAGGGAATCGTTCTGCCCAAGCTGTAGCTTTGTCCGAAAGGCAGTTTTTTTTGAAATTCCGAGGCGAAGCGAGGAACCCCTATCGCTAAATATGTAGCCGTGCGGTAGCCATTTCTTCTCGATTTCCGGCCTTGATGGTGGCAAGTCTCGGCTTTTCCCTATTATCCGATGTCGGCGGTCTGCCGCTTTTCAATTGCTACTTTTTGGCAATTTCGGCGATTTTGGCAATCTCTTGCAGCCCTCTGCCTGCGTTCTTCAGCCAGACCCCACCCCGGCATAGACGTTTTGTTGCAAACAAAAGGCGAAGTTACATTCGACCGCGCGGTGACCGAACGGTCGAAGCTCTTTTTCGGCCTGTTTTGCTGCTGATTTTGACTGATTGCTGAATGCTGACCGCTAGCTTGTCAAAGACCTTAAACCGTTCACACCCTGAGGCGCAGCCTCAATATAGCGTACTTTGCTGAGCGAATCAATTGCGAATTAGGACGGCCCTTGCTTCGAGGTGTTGCCTTGGCGCAAATGCTGCGGAGCACATAGAAATAGGCCGAATAAAGCGAAATTTGTAATGCGTAAGCAATAAAGTCACGCCAGAAAACTAAAAGCCCGGATAGCGGTTCCGGGCTTGATTCAGCCTACTTGTTCCTCCCTTCCCTTGTGCATAAGAGAATGACGTCCAGCAGGAACCCACAGATTTTTTGCAGTAATTTCCGCATGACATTTGTCCCGTTACCAGAGTGGGAACTTATGCTATAGCATTACACGGTCAAAGGGCAAGACCGCCGATTCTCTATGAATGCCTACTGACATCGTGGAACGGTTTGCGGAACGGTTGAAAGAAACGCGGACCCGGAAAAACCTGACACAAGTTGCCCTGTCTGAGAAAATCGGTATTCAAACCACATATCTATCTGACTTGGAAAACGCAAAAAAAGAGCCCTGCTTGAGAGTGCTGGACATGCTGGCCACGGGCTTGGGCGTGTCCATGAGCGACCTGTTTAAAAACATTTAAATAAAAGCCTGAATGTCGGGAAGAGAGAAGTGCTGGCTATCAATTGCCGCTGGCTTCTGCAAAGGGAAGGCTATGATGGGGGAGCATGGCTGAATATAGCAAGACAGCAATATCGTGGATGGGACTACGGGATGCTTTGCTTTATTTTCCTTATGTCATCCCATTTTTTGAGACAGAACATATCAATTGGGCAGAAGAAGATGAAGTAATTACGAACAAGTTAATAAAGCAATTTTTACCTCCAGACATACCCGGAGAAGCAGTTAAAGACTTAGAGAATATTACCAAATCTTTTAAGGCAATGACGTGGCTCGTCGTGAAGCAGATTTCTGAGCTACCCTCACCCGATTTGCAACAAGTCGTTTCAACATACGGCGAAGTCTTCAAGAGGGAGCTACGTACATTTTTAAGAGAACCGTTGATTTCTTTTTTCGTCCACTATCCGCTTTCCAAGGAATTACCTTTTATGGTTGGAGGCAGCTATGCAGAGGCGAACAAAATTCAGAGTGAAAATGATGTCGCAATAACAATTGCCTCACTGAAGCTTATTGACACTAATGCTGTAACGCTTAACCAACTTATTGAGATTCGTAAAGATCCTGAAGCAATAAAAAAACTTAGACGGCTCAGGGTGTTTGCAGACGAGAATTATCAGAGCAAATCAAAGGATTTTATTGAAGACGATATCTTAATGCGTCTTGAAGACTACGAGAGGGCTTCAAAAAGTTTGGGCCTTAAAACAACGAGTGCGGCTATCACCACGATTCTCGACTCCAAATTAATCGCGGGCGGAATTGCCGGTTCTTTCGTGTCGGCTTACCTTCAAGAACCGATAACGGCTATTATAGCGGCGACGGGTACAGCAGGAATTACCATTGGAAAGATTGCAATTGAGTTACGACGGCAAAGCCTAGAGAAGCAGGAGTTGATGGCTAACCATCCAGTTTCATATATCACTTATGCCAAAGAAAAATTGGCAATTAAATAGCATGGTCCAAGGCGCGCATTGTGCTGGGGCAAATCGCGCAGACTGTTTTTGAAATCTAAACCTTTTTTAATATAAGTTTTTCCCATAACAGGAATTAAAATCGAGTTAATTTAAGGGATTCAATTGACTTAGATATTAGGTTGAATATAGATTGCAGCCTGTTTTTAGTTAAGACAACTGCAACGGTTCAAATTCTAAAAGTTGCGGTTGGCGCAAGGAGAAAGAAACATGCCTCTAAGAAAAGACCTAGACGGGCTCCGCGTACAACTTCCCGGAAATCCCGCCATTTATCTTATGGATGCCGGACAGAAACGCCACATACCGGACCCGCCTACATACAATCAGCTGTTTCGTGATTGGAATGGGATAGTGCAAGACGCAAGCATTAACACTATTGATACGGGAACACCGATCAGCGTGGGTGCTGTACTAGCGCAGGCATTCGGAGATGCTGCTGTTTATTTGATTGATGGAGGACACAAACGTCATATCGGATCCCCCGCAACCATGGATAGGTACTATTTTGATTGGAGTAAAATCCAACACGTTGCACCTATTATCATCGCCTCAATCCCCAATGGACCCGCAATTGTTTGGCCAGAATAAAAGCAACGAAACTACAGATTGGTTTTCTGGTAAACAACAGAATAGATTGATCGGCCCATCCTTTGCGTTTCTTGCGAAGGATGGATTCGATTCTGTTTTCCTCAACCTGTTTCCCTTTCATTCTTCTCACGAAACCATGTATCGGGGCATGACCGAGCGTTAGTCTATGACGTGCGCGCCTAAACGATGAAAAGGTCCCCGCGATTTATGGTCCATCGGCGGACGAAGGCAAAGGTTGATTGTGGGTGCCTTTCTCTGCGTCTCCGCGCCTCCACGGTGAAATCCTAAGCTGCCTCTTTTTCGCCGGATTTCTTCTTCGGTGTTAGCTCAGGCGGCGGCTCTGCGCCTTCCCGCTGCGCCAATGGCTCCGTCATCTCCGTGGGATGAGTAGATTCTTCTTTTCTCGCACCTGATTGCCCGGACACGCTTTGCGCCGCGGGCGAATCGGCTTTTGGTGAAGGCGGTTGGCTCGCTTCTGTCTCTGCTTGTTTGTCCGCTGACGCTGCAGCTCTCTTGTCGGCTTGTTCAGGCTGCTTGCCATCCGCAGGCGCAGCCTGCGCAGTGTTTGTCTGTTGCTCCGCCATCGCTATTTCCGGGGCTTTGCTCACCACGGTTTCCTTTTCCTTATCTTCCATGGACGACAACAGGTGTTCGATCCTCACCCGTGCCGCGCGCCACCGCACATTGCTGGCATTGCCGGCTTGTTCCAGATATGGAGCCAATTGCTTGTCCGTTACGCGTTTCTTCTCTTTCAGGAACTGAAGGATGGCGTCGCTCTGCGTTTCCAGTCTCTCAAGATGAGAAAACAGTTCGTTGAGAACTTCTTTAATTGGCTCGGTATTCATGGCATCCTCCAGTCAGGACTCGCGACGCGCGGTCTTCTGAATAGATGCAAAAATAAGCTAGAACTGGAGGGTAGGCAGGATTTGAGCTGCCGAATTTTAACCTCCCGGCACAGTCTCTGCTGTTTGCATCTAACCAAACACAGTATTCCGGGTACGGACACCAATCCTTGCCCGCGAGGAGGAACGTGCATGAAATTACATAAAGGATTTATGTATCTGGGATCATTTATGCTGCTGGGTGCGTTGGCCATGCCCATAAGCATGCAAGCGCAAGACGACCATCATGACCATGACAAGGAACACCGCGTATATGATCGCGAACACAAGGATTATCACGTTTGGAACGCCGATGAAGACCGCTCCTATCGGCAATGGTACACCGATAACCACCATGGAAAAGCGTATCGCGAATTCAACAAGCTAAACAGAAAAGACCAGAGCGCTTACTGGGCGTGGCGTCATGAGCACGGCGGCCACTAAAAATCTCGATCGCTAAAAGCGTGCAATTTCCCATCCTTCGATGGCCGCGAAGGGTGGGCAGCGTTTTTTAGGCGGTTGTTTCTATCGCTTTGTGCGCAAGACGCACTGCTTTCCGCCACTCAAGCAACCCCGCAATACACATTGCCAGGAACACCACGTAAAGCGCCGATGTCAGATAGAGGTGTTTGTAAATATAAAGGCCGATTACCAGCACGTCGCCCACAATCCAGAACCACCAGTTTTCAATGAGCTTGCGCGACATCATGTATTGCGCGGTAAGAAAAAGCGCTGTGGTCAGTCCATCAGCAAATGGCACCGTGCTGGGCGTGTGCCGCAATATCCAATAGAGCACTCCGGTGCTAACAGCAGCAATCGCCAGATAGCCAAGCAGTCCCTGCGCCGATGCTCGATTTACTTTCAGAGTGGAATGATCAACGCCGCCGTGCAGCCAGTTCCACCAGCCATAAAATGCAATTGCCATATAGACGAATTGCAGGCCGGAATCCGCATACAGCCCTGACTTATAGAAGACAATGACGTAGACAATGTTATTGGCAATCCCGATGGGCCAGTTCCATATGTTCTGGCGTATCAGGAGCCATACGCAGAGTGCGCCGCTTACAAAGCCTGCCAGCTCTTGCCAGTTGCCCGCAAGAAACGCAGAGATTGCGGTCCAGATGAAATGCATTCGTAGCTAGGGTTTTTGCCCTTCGCTGATTTTATAGATATAGCGGATGGAAGGTTTATAAATCAGCAGGGAACTGGCGCCACCGCGGTTGATCTTCAGGCAGTTGCGGTCATACCATTCAATCACGCCCTGCACTTCTTCGCCGTCTTTCATCACCACCACAACCGGGATCTTGCCCTGGATCTGTTTCTGGTAATAGTAGTTTTCCGCGTGTGTCTGCTCGGAGCCTCCGCTGCGCCGCGGCGCGGATGGCATGCGGTCTGTGCGCTCCAGGCGCTCGCGCCGTTCTGAGACAGGTTCCGTGCGGGGGGCTGGTGCGCTCAGTGATGGCCGGATCAATTTCCGGCTGACAAATTCTTCTTCGTGGGTGCGCTCAGGAGCTTGGCGAGCGGCAGTCGAATCCATTCCGTCCTTCATAATTGTTCCGTCCCCGCTTTTACAAAACACTCCACCGGCAACAAAGATTTCCCGGCCCGGCTGGGCCGAGCTGACCCCGAATAATTTGACCGAGAATCCAGTGCGAGTTAGTGCTGTTACCGTACCACAGCAAGTTTTGCTTTTCAATTGTCTGGAAGGTCAATAACCAGTTGATTTTTCTTTACATTTCCATACTAAATGCTTGCTGTTGCGTGGCCTCATCGTTCCATGGAAATGGCAAATGCGTCCAGTGACAGGGGACGCAGCACATTGCGGCGCATGCCGCTCTGTACATGGCCAAGTTGTTGCGTGGCCTGTGTGATCCAGTTGAAGTCAACGCCTGCAGCCAGCGATTTCAGCTCAGTAATGATGTCCGTGTTACGCACCAGCTCAGGCGTGCCGGAGACAAGAGCCGTGAGGTCTTTCAGCAACCCATAAATCGAGCTTATCAGGCGATCAGTTTTTTCCTTGCCCTCGCCGCCCGCGCGATACGTCTCCGTGGTTTTAAACAGATCAGAATGTTCCGCCGAGCGCACCGCTGTTACCAGCAGCGTAAGCGCATCTTTGCGCGCAGCCATGTAGTCATCCAGATTGAATGTCCGCGCCCGGCCCACGGCGCCGCCGCTCAGCCGTGCCGACAGTTGGCGCTGGCGCGCATTCCATTCCGGTCTGGACTTCTCCAGGTATTGTTCAATCTCAGCCGTTGGCAGCGCGCTCAATGTAAACGTGATGCAGCGTGAGCGGATCGTCGGCAGCAGCTCTCCAGGATTCCGGGCCAGCAGAAAGATGGTGGCAAAATCCGGAGGCTCTTCCAGCACTTTCAAAAGGGCGTTGGCCGCTTCTTTCATAAATGCTGAATCCACAAAAACAAATACCCGCCGGCGTGATTCCTGCGGCTTGTACCGCGCGGTCTGGATCACTTGCCGAACCTGGTCCACTTTAATCAGCATTTGCGGCGGATCGGGCGGAACCACCAGAACATCAGGATGTGTCTGCACCAGAATGCGAGTTTCACGCTTGTCGGTTTCGCGCAACCCTTCGCGGGCCTCCACGGCTTCTGCAAATCTGGACTCCAGGTCTTCCGCCTGGCCAATCCTTGTGCAATTGCTGCATACGCCGCAGTAATCCGGCAGGCCGTCCATTTCCTGCGGATTCAGGCAATTCATGGCGCGCGCCACCATCAGCGCCAGCGTGTATTTGCCAGCGCCCTGCGGACCAGCCAGAATCACCGCATGAGGAAAGCGGTTCCGCGCCAGCATCTCACGCAGCTGATGGACGGTCTCTGGGTTTCCCTGAAAGCTGGAAAATGACATGCCTTCCATTCTATCCAGTAACTCGGGGCTGGAAATGGCCATCCCTTGAACCGGCGTAAAAAGATTTTTATGGGATAAGCTGCTGAATAATAAGCAGTTAGTTTCGAGTAAAGATTTTATTTGAAATTTTTCACACAAAGCTATATTTCCCGGAACGGTTCTGACTCTACTACTACAGAAGCAGGCTCATCCGTCGACTGCTAATAGGGGGATATGGACCCGGAAGCCGTATCCCCCTTATAAATTTTGCACCCTCCCCCTCCTCGTTACACTGAACCCCCTGACATATCAAATCTGCAAGACTTTGCGATTCTGCAAATTATTTCGTCCTTCCAAATGAATTAGGTTTTTTAACCGGCATCTAATCACCACCTAAGAAACAAGCCTCATGATCCAGGCAAGGGAATTCCCCATCTCAAGCTGACATGTTGAGGATTGGTTCGCTCAACCTCCGAGGGACCCCCATTCGTGAGGTGATTTGTGGTTATTGAATTATTTCAAATGGCCTGGTCAAAGGTCTTCAGCTGCCGCCATAAAAAATGTACGCCGCTTATTACTTGCCGCAAAGGCCAGCCCCGTTCTGCCGTGGCGGCCATTACCGGGACCTATTTTGTTTGCCTGAGCTGCGGCAAGGAATTTGCCTATGACTGGGACAACATGAAAGTCATCGATCCTGAACCCAGCCGTGTCCGGGTTCTGGCCGATAAAGCTGCGCAAATGTACGCCGGAAAGTAAGAGTTGGAGCTTTTATGATTTGCTGGGAGCCTCCCCGCACAAACTCGGAAATCTTTTGGCGAAGGCTTAATTTCGTCCGCCGCCGCGCGTCTTTATGGGTGAGGCGAATGATCAGAACCCATGTGGCCTTTTTTGCGTTCTAGCGTTCCAAAAAGCAGATTTAGCGGTGTGAAAAAAATTCTGTTTGCAGGGTGCATCGTGTACCTTGCTCTTTCCTTTGCAGCGGGTGCTTTCATCGCCGAGATGAGTCTCAAACTGCCCCGCCTGCCGCTCCGTCATCAGCAGGCCGCTGCCGCCGCTGTGCAGGCCAATTTTCATGCAGAACTGCAAAACGTAAGCATTACCGCGGCGGATGGCGCGGTGATGCGTGGCTGGTTCATCCACCCGCACGATTACAACGGCAATGCCGCTGTACTTCTGCATGGAATCACCGATAACCGCGAGGGTGTTGCTGGATACGGGCAGCTCTTGCTGGCGCACGGTTATGCAGTTCTGCTGCCGGATGCACGCAGGCACGGCGAGAGTGGCGGAGAACTAGCGACGTATGGATTGAAAGAATCCGACGATATTCACCGCTGGGTTTCTTGGATATACGCGCACGATCTGCCGCACTGTGTGTACGGCTTTGGCGAATCTTATGGCGCCGCGCTCATGTTGCAATCGCTGGCCACGGAAGACCGCTATTGCGCCGTTGCGGTGGAGAGCCCATTTTCAACCGCGCGCGAAATGAGTTTTGAACGTATCTCCGGCCCGCTGCATTTGCAGCCTTGGTTTGGCCGGACACTAGGGCGTCCGGCTATCTGGTCAGCCGAGCTTTATACGCGCCTGCGCTATGGCATTGATCTGCTCAAGCCCAGCCCTCTGGACGCGGTAATGCACTCAAAAGTGCCTGTGCTGCTGATCCATGGTGAAGATGATAAAAACATTGCGCCGTTTCATTCGCAGTTGATCGCCCAGGCCGCTCCCGATCATGTGCAGCTTTGGCTGGTGCCCCATGCCGGACACACCATGGCATGGGCTGCCGCACATCAGGAATTTGAATTGCGGCTTCTGGGCTGGTTTGACTCGCATCGCGACCCTGCGCGCAGTCAGATCCATTCGGCTGCAAGCGCGCAATCTGGCTCGCAAGACCAACCCTGAAAACCCAGAAGTTTTGCCATGGGGGATGCTTGAGTAAGAGAAGGCTATCGCGTCTTTTCTTTTACTGCGGAAAGCTCACTGGGAAATTTTTCTTCCACCACGCGAGCAATCTTTTTCTGCACCTTGGCAATTGGGTCGGCTGCGTCCACTTTGGCAACCCGGTGCGGAGCGCGCTCGGCAATCGCCAAAAAGCCGGCCAGCACGCGGTTATAAAAAGCCCGGCTTTCTTTTTCAAAGCGGTTCTCATCTTCCGCCATGCCCCTGGATTGTTCCATATTTCTGCGGCGGGCGCGGGCCACGATCCGGGCCACGTCGGAAACCATCAGGATCGTCAGGTCTGGCTGCAGATCATGGCAGAGCGTCTTATGCAATTGCAGAACGATTTCGCTGCCCAATTCGCGACCACCGCCCTGGTAGGCCTCGCTGGAGTCGGTAAAGCGGTCGCATAAAACCCATTGGCCCCGTTCCAAAGCGGGAATGATCTGTTCGTCAAGGTGCTGTGCGCGATCGGCAAACATAAGCGCCAGCTCGGCGAGCGGAGAAAGGCCTTCGGTCCGCGAACTGAGCAGAACAGTGCGCAGTTTTTCTCCCAGCGCGGTGCCGCCCGGCTCGCGCGTGGTGATTACGTCAACGCCGAGCTCGCGCAGGTGATTGGCCAGATTTTCCAGCTGCGTGGATTTACCCACGCCATCCAGGCCTTCAAAAGTAATAAATTTGCCGCGTTGTGGAAGAGGCACGATTAAGATTTAATCATAAACTCAAAGACAGCAAGCCTTTTTCGCGGCAAAATAGGCAGAGCACCTTCAGGAGGGAGACACTCATGCGATTGGGTGATGATATTGACGACCATTGTTCGCGCTGCACGCGTACCACCGACCATGCCATTGTTTCCATGATGGGCGAAGAGGTGCTCCGGACCCGCTGCCGCACCTGTAACGCCGAGCACAAATACCGCCAGAATAAAAGCCGCAACAAAGAGATGACGGCGAAAGAGGCGTTCGATAAAGTTCTGGCCAGCGTTACCGGAGCAGCGCCGGACGAGCCGGTGGTAAAGCGCAAGAAAAAGAAATAGCTTATTTCGGAATTTGCCGAAGCCTGTGCCACGGAGGCGGCCCGTTTGTACGGCTGCATTAGCCATATTTTTTGTTTTCCGGAAATTTTCCACCGCGCGTCCGGATCTGCACATTTTCAGTGACAATGGTTTTGTAATGAGTACGGCAATCATGTCTTCGAAAGACCTTCTTCATAGAGACCTTCTCCATTCTGTAAATAATCAATTGACAGTAGTAATGGCCCAGGCAGAGCTTTTGGCACGGTATGTTGCGTCGGAACAGGATATGGAACGCTGCCGTGAGATCAAGCTGGCCGCTTCAAAAATCAATCGTTTACTCCGAACGTATGTCGCCGATTCGCAGATAGGCAATCCTTAACCCGGGCTTTATCTCTCCACACAATTCAAGCGTTTTTGCTACTGGTAAACCAGAGGCCACGCATCCCCGCGTGGCGCTCTCTTGCGTTTCCGCAAGCCGCCCCTTAATCTTGGTTCGCAAATAATCTGGAAGCTGCTAATATGCGTGCGCCCCAGATGGAGACGAACCTTATTTATATGACTACCTTCTTTAATCGGATTGCCCTGTTTGCCGTTTTGATCAGCACCACTGCCGGACTGGCGCAGAAGCATAAACCTCAGCCTGCGGCACCTGCTGCTCCTGCACAGCCAATAAAGCTTATGGTTGACGCTACCCATGCTCCGGAAAAAATTCTGCATGCCCAGTTGCAGATTCCCGTCACCGCTGGCGAGGTCAAACTGGTTTTCCCAAAATGGATCCCCGGCGAGCACGGCCCGACCGGCCCTATTACTGACCTGACTGGCATGCAATTTTTCGCCAATGGGCAAAGATTAAATTGGCGGCGCGATCTGGACGAAATGTACATGTTCCACATATCGGTCCCGCAGGGAGTTACCACGCTGGAAGCGCGGCTTGACCTGGTGATGCCTGCTCCTCCGGAAGGTTTCTCGTCTGGGGCGTCCGCCACCACGCAGCTTGAGTTGCTCAGCTGGAACCAGGTGGTCCTTTATGTGCCTGGAAAACACTCTGACGATATTCCGGTGATTGCATCGGTGAAACTGCCTGCGGGCTGGCATTACGGCACTGCACTGCCTGTGGCCAGTGAGAGTGACGGACAAATCAACTTCCAGCAGGCTTCGTTGACTACACTGATCGATTCACCCGTGCTTGCGGGAGCGCATTTTCGCCGCATTCCGCTCACGCCTGAAGGCCCCATTCAGCATTACATTGACGAAGCCTCTGATGGCGATGCGGCCCTGCAGATGCCGGCGGAGACCATTGCAGCCTTCAAACGTTTGATGGCCGAAACTGGCGCGCTTTATGGCGCTCGCCACTATCGCGACTATCATTTTCTGCTCACTCTGAGCGACCACACAGCGCACTTTGGTCTGGAGCACCATGAATCCAGCGATGATCGCGTAGCTGAACGCACGATGATTGATGACGATGCGCGCTGGCTTGCAGGAAGCTTGCTCTCACATGAAATGACGCATTCGTGGAACGGCAAATATCGCCGCCCCAAAGGATTGGCCACGCCGGATTATCAATCGCCCATGGAAGGCGATCTGCTCTGGGTGTATGAGGGACTTACGGAATATTTGGGTAACATCCTTGCGCCACGCGCTGGCCTTTGGACCAAACAACAGTTCATGGACGAGACCGCAGAGATAGCCGCTCAGCTTGACCACACGCCTGGGCGCTCATGGCGTCCGTTGCAGGATACCGCTGATGCAGCGCAGCTTCTTTACAGCGCCGCGCCGGAATTTGAAAGCTGGCGGCGCAGCGTGGACTACTATCCCGAAGGTTTCTTGATCTGGCTGGAAGCAGACACAGTCATTCGCCAACAGACCAAGGGCGCAAAGTCCCTGAACGATTTCTGCCGCATCTTCCACGGCGGCGGAAACACACCGCCAAAAGTCATACCGTATACATTTGAGGATGTAGTGGAAACGCTGAACCAGGTTACGCCTTACGATTGGAAAAAATTCCTGCGCGACCGGCTGGACACGTACGGCCCGGGCGCTCCACTGGGCGGCATCACCAACGGCGGATGGAAGCTGATGTATGACGAAAATCCCAGCGAGTACACCAAGGCCATGGAGAAAACCCGCAATGCCATTGACGCCCGCTTTTCCATTGGGCTGGCGCTTGACGATAAAGGCGGCATTCATGACGTGATTGTGGATAGCCCGGCCTGGAAAGCGGGAATCGCGCCGGGAACAACGCTGGTGGCCGTGAACGGTAGAAAATACAATCCAGATATTTTTCACGACGCGATGAAAGAAAGCAAAGGCAGCGGTAAAAACCTGGAACTGCTGGTGGTCAATGGAGATCGCTACCAAAACTTCACGCTCAATTACCATGATGGCGAAAAATACGCTCATCTGGTGCGCGATGAATCCAAGCCAGATGTTTTGAGCGATATTATCAAGCCATTGGCGAAGTAATAGCTGGCAGTTGGCAACTAGCAATTAGCCGAAACCAGATCAGAGTCTGCCGAATTCGGCGGACTCTTTTTTTGATTCGTGCTTTTGTGATTCTTGAGGGACCATCACGCAGCCCTGCAAGTGAATTGCGGTTGATAACCGCCTGGAACTGCGGTTTACCGATCACCCGATTACGGTGCTGGCGCGCGATCACCCGATCTCTCTATTCCTTCACTTCTGCAAATAAATCTGTTTCGATTTCTGCTTTGCGCGGCGTACTGCTATTTGCCAGATGGAAGAATTCAGCGTTGCCGCGATTGCGGACTATGGTTTCAAAATATCCGAACAACGGCTGCTGTGATGTGTGGCATTTAAAGGCGGTAATCTTTGCTTCAACCTCGCGTTGCTCCAACTGGATCGTGGTCGTCACCGGCGCCAGCGCCACTGGCTGTCGTTCCGGCATGGTGAACAAAGCAGTGCTGTAGTAGAGCTTCTGCGTCTGGTGCGGCGTGAGTCCGTTCTGTAACTGTTCAGGAAAACGATTCGTACGGCTGGCCCAGTGGGCCGCCAGGGTGCCAAAGACCGTGACCATGGAGTGATCTGGGTGCGCTGAAACTGCGCCTTCCGTGCCCATGGTCATAATCACCTGCGGACGAATCTGGCGCACGCGACGCGTGAGATTTTCAACCACCGCATGAAAGTCCTGGCGATCAAGTTTTCCGTCAGGATAGTCAAGCACTGTACCGTGGCTTATTTTCAATACCTTGCAGGCAGCTTGAAATTCCAGCCGGCGCACGGCGGAAAGCTCTTGATCAGACTTTGCTCCGCCGCGATGCGTGGCTGCCTGCCCCGGCGTAAGGCAAATCACATGGGTTTCCACGCCGCGTTCGGCATAATGGAGCAGTGTGCCGCCAAACCCGGCGGCTTCATCGTCAGGATGCGCAGTTATACAGAGCAGGCGAAGCATCTTTTTTCCCTCAATCCTTCTCTCATCTGGTGAGCTTTCTGTGTATCACGGCGTGGCCATTCGCGCCAAAAGCAGAAGGCTGGAGCGGAACATCCCATGAAACCACGCTGCGCCCCTGTGAGTGGCTTTCTTTTTGCTCTTATCATCTCTGGGCTGGCCATTTTTGGATTGGCGGCCTTTGCCGGTTCTGCTTTCAAAAACGGCTCAACTTACCACTCTGCCACGCCGGCGGGGTATGACGTAATTCTGCTCAAGCCCTCCGGCGAAACGCTTTCACTTATGGGACTGATTGAGTGCCCTGAACTTGAAGGCATGCAGCATGTTTCAAAAGGGGCAAATGCCAAACTTATTTCCGCGGCCGGCGAGACCGTTCATGCCTTTCCGCAGCGCTTCAACTTTCGCGTAACGGCATCGCTCAGAAAAATTCTTTTAGATGGCCCGGTCGCTTCTTTCAATTTTCCGCATGATCCACGCCAGCTTTTACTTCAACTCAAATTTCGTATTCGCGCCTATCATGGACTGGAATCCCGCGAGATTGTTCCCGAATCGGTGGAGATGATCGGCATGCCCGCGGACGTTCCTTACGACGAACGCGTCTATCGCGTGCATATGAATGTTGGCAACTTGCCAGTCTCGGACCGGCTGGTGATTGAAATCCTTTCACCGGAGGGTGAACGGCTCACGCATTTTCCGTTTGCTTTGCTCTAGCTTTTCACGGCAGCGGGCTGGCCTGCGGACTGCCAATTCGGATCAGTCACGGCCATTGACGCAGTAGCCGCCATTGCCGTAGCAGCGGCAGGCATCCATGCGCGGATTTGCGGCATGGCCGCGCGTGCGGCCACTTCTCCGCAGCGAATCAAGTCCTTGGAGCGGACAAAGTCGTCATAAGCAAACTCGCCAATCTCCGGCTCAAGAATAATGTCGGACGCCGCTTTCCATGGTCCGCACATGCGGTCCTGGGCAATAGAGAAGCATTGGCCAATCACATCAAATACGTGGCGCGGCCCGCCCGGTTTGACCCAATGCGCGGAAAGATAAACTGAGATCACACGCTCCGCGCCCATATCGCGCAGCGGCATCGCCGGGACCGCATGAGCAAGCAGGCCGTCAACCATCAGGCGTCCATCCACTTTTACCGGCTGAAACATTCCCGGATAGGCGCAGCTTGCGCGCACAGGGTCCACCAGATCGCCTTTGGTAAAGACGGCGGCTTCGCCGGTAATAATGTCGGTGGCCGCAATCGCCAGCGGAATACGCAACTCTTCAAAAGTTTTGCAGCGGAGTATTTTGCGGAGAAAGATGGCCATCTTGTCATTACTGAAGAGGCCAAAACGGGAGAAGGTCCAGCGGGAGAAATCTTTAAAGCGCACCAGCGATGCAACTTCTTCCAGCTCTTTGGCGGAAATACCGCTGGCATAAGCCGCGCCGATCACCGATCCAACGCTGGTGCCGGCAATAAAATCCACCGGAATGCCTTCTTCTTCCAGCACTTTCAAGACGCCTATGTGGGCCAGTCCGCGGGCAAAGCCACCGCCCAGCGCAATGCCAACCTTGGGAATACGGGGCGTCTCAACTGGCGCTTCAGGAACGGGGTGGCCGGCAAGCTCGCGTCCCAGGGCCCTCACAGACCGCACAATCTTATTCAGCGGATTCTTCACCGGCGCTCCTTAAGCTGGTTACTTATTGCAACCAGCTTTGCACCTTCTAACGTAAGATGCTCCTTCACCGTAAATGTTGCATTGGTACATTAAACGGTGTTGAGTACTTATAGTTTCATTCTTGCTTGGCAAATGGGAGATAACTTGCCATAACCTTGGTAACATCGGCTATAGGCTTGCATTAAGTGCCCAAAAAGCTCAAGAATGGCTGTTTTGACTTCATTTTTCGCATCCAGGTAAGGGGCAATCTTAAGAATCATGCTGCGAGAATTTTCTTCCGGCGCGCTGGTGTTGCGCCACATGCAAAAACAATGGTGGGTAGCTGTCATAGAACCAGGCAGGGAAGGCGAGCCCGAAGACCGCAAGAACGTGGCTGCGCTGCCTAAAGGCAATATTGACCCCGGCGAAAAGCCTGCTGAGACTGCCCTGCGTGAAGTCCAGGAAGAAACCGGGCTCACCGCTACTTTGGTAGCTAAACTCGGCGACATTAAATATGTCTATGTGCGCAAATGGGCCGGGAATGAAAAGGTATTCAAGGTGGTGTCATTCTTTCTTACTCAATACCAGTCCGGGCAAATTGATGACATCACGGAAAACATGCGGCATGAAGTGCGCCAGGCTTACTGGCTGCCACTGGCAGAAGCTCCCGGCAAACTGAGTTACAACGGCGAACGCCAGATGGCGGAAAAGGCGCTCGAATACGTGAATGCTCATCCGGACAAACTGGAGTCATTCGAGGGCTGAGAGTCATTTGGAATTTTGCGAGCGCGGACGCTCGCTGATTAATCAGTGGTAAGATTTTTGGCGAGAGCTTGCCATGCCCAACGGATATTACATGCCCTACATAGCAGAAGCGGATGAGCCATACTGGCACTATGCTTTTGGCCAATCGCCGGCAGTCAAGCCCCCTGCAGGCACCATTCCCAAGGGCGGTATTCTTTATCTGCAAGGGCTTCAGCACAAACTTGGCACCCACCAGAGCGCCTGGCTGGATGGCGTTGGACGGATCATTGTGAAAATTGGTGGCTTCCGGCCTGCGCCACCGCTTGTAACTAATTCCTAGGCTTCACAGCTCTTCCTGCAATTGCGCATCCGCATTCTGTGGCGAGTCCTCCAGCGCAATGGGTTGTATTTCAAGCAGTGGCACGCGCACATCCAGATGATGCACGTAGTCCAGCCCTCGAACCTCATGGTGCAGCAGAAAAGTGATGGGAGAATCGCAGCGGCTGCATTTGGGAAATATCTCGGATTTGAAAAGCACCACTTGCTTCGCCAGCAGATGCTGCGCGTGCAAAATATCATACGTTCCGCTCGCTGGAACTAGATCATTGGTTTGAAAAGCCTGATCGTGAAACGGCATTTGGAGAACAACCTTTGCCCGGTACTGTTCAAAAATGAACAGTACCATTGTGGCACTCTCAAAGGCTTCAGTAAAAAAGTTTTTCTTAAGAAAAGCAAAATGTGTGCAAATCTGCTCATGATTAGAGAATTCTTGGTTTTGCTTTTGGAGATGAAGGTTGGTTTTGATTGGCTTGATGCAATTGCGGAGAGCCCATGGGCTGAACTATCCTGCGCAAGACAGATACTTCTACCGTTTACTTTTCCAGAGATAATTCCCCGTAAAAATACGCGCAGAGTCATGTGACGGGCCATAACGCGCAGACCCGTCGCCAAAAGTATTGCTTAACTACTAAGCTTCTTGCGCGCCCAGAGCCAGTTGAATCACTGCCAGCAATTCATCATTGTCCACGGGCTTGCGCAGATATGCTTTGGCCCCTGCCTGGAGTGCACGCTGCCGGTTTGGCTCAGGAGACCGTGCGCTTACCACGATCACGGGAACCAAGGCGAGCTGCGTGATGTTTTTAAGGCGGTCCATTACTACAAAGCCGTCGCCCGCGGGAAGACCGAGATCCAGAATGATGAGATCCGGCGCCTGCTTGCGCGCTTCCACGATGCTCGTCATTGCGTCTGCCGCAAAGGAAGTGCTGAAATTGTTGGCTTTCAAACGGATGTGCAGACCCAGGCGTTGATCGGGATCGTCATCCACAATGAGAATATGTTTTTTATCAGACATGGTAGTTACTTTGCACAGGAGTTGAGCTGATTAAGCCCTCAATGCCCGTTGTGACCTTTCTTAGGAAATGTTCGATCGGAATATTTGGCTCGGCATTGTCCACCCTCAACAGGCGGTAGGACACGCTAAAAGGGAAGCCGGTTTGTTGAAGTTCCGGGCAATGCTCCAGCTGCTCCTGTATCCGCTTGACCAGGACCTCCGCGCCTTGTTCATTGGCCGCTGCAACCACCAGAAATGCCTCTCCGCCGGCATCAGACCGCAGTTTGGGTAACAGTACGTCAAGATCTGGGAGCAGGCAGCGTTGCAGCCGCTGCGCTACGGCCCGGGACACGTTCTCGGGTATTTTCTGTGTGCGATTGGTATGCGTGAAGATTCCCACTTCCATGACCGCAACTGTATCGACGGAACGGTCACGGCGTACAAGGATCGGCGCGATCAGGTCTTCAAGCGAGAAAATGGGAAGAATGAAAGAGAAGGATGTTCCATAACCCGGCTGGCTTACCGCCCAAATGTGGCCATTCATTCGGTTGATCAGCTCTTTGGAGATGTATAGACCCAGACCAAGCCCCTTGCGTCCGGCCAGAGCTGGCGTTGGGACCTGATACAGCCGCTCAAATACTCTTTCTATCATGTCAGCATCCAGGCCACAGCCTGTGTCCGTGACTTTTACCAGCAGGAATTTAGCGTTCTTGTGAAAAATATCGGCAGAGACCCTGACGCTGCCGCCCGAAGGCGTGAACTTCAATGCGTTGTCTAGGACGTTGGTAAGAATTTGCCGAATGCGCGTGGGATCGGCATAGGCCAGCGGCAAACCTGGCGAGATATGTGCGGAGAGCGTAACACCTTTTTCTATGGCACTGCCGCGGACCGTTCCCATAATATCGGCAATCGCGTCAGGAACCGATGTGCGTTGCAGGTCCACGCTCAGCTTGCCTGCCTGCGCACGTGTGACCTCAAGTAAATCGTCAATCATCAATTCAAGCTGACGGCTGTTTTTGAGGATCACGCGGATTGAGTCGCTCTGGTCCGGGGTGAGTTCACCAGCCAGGCCGTCGCCCAGGATGCTGGCGAATTGGTAAATGGCGGTGAGTGGTGAACGAAGCTCATGGGAAACATGAGAGAGAAATTCATCTTTCAACGTGAGCTGCTGATTACGAATAAGATCGGTTTCAGTCTGCATGCGGTGCCGTTCCACCGCATGGCGCAGAGCGCGCGGCAATGCGCGGTTTTCAATCTGCCCTTTAATCAGGTAATCCTGCGCGCCTTCCTTCATGGCTTTGGCGGCAAGAATTTCGTCATCCAGCCCCGTGAGTATGATGACCGGGACTTCAGGCGCAACTAACCTGACCCGTCGGATCGTATCGATGCCGTGTCCGTCAGGCAATCCCAGATCCAGCAATATAATATCGACTTCGCCCTTTTCCAGATGGGCCAGCGCGTCGGCCATTGTTTTCAGGTGTACCAGTTGAAAGCTGTCGGTTGCTTCTTTTTGAAACATATGTCGCAAAAGTACAGCGTCCGCTGTGTTGTCTTCAACCACAAGTACATGGAGAGTTTTTTGCAGCATAATGGCTTAAACCCTTAAATCTTGAACCTTTAAATAATGTTCGTTATACCCAGGCCGCCAGAACCTTGACTGGTGACTGGTGCGCAAAACCAGACTGGCCACGGTATCGAATGACCGCCTGATTCTCTGCCAAAAAACAAAAGTCACCGTTGGCTTTTTCGGTTATTAGCACAAATGTAGCTTTGTCTGGCAGATGGTAAGGATTTCGGCAATCACGGCTGGGTGCTTTAGTTTTATTTGGCTATTTGGATTTTTTAACGTTGAATAAATAAGCAAACTCTAAAAAGGTAAACTAGAATTAAGGAAATTTCATTTAATGGGTAACAGGCGAGAGCAGAAGGTCCTGGATTTGCCGCTTGTTCGCATGGTTTCTCTCTTAGGAACGAAGGATAGTTGACTGAATGAACATTCATTCAATATTCTTCAGTATCTATATTTTTGCCCTCGAAGCATAAGACAAAAGGGTTTGGGATGGACAAAGCTGCAAGACGAAAACTGTTATGATTTCAAACGTCTGTAAGCTCGTCTACTCACCCCGCGCCAAACCCAAACTCCAGGAGATGTTCAGATGAGTAATGTCGCTGCTCCTACTGCTCCGCAATCGCAAACCTCTAATGGTGCTGCCGCACAAACTCAGGGCCATGGAGCAAAAACTGGCCATCAGCGGATCAACAAAGTTGCGGTGCTCGGCGCAGGGACCATGGGTGCGCGCATTGCCGCGCATTTTGCCAATGCGGGCGTGCCTTGTGTGTTGCTGGATATCACCACGCCTGAATCGAACCATGGCCAGGCCAAACCGGCGCCTCGCGAGCTAGTGGCTGCTGGTTTGGCGGCAGCGGTTAAATCCAAGCCCGCCGCGTTTTTTGAAAAAGGTCTGGAGCGGCTGGTTAAGATCGGCACATTTGATGATGATCTGAACCTGCTCGCCGATTGTGACTGGATCATTGAGGCCGTAAAAGAAGATCTGGAGGTCAAGCGCGACCTGCTAAAGAAAGTGGAAGCCGTGCGCAAGTCCGGCAGTCTGATTACCACCAACACCAGCGGGCTGCCCGTGGCCAGCATCGCGCAGGGCTTTAGTGACGATTTCCGCCGGCACTGGTTTGGCACGCACTTCTTCAATCCGCCGCGCTACATGCGTCTGTTGGAAATTATCCCCACGCCGGAGACCGATCCCGCGGCCATTGAAACGGTCTCGCATTTTTGTGATGTGCGGATGGGCAAGGGAATTGTCACCGCCAAAGATACGCCCAACTTTATTGCCAATCGTATTGGAACTTTTGCCGGATTGAACGTCTTCAACATCATGCAGAAGATGGACCTCACCATTGAAGAGGTTGACGCACTCACTTCGAGCGGCGGCTGGTCCAAGGCGCCCACGTTTCGCACTATTGATCTGGTTGGGCTCGATGTTCTCAACAGCGTGGTTACCAACTTCAGCAAAAACGTACAAGACGAACGCTCTGACCTGAAGCTGCCGGATTTCTTTCAACAAATGATTGAACGCAAGCTGCTGGGTGACAAGGTAAAGTCCGGCTTCTATAAAAAAGTAAAAGGCCCGGAAGGTGAAGAGCGCCTGGCCATTGATTGGAAAACGCTCGAATATCATCCTACGCAGAAGGCAAAATTTCCCGCGTTGGAAATGGCCAGGAACATTGAAGATATGGGCGAGCGCCTGCGCAGCATTCTTTCCGGCGACCCACGCGACAAGGTCACACAATTTATATGGACCACTCTCTCTGATCTTTGGAATTATTCCGCCAATCGCATTCCTGAAATTGCCGATACCGTGGTTGAAATTGATCAGGCCATGCGCATGGGCTTTAACTGGGAGATTGGACCATTTGAAGTCTGGGACCTGGCGGGTGTGGAGCAAACCATTGCCCGTATGAAGAAAGAAGGCAAGCCGGTTGCTGCGAACGCTGAAAAACTTCTGGCTGCTGGCGCAAAGAGCTGGTACAAAGACGATCCTTCCTCGCCCTCAGGCCGCGCTTATTTTGATCTGCGCACCAGCACATACAAGCCGGTTCACGTTGCAGAGGGTGTGTGGTCTGTTTCGGTCGCCAAGAAATCGAATGGCGTGGTCAAGAAAAATGCCGGCGCTTCTCTCATCGACCTGGGCGATGGCGTAGGCTGCATTGAATTCCACACCAAGATGAACGCCCTGGGAGGCGACATTGTGCAGATGGTCACGCAGTCACTCAAGACGGGTGGCATTGGCGACCAGTTTGAAGCGTTTGTGATTACCGGGGACTCGGCAAACTTCTCCGTCGGTGCAAATTTGGCGATGTTGATGCTGGCCTTTCAGGACGAAGAGTGGGACGATATCGATATCGCTATTAAGCAATTTCAGGGCATGACGCAAGCCATCAAGTTCTGCTCGCGGCCTGTTGTCACGGCGTCTTTTGGCATGACGCTGGGAGGCGGTTGCGAAATCAATCTTCATTCTGCCGCGCGCCAGCCACATGCTGAACTTTATATGGGACTGGTGGAAGTTGGCGTCGGCTTGTTGCCCGGTGGCGGCGGATGCAAAGAGATGCTGCTGCGCGCCCTGGACAATGCCAAAGCCGTTCGGCCCGATGGTCGCGGCGAGTCGGTTGAAGTGATGGAAGGTATGAAGCGGATTTTTGAAACCATTGCCACAGCCAAGGTTTCAACGTCAGCCTATGAGGCGCGCAGTTTGGATTTTCTCTCTGACGGTGATTTGATCTCCATGAATCGCGAACGCATCCTTACGGACGGAAAAGACCGTGCTATTGAGTTAGCTCGCGCCGGTTACAAAGCGCCTGTCCCGCGCATGGACATCCCGGCGCCGGGAGAAAACGTGCTTGCGACTTTGCGCTTGGGAATCCATCTAATGAAGCAAGCGGAATATGCCAGCGACCATGATGCCAAGGTTGCGACCAAGGTGGCTGAGGTGATTTGCGGCGGCAATGTTACTCCGGGAACGCCCGTGAGCGAGCAATACATTCTTGACCTGGAACGCGAAGGGTTTAAGTCACTTTGTGGTGAGAGAAAGACGCAAGAAAGGATTCAATATACCTTGAAAACCGGCAAGCCACTGAGGAATTAGTGAGCAAACGCGCGCTGATCATTATTGGTGTTGGCATACTTCTGGGAACCTGGCTTTTTGTAACGGGCTATGAGTTCCTGGAAAAAGAAAACGCTCTTTGGCAGAAGAAAGTGAAAGCTGCCAAAGAAGACCAGCTGCGCTGCATGGCGCGCTATACAAAGTACCGCAATTATGACCAGTTTCGCACCAGCATTCGGGTGCCGTATACGTCCGACCTTTCGCTGGAGCGCTGGACGCGGCAGTTCAACACGCTGCATGCAGGCATGAGCGAATCAGAAGTTGAGATTGTAATGGGCGCTCCGGATTTTGCGCGATGCAATGTGAGCGAGAAAGGCGATAAGTTTACGGGATCAACCTGGCAGTATGAAATTGCCGTGCAGTTTGACCTAGCCAATGAGGGTCAAAATAGCGCCATACAGATTATGTTTGGGCCGGACGGCAAGGTGATGGACAAGAGCGCAATGAACATGCAGCCCAGCCCAACGCCCACTCCGAGCCCTGCCACTACGCCAGTACCGGAAAGTTCTCCATCATTCACTGTTTCACCAACGCCGGTTGCACCATTGCCGGCCGCAACACCGAACGCCGTTGCGATGCCGAGTGCAACGCCTGTGCCACAAGCAACACCGTCAGGGACCGCAACGCCGACACCGCAATAAGTTTTGAGTAATCCAGCGCCGCAAGCACGAAAAGAGTTAGCCCAGACCAGAAGACCCTGGGGAAAAGTAGAAAAATGAGAAAGCCCGTAAGGGCGACATAGGCTAAAAGCCAATGGCTATTAGCCAGGAGCTAAATATGCGTGAAGTTGTAATTGCAAGTTCGGTTCGTACTGCAGTCGGGAAATCAGGCAAAGGCACTCTGCGCGCCACGCGTCCAGACGATCTGGCGGCCGTCGCCATTAAAGGTGCGCTTGATCGTATTCCGCAGCTCGACAAAAAAGAGATTGAAGATGTCATCATCGGCTGCGCCACGCCGGAAGCCGAACAGGGAATGAACGTCGCCCGTATTGCGTCACTGCGCGCGGGACTGCCGGTGGAAGTTTCTGCCATGACCATCAATCGTTTTTGCTCCTCGGGTTTGCAGGCCATTTCGCTGGCGGTGGATTCTGTCGCGGCGGGTCGCGCGGAAATTGCGATCGGGGGCGGCACGGAATCCATGAGTATGATTCCCATGGGTGGCAACAAGGTTTCCATCAATCCCTGGCTGATCGACCACTACCCCGACTCCTATCTTTCCATGGGACTCACCGCTGAGCGGCTGGCCAAGCGCTTTGGCATCACCCGCCAGCAAGCGGATGAATTTTCTCTGAACAGCCACAAGAAAGCCATTGCTGCAATCCAGACGGGCAAGTTTGAAGATGAGATTGTGCCGGTGCCGGTGAGCTTTACCACGCCCAACGGCTCAAAACCCAAGCGCAGCGAAATTACTTTTAAAGTGGACGAAGGTCCGCGCGCCGATACCACGATTGAAGCCCTGGCCGGATTGCGTCCGGCATTTCATGCCAAAGGCACCGTGACCGCAGGCAATTCATCACAGACCTCTGACGGCGCTGCGGCAACGGTTGTAATGTCGGCTGACAAAGCAAGGCAACTTGGCATCAAACCGATGGCTCGTTTTATCGCCTTTGCCACAGCCGGATATCTGCCGGAAGAAATGGGTCTGGGGCCGGTCTTTGCCATTCCCAAAGTCCTGAAGATGGCAGGACTGAAGCTGGAGCAAATTGATGTAATTGAGTTGAATGAAGCATTTGCCGCGCAGGCGCTTTCCGTCATCAAAGAGGGTGGGCTGGATGCAAGCAAGATCAATCCCAACGGCGGTGCTGTGGCCCTTGGACACCCGCTGGGATGCACCGGAGCCAAGCTTACAGCGACGATTCTGCGTGAATTAAAGCGCCGCAATGGCCGATATGGAATAGTGACCATGTGTATTGGCGGCGGCATGGGTGCCGCGGGGATTTTTGAAAACTTGAACTAACCACAAAGGGCACGAAGGAACACAAAGGAAAATCTGGTATGTCAGAAGCAGCAGCGACAAAACTGGCAATACAGCCATTAACGGCCAATGAAGTCAGCCATGTTGTAATTACCGCTGCAATGAAAGTCCACTCAGCGCTTGGTCCGGGATTACTTGAAAGTGCCTATGAAGCGTGTTTGGCGCATGAGCTTAGGAAAGCTGGACTAAAGGTAGAGACTCAAGTTGGACTTCCAGTATTTTATGACGGAATCAAACTGGATCTAGGTTACCGTATTGACATGATGGTGAATGATCTTGTCGTGATCGAATTGAAGTCGGTTGAAGAGATTTCACGAATACATGTCGCTCAAGTTCTTTCTTATATGAAGCTCAGTAAAAAGCAGTTGGGTCTAATTATCAATTTCAATGTTTTACATCTGAAGGACGGTATTAAGCGGCTGGTTGAAGGCACAGGCTGGAAATAAACCTTCGTGTTCCTTCGTGTCCTTTGTGGTTAAAAAGAGGAGAAATCATGGCAACAGCAACTGTTCCAAACAAAACCAAACTGGCAGGCGGAAGCTTTCTGATTGAGGAGCACTCCACTGCGCAGGTGTTTACCGTGGAAGACCTGAGCGAGGAGCACCAGCAGATTGCACAGACCACGCAGGAGTTTGCCCGCAATGAGATTCTCCCCAACGTGGAGAAGATTGAGCACAAGGAATTTGCCGTGACGCGCGGCCTGATCCAGAAGGCCTGCGAGATCGGCATTGGCAACGTGGACGTGCCGGAGCAATACGGCGGTTCCGATATGGACAAGATTTCTTCGGCCATCATTGCCGAGCACATGTCCGTTTCCGGCAGCTTCAGCGTCGCATTTGGCGGACACACCGGGATTGGCTCGCTGCCAATCGTTTATTTCGGCACGCCGGAACAGAAGGCCAAATATCTGCCCAAGCTGGCGACCGGCGAATTGATTGCCGCCTACGCTCTGTCTGAATCAACTTCAGCTTCTGACGCGATGAATGCCCGCACCAAGGCCGTGCTCTCCTCTGATGGCAAAGAGTGGATACTGAATGGCGAAAAAATGTGGATTACCAACGGCGGCTTTGCTGACGTGGTGATTATTTTTGCCAAGGTGGATGGCGAGAAGTTCAGCGCGTTTATTGTGGAGCGCAAGTTCCCTGGCTTTCAGTCTGGCAATGAAGAAAAGAAGATGGGCATCCGCGGGTCTTCTACTACGCCCATCATTCTGAATGACTGCCGCGTACCCAAAGAGAACCTGCTGGGCAAGATCGGCAAGGGCCACGTGATTGCCTTCAACACGTTGAACATCGGCCGCTACAAGCTGGGCGCAGGCGTGGTGGGCGGCGCGCGCAATTCGCTTAACAATTCCATTGGCTACGCCAAGCAGCGCAAAGCGTTCGGGCAGACGCTGGCTGATTTCGGCATCATCAAGGAAAAACTGGCCAACATGGCAGTGGGCGTTTATACCGGCGAATGCATGTCATACCGGACCGTAGGCATGATCGAGGCGGCGACGGCGGAGATCAAGAACTCGCCCGAGTACGTCTACCTACAGACGTCCGAGAACATTGAGGTAGGCATAATCGACGTGCCGAGGGCGGCGGTCAAAGAGAACTTGCTCGACGACTACGTCTACGAAGAGACAGCCAAGAACATTGAAGAGTACGCGGTTGAGTGTTCCATCTTGAAAGTCTATGGATCAGAAATGCTCGACTATGTCGTCGATGAGACGGTACAGATTTATGGCGGCTACGGATTTGTGGAAGAATATCCAGCCGAGCGCGCGTATCGCGACGCGCGCGTAAACCGCATTTTTGAAGGAACGAACGAAATTAACCGCATGATTATTACCGGCCGGCTGTTGAAGCGGGCAATGAAAGGCCAGTTGCCTCTCATGCCAGCCATCAAAAAGCTGACGGATGAAATCATGTCCGGGCCAAGTTCAGCCGAGCCGCTGGAAGGCCCACTCGCTGCCGAGCGCACGCTGGTAAGCAATGCAAAGAAAGCCGGACTCATGCTGGCAGGCGCGGCAGTGCAAAAATATATGGCAGCCATTGAGCAACAGCAGGAAGTGCTCTCCGCGATTGCAGACATGGTGATTGAAATTTATGCCATGGATTCCGTGGTGCTGCGCACGCAGAAGCTGGTGGAGAACCAGGGCGAAGCTAAGGCCCAGCTGGCAGTTGCCATGGCGCAGGTAAGCCTGACGCTTTCCATGGATAAGATCGAAGCCGCAGCCAGGAAAGTAGTGGCTGCAGTTTCTGAAGGCGACACGCTTCGCACACAGATGGTCATTTTACGCAGGTTGTTTAAGCATGAGCCGTTCAATGTGATAGCGCTGACCCAGCAGATTGCCGCGCGGTTGATTGACGCAGGCAAGTACGTGCGGGCGTAATCGCAAAGTTGTGAATTGAAGGGCGGCTGGCTATCATCATTTTTAGCCAGCCGTTTTTACGCACATTTTATGAATACAGAATGCACTCGCATCGCAGAACAGATGGCCACCGTAATCAGCGGAGAAGCGTGGTACGGCGATTCCGTCCAAAAAATTCTTAGCGGCATCAACGCTAAACAAGCACAGGCCCATCCCATTCCTAAAGTTCATTCCATCTGGGAACTAGTGCATCACATGGAAGCATGGGTGAAGTTTGCCGTTGGCGCAACACAGGGAACCCCAATCCCCGCATGGCCGGCCATGCCTAAAGAGCAGGACTATCCTCCCGTTACTGATACCAGCGATCAGGCATGGGACAGCGCGGTGAAATCATTCTTTATCAGCCATACAAAATTAGTTGAGACAATTCGAAGTTTTGGCGACTCTCATCTCCAAGATACGGTCCCCGGCCGCGCTTACAACTTCAACCGGCTTCTGCCTGGCATGACGCAGCATGCCATTTATCACTCCGCGCAGATTTCCATTTTGAAAAATGCGCAGAAGTAATTGCTGTTTTCCTCAGGCATTGGGTTGTGAGGATGCGGCAGTTGCGATAGAGTTTTTGTAGCTCATGGTCTCCCCCAATCTGCACCCCGCTCTTACCAAAGTTGACGTTGAATCCGCTGTGTATGCTTACTGGAGAGCGCTTTCAGCGAAAGATGTGATACAGCAGCAGAATTTTTACGATGATCAGGCCGGAATCTTTGGCACTGATTCCAGCAAGCTGGAGCGGGCGCGACTGGTGCTTCTGCGCCGGCAGCGCGAATACCTGAGCGCGGCCACCAAAACGACCGTTCAAGTGGGTGAAATTGAAGTTGAAGTAATTGGCGGTTCGCACGCCGTGGCTGCTTATACCATCCGGCTGGATGCAAAGCACGTTACCAGGACTGCCGCGGGCAGTTCAACAGACGAGCATTTGAATAATGCCCGGGTCACGCACATCTTCCATCGCCAGAGTGATGGCGCGCTAAGAATTGTGCATGAGCATATTTCCGTGCCACTTGTGCCTTGATACAAGCCTGGTTATGTCTTGGTAAAAACTCTTGCTGTCATTTCCTGGGCCGGGGCGCCGCCAGACATCTGCTGGGCCACAATCATTTCCCGTGCAGCAGGCCGCAATGACGGCAATCTCAGCCAGAAGATGGCTGCACCAACAATGGCTGCCATTCCGCCAATGAAGACTGTCCATGGAGCGCCAAGATTGTGGGCCAGGCTGCCGGCAAGCAGCGACCCCAGCGGAGCCATGCCCATGAAGGTCATCGCGTAAAAGGCCATTACGCGTCCGCGAAGGCGGTCCGGCACCATGCTCTGAATCAGCGTGTTGGAGGAGGCCATCTGAATCATGGTGCAGAAACCAGCCGGAGCCAGCAGCAGCGCGGAGAGCCACAGTGAGCGCGAGAATGAAAAGAGCGCCAACATCAGGCCTACTCCGGCGCATCCCGCAGCCACCCAGGTGCTCAATCCTTTAACAGTTCTGCGGGTGGCTAGAAGCAGCGCGCCACACAGTGCGCCAATGCCGGAACTGCCCATCAGTAATCCCAGAGCCTTGGGACCGCCGTGTAATATTTTGTCGGCGAAAAGAGGCATGAGCACTGCGTAAGGCAGGGCGGCAAAACTTACCAGTGCAAGCAAAAGCATCAGGGCGCGCATGGGTTTGGTGGCTGCAATGAAACGAAATCCTTCAATAATATTTTCCAGCGGCGAGCCCTCAATGGACATGCGCGGGCGTTCCATCTTCATCATCCACAGCCCGATGATCACAGCGATAAAACTTACAGCGTTGGCAAAGAAGCACCAGCCTTCTCCAATGGCAGCCACCACAATGCCGGCGACAGCTGGCCCAATCACGCGTGCGCCGTTAAACATGGATGAGTTGAGCGCGATGGCATTGACCAGATCAGCGCGCGAAACCATGTCCACCACAAAAGACTGTCGCGCAGGCAGATCAATGGCATTCACCACGCCGGTGAGTGCGGCGAGCACGACAATCTGCCAGATATGTATGCGGTGCGAAAGCGTGAGCCAGGCCAGGATGGAAGTTAAAAACATCATGCTGGATTGCGTGGCAATGAGTATTTTGCGACGGTCAAGACGGTCGGCCAGCGCGCCGCCAATGGGCGCCAGCAGAAAGACGGGAATCTGCGATGCGAATGCCACGGTCCCCAGGAGCAACGCTGAGCCGGTAAGCCGGTATACCAGCCAGGATTCGGCGACCTGGTCCATCCATGTGCCAATGAGAGAGATAAGCTGGCCGGCAAAAAAGAGCTGGTAATTACGATGGCGAAGAGCGCGAAATGTTTCAGCGAGCCGAGAAGGAGATTTTGCTTCAACCTGTTGAGGGCTATCCACCTTCATTGGATGCAGCGGGACATTCCAAGGAACCCACAAAACGCTGGATGGAAAAAGGTCAATTAGCGTCTTTGAATTTCAGGAATTTTTGGTTTGACTAAAAGCCGGGCCACAATTCCCGTCGAAGTAGAATTTCGAGTCCGACTAACAACACATTTCAGTGCTTAAAGCAGAAATAAAAAAGCCCAGACCGTGATGGTCTGGGCCAAGCTTTCTATCCGTCGAGGAACCAGTGGTTAGTTACCGTTGCTGTTGTTTCTCAGCTGCTTTACCAGCCGCTGAATGAACGTGGGAGAGTTTGGCGTACCGAGACCGGTTACATTGTCCCAGCCGTTGTCCACGGTCAAAGAGCTGTCCGTGCCAAAGGTCAGGTTGAACAGCGCACCGCCGCCACCTTGTGCCAGCGAGCTGACAAAACGCCGCGTGGTAAACAAAGGTTGTGAGATGTCACTGGGAGTCAGGTTCACGACGCCGTTCGGAGTAGTGATGACACCAGTTACGTTGTTCGGAGAGGAGGTCTGGCGGATGTCGCTGATGGAATCGTCTTTCAGATCATACAGCGTTTGTGCTGCCTGGCCGATGTTATGACCGCCAGCGGCCTGTGCACCGATGGTCCACAGGGCTGAGAACATGGGGCAAGCAAGGCTGGTGCCGCCGATGACCTCAACTACCGTTCGCTGCGTGGGCCTGCCCACGTTGATGGTCTGAATCACTTCTACACCAGTTTGCGGATCCGCCAGGAAGGAGATGTCTGGCTGGTTCCGGAAATCGCCGGGCGTACTGCGCTGGAAATGAGGTTTGGCGAATATCTGGCTGGCGCCTCCGCCTGCTCCACCAACGAATCCAAGTCCATCCGCTGAGCTGCTGTCTGGGAACGGGAAGGTATTGGCAGCGTTCAACTCCTCCAGGTTCGTGCCCCATCCAGTCTGGAAGTTCAGTGTGTTGTCAGCATTCACGAACAGGCTGGTGCCGCCAACCGAAGTGGCGAACGTGGAGCCTGAAGGATAGCTTACTGTGGTGGTACCCACGGGAACGCCAATGTTCAAGGCCTGTTCCGCGAGTGCGAAATCGCCATCATCACCAGAAGAGTAATTCACGGAAACGCCGGCAGCGGCGCCTTCCGCAAGTACAGCTTCAGTGTCAGCGAGTGTGCCATCATCGATCAGGTTTTCCTCGGCTCCGTAGCTGTTGGAAATTGCCGGCCCAAGATTATTCTCAATAGCAAACTGAACGGCTGCATTCAGGTTGACGAAGGAGTTATCAGCTGCCAGCACCAGGGCGATTTTTGCTCCCGGAGCAACGGCGTGGGCCCACTCAACATCCAGCGTGGTTTCGGTGGCGAAGCCGGCATTTTGGCGAACCGGTGCTCCGTCAACATTCACGTTGAAGGTGGTAACCTGGGCGGCAGGCAGACCATACAATGCGTCAAACAGGGCAACATCAGCGGCCAGCGTGGGTGAACCAAACGCATCCACGATCACGATGGTTTGTCCTGCGCCGGTCAAGCCCTGGCTATAAAGACCGTTGAAATTGTAAGCGGTAGCAAGTTCACTGGGCTGGTAAGCGCAGCCACCGTACTCTTGTCCGGTGTAGGCAGCAGTGTTGGTTCCATCACTGATGGAGACCGTGCCGTTGCCGACAAAGCATTGTGTCGGGAAAAAACGGCCATCTGGATTGGCGGTAGCGTCAATCGTGATGGGATCGCGTGGTTTGCCTGAGGCGTCACGCGCTACACGGCTGTGCGGTTTAGCCATGACCTGGGTCAATCCGCTAATCGCGCGCACCATTGAACCGGCCGGTTCGTCAACCACTGGATTGCTGATGTTGGCGCGAACCAGATTTCCATTCACCGCGAATTGATGGATCTGCGTGTGAAAAGCGTTCTGAATATCGCCGATGGTGCCTTGCACCGTAACGGAACGGCCATCAGAGCTGATAACTTTCAGGTTTTTTCCGGTAACTAAATTCTTTACCGCGGTAACGCTTCCAACCGTTGCGCCAAACTTGGCCTTGAACTGGTCGGGGGTAATCCATTTCTGGAAGTTAGGCGAAGAGGGATCATGCAACTGCTGAATGAAGCTGGAAACCTGATCAGCGGTCGAACCCTGCAGGTGAATTTTTACGGTAATGATCTGGGAAGGATCGGCCATGCCCATATCAGGCGCGCTTTGCACAAATTTAGCTGTGTGATTCTGCATTTCTTTGGCGGATGCGGTCTGAACCATCGTGAGGGCCAGGGTTGTCATTAGCAGCAACAAAACATAGGGAGACTGAGGGAGTTTCCTTTGCATTACATACCTCTTTTTTTCGAGTGCTGAGCACAGACTTAGGAAGCCCCGGAAGATACTTCGGCCTGCAATTCTCAGGTAAACGCCGGAGTTTGTCGAGTGATAAACCGCGCCGCTATCATTAAGGTTTGTAAAGGGAAAAAGTTTGCCTATTTATAGGCGCGTCGAACGGCCAAGCAAGATCCGTGAACCCGCAAGATTGAATGGTTTTCATTCGCGGACTTGTTAAGGCCGCTAGACGAAAAAATCACTTTGGTCGGCTGTCCAGAGGCAGGAATCGTGAGAGTTTCCGCTCAGCGAAATAAACAAGGCTACTGCGATATCTGTGAAAATCATTTCTCACTTTTTTGATAAATCATCTGCATGTAACCCGCTTAAGCAGATAAATATGAATAGTATTCAATATTAACCGACTAAATCTCGTCCCAATCCATTGCAGAGTAGGCCAGAGTAGGCGTATCTTTCGAAAGCCAGCTTATACTTCCGAATGAAAGCGGCCTAGGAGACATCCCCCAACATGAGACCCTCCGTACGATATGCCACCTTTTTGTTTTTTGTCTTTACCCTTGCAGCCGTCGCCATTGCCCAATCCGGCACTGGAGCAGCTTCCTTAGCCGGCGCACAGCCTGGATATGCCGATAAAGCGCCCGTAACCATTCACTCGTCGCAATCAATTCAGTCCCAGGCGGTGACCTCAGCTACAACCCTTACTTTTCCAGCCAACGCAGATTCTTCGCGAGCAATTTTTGCGGCCGGAAATGCTTCGGCGAATGGACCCTCTAACTCCGCCGGAAGCAACAGTGCCGCGCCGAAGCATGCATCGCAGAATAATCGCGGCGATGGCGATCGACGTCCTGATCTTCCCACGATTGACGGGCTGGATACGCTCGCCACTTTCTCAGGAGCTTTCATGACCCAGGCGGGTCCGAGTCTGGGCAGAGTTTTCAACTTCAACATGATGGGGAACAATCCGGCGCTTGGCGGAACAACAACGATTCCGACGCAAATTACTACCGTGAGCCTGAACCTGCTCAACGCTGACGGAAGCCTGAACGTAAGCGTGCCATTTGTTTTCCGCGACCTGTTTGAGGACTCGCCAAACTTTGCCCTTACTAATTACCGTTCCGGCAAAAATATTCAATATGCTGACGCAATTCATCGTGCCCAGTTCTTTAATGTGATGGGTAATAACTGGCACACGATGCTGGATCCGAGCTTTGTGAACAGCATAACTCTCAACATTCCACAATTTGTGAACGTCAGCTTTCCTGATGGATCCGTCAAGTCAATCCAGGCTTACCAGGTGGGAACAGCGCCAGACGGCAACCACTTTGTGCTGATGCTGGACCTGCTTTTTGACGCACTCTATGACAACCAGGTGATTAGCGACATCAACGGGGGCAATTTCACCACGGATGCACTGAGCATGACGCTCTTTCCCAATACATTCCTCTTCTCAATTAATAATCAGGGGCAGGAGTCCGGCTGCTGCGTGCTCGGCTTCCACACGTTCTTTAACGATCCCACGGCCGTGCCTCAGCCACGCTGGGTCACCTTGTTTGCCAGCTGGATTTCCCCGGGTCTTTTTGGCGCGGGATTCCAGGATGTGACAGCCCTCTCGCATGAGACTTCCGAATCTTTTGCGAATCCTTTCGTAAACAACGCAACTGCCTCATGGCAATTCCCGGGCGAGCCGCCTACAGCCAAGGTTTGCCAGGCCAATCTTGAAGAAGGCGATCCGATTGAAGTACTTCCCAACGCCACGATTCCATTGACTGTTCGCGAACGGAAAGAAGTCTTCACATATCATCCGCAGATCATTCCGCTCTTGCAGTGGTTTGAGATGGGAACAGGCTCAAATGCAATCGATGGGGCATTTAGCTTCCCTGACGAGACCACTTTGCCGCATTCAGCCCTGCCTTGCCCACAGTAGGAAACCTGCAGTAGAAATCGATCAAGTATTTTTCGTGAAAAAAGCGCCGGTCCCCGGCGCTTTTTTTGTGCGACGAACAGGCTTGGGGAATTGCCAGATGCGGCAGTGTGAAGTAACAAACGTACTCAATTTTCAATACCCGCAATATAACGAAAGTGTATGCACAGAGGTGCGCGCAGACCGCATAAAATAAGGGTTTTTCACTGGTTTGCACATTTACAGAGGTGGCCCAGGAAGGGTATTTTTGGAATGTGCCAGCTTCTATTCTGGCGCGTCCAGGAGTACATGTACTTATGAAGAGAACATCGCCTTTCATTGGAGCTTGTTTTGTATTTGCCATGATCGCCACCGGATCCAGCCAAACCCTCTCTGAGGCGGCGCAGCAGGGCATGAGTGATCATTCCCTCATGGTCCCGGTTGCCGGTACGGCGCAGGCAGCGTCACATCGGATGGCTCCGCGATCGCTCAGTTCCAGTTCTGTTTTTCTAAAGAGCTCCACTTTTCTAAAGAGCTCCACTTTTTCCAAGAGCAGCACAGGCGCGCAAACTTCCAGTGCTAAAGGCAATCCTGGCGGATTACCGGGAATTGATTCCGTCCCCAACTTTACCCGCGCGTTCCGCAGCCAGGGCCAAATCTGGCCTTTTACGATGATTGGCAACGATCCGCTGCTGGGACGACGCACGCGTGTTCCTGCCAGAATTCTCACCGTGTCCCTTGAGTTACAGAATGCCGATCTGGTCAGCACCACCAAGGTGCCAGTTGCTTCATTTGAAGAGCGGGTCATGCGCTCGCCCAATTTTGAGGAGAGCAACTACTCAAGCGGCGATGGCATACAGTTTGCGGACGCAATACAGCGCGCAGAGTTTTTTCACTCCATGCAAGAGGATTGGCATACTGAGCTTCATCCGGCCACGGTTGTAGACCACATGACCCTCCAGGTTCCCAGATTCACCACGGTCACGGTTGATGGCGTGCCTACGCAAGTCCGGACCTATTTCAGCGGAACCGCCCAGGATGGCAGCACCTTTGTTCTTCTTCTGGATGAATTCTTTAACGATGCGTTTTTTAACGCAGTGAGCGACCAGATTGGCGCAAACCATTTCTCCACGGACGCCCTGAACATTGTGCTGCTGCCCAATACTTTTCTTTTCTCTGAAGCGGAAGGGCCTGCGGGTTCTCTTACCACGGGCTTTCATACCTTTCTCTTTGATGACAGCACAAGTCCGGAGCCAGTCTGGATCTCCATCTTTGCCAGCTGGATCTCGCCCGGATTGTTTGGCGCCGGCATACAAGACGTAACCGCGCTGAGCCATGAGATTTCAGAGTCAATCAATAACCCATTTCTCATCAATAGCGTTCCGGCATGGCAGTTCCCGGGCCTCCCAGGCACCTGCCAGGACAATCTTGAGGTAGGTGACCCGATTGAGGCGCTGGATAATGAAAGTTTCCCAGTCCAGATCAATCAGGGCCCCGGCAAATTTGTTTATCATCCGCAGATCATGGCGCTTTTGCCGTGGTTTGAAAATGATCCACGATCGAACGCTATCCATGGAGCGTTCAGCTATCCGGATACAACCGCCCTGACTGGCCCGGCGATTCCGTTTGGACCGCTTTCATGCCCCACGCAGTAGCCGGAAAGCCTTAAGTACAATCGTTGTGGCGCTGGAGATTCCCTCCAGCGCCATTTTTCTGTCGGCTGAACTTTCTATTGGTTGACCCACAGTAATTTGCATCCCAGAGAGCTGCTTGATAATCTAACTAAACGGTTAATTAAATTCATTCTTAACATTTCCCTGATCCCGTGGGTACTGCTTGAAATTTAGATTGGCTGAGAGACAAGACATGGATTTCGCCCGCTATGCGGACGCATCTAAAAACCGATATTGCAACAAGAAGGTGATAATGAGGACGCAACCTGTCCTGGTGCTTTTATTTTTGTGCATGGCGGCGGTTACTGCCTCAGCCCAGCTCTCTGGACCTTCTCCAGCTTCAGCCAAGGAGACCCAGTCGCCTGCGCTGATCGCGCCTCAGTCTCCTTCAGTAGATACTTTTAACGGCAGCGGCGTGGTAGATAAGCTGGTTCCCGGCGTAATTCAGCTTACCTTGCTGGAAGCTATTGACCGCGGCATCAAGCACAATCTTGGCCTGCTGGTTTCGCAGCAGCAGAGCGATCTGGCGCGGGCGCAGTATCGCCGCCAGCTGAGCAACCTGTTACCAAACGTTTCCGGCAATGTGAGCGAATCCGTAAACAAAATCAATCTTGCGGCTTTTGGTATTCCATTGCCGTCAGGGCTGACCTCACCTGTGGTTGGCCCTTTTGGAATTTTCGACGCACATGCCAACGTAAGCCAGACTGTGCTGGACTTTAATGCCTTTAACAAGGTCAAAGCCGCGGCAGAAAATGAAAAAGCCGCGAAGTTTACGATCCAGGATGCGCGCGAGCTCGTGGTGCTGGTGGTTGGCAACCAATATCTGCTCACGGTAGCCAGCGCTGCCCGGCTGGAAACCACTAAAGCCCAGCTCAATACCGCACAAACCATCTTCAAGCAGACGCAGGACCTGAAAACGGCCGGCGTGGCTGCGGGCATTGATGTTTTGCGATCACAAGTGCAGATGCAGACGCAGCAGCAACGAGTGCTGGCCTCACAGAACCAGTATGAGCAGCAGAAAATGAACCTGGCCCGCACGATTGGCATGGCGGTTTCACAGCAATTTGAATTGACTGACAAAGTACCGTATCCACCCACGACCGCGTTTGACTTTGATCAGGCATTGGCGCACGCCTACCAGCAGCGTCCGGAGTTTCTGGCGGCGCAGGCTCGGTTGCGCGCTTCAGAGATTGCAGTGAAAGCCGCCAAAGGCGAGGCATTGCCATCGCTTGAGGTGAATGGCCAGATTGGTTTCATCGGCCCTGCGCCTGGAAGCTCAGAAGAAACGTATAACCTGACTGGCGGTGTCCGCATTCCGATCTTTCAAGGCGGCAAGGTGAAAGCCGATGTTCAGCAGGCAGAAGCGCAGCTGCGACAAGACCGTCTGCAATTTGAAAATCTGCGCAGCCGCATTGAGTATGAAATTCGCTCTGCTCAGCTTGACGTGAAAACTTCTGATGATCAGGTGGGTGTTGCCCGGCAGCAGATTGATCTGGCCGCGGAGCAACTGAAAGAGTCGCAGGACCGTTATAAAGCCGGTGTTTCCGGCAGCCTGGAAGTTGTGCAGTCGCAGGAAGCAGTAGCGAACGCAAATGATTCTTATATACAGGCGCTGTATCAGAATAATGTAGCCAAGCTCACGTTAGTGCGCGCTCTGGGTGAAGCAGAGAAGAGAACGCGGGCATTTTTGGGAGGTAAATAAAGGTGGCGAATTCCCAGTTTGAAGTAGAGGACGACGTGAAGGAACCTGCGCAGAAGACAGGCCAGCAGGAGACAGAGAACCAGTCGCAAGATGAGCGGCGCTCAGGCAAAGAGCGGCGCACGCAGCAGGACCGCCGCGGCCCTGTGGGATATTTCCGCGCACATCCCATGGCGATTTGGGTGATTGCTGCTGTAGTGATTCTCCTTCTTGTTGGCGGCATTTTTGTATGGCACTACTATTCCGTTCGTGAGTCCACTGACGATGCCCAGATTGACGGCCACATAAACCCCATTAGCCCGCGTGTAACTGGCACCGTTCTCCGCGTGCTGCATGACGATAACGAAGTTGTCCAGGCTGGAACGCTGCTGGTGGAGATGGACCCCAAGGATTACCAGGTTGCCGTGGACCGTGCACATGCTGATCTGGCCAACGCCCAGGCCAATGCAACGGCCGCAAATGTTGGCGTTCCAATCACTGAGACCACAACTTCTAACCAGCTTGTCGCCGCAAATGCCGGAGTGACTACCGCTGGTCGCGATATTGAATCAGCCAAAGCAAAACTCAATGACGCGCAGGCCATGTATGCCAAGACTTCCGCCGATCTTAAGCGCATGGAGATGCTGATTGCTAAAGATGAAATTTCGCATCAGCAGTATGACGCTGCAGTGGCGGCCAACAACTCCGCCAAAGCCAACGTGGACGCAGCTACCGCCGGCATTGCCAGTGCTGAAAGCCGCGCCGCGCAGGCGCAGGCACAAGCTGAAGCTGCGCATACCGTTCCTGAGCAACTAAAAGTGACCAAGGCACGCGCCGGAGCAGCCAGTGCAGAGGTGCAGAGATATGTCTCAGCGCTGGCGCAGGCTGAGCTCAACCTTCAATACACAAAAATTTATGCGCCTGTTACAGGTGTGCTCAGCAAACGCAGCGTTGAGCCAGGCCAGGTGGTGCAGGCAGGGCAGCCGCTGTTTTCAATCGTGAATCTTGACGACATCTGGGCCACCGCCAACTTCAAAGAAACGCAGCTCAAAGGCATGCAAGTGGGACAGAAAGCCACCATTAAAGTGGATGCGTATGGAAAAAATTTTAATGGCACTGTTGAATCACTAGGCGGAGCAACCGGAGCTAGGTTTAGCCTTCTTCCGCCAGAAAATGCCACCGGCAATTATGTGAAGGTGGTGCAACGCATTCCAGTGCGCATCAGGTTTGATCCCAATCAGGATCCAAACCATCAATTGCGCCCGGGCATGTCCGTTGAGCCGACGGTGTTCATTAAGTGAAGCAATCGGCGCTAGCTCCTTCGGACTGCGTCGTTAGGATTTCGGCAGAAGGCTCGCGCTGTACTCTGCCTTCCAAACGCCACAGGATTTGGAGCGTAGCGACATAGATTTACGACGCACAGATTAACCGCAAGGCCGACCACGCGCCGAGCGGCGAGCAACAAGGCAGCAACCAGATCGCGAACAAGGCAGTCTCAGCGGTTTGGAGCTAAGCGACATAAGTAATGGAAAAGCCCGCAGTCAATCCGTGGATTATCGCCATCGCTGTGATGCTGGGAACTTTTATGGAAGTTCTCGATACCACGGTGGTGAATGTTTCGCTGCAGCATATTGCCGGCAGCCTTTCCGTTACGCCAGACGAAGCCACCTGGGTCCTCACTTCCTATCTCGTTGCCAATGCAATCGTTCTTCCGCTCACCGGGTGGCTGGGTAACTATTTTGGCCGCCGCAATATATTGCTTGTCTCCGTGGGCGGATTCACTCTTTTTTCTTTTCTATGCGGCATTGCGCCAAACCTGCCGTCGCTGATTATCTTCCGCGTTCTCCAGGGTGCAACCGGAGGCGGCCTGCAACCGCTCTCGCAAGCCATCCTCATGGAAGCCTTCCCGCCG
>DASXLK010000131.1:0-11398 GCA_036496365.1 Candidatus Angelobacter sp. | reverse complement strand
CGAAGAACGCCGCCGTCTGAAAATGGAATACGGTGAGTTATTTGACGCAATTGCTGCACTGCTCTTTCGCCACGATCCAATTAATATCGCGGCTGCAGGCGCTCCAAAAGATGAATATGAGCCTGAGACTGGCACAATCCTGCCCAGGCTCAAAGAATGCAGCTTAGCCGCGGATGTCCGCCGTGTTGTTCATGAAGAATTTGTGAGATGGTTTGATCCACGAACTGCCGGCCCGGAAAACGCGTATACAGAAATTGCTGTTGAAATCTGGGCAATGATGCAGAAAGATCAGCAGCCCGTGACCGAAGGCCGTACGGCCAACCCAAACTCTGTAGACAAAAAGCGCGCGATGATAGACCTTGCCATCGTCCTGGCCTTTTTTGCACTTTGCTTTTTGGCTGTTCCAGTCCTTACTCCACTCTTTCGGCACGGACGCAGTCTAGCCACGGTATTAGCCGCGGCTACTTTTCAGGTTCTGGTGGAAGGTGCAGCGCCATTTACTTTAATGCTGGTCCGCCGAGAAACCTTCTCCAGTTATGGATTCATCCGCCGCAACCTAGGCAAATCTCTGGGCCTTGCCCTGCTTCTGGCCCTGCTTTATAACGCAGGACTCTCCTGGCATGTTGGTGCATTGCTCTGGATCCCTCTCCGCAATCAACCGTCTGTCCATAATTCACTTTCTCTCGGATTCCCCTTGAGCATTATCGGCTTGGCCAGTGTTGTTTTTGCCTGGGGCTTCGTGGAGGGATTTTTTGGAATCTATTTTTCCAGAAAAGTGAATTTGGCCTTTGGACATAGCAGCACAGGATGGCTTGCGCCCGGCGTGCTCGCATTTGCGCTTTTCAATGGAGTTGTCCACTTATTTGTGGGCCAGAGCTTGGAAGGCTTCATCACCAGCTTTGCATCGGGCTATGCAATCGCAGTAATTCCAGCCGTCACCGGAAATGCCTGGGGCGGAACTTTGGTCCAAACGCTTACTAATGCAGTAGGACATTTGTGATTCTGCATTGCTCAAAGCTTGATTCCAACATGGCAGGGCACAGCTCCGAAGAAACGATTCAACCCTCTGCTTACTCTGTTCCTCTGCGTTTCAAAGGTTTACCCCGCTGTCACGATCTCCGAAAAATCCGCGATGCTGGAAAATTCCTTGACCAGCGTCTGCAGCAAACGAAGGCGGTTTGCGCGCAGATTCTCGTTGTCCATGATCCAGTCCCGCGAAGCGGGACGACTGATAATAGTCCGGTACGTTTCCGAGGCGCGCTTGCGCGCTGAGGAATAAGTGCCGGGGAAAGGAAAGGAAGGAAAGGAAAAACAAATTCCACACGCCGTAGGCCGGTGCGCAGCGTCAGCGGAGCGCCATAAAGCCTCAACCCGCCGTCACGATCTCCGAAAAATCTGCGATGCTGGAAAATTCCTTGACTAGCGTCTGCAGCAAACCAAGGCGGTTGGCGCGCAGCGTTTCGTCATCCACCATGACCATCACCTTATCGAAAAATGCATCCACCTGCGGGCGCAGGCGAGAAATCTCAATCAGTGCCGGCTCATATTGCCGTGCTGCGCTGAGCTCCTGCACTTTTTTCGCGACTGTTGGTACTGCTGCCGCCAAAGCTTTCTCTTCGTGATCCTTCAATGCCGCCGAATCAAACGGCTCTGCGACCTTTATCTTCTTTTCTGCCGCCTGGCGCAGAATATTTTTCATCCGCTTGAACGCCACGGAGATCGATTCAAAATCCGCCGAAGGACGCACTTTAGCCACGGCACTCGCCCGCGCAACTGCGTCAACCACATCATCTGTGTCGGCCGCCAGAGTAGCTTTCACCACGTCATAGGCCAGCCCGAGCACGTCACGCAAATAAAATTCCAGGCGTTCGCGGAAGAAGCTGCGGACGGCCTCTGTATAAGCTTCGCCGCTCAGCGTAAATTTTTTCTCTGCCTCGTTTCCCGCATATCCGCTACGCGCATCGGTCAGAATCTGGTTAAGATTCCACGGCAACTTGTGCTCGACGATTGTCTTCACGATTCCATTAGCCTGCCGCCGCAGAGCAAATGGATCTTTTGAGCCTGACGGAACCAGTCCGAGCGCAAACATGCCGGCAATACTGTCTGCTTTATCAGCAATAGATAATATTGCGCCTTCCAGCGTGCGTGGCGCTGAATCTTCCGTCGAGCCAGGCTTGTACTGGTCATAAATGGCATCAGCCACGGATTGCGGCAAGCCTTGTGCTTTGGCATACAAGCCACCGACAATTCCCTGCAGCTCCGTAAATTCTTTGACCAACTCTGCCGTTAGGTCTGCCTTGGCCAGTGTTGCCGCTTGCTGAACTGCAGCAGCATCCACTTTCAATCCGGCCTTGGTCAGCGCAGCGCATAATTTTTCCGTCAGCTTGACTGTACGCTCGGCTTTTGCAGCATAGCTGCCCAGATCTTTCTGGAATGTCACAGCCTTGAGCATTTCCACACGGCTGGTCAGCGGCGTCTTCTGATCGGTGTTCCAGAAAAACTCTGCGTCGCGGAAGCGTGCACGCAACACGCGTTCATTGCCGTGCTGGATCAAGCCATCTGGATCGCCATCAGTATTCAGAACGGCCAGAAAATGCGGAGCCAGCTTGCCGTTAGCGTCTTCCACCGCAAAATATTTCTGATGGTCGCGCATCACCGTAACCAGAACTTCTTCTGGCAGTGACAGGAATTGCTTGTCAAAGTTGCCGATGATTGCCGATGGCCATTCCGTAAGATTTACCACCGTGTTCAGCAGCGCGGCATCTTCACGCCAGCGCGCGCCTGGAACTGTGCGTGTGACTTTATCGAGTGCTTTGCGGATCTTATATTCGCGGTCCGCAGTCGGCGCGATTACGTGCGCCTGTTCCATTGCTGCGCCGTATTGCGATGGCGCGGAAACAGAAACTTCCGCAGGCCCCAGAATCCGATGTCCGCGCGATTGCTTACCTGCCTTAATACCGGCAAACTCCAGCGGAATAACCTCGCCATCAAGTATGGCCACAATCCAGCGCACCGGACGCACGAACCGTTCCGGTTTGCCCGCCCGCCAATACATATTCTTGGGCCAGTAGATTCCGGCAATTTCTTTGGGCAACAGCTCGGCTAAAAGTTGCGCGGCTGGCTTGCCTTTGTTTGTGACGGTTGCGGCCAGGTATTCACCTTTGGGCGTGGTCACAGTCTGCAATTTGGAAACATCAACGCCAGCTTTTTTAGCGAAGGCGTGCGCAGCGGGTGTTGGCTGGCCATCTTTGTAGGCGACTTTTGTCGCCGGACCGGTGAGCTGCTCTTCCACGTCTGGCTGTGTGCTGGGTATGCCCGTTGCAACGACTGCGAGCCGTCGCGGTGTCTCCAGACGCTTTACCTCTTTATAAGGCAGCGCATTTTTTGTCAGCAGATCTTCCACGCGCTTCAGCAATTCAGCGCTGGCGTCTTGAATCATTCGGGAAGGAATTTCGTCGGTACCGATCTCCAGAAGAAAGTCGGGCATCAGGCCGCTCCTCCCTTTTGCAATTTCTCTGCTTCAACGACAACATTCTGCTGCGCCACGTACGCTTTGGCCAATCCCACGGCCAACTGGCGGATGCGGGCAATCACGCCCACCCGCTCTGTAACAGAGATGGCCCCGCGCGCATCAAGAATATTGAAAAGATGTGAGCACTTCAGACAAAGTTCATAAGCAGCCAGCAATGGGAAGCGCTCTTTTTCTGCGACGCCCGCATTCTTATCAGCAAAAAGCGCATTGCCCTGGTTGATCAGCGCCTGGCTCTCGCTTTCATACATCTCCAGGTGCTTCCAGGTTTTATCGACATCGGCTTTCTCAAAGTTGTAAACCGAAAGCTGTAGCTCATCCAGAAAGCGCACGTCGCGATACTTTACTTCACGGCCGCTCAGTGGATCACGCGCCCACACAATGTCATAAATGCTGCCAACATCCTGCAGGAATGCGCCAATGCGCTCCAGCCCGTAGGTCAGCTCGGCGCACATGGGATCAAGATCAATGCCGCCGCACTGCTGGAAGTAAGTAAACTGTGTGATTTCCAGCCCGTCGAGCATTACCTGCCAGCCCACACCCCATGCGCCCAGAGTCGGCGACTCCCAGTTGTCCTCTTCAAACTTAATATCGTGCTTGCGCAGATCAATGCCCAGCGCCTCCAGCGACCGCAAATATAGTTCCTGCACATCGTCCGGCGGCGGCTTCAGGATCACCTGCATCTGCATGTGCTTATAAAGACGGTTGGGATTGTCGCCGTAACGGCCATCCGCCGGGCGGCGCGAAGGCTGCACATACGCAACTTTGTAAGGCTTCGGCCCCAGCGCACGCAAGAAAGTCTCAGGCGACATGGTGCCCGCGCCCACTTCTGTGTCATACGGCTGCTGGAGCACACATCCGCGCTCCGCCCAGAAATTTTGCAGGCGAAGGATAAGTTCCTGGTATGTAGGGGCTACGGTCTTAGACATGCGAAGTATTTAATTTAACAGATTTTCTTTACATCCCGAGTGAAACGAGGGAACCCTATGATCTTGAAGATTTTTCAGGACTACCCGCTATTCCCCAAGCAGCGCTTTGTCCAGGACAATTTTCCACCTGAGCATCGTTCTGGCTATAGGGTTCCCTCGCTGCGCTTCGGGATTGCAAAAAAGGCTATCCTTCATTAAACTCCGCCCGCTCATCCGGGTCGGGGTGTGCCCAATTCTTGCCGAATTCAACGCGCAGCTTCTTTTGCATTGAGGCCAGTTCGCGCCAGTTATGCCATGTATCCAACTGCTGGGCCACACGGATAAACGGAGTCGGCTTGCCTGCGCTAGTTTTCACACTGCACTCAATCACCTCGGCCAAGCCGCCACGAAAATCGTCTTGTCCATGACTTATGTAAAGCTCTGTATCGATATAAATGACGTCGCCTTGGCGTAGCTCTGGAATCTGACTGGCAGCGCACGCGGACTGAATCTCAAGAAAGCGCCTTTCGCTGGCGCGTGCGGCCTGGGCGGTGGGAAAGTTGCGAGTTGTTTCAGAGCATTGGTGGTTTTCGTTCATTTGCTTTTATCCCGAGCGCTGCGAAGAGCCCTACAGAGATCCCTCACCTGCGCAAGCTCAGGATTCGGGATGTTAGAAAAAAGCTAAATCCTCTCCAACATCGCTGCCGTCATCAATTTGCGTTCAATATGGCGCTCAATGCGCTGGGCCAGAAAGCGGCGTAGATCGGCGCCGCGGCTGCGGTGCCAGGGATCGCTTTTCAGTCTATTTAGCGGTGCACGAAACATCTCTGCTGCCACCGCGCGCGAGTCAGCGGAAATTTCCGTGCTGGCAAGGCGTTTGTCATCAGCGCAGAGCAGACCATCCGCCATCGGATGGAAATAAGCCCGGCTTCCATTCAGGATATTGCCGCACATCACGCAGGAGTTCAGATCAGGCAGAAGGCCGATCAGGCGCACGATCCATAAATCGAAATAGGTGAGCGGCATCCATACGGAATCGGCCTTCAGGTGATGGACCACGGCAAGGGTAAGCCGGAAAATGTCATCGCTGGGTTCGTGGTCTGGCAGAAGCTGGTCAATCACCTCAGAAACGTAACTTAAGGCCACCAGACGGGGATATGTAACTTCAGTGGCCAGAGGCGAAGAGATAATGTCACAGGAATCAAGGCGCACCAGTTCCTGCTTTTCTTTTACTTCCCAGTGTGCGGTAACGTGGGTGAGCGGCTCCAGCGCGCCGCCAAACCGGCGTTTGGACCGCTTGGCTGCCTTGGCTACGCCACGTAGCTTGCCTTCCGCGCGCGTAAAGAATGTCACCAGCAGGTCCGCTTCATGAAACGGGTAGGTGCGCAAAATCAGGGCTTCAGACTGCTTGGGCATTCAGATTAAGCATACATCGTTGAGATGGGAAATTTGGAGCATGAAAAACGCGCAGCCATGGAAGCTGCGCGCTTTATAAAAGGTCTTGCGGCCCTTAGCGGCCGTAATGCTTGGCGTTTTTGTCAGCGTACTCTTTCCACTTTTCCGGCAGATCGTCCAGGGCAAAGATGGCGGAGACTGGACACACAGGCACGCAGGCGCCGCAATCAATGCATTCCACAGGATCAATAAAGAGCATCTCAGTTCCTTCGAACTGCGGCTCGTCCTTCTTGGGATGTATGCAGTCCACCGGGCATGCATCCACGCACGCTGCGTCCTTAGTCCCGATGCAAGGCTCTGCAATCACGTATGCCATAAAGATTCAGTTCTCCATATTTCAGTAAATTGATTGGGGCAACTTAGAATTTTATCAGCTATTGCCAGCCGCGCCAATGTTTCTGCTGAATGGCGACCATGCCGGGTTGAAAAGCAACTCTCTTATTTAGACGGTTGCTTTGTTCCCAGCGCTTCCATCTGCCGAATATAGCTTTTGCTGTCAAATTTCTTTGATGTGCTGTTGAACGACATATAACGAATCTTGCCGAAGATGGGCCGCTCAAACCAGGGCCGATCATGCTTGCCGACGATGGCCCAGGCAATACCGGCATAGCCATTGGGGTCGCGACCGTCGAGCTCGTATTTGTCATTCAGGTAAACCGCCATCTGGTAGGCGCGGGCAGGCGTCTTGCTCCACTCCAGGATCTTTTTGGCCCAGTACATGCGCACATAGTTATGCATGAAGCCGGTCAAAACCATCTGGCGTTGTGCGGCGTTCCAGAGTGGATCATGCGTCTGCGCATCTTCCAACTGGCGTTCGCTGTAAATCTTTCGTGGATCGCCGGCATGCTCAGCCAGACTCTTGTGCGCCCACGGCGTGCCAGACTCAAAATTGTCATAGTCAGGATTGAAGCGGACAAAGTTAATGGCCAGCTCGCGACGAACGATTAACTGTTCTAAAAAGGCTTCTTTGGCCGCTCTGGGTGCTTTGGCTTTTTGCACCGCCAGCGCTATGGTGTGCGGGCCAATATGTCCGAAATGCAGATACGCAGAGAGGCGGCTGGTGCCATCGCGCTCTGGCTTGTTACGGTCCACGGGATACTTAGCCAGTCCATGCTTGATAAAACTCTTAAGCCGCTTAAGTGCTTCGTTTGTTCCTCCGCAAATGTCGTCCACTGGAGCAACAGAACGATCCAGCTTCCAACCTTCTGTAATATCAAAATCCAGCGCAAGCGATTGCACTCCGCCCGGCGGACTCCATGGCACTTTGGCCCGCGCGTTTCCCACTGGCTTCAGGAACTCGGGCAATAACCGCTTAATCACCGGACGCGCGGTATAAGCCCCATACTGCTCTTTCAGAAGCAGCCGGGATGGAACAATCACATCCGCATCAACCGTCCAGAATGGAATGTTGAGTTTGGAGGTCACAACTTCACGCCAATGTTCCGGCTCACGCAGGGGATTTTCGTCGCCTATGACCAGCGCTGCGCTCACCTGCTCACAGAATTTCAGAAGATCATGGCCGGGATAGCGGCGGAGCACAAAGCCGATTCCGCGTTTTTTCAGTCCAGCGGCAATGGCAGGAATCCCCTGGTTGAGAAAGCGGAAGTGGCGCAAATTAGCATGCGGATAAAACGGTACCGGAGCAAGAAAAACGACGCACGGTTTCTCCAGCACGTTTGCCGCCTGCACGGCAACCTCAAGCGCCGGATTATCAAGAGCGCGCTGAGACCGCTGCATCCAGTACACAACGCATTTGCCGGTAGAATCGGGCACACCCTCGCGACGAACGGTAACACGTGCGTTCGCACTAAGGCGGCTGAGTTTATTCACGCTTAAAGAACTATCACGAAACGGCGGTACGCGTCTGTGATGTACGCCCCGCCAATCAATAATTTTAAAAAGAATCAGCGGAGCAGGAATTTGTGTCCAATCGCAGAGAAACTTAAAAAGGAAAGGTCAAAATGACCAACGAGGAACTTTTTGCGGGTATCGCAGTGAATTCGTGGAAGCAGATCATCGCTCGCCTGGACCAGATGTTTTCGGCCATTCGCGATGAGGACTTGAAACAACCTATAGCTCCCGGACGCAACCGGGTTTTTTATCTTCTGGGGCACCTCACAGCCGTGCATGACCGTATGTTTCCGCTGCTTGGGCTTGGTGAACGCATGCATTCGGAGCTTGATGCGGCGTTTTTAGATAACCCGGACGGGCCTGCCGTCGATGCAGTCTCTCCTGCCAATTTGCGAAAGGCATGGACCGAGGTCAACAGCAAGCTCACCACTGCTTTTGAAGCGCTACGACCTGCCCAGTGGCTGGAAAAACATACCGCCGTCTCCGAACAGGACTTTGCTAAAGAACCGCTGCGCAATCGCCTGGCTGTGCTGATGAGCAGGACAAATCATGCATCATTTCACTCAGGGCAAATCAGGCTCACACAGTAATCCTGCAATCTGATCGAGGGGGGAGACCTCATCCTGGGAACTCTCCCGTTTCTTCATTTTGTTTGCGAATTATATTTCGAGCAACCTAAGGTTTCGAGTTTACCCAGATCGAGGGCAAGAACTCTGAGTCAAGTAGAATTATGTATGGTGATTTCTTCCATCCAACTGTTGGCTCTGGATATTGATGGCACGCTGACTGATCCTAGTTCTCAGGTGTCCGTTCGCAATATAGCCGCATTGCGGGCCGCGCATGAGGCTGGCATACAGATTGTTCTGGCAACGGGCCGCCGCCATGATTATGCGATGCCGATTGCAGAAGAGCTTGGGTTCCCTGTTTGTCTTATCAGCTCCAACGGAGCGTTGATCCGTTCCAGCCGGGGAGAAACTTTTTTTACTGATAAATTGCCCGCAAGCACCGCGCGCGAACTCATTCAATACATGGACGCCTTTCGTGGACGTGCTGTGCTCACGTTTGACCGTGCCGCGAATGTGCCGGGAAACGACTCCCTGGTGCTGGAAAGCGCCGACGAACTGAACACAACCATTGCCCGGTGGATGGAACTGAACCGGCCTTACATCAAGTTTGTTTCGCCACTGGAAAACGCCCTGACAGAAGACCCGTTGCAGGCGATGTATTGCGGTCGTGTGGCGTTCATGGACGACGTGCACCGGCGGCTCAGTCAGGCTGTGTTTTTAGACAAAATGACGGTCTTAAAGACCCAATATGACCATCGGGACCTTTGTATTCTGGATATTCTGAACCGGGAATGTTCCAAAGGTCACGCGCTCAGGCGCTGGGCAGAGCAGCAAGGGATTGCGCGGGAGCAGGTAATGGCCATTGGAGATAACTATAATGACCTGGAAATGCTTGAATACGCAGGGCTTCCGGTTGTTATGGGAAATGCATCTAAGGAGATGAAGCAGAGCGGCTGGAAGGTGACGGCCAGCAATGCGGAAAGCGGCGTGGCCCAGGTCGTGGAAGAGGTTTTAGGACTGGCTTTCAAAGGCTAATTGGGTCAAAATAAGTGTTCTTGGCTTTGCCAGGCTGATAATCAGTTTTATGTCGATATTTGGTAGAAAAACCATCGCAGTAGGGGCCCTTCTGGCTCTGGCCCAGCTCTCCGCTTTTGCCGGGGAGATTGCGGTGCTGCGCAATGGTTTTTCCATCCACTTTAAGCGCAAAGAACAGAACGGAAGTATCACGCGTCTCTATACCGGCAAGGGCTTCATGGATATTGCCAGCGATCAGATTGAATCGTTTGCCGTGGATGAGACGCCGGTGGTTCCTGATCCGCCAGCAGCCCCAGTTGGAACGCAATCTGCGGCTCAGCCTTCCACAGCTAACCAGGTTGTTGCTCCTTCACCGACAGCACAAGCCGTGAATGCCGTGAATATTGATCAGGTAGTGCGCGACGCAGCCAGCAAGAACCGGCTTGATCCTGACTTTGTGAGCAGCGTGATCCGCGCAGAAAGCAACTTTAAGACGCACGCAATCTCTAAAAAAGGCGCGCAGGGGCTGATGCAGCTCATGCCGGGAACAGCGGCACAGCTTGGCGTCGCAGATCCGTTTGATCCCAAAGCCAATGTGGAAGCTGGCACATCTTATTTAAGCTCATTGCTGGACCTGTACCACGATGATCCTATCAAGGCCCTGGCTGCTTATAACGCGGGATCATTTCGGGTGAAGCAATATAACGGCGTTCCACCGTACCGCGAAACGCGCGCTTATATTTCCAAAATTGTTCGTGACTTCAATGCAAAAAAACGCGCTCAGATGAAGGCCGCAGCAACAACAAAAACTGCCGCAAGAGCCTCGACCGGCACAAAAGTTGCCGCTGTTCCAGCCAAAGCGAATCGTACGCCGGCAAAGAAGAAATCACAGCAGGCCAGCGTAACGAAAACCGCTAATCCCGCTAGCCTGTAAGGCCTTTTCAGACGAATGCTAGAATCCATCCATGGGAAAACAAGGTGACACCAGGAGTTCGGGCGGGTGGTTGAAGCATGTTTTTTTCGCTATCGTTGCCCTCTTTCTTATCTGGTGGCTGCTCCGGGTATACGTCCACTAGAAGCCAATGCGCAGCGCAATTTTTTGTATGATCTGGCCTGAATAATGAGTAAAAAAAGATTTCTGATCACCACCCTGGTGCTGGTTGTATTGAGCGCGCTGGTCTATCTCCAGATAAGGACCTGGAAAAAATTTGACTGGCACCGCTTCTGGGTCGCAACGCACAATACCAATAAGTTTTTTATTGTCGCCGGAGTGGCGCTGGTTTACGCGGATTACATTTTGCGCGCCGTGCGCTGGAAAATCCTGCTGCGGCCCGTGTGTGAAGCCAAGACCGCTGACCTGGTGGCTCCCACGATGATTGGCTTTGCCGGGCTGGCATTGCTGGGCAGGCCGGGAGAATTCATACGGCCTTATTTAATCGCGCGCAAAGTGAATTTGAGCATGGCATCACAGCTTGCTGTCTGGACGGTGGAGCGCATCTTTGATACCGGCGCTTTTGCGCTGATCATGGCCGTGAATATTCTCTGGTTCAGGAGCGACCTCAGCCAGCTTCCCGGCTTTGCCAGTTCGCCACACCGGCATTTTATGGGCTTTGAGTTTTCAGCCTTTACTTACTTTGAGCTTTTTGCCATCGCCCTGCTTCTGGGTGTGATTTTTATAGCGCTGGTGGCGTTTAAGGTCAGGCAAAATCCGGCGGTTGCGTCGAGAGTTTTCACCCGACTCTTTGGGATGATCTCGCCTAGATTCGGCCATGCCGTGGGCAAGCGCGTACACGCCTTCGGCGAAGGCTGAACACGGTAAAAGACTTAAGGTCTTTCTTTCAGTTAAGCGGCTTATCCATTGTGATCTGGCTAATTATTGGCTTTGCGTACATGGCGGTGACGCATGCCTATTCCATCCATCGGCTTTCACAGATGACGCTCTCCCGCGTTTTTCTGTTGACTGCAGCCAGCGTTGTGGGCGGAGTACTCCAATTGCCGGTGGTGGGCGGCGGATCGCAATTGGCTACGATCGGAATGCTGCGCGGAGTCTTTAACCTGTCGCCGGAGTTGGCCAC
>DASXLK010000130.1:0-31825 GCA_036496365.1 Candidatus Angelobacter sp. | reverse complement strand
CCGGGCTCATTACGCCTTTAATGGAACCTGCAGCCGCCACGATAATGCCCGCAAAATAAATGCCTGCTGCAAGCGCCCAGATTCCCACCTGCGTGAGACCAACCGCCCCCACGCCAAGAATTTTTCCCGCCATCATCTCTTTGGCACTGGCGGTTGAAAGCATTACTTCCATAATGCGGGAGGTTTTTTCCTCAAGAATCGAGCGCATTACATTGATGCCATACAGCAATACGGTCATATACATCACCATGACCAGGCCCAGGGTGGCAATAAACATAATCTGCGGATTAGGAGCGCCTTTACCCAGCGGGCTTACTGCTTCCACCTTCACTGCCTGAAGCGCGGACTCGATATCGGCGTCTTTCAATCCTTTGCTTTTCAGTGATTGATGGATTACCGCATCGCTGATGGTTTGGCCCAGGACGCTGTTATCAATAAAACTGGAGGTGTCGCGCGTAACAAAATCGAGCTTCCTGGCGGCGATTGCGTCTGGTGTGGCCCAGAGGAATCCATCCAGCTGTTTCTGCTTTACTTTTTCCGTAAGAGCGTCGCGTTCCGCCTGCGTAGCATTGGTGCTCACCTGGACCGTGAAGTGCGTTGGCGGCAAGCTTCTCTTTTTACCCACGCTGCTGGCCGGATTGCTGTCAGTTTTCTGCTGGTCCTGCTGCTGCTCAATGCTGCTGCGGATCAATTCCGCAGTCTCGCGGTCAGAGGAGACCACAATCATGCTCTTGGTTTCATTCGATCCCCGGTTCGCCAGCAAGGTGGGCACCACGGAGACGCCGAACATCAACGCGGGAATGAAAAGGGTCATAATCACGAAGGAACGCGAGCGCACGCGCTCAAGATATTCACGCTTGGCAATAATCAATATGTTATGCATCCGCTTTACCTACCGTGTTGATAAAGATTTCTTCCAGTGACGGCTCCATCAGCTCAAACCTGTTGATGCGTGCACGCTCTGTGGCCTGGCGCAGTATCTCCTGCGCGTCCGCTCCCGGCGCCAGCTTCAGTTCAATATAGTTACCGTAATTATTGAAGGCGCTGACCAATGGCGACCTCTCCAGAAAGTCGCAATTGCCTTCATATTCAATCTGCACGTTGCTCTTGCCATAGCCGGCCTTAATGCCCTTCAGCTCGCCCTGCAGTACGGCAATCCCTTTATTGATGAGACAAATGCGGTCACACAGCTTCTCCACCTGGTCCATGCGGTGGGTGGAAAACAGAATTGTCTTGCCCTGCTTCTTCAGATCCAGCATCACGTCCTTGAGCAGAGTGGCATTCACGGGATCAAGCCCGAAAAATGGCTCGTCCATGATGATGAAATCCGGATCATGCAGTAATGCGGCAATAAACTGGATTTTCTGCTGCATGCCCTTGGAAAGCTCTTCCACTTTTTTCTGGAGCCAGGCATCAATTTCCAGCCGCTTTGTCCATTCCAGGGCCTTTTGTCTGGCAGCACCGCTGCTCATGCCGTGCAGTTCACCCAGAAAAATCAGCTGGTCAAGAATCTTCATCTTCTTGTAGAGCCCGCGCTCTTCCGGCAGATAGCCCACTTTTTGCAGGCTCTTGCGTTCAAACGGCTTGCCAAAAAGAGTGATTTGGCCGGAATCGGGCACGGTAATGCCGATCATCATGCGGATGGTGCTGGTCTTGCCCGCCCCGTTAGGCCCCAGCAGCCCGAAGACGCCTCCCTGCTCAATGTTGAAAGAGAGATCATTCACGGCCACAAACTTGTCATAGGATTTGCGAACTTGATTGAGTTCAATAGTTTGCATGTAGAGAGAGTTCCTGTCTCGGATTGTTATACGCTGGGAGTACTCTAAAGTTACACGATTTCCAGATATTGGTCGATCCAGCCGCGCACCCGCAGCCGCCGCTCGTCCGTGGAGTCAAAGCGCAGGCCGTAGATCTTATCGCTCTCCCGATACCAGCAGATAAATGCGCGGAGGTTCAGCTTTTCCAGTCCCGGAAGGGCCAGACTAAGGCGGATGGGATCGGATTTGGGTAGCTGCGTGGCGCAGCGAACAGAAATTCCCCCTGAGCTTACTTCCACCGTAGTGGCCGGGGCTGGAATACGGTTTCCGGTGTCAATTTCCGCTTGCGATACCACGGGTATGCGCACATAACGGCGCAGCTCATGGATCACCAGCAAATGCGTGGCGCGGACAATCTTTAGTACGCTTTGCCGGTCCAGCGGCTCATCCAGCACGGCGTTGATGCCATAGGCGGAGAAGCGCAGAGCTTCCTGGGTGTTCCGTGCGATTCCATAAATGACCAGCCGCCGGTTGGAAGGCGAGTTGCGCGCAGCTTTCAGGATTTTGTCTGCGTCCGGGTCATACAGGCGAAGCACGCAGGCTTCAAACTTCTGCCGGTTAAAGACCGTAGCCGGATCGCCTTCAGTAGGCACTACCGTAATCCCGAACTGCCTGAAGCAGTCATTCAAAAACGAATTGCAGCCCGGGTCAATATGGATGCTCGCGATCCTGGCGGTGATCTTCCCCGAAATGGCTGCAACCGTGGTGCTGCTCATGTCTCCCTGAATTCCAATTGGTTCTGGCGCTCTATTTCCGCAAATTCTTTTCGGGTCAGCTTATCTGGAGGCGGAAACTTCTTTCTTCATCCCCGCAGAAGCAACTTGATTCCGCCCTGCCTGCTTGGCCTGGTAAAGCGCGCTATCAGCGGCGGCCACTACTTCATCGCGCGTGATGCCATGAGCAGGATAGTCAGCTACGCCAAGACTGATCGTTACCGGACGCGGCACGCCAGGGAAGAAATGTGTTTCCACCTGGCGGCGCAATTTTTCCGCTACGCGCACGGCGCTTTCTCCCGTAGTTTCCGGCACCACGATCGCAAATTCGTCACCGCCATAGCGGCATACCATATCCATCTTGCGGAGTTGCTGTTTCAGGATGGAAGAAACCGAACGCAGCATTTCATCGCCCAGCAAGTGCCCGAATTCGTCGTTCATCTTCTTAAAGTGATCAATGTCCACCATGATGACTGACATACGGCCCTGGAACCTGCCTGCGCGCTCCAACTCTTCCACAATACGCATCTCAAAAAAGCGGCGATTGTGAATGCCGGTCAGGCCGTCCACATAAGCGAGCTGTTTCATGCGATCAAAGTTGTGCGCGTTCTGAATGGCCGCCGCGCAAATGTCTGCCACGGATTCCAACGGCTGAATGTCATCCAGATCAAAAGCATCTTTGCTCGCGCTGTCCAGTGCCAGCACGCCCAGCTTTTCGCCAAAGATAATCAGGGGCACGCACATTTCTGATTGCGTCTCTGCGAATCCGGGAATGTAACCTTCCACATTGTTCACGTCATTTTCAATCACGCTTCGTCCGGAGCTCAGTGAGCGCGCGGCCAGCCCGGTGCCGGGTGTAAGAATCGATCCCATCGCCAAGTTCGGCGTAAGCCGGCCTTCATGGGCTCGCACGCGCAACGTATCGCCTTCAGCTAGCAAGACCGCTGCCTGATCGATTCCAAACAGCTCCATCAGCAGGCGGCAAACCACGGTCAGCAGTTCATCCAGATCAAGCACACGCGTGGTCTTCTTGGCCACGGCGTTGATGGCTTCCAGTTGCTTGGTGCGTCTCCGTTCCATGGTATACAGGCGCGCATGTTCCAGCGCCATGGAAGCCTGTGTGGAAAAAAGCGTGAGCAGATCGATCTTTTCCGGATCAAAGTAATTGATCTGTTCACTCTGGAAATCCAGAACGCCAACCACGTCATCACGGACCAGAAGCGGAATAGCAACCTCAGACATGGTCTCGTCAACTTTCCGCAAGTAACGCGGATCTTTGCTTACGTCAGGCGCGTAGACAGGGCGTTTGAGTTCAGCGGCGGCCCAGGTCAGCCCAGTACCTTTTGGAATTCGATAGCCTATATCCAAATTGCTCCGGCCCAGGTGGGCCCGCACATGAAGTTCATGACCGGATTTATCCATGAGCAGTACGGCGCCATTCTGCAACTGAAAGTAGTCGCGAATAATGGTGAGGATGCGGTTGAGCACCTCGTCCAGGTCAAACGTAGAAAGAATCGCCTGACTGGCGTCATACAAGACTGCTATTTTTTGCATTGATTCAAGCAAAACGAATCCGTCTCCATGGACCTCTGGACACGCTGCTCCCGGCGAGATGAAACATTACCAACTTCAAACTGCCGAAGGGGGTGAGCACGTACCTGGTTACAAGATAAGAAGATTTTATAGCGAAACACCTTACCGGTGAAAGATGATTTTAGTCACCATTTGTGAATCTTTCGTTTTCCATCTCCTAAAAGTTGGTTAATCATGGGGAATAGACATAAAACTACTCAAAAGAAACGCTGAAACCAAAGGTACATGTCCATGGGCCTTTTTGGGATTCGCGAAGCAATCCCAATAGTGCGGCAAACCCGCAATTCATATCAAAGTTTCTTTACGTTGCCGGAAATTGCCGTTGCAGAAGGGCGTAACTTTTTAAAGATCAGCGTTTAAGAAGATCGATGGGCTCGCGGATGTCACTGACGCGGAAGTACTTGGCCAGCGAAGGATGTTTTTTTGCCACTTCCTGATACATGGCGAATGCCACATTGCGATAAGAAAAATGCCCCGCCGGCCCGCTGCGCAGCTCAGATATATAAAGCGCTTCAGCAAAATCCATTTTGAAAAGCGTCCGTTTGCGGTAAGCCATGGGCAACAGATAAAGATCGGCGTGCAGATTATTTATGCCGGATTTATCGCACGCACGCTCCACTTTCTGCATGGCGGCTTTGTAGCGCGATTCGAGACCGGCGGTAATCACATCGGGCGGCGTGTCATAGCCATGCAGGCGGGCAAAGCCCTGCTCAATCTGCGTGCAGCGGCGGTGGCGATGCATATCGCGGAAGCCGCCCACATCCATCAGAATATCAAACTTAAACTGCTGGCCGGCGTGAAGACCGCGCAGCAATTCGTCATGCGGGCCACGATGGCGCAGGCACAGATCAACAATTTCATTTCTTTGCGCGGATGTAAGTCCCTGCACCCGCTCCGTAACTTGCCGGTAAGAGTGATGGCACGCTGAGTAAATCAGCGTAGCGGCTATCTCCACTTCCAGCGACCCGTCTTCCACCAGATCAACCAGTGGCGCCGGAGCAATTGGCATGCCCTGCATCAATTCTTTGGCAGCCTGCTGTAACTCTGTGCGCGTGCGACTTTCATATTCATTGGCGTTGGCGTACTTCACCAGCGTAGGCGCAACTTTTGTTGGACGCAGAAGCTGCTGCTCCGCTTTTGCCCCAAGCTCCGGATTCGCGGCCTTGATCTCTTCCACCAGCGCTCGCAGCGACTCTGACTGCACGTTGTAGGCGGCATCACGCGCAGCATCTTTCAACAACGTGCCCAGATGGCGGACTTCAGCGTATGGACTGGCCAGCAGTCGCGATATCTGTTGCTCCAGCGTGCGCGCATTCACGATCTGGCCAAGCGAGGTATTCGTCGCCAGCGGAAGCAGGTAACGCGAATTATCAAAAGCGCGAGCGCGCAGCGTCCGCGTGTATTGGTCGTCGGCCATGCCTTCCGGCTTCGGCACCTGGCCGGTGTAATAGCGCAGCATCTCCTGCGTGAAAGCTTCATACTCGGCAAAAAGAAAATCGATGGTGGCGCAGTAGTCGGATTTGAGTGCCGCGTCGTCGCCAAAATCAGGAATGAAATAGCCACTCTTTTTAAAATTCTGGTAGCGCGTGGAGCGCTCCTGCCCGTCCCAACGCTGCTCGTCGACCAACACGATTGCCGCAAGAATCGAGAGCTTCTCAATGGCAAACGCCAGATGCGCCAGGTCCGCGATGGAGCGGTGTCCGTATTGGAAATAAAAGGTGTTGAGAAACTGCTCCGCCTTCTGCTCGCTGATCTCCTTAAGCGATTCTTTCATTGACAACGCAGAGCGCGAATACTTGGCCATGGCATAGGCCTGCACCTCTGGCTCAACGCCGTGCACGGCAAATACATTCACCTGCGGACTGGAGCTGGCCCCGTTCTTTTCCGTTGCCGTTGGCTTGGTGGTAGTGGAATCAGGCATGGAGCTTGATTTTATTCCAGAATGGGCTACCGCATAAAAATTTTGCAACTGAGGCTGCAGAATTACAATCCCCTCGGGCGTGGTTGGGGTTGCGCAGATTCTTTTCTCGTCAGAGTAAACGGATCGCAAATTTCAAATAGCTCGTTATACCAACGCAGGTTATCGAGTTTTTCTGTTTTTGGGACTTCCGTGCCATAAAAATATCGACGGTTATTCCAAATCATTCCGAACGTTTTTGGAGACGACTCCCTCCAGATTCCAACAAGTTGGGGAGGACCTCCGCTCCAAAGATCATCGCCGGACTTTAGAGAATCGCAAAAGGCAGAAAATACAGCACGGCTTGTACCTCCTACATCGCTTGTGCTCCATCTCTGGTTTTGAGCCTTTATTGCTGATGTTCCACTTCCAAGAATTGCGACTGGTCCCGATTGAGCAGGGACAGGAATTCGCGTAATTACAGGCGCTCCGACCAGTTTGAAGGTGAGCTGTAAAAAATGAAATTTAGCAAGAAGAGATTCGCCATCGCGAACACAGTAAAGTAAATCAAATGCTTGTTTAGCAGTGGAGGGATAATTCTTTAGAGCGACTCCGATTAACGAAACAACTCTGTCAACCCATGTCTCAATAGAATCTCCTTGGTTTGCAATCAGGTCGGCATCGATCATTTCGATAATTTGTCCAATGGTCTGAACTGGGAATAGGACATCGCCACAATAGCCAAAAATCTGTGGGTATCGACGACAGGCAAAGAGCTTACGACCGTAATCCCAAACGCCACCTCCAGGCCAAGTAATTCGGCTGTCGCTCGCAAAATATGCGGAAGCTGGACCCCGACTGTCTATTCCTACCCAAGCCAGCAAGCTCGTCATTATGCGGTTAACTTGTACACTAAATCTAAATTACCTTAATATAAAGTTGAGCGTTATGTATTCGCGCTGTGAAGCAACTCCCCGGCTCTCCCCCAATAAAAATTAACGGAGAGGTCGAGGTGACTAAGCTCCCTTGGCGTAAAATCCGAGGGAGCAACCGGGGTTTATGAAAATTTCGGGGCATTCAAACGCGACAAATGCAAACTTGCTCACTCGGCATTCTACCTATAATTCTCTTGTTTCTTCCCTTTTATCCACAGCCCGCTCCTCTTATCAGCAGCCGCACGAGGTGATAAAATTGTAAAAATCCACTCACCGGAGTTCCGATGCATGCAATCCTTGCGCTGGAAGATGGGCGTATCTTCAAGGGCTTAGGCCATGGCGCGAAAGGCGAATGCTACGGAGAAGTAGTTTTCAATACTTCCATCACCGGTTATCAGGAAATCTTCACCGATCCTTCTTATGCGGGGCAAATTGTTGTCCTCACCAACCCGCAGATCGGGAATTACGGCACCAATCCTGACGACAATGAAGCCACACATCCTTATATAGAAGGTCTGGTAGTGCGCGAGTTCTCGCCCATCAGCTCGAACTGGCGCTCCCAGCAGGTGACCGACGAATACCTGGAAAAATTCAAAATCCCGGTCATTGCAGATATCGACACCCGCGCGCTGGTGCGGCACTTGCGTACCCACGGGGTGATGCGCGGCGTGATCTCTTCGATTGAGACTGATCCTGAAAAGCTCAGCGCTAAAGCCCGCGCGATTCCCAAGATGGACGGCACTGATCTGGCAAAAGTCGTGACCACCAAGCAACGCTACCAGTGGGAAACCGGATCGCGCTCGCACGAACCCACGGAGATTGTCGGCGTAAAAGATCTGCCGCCCAGCAGGCACGTGGTGGCTTACGACTTCGGCATCAAGCAAAACATTTTGCGCATGCTGGTAGATCAGGGCTGCCGCGTGACGGTAGTTCCGGCCATGACCAGCGCGGAAGACGTGATGGCACTCAATCCAGACGGCGTGTTTTTATCCAATGGCCCCGGCGATCCTGAGCCATGCACTTACGCCGCAGACAATATTCGCAGCTTGATGGGCAAGACGCCGATCTTCGGAATCTGCCTGGGTCATCAGCTGGTTGGGCTGGCACTGGGCGGCAAAACATACAAACTCAAATTCGGACACCACGGCGGCAACCATCCGGTAAAACAGTTGGAAACTGGCAAGATTGAGATTACTGCGCACAACCACAACTTTGCCGTTGATCCGGATTCACTCAAAGAGTCCGAAGTGATGAAAACGCATATTGACCTGAACGACAATACGCTCGAAGGCCTGCGTCATCGCACACTGCCGCTCTTTACGGTGCAGTATCACCCGGAAGCAGCGCCTGGCCCGCACGACTCACATTACCTCTTCAAGGATTTCATGGGGCTGATGGAGGAGTGGAAAAAATAATGCCCCGCAGAAATGACATTGCGAAAGTTCTGATTATCGGCTCCGGACCGATTGTGATTGGCCAGTCGGCGGAGTTCGACTACTCCGGCACGCAGGCCTGCAAGGCGCTCAAAGCTGAAGGCTATGAGGTGGTGCTGGCAAACTCCAATCCAGCTACCATCATGACCGATCCGGAGATGGCGGACCGCACTTATATTGAGCCGCTGACCAAAACCTATCTGGAAGAAATCATCCGTCAAGAAACGGAGATGCTCAAAGCAGACGGCAAAGGCGGCAAATTTGCTTTGCTTCCCACCGTTGGCGGGCAGACTGCTTTGAATCTTGCCGTTGAGTTAGCTGACTCTGGCATTCTCGAAAAATATAATGTTGAGTTGATAGGCGCGCAGCTTCGCGCCATCAAAATGGCGGAAGACCGGCTGCTCTTTAAAGATGCCATGCATCGCATTGGGCTGGACGTGCCCAAATCAGCGCTGGTCAACAATCTGAAAGACGGTCTCGATTTCGCCGGTAAGATCGGCTTTCCACTCATCATCCGCCCATCATTCACGCTGGGCGGCAGCGGCGGCGGCATTGCCTACAATCGCGAAGAAATGCTGGACATCCTGGCGCGCGGCCTAGATCTCTCGCCGGTGCATGAAGTCTTGATTGAAGAATCCGTTCTCGGCTGGAAAGAATACGAGTTGGAAGTCATGCGCGACCTGGCGGACAACGTAATCATTGTCTGCTCGATTGAAAACTTTGACCCCATGGGCGTGCATACCGGTGATTCCATTACGGTGGCGCCGGCGCAAACGCTAACCGACCGCGAATACCAGCGCATGCGCGATGCATCGATCAAAGTCATCCGTGAAATTGGCGTGGAAACCGGCGGATCAAATATTCAATATGGCGTGAATCCCACAAACGGGCGGATGGTGGTAATTGAGATGAACCCGCGCGTATCGCGCTCGTCGGCCCTGGCTTCAAAGGCCACCGGGTTCCCCATCGCCAAGATTGCCGCGCGGCTGGCCGTGGGTTATACGCTGGACGAAATCGCTAACGACATCACCAAGAAGACCCCTGCCTGCTTTGAGCCGACCATCGATTATGTGGTGGTAAAGATCCCCAAGTGGCAGTTTGAGAAATTTCCCGGCGCGGATGAAGGACTGGGCCCGCAGATGAAGTCCGTGGGCGAAGCCATGGCCATTGGGCGCACGTTCAAAGAAGCGCTGATGAAGGGCATACGGTCTCTTGAAACCGGCAAGAAAGTTGGCACGGAAAAAATTGAGCCGCGGATTCTTACGCAGCGGCTGGTTACGCCACATCCTGAACGCCTGACGTATCTTCGCTATGCGCTGCACCAGGGCATGACCGTAAAAGAGCTGCACAAGATGACCAGCATTGATCCGTGGTTTCTCTATCAGCTCAAGGAAATTGCGGCCATGGAGACGGAGCTGCTCAAGCTATCCCCAGATTCGCTGACCAAAGATATATTGCACAACGCCGAGCGGCTGGGCATTGAGCTTACAACTCAGGAGGCGGCGGAGCTCAACCGTTCGCCCGGCACGCTGACCAAAGAAGCTTTGCGCCAGGCCAAGCGGATTGGAATCTCAGACGAGCGGATTGCGCTCTCCATCAATACCGGTGTGCAAACCGTGCGCCGTATGCGGGAAGAGCTGGGCATTCGTCCGGTGTACAAACTGGTGGATACTTGTGCCGCCGAATTTGAAAGCTATACGCCGTATTTTTATTCCACCTACGAAGAAGAAGATGAAGCTCCTCCAACGGCGAAGAAGAAAATTCTGATTCTGGGCAGCGGGCCCAACCGGATTGGCCAGGGCATTGAATTTGATTATTGCTGCTGCCACGCCGCGTTCGCGCTGCATGACGATGGCTATGAAACCATCATGGTCAACTGCAATCCAGAGACGGTTTCCACCGACTATGACACCAGTGACCGCCTTTACTTTGAGCCGCTCACTTTTGAAGACGTGCTCTCGGTTTATCAACATGAGGCGCAAGGTGGCGCTCCGGTGGGAGTGATCGTCCAATTTGGCGGACAGACGCCACTGAATCTGGCGCTGCCGTTGCGCGAAGCTGGCGTCACGATTATTGGAACGTCACCGGAATCGATTGACCTGGCAGAAGACCGCAGGCGTTTTGGCAAGCTCCTGGAAGACCTGGATATTCCGCAGCCTCCCGGCGCGATTGCCACCAGCGTGGAAGAAGCCGTGGCCGGCGCGCGCAAAGCCGGATACCCGGTGCTGGTGCGCCCCTCTTACGTGCTGGGCGGACGCGCGATGGTGATTGCTTACGATGACGAAAGCGTTGTTCGCTATATGAAAGAAGCTGTGGAATATTCGCAGCAGCGTCCGGTGCTGGTAGACCATTTTCTTGAAGACGCGGTTGAAGTGGACGTGGACGCACTCTCTGACGGCGAGGACGTGGTCATTGGCGGAATTATGCAGCATATTGAAGAAGCCGGAATCCACTCTGGCGACTCTTCCTGCGTGCTGCCATCCGTTGGGCTGCGTAAGCCTGTGCTGGATACGATCCGCGAATACACCTTCAAACTGGCTCGCGCCCTGAAAGTGATTGGGCTGATGAATATTCAGTTTGCCATCCAGAATGAAAAAGTTTTTGTGATTGAAGTAAACCCGCGCGCCTCACGCACGGTGCCGTATGTTTCCAAGGCCACGGGCGTGCCGCTGGCGAAAATTGCCGCACGGCTCATGACTGGCCGCAAGCTCCGTGAATTTCTACCCTCCAACATTGATAAGAAGGCAGACCTGGCCACAGGCGCAGGCTACTTTGTGAAATCACCGGTTTTCCCCTGGAACAAGTTTCCCGGCGTAGACACGGTGCTCGGCCCGGAGATGAAATCTACAGGCGAGGTGATGGGTTCAGCCGACACCTTTGGAGAAGCCTTTGCCAAAGCGCAGCTTTCTGCCGGACAGGCATTGCCAATCAAAGGCACGGTCTTCATCAGCGTGATTGATCGGTATAAACAGGAATCCATTGAGTTGGCCAAGCGATTTGTTGAGCTCGGCTTCAGTCTTGTAGCCACGCATGGCACTGCGGACCGTCTGGAAAAAGCGGGGCTCTCAGTGGACCGCGTATACAAAGTAAAAGAAGGCCGCCCGAACGTGGTTGATTTGATCAAAGGCGCAAGCGTGCAACTGATAGTGAACACCCCGCACGGCGCCGAGCCATGGTTCGATGAAAAAGCAATTCGCCGCGCCGCCGTAACCAATCGCATTCCTACTATCACCACCATGGCCGCAGCCTGGGCCGCGGCTGATGGCATTGCCGCATTGCAGCGCAATGAGGTGAATGTCCGATCGCTGCAGCAGTGGCATGGCGACAAGAGCACTCAGCAGTCAGCTATCAGTACTCAGTAAAAACTGTGCAGAGCGAAGCATTCATCAACGTAAAGTTCGTCTCGCTGTAACGCAAATGCGGCTAGGAGGATTTCCGCATCAGTGCGCGGATTGGCTCGTTATCGGCATAGACCTGCCACACGGCGATTTTGCCATCTTTAACTACAGCGCGCCATGCGGCTGGGGTCTTCCAAAAATTTTCCTTCTTCGGCGCGCCGCCTTTGGGATTCACGAATGTTCCTTGCGCTGAGCCGAATACGGCGACAGTATTTCCGTCGGCGAAAATTTCTGAATGCGAGATGGAATAGTCCGGCACGATCTTGAAATAGCCTTCCCATGCGGCGTGCAGCTTAGCCAATCCCTGGATACGATTGCCTAGAGCATCAACGAACTCACCATCCGGGCCCATCAGGGCACAGATTGCTTCAGCATTGCGCGCGTTGATGTGTTCTTCAAACCGCAATACAACTTCAATCGGGTTGGACATGGTGATGCTCCTCAGATTCCGTTATTGTAAAAGTGACAGAGGTTTGCAATAGAACGCAAATCATAAATTAGAATCCTCCAGTCACTTCATCCAGGAGATCCCATGGTTCGCCCTACGCAATTTTTGAAGGCCTTGCTCATTACTATTCTTTTTATTTTTGTGGTTCCATCATTTGTCTCTGTGCATGCCCAGGTTTCTGTTCAACGAGCTCAGTCTGCCGGCCGGGAAAACAGGCCGATTCGCCCGGTGCATACATTTTCTATCGTTGCATTTGATCCCGCGACGGGAGAGATGGGCGTGGCCGTACAATCACACTGGTTTGCCGTAGGTGGTGAGGTTCCGTGGGCAGAGGCCGGAGTGGGCGCAGTGGCGACCCAATCTTTTATCGATCCCAGCTATGGGCCGCTGGGTCTTGATCTGATGCGCGCCGGTAAGAGCGCGCCGGACGCACTGTATGGACTCTTAATTGCCGACGACGCTTGCGACGTGCGCCAGGTGGCGATGATTGATACACAAGGCCGTGTTGCGACATTTACCGGAGCAAAAGATATTCAACCTGCGGGCGGCATCGCCGGGCAATCCAATGGAAATGCCGCGCCAATTCAATGCGGCGGGCATGCGGGCGGCACAATCCAGGTGGGCAAAAATTATTCGGTCCAGGCCAATCTGATGAGCAATGACAAGATCTGGCCTGCGATGTCGAAGGCATATGAATCCACCAAGGGTGATTTGGCCGAGCGCATTCTGGCTGCGCTTGATGCCGCACAGGCTGTGGGCGGCGATGTGCGCGGAAGACAGTCCGCAGCGATTATTATTGTCCCGGCCAAAGGCACGGGCAAGCCGTGGCAAGATTACATTTTCAATCTGCGCGTGGATGACAGTAGTGAGCCGCTCAAAGAATTGCGCCGTCTTGTAACGCTACAGCGCGCGTACAACCACATGAACGCCGGCGATAAAGCCGTGGAACTGCATGACAATGCCGGCGCTTTGCGCGAATATGGCGCTGCCGAGCAACTGGTTCCTGACAATGCGGAAATGATTTACTGGCACGCCATTGCGCTAGCCAACATGGGCCGCGTGGATGAAAGCTTGCCACTCTTCAAAAAAGTATTCGCCATGGACCACAACTGGGTGGACCTGACGCCACGGCTGCCTCACGCAGGATTGCTGCCGGATGATCCGCAATTGATACAGAAGATTGTGGGACAAGCGAAGTGAGGCGATCGGGTGATCGGAAAACCGAGATCTACCACTGATTTGCTGATTTGCACTGATAACACTGATCAGGAAAGTCAAAAATCTTACCGCAGATGAACGCGGATTCGGAAGCGGTAACGGTGATTCAGGAAACCAAAATACAAGAGCAGCCCGCAGGCTGCTCTTGGCGCGAAAGCACTCATTCCGATTTCAGGTCAACATCTCCCCAAACATACCAGGGGCGATTTTCAATCTCATCATTCAAAGTATGAAAATTTGCTGCCAGCTGGCTCATGCAAGGGATTGAACGGCAATCTGGTATTTGGGCGGTTAGCTGCTGATAGCGCACTCGTTTTCCATGCAGCCAGATTTGCCGCGGCCCAATAGCCAGGGCCAGAACAAGGATAGTGCCACCCACTATTATTTCCCATCGTTTCATGGCACCACCGACGTTCTAGCCTTATCCGATGTCTGGCTTACGGCATTATCTCCACAGATATGTTCCCGAATCGCCTTTACGTCATTCGAGATACTAAACAGCCGCAACAGAGCAAACAGAGCAACAACCCCAATCAACAGGGCCAGAATATCTACGAATCCATCCATTGATTCCCCTCCGAAGGGCAGTATCCTAACACCAGAGTAGCTGGTTTGGGATGTAGAAAGTTCGCCCAAAGGTAACGGTCAGGGATAGTTTTATGATACAGCCCGGCCCGATTTCTTGGTCCGGCGGCAAAGCCGGGTTCGCGCTGAGCCGCCTACAGTAGGTGCGCAAAGAGGTTCATGGGCGAGAAAGAGCTTGAGCGGTTTGGTGCGAAGCGACAGAATGGGGCTACGTGTTTACTTATAAAGGCGTTGACCACATTGCGCTGGTGACCAAGCGGCTTGCGGCCATGAAGAGCTTTTACATGGAGGGGCTGGGCCTGACTCTGGAGCAGGAAGGCAAAGCCAAAGCCGGGTACAACGTGGTTACGCTTCGCGCCGGGGAATCGCTGATCGATCTATTTGAAGCTTCGCCAACCAACCCCGCGCCTCTGGCCAATCTGAGTGAAGGCCACTTCTGCTTATCTGCCACGGGATCAAGCATTTACGATGTAATTGCCACTTTCAAGCGCAAAGGCCTTGATCCCACCCAGGCTGAAGTAAACAGCGGATCGAAGGGCAAAGGGCTCTCCATTTGGGTGCGCGATCCGGACGGCAACAAGGTCGAAATCAAGGTGGATTGAAACCAGTGGATTGAAACCAGACGAGCCCATCAGAGCAGGGAAAAATCAGGAATGTAAGCTGCACTATTCTCAGGGCAGTAGAGTCATGAAACCGCATGAATAGAAGGTATCGGCATTGGCAGCAAAAACAGCTACTCTCGAATGTGCATGCACTTTGTGCTTGGTACATGTCCTTATTCCATCTTGCGGATGTACTAAGTAAAAGCTTCTAATCACTCCCAGCCCGAGTAAGTGTCAGGTCAAGCAAATAATAAAAGAACAGGCTGGCGCACCCTCAATCCCCCGAGTCGCCGATTGTCTTAGTCCTCCAGGAGAGTTTATGCAGATCGGTGTGTACGGTTGCGGATATCTGGGTACTGTAGTGGCTGCATGTCTTGCCGATTTCGGCGTTCCCGTCACAGCCTATGGCAGCGATTCCGTGAATACCACGCTGCTGGCCAGCGGCATTTTGCCCTTCCACGAGAAGAATTTAAGTGACATTGTGCGCCGCGGCGTCCGCTCCGGCCGGCTCATGTATTCCACGCACTTGCAATCCATGGTGCAGCGGGCGGAAATTATCTATCTGGCGGAAGACGCCAATCGTGACATGGAAGCCATCTCCATGGAGCTTGCCAATTATTGTGACCACGGGCAGATTCTGGTACTGGTGACCCCTGTACCAGTGGGCACAGCAACCCGGATTGAAGAACGGCTGAAAGCGTCCGGACGGAATATTACGGTTGTGTCCCATCCGCTGTTCCTTTCAGAAGGCTGCGCAGTAGAAGACTTCAACTGGCCGGACAGAATTGTTCTGGGCACGGCTTCAACTGCAGCGGTAACTGCCCTGAAAGCTTTGTATCGTCCGCTGGTCATGCGCGGCGTGCCGGTAATTGTAACTACCCACCAGACAGCCGAGTTGGTGCGCGAAGCCTCTACGGCCTTCCTGGCGACCAAAGTTTCTTTCATCAATGAACTTTCAAGTTTGTGTGAACACATCAATGCCGATGCGGTTGATCTTTCTTTAGCTCTTGGCCTGGATAAACGCATTGCGCCCCGCTCCCTGCAACCCGGCTCTTTGGGCGGAAGCTTTACGGAATCCGATATGGACTCGCTGGCCAACCTGGCCGCCGGTTCCGGCGTGTCACTCAAGATCCTGACGGCAGCACGCGAAGTGAACCAGGAATTCTGCGGACGCATTATGCGGAAAATTTCTGGAGCCATGGGTAGCGTAGAAGGCAAGCAGGTTGGCTTGCTTGGTCTGGCATTCAAGCCAAACACCAATTCCGTTGTAAGTTCCGGCTCCATCCGCTTGGCGCGCAGCCTGATGGAAAGCGGAGCTCACGTAAAAGCATACGATCCCATTGCTATGCCTGACGCTCAGCAGGAATTGACCGGCAACGTTCGCTACTGTGACTCAGCTTATTCCGTGGCTGAGGGCGCAGACGCTCTAGTGCTGGGCACGGGCTGGCCGGAATTCCGCACTTTGGATTTTGACCGCATTCGTCGCATCATCCGCAACCCCGTGGTTGTGGACACAAAGAACCTGCTCGATGGTCCGCGCATGAAGGCGCTGGGCTTTGAGTACCTTGGTGTGGGCCGCGCTTAGTTTTTAGTTGTAAATGATCAGTGAGTTACGCATGATTCCCCCGTTGCAGAAACAGCGGGGGAATTTTTTATTTATAGAAAGAGCAACTAAGCACATTTTTAAGTTCGCAGCGGCAAATGCGGGCTAGAATGTCGCAAGCTTTCCGGGAGCAATCAATGAAAAGTTTTTGTAAGCCAGCCGTGTGCATGGCCCTGCTTTGGACCTCACTCAGCGGAGCAGCACAGGTAAACGGCGGCAAGTTTTCCGCAAGTACTCTTTCCGGTGGAATTAACCTGCGTTCAATCGCAGGCGCGCCGCTCTCAGCGGACGTAATTAAAGATTTCACCCAGACATTGGCTGACGGCACACAAGTGCCGGTTGAAACCAATGGCAAGATGTTCCGCGACTCCGCGGGACGTATGCGCACCGAAACCGAATTGAGAAGCACGGCAGGCGGCGCGGCAACGCTGCATTACGTGACCATTCTTGATCCTGTAGCACAACTCAATGTCCGGCTCGATCCGCAAACAAAAACGGCGACACTGTTTCCCTTCCCAGCCACGCCTTCACAAGCCGCTCAAGCCAAACTAGCTAAAGTGCTCTCAGTCCGCAACACACAAGCAAGTCGGCAACCGGCGCTGGTCGCCACGCAAGATCTTGGCGCTTCCACGCTGCAAGGCTTTGCCGTGACCGGCATCAAGCGGACGGTTCCCGCAGCAGCCAATGCTCCGGGCAGCCAGCGCGCAAGAAATGTTGTAGTGGAATCCTGGTTTTCACCGGAGCTGCAAATTGAATTGCAGTCAAGGACTGAAGACCCCAAGCTGGGCTTGAGCACCACAAAGCTAATTAACATTGGCAACGCTGAGCCTGACTCTGCGCTGTTCCAGGTGCCATCTGATTACGCCATCTCTGATTACACAATTAAAAACAACTCTTTGCGGAAGTGAGTAAGGCAAGCATGTTAGCAATTGATACGCAGTTTTCTTTCTGCCGCAAAGCTTTTGCGGCCGTGATTTTAGTTTTGCTATGCGCGGCAGCGGGCGTGGCGCAATCGCCGCCAACCATTGTTAAGTCCTTCAGCGCGGCTACCGTGGGATTGAATGAGAGCGTTACTCTCACCTTTACCATCTCAAACCCGAACCCGGCGGTTGATTTGACCGGCGTGAGCTTCAATGACAATCTGCCCAGCGGGTTGATTATTGCCAATCCAGACAGCATGACGGGCTCTTGCGATCCTGGTGTGATTTCGCCAAACGTGACCAACATTAATCTTGTTGGAGCCACGATTCTGGCAAACGATAGCTGCACTTTCTCCATTGACGTGTTGGCGCAGGCCACGGGCACGCAGGTAAACACCACGGACCCGGTTACGTCGAATGAAGGCGGCACAGGCGGCACTGCGACCACTTCAATAGAAGTGGTTGTGCCTGACCTGACGATTACCTCTACGCATACTGGAAACTTCGCGCGACCGCAGACTGGCGCAACTTACACTCTTACAGTCACGAACTCCGGTGCTTCCACAACAACCGCGCTTGTTACGGTCACAGATACTTTGCCAGCAGGTCTTACCGCGACGGCGATTGACGGCGGCCCAAACTGGTTTTGCACCTTGTCGCTTTTGCAATGCACGCGCGGCGATAATCTTGATCCCACACTGAGCTACGATCCGATTACGGTCACAGTCAATGTTGCCAACAATGCCGCTGCGACTGTAACAAATACAGCCACAGTTTCCGGCGGCGGAGAAGCCGACACCTCAAACGATACTGCCACCGATCCCACGCAGATCACGGCAGCGGTCCAAATGGCGGCACAAACCACCAGTCTTACGGTTGCCGCGGGAGCCAGCGGAACATCAGTCTTGAACCTGAACTACGCCGGAGGCCTGGGCGCAATTACTTTTGCCTGCACAGGTTTGCCGGCAGCGGCAACTTGCAGCTTTAATCCAGCCTCTGTAACGGCCACAGGCGCAACCCCGGTTACGCTGACGATTGCGACCACAGCGCGGTCTACGACTTTTGTTCCGCAAATGCCAGGAGGAATGCCGCCACAGATATTCTTTGTGCTAGCGGGTCTGGCGGGAATGGCGTTTGCGCTGATGAAAAAACGCAATGCCAGAATGCGGCTAGCCACTGCGTTTGCCGGGATGGCTTTGCTGGTGTTGGCAGGTTGCGGCGGAAGCAGTAAGACAGCAGCAGCACCGACGCCAACTCCGACTCCGGTTGTTACCGGGACGCCCGCCGGCACATCGGCAGTGGTGGTAACAGCCAGCAGCGCCAGCGGTGGCGCAACGGCAACCAGCACGGTGAATCTTACGGTGCAGTAAGAACAGAAAAAACTACAAAAATTAAGACCCAGCGTAAGCTGGGTCTTGTTTTTTTATGCATGTAAGGTTCGTGACTAAGATCCTAAAACCAAACCGGGCAGCATGCAGAAGGGCGAAAAGCTTATTTCTCACCTTCAATATCGCCCATTTGCTGGGTAAGGTAGCGCTCGTATCCCAGTTCTTTGATCTGGTGCATCTGAGCTTCCAGCCAGTCAACATGGTCCTCTTCGTCTTTTAAAAGCACAACCAGCAGATCTCGCGTACCGTTGTCTTTCTGTTCCGTGGCAATCTGCACGGCAGCGTTGTACTGTTTTACGGCAGCAAGTTCAAGCGCCAGGTCACTTTCAATCATGTCCTTTACGTTGCTGCCAACTTTTAACTCCAATGGCTGCATGGAAGGCGTGCCATCCAGGAACAAGATTCTTTCGATGAGAACTTCAGCGTGTTTCATCTCACCAATGGACTGCTTCTTGATGTATCCGGCAAGCCTGTCATATCCCCAGTTTTCACACATTTCTGCGTGCAGAAAATATTGATTGATCGCCGTCAACTCTTCGCGAAGAGCCTCATTCAATTCGTGCAGAACTTTTGGATTTCCCTTCATGCGCAAAATAGTAGCACAGCCCAACACTAGTTGTTCACTTTGTGAGAATGGTTATGTCCGCTTTACATGCCGCTCTACCCGCTCAATCACCCGTTTCACGTAACGCGGCTTTTTACCTTTGAGAATTCTAAATTTCCGGCCGCAGGTGGGGCATGCCGGGACAAAGTAAAGCTCTTCATGCGGACCCAGCATCAGATGGTCACACTTGCACATCCATGCCACATGGTTTCCCAGTGCGCGACCATAGGTTTCTTCGCCTTCTTTCCATTGGATCGGCACATCCTCATAAAATCTGGCCATTTTGCCCCCCGGTCTTTAAACCCCGCATTGCCAAGCCACTGATTGTCCTGATGATTTTTGGTAAACAACCCTTCTCAGGCAAAAAATCGTAAGCCCAAAAAATCACTAAATCGTGCAGATGCATTCTATTCCAGCTCAGGTTGTTACGGCTTTCCAGCAGCTACTAAATACTTCATTGAAAAATTGGGCTGGGACCAGCGCGGAGCCGCAGAAAACTGGCGCCGAGAGCAGCAACTCTCCGTCCTGCGTCTGCATCCTAAAGCATCGCGTGGAATAGTAATTCTGTGCATAACGGAAATTGCACGTAATATCCTGACTTTGTTCGCTTTGGTTCGTAAATCACGCACTTTTTCGAATCTTCCGATGAAACCAGCTTCCTTGCCTATGCCCGCGAAAAAGGCCGACCAGAACTTGACCGAAATATCGCCGAAAGCCAGCGCTCAAGCGCAGGAAGAGGTATTTTCCGGCGGTGGCGAAATGGGCTCCAGAATACGCGCCTTTGACTGGTCAAAAACGCCCATGGGGCCTATTGCCGGGTGGCCGCAAAGCCTTAAAACTGCCGTACGCATTCTTATCACTTCCCGCTACGCCATGTGGATGGGCTGGGGGCCGAGCCTCACCTTTCTTTATAACGATGCTTACGCCCACATGACCCTGGGCAAGAAGCATCCATGGGCGTTGGGGAAAAAGGCTGGAGAGGTGTGGGCGGAGATTTGGGCGGACCTGAATTCGCGTGTCCGAAAAGTGATGGAAACAGGCGAAGCAACATGGGATGAAGGGCTGCTCTTGTTCCTGGAGCGCAGTGGCTTTCCTGAAGAGACATATCACACTTTCTCTTACAGTCCACTCACCGGAGATGACGGCAAAATCAATGGTCTTCTGTGTGTTGTTACAGAAGAGACAGAACGGGTTATCGGCGAACGCCAGCTTACTTTTTTACGTTCTTTATCTTCTGGTCTCAGTGCAAAAATCACGGAAATAGATGTGTTCACTTCGGTTCGAGATGGTTTGGAAGCAAACCGGCTGGACCTGCCGTTTACGCTCACATACCTTTTTGAAAATGACGAAACCCAGGCACGGCTGGCGTGTGCCACGGGAATCGCGGCGGGGCATCCAGCCGCTCCAGAAAGCATTGAGACGGAGCAGGGGCAAGAAATTTGGCCCATTCGCAATTTACTGAAGCAAAAGGGCCCGATCCTGGTAGAAGATCTTGCTGATCGCTTTGGCAATGTCCCCACAGGAGCCTGGGAAAAGCCGCCGGTCCGCGCTCTGCTGGTTCCAATCACACGGCAGGGGCAGGACATGCCGGCCGGAGTGCTGATCGCGGCACTCAATCCTTACCGGCAGCTGAACACAAACTATGCCGGGTTCATTGATCTGGTGGCCGGGCAGATTGCTGCTGGAATTGCCAACGCACGTGCCTATGACGAAGAACGCAAACGCTCTGAGGCGCTGGCCGCCATTGATAGCGCAAAGACCGCATTCTTCAGCAATGTAAGCCATGAGTTCCGCACGCCGCTCACCCTGATGCTTGGGCCTACCGAAGATGCGCTGGCCACCCCGGAAAAGGCCCTGCGTGGAACAGACCTGGAAACAGTCCACCGCAATGAGCTCCGGCTGCTGAAACTGGTAAATACATTATTGGACTTCTCCCGGTTGGAAGCAGGCCGCGTTAAAGCCAGCTATCTTTCAACCGATCTTGCTGCTTACACCGCGGAACTTGCCAGCGTTTTCCGCTCCGCCATGGCCAAGGCCGAACTGGTTTATATTGTGGAAGCCAAACCGCTGCCGCATCCGGTTTTTGTAGACCACGAAATGTGGGAGAAGATTGTTCTCAACCTGATTTCAAACGCGCTGAAGTCTACCTTCGAGGGCTCTATCACGGTGCGGATTGAGGACAAGGCAGGCCATGCAGAGCTCACGATAAGCGATACAGGCACCGGCATTCCCGAAGAAGAGATTAGCCATTTATTTGAGCGCTTCAGGCGCATTGAAAAAGCCCGCAGACGCACGCACGAAGGCAGCGGCATTGGACTGGCGCTGGTAAACGAATTGCTCGCCATGCACGGCGGCAAAATCGACGTTCAAAGCCAGATGGGCAAGGGTACAACTTTTACGGTTTCCATTCCCTATGGCAGCAAGCATCTGCCGCAAGATCGCATCGCATTGCAGGAAGTCACCGAGGTATCCGGCACGGCACGCGAAGCACTGGTGCAGGAAGCTTTGAGCTGGCTGCCCACTGAACCAAACCTGGACGATCCTGGTCCATATTCAAGCGCGGCTGACCTGGATACAACAGCTGCTTTGAACGCTGCGGCGGCGGAATCCGGCGAGAAGGCGAAAGTACTGCTGGTGGATGACAATCGCGACATGCGCGATTACGTCTATCGCCTGCTGCGTTCTCGCTTTGAAGTTGTTACCGCCATCAATGGCCGCGACGCACTGGAAAAAGCAAGAAAGCAGCCGCCCGATCTGGTGTTGAGCGACGTGATGATGCCGGAGATGGACGGCTTTGCGTTGCTTACAGCCCTGCGCAAGGATGAAAATACGGCCTCCATTCCCGTGGTTTTGCTCTCAGCCCGCGCCAGTGAGGATGCGCGCATTGAGGGTATGCAATCCGGCGCGGACGACTATCTGGTCAAGCCATTCACGGCGCGTGAACTGATCGCGCGTGTACAGACGCATATCAAAATCGCGCGCATTCGCCGCGAAGCACAACGGAGAGAATCCGAAGCGATTCGCAGCGAACAGAAGCGGCTTGAAGAACTCTATCGCCAGGCGCCGGCATTCCTGGCTGTACTGCGCGGTCCCACGCACGTTTTTGAAATGACCAATCCGCGCTATCAGGAGCTTATTGGCAACCGCAACGTGATTGGCAAAACTTTGCGCAATGCGGTGCCCGAAGCCGCGGACCAGGGTTTTAACGATCTTCTGGATCGCGTCTATCAAACAGGCGAGCCCTATGTGGGAAATAGCGTGCCAGTAAAGCTGGCTAGAACTGCCGGACTGCCACTTGAAAATACGTTTCTGGATTTTGTCTATCAGCCAATGCGCGACTCAGACGGCAAGGTTTACGCCATCCTAGTGCTGGGTGTAGATGTAACCGAACGCAAACGCGCTGAACTCGCGCTGCTGCAAAGCGAAAAGCTTGCCGCCGTGGGCCGCCTCTCTGCATCTATCGCGCATGAAATCAACAACCCGCTGGAAGCTATCACCAATCTGCTTTATCTAATTGACCGGTCAGACGAACTACCTGACTCCCTGCGCAACTATACGAAAATGGCGCAACAAGAGCTGGCGCGCGTGAGCCAGATCGCCACGCAAACTCTGCGTTTTTACCGGCAATCCACGGCAAGAAATGCCGTACGCGTCTCCGAATTGCTGGACCAGGTCCTCAAGCTCTATCAGGGCCGGCTCACCTCTGCCGGCGTGGAGGTGGTTCGCGACTATCGCGGCGCCGAACCTCTGGTCTGTTTTGACGGTGAGCTCCGCCAGGTATTCACCAACCTGATTGGCAACGCCCTGGACGCCTCGCGCGAAAGCGGCCCCATTACTCTGCGCGAACGCGAAGCCACTGACTGGCGCACCGGACGCAAAGGCGTACGTATCACCATTGCCGACCGCGGCCACGGCATGTCAAAAGAAATTGTTGGCCGCATTTTTGAACCATTCTTTTCTACCAAAGGCATCACCGGCACCGGTCTGGGCCTGTGGGTAAGCCTGGAGATCGTGCAAAAGCATTCCGGCGTCATGAAGGTTCGCAGCAGTGTTTCATCCAGCCATCCTGGAACAGTCTTCAGCCTCTTTATACCGCACCGCATTGAATAGGTTCGATTCCATAGCGATTTTATCTATTTATTTTTCACCTATAGCAATAGCTATCAAGCCGCCAACTGCGAAGCATAGAACCAAACTATTCGTCTAGAATGCCTGACTGGCCGTGGCCTCTCCTGCGAGTTTATATTCCAGTGAATATCCGATAGTTCCCTGCATTTTTTGCTGATTATCATTTGTCATCGTCTGATAACCATCCATGATTAACTAGATTGCTACTTGTCAGCGCTCTTGTTTGTCAGTTATAAAATTCTCAAAGCTACCCCCTTAAAGCAAGATTGTGCCATTTCCAGTGCAAGGCAAAGCTGCGCTCATTTATTTGGAGCTCGGCAAAGGACCATCAACCAATGGGATTGGTGTCTATAGAAAACGCGGCTGATTTTTTGAATTACTAAAAAATGCGAATTGAGGAACAAAGGTTATGAAGCTAATCAGGCTGGCATTGGCGTTTGCAGTCATCTTTGTGGGCAACTTTATTCATGCCCAGACCGCGCCGAATTATGAAAATGGCTGGAAGCCCTTTGGCTCTTACGATGGCAGCCATCTGGACACCGTGAACTTGATGAATGGCAACCTGATGCTGCATGCGCCAATCGTTCCGGACGTGCCACAGCGGGGCGCGCTCACCCTGAGTGACGTGATTTATACATCATCCAAGAATTGGCAGGCGGTGTGCACTCCCAACACCGATCAGCCAAATGGGATGTTGTGTCTGTGGAAAAATGGAGGATCGCAGCTCCAGATCCAGACATCCGTCGGCATTACTGTGAAGCGCACGCTAGAAACAATATTTCTTGAGGGCACACCCACTTATTACGCGACCTACGGCTATTCACTCACCTCCATGGATGGCGCAACCCATAGTCTGCGAGGCGTCCCCTCCAGCAATGATGCGAACGGGTATCCTACCGTATTCGACAGTATTGATCTTACCGGCTATCACCTGGTGATGAGCAACCCAGACGCGAATGGCGTCACGGGCACTTTTACCGTAACGGACCGGCGGGGAGTTCAGTACCAGGGAAGCACTTTTGTCGATAGTGCTCGCTGCGGGCGCATTCCTGAGACCTCCAACAACCTTCCTCCTGCCGGCGGCCATGCGCCTATGATTGACGACTCTTCTGGTGGACCCTATGACTGCGCACAGACAGCCTATGCAGAGTTGATGACGGACAGCAATGGCAACCAGATGAATGTCAATCCACGGACTGCATCTTCCAACGTGAAGGACACGCTGGGGCGAATTCCGCAACTCTTCTTCACCGTTCCCACTTACAACGCCTATGATCAAAGCGGCTGCGTGAGTTCGCATCCGTTTTATGTCGCCAATATGCTGGAATACGCCGCGCCGGACGGTTCCATGCAGTCCATCAAGCTATGTTATGCACTGCTTCCGGTGCAGACCGCCTTTAACCAAATGGCCGATGGCGGCCACATTGGAGAATTTACTTCAACCGCGGATAATCCATATGCTGTCCTCACAACCATCGTTCTGGCTAACGGTACAAAATGGACCTTCGACTATGACACTTACGGCGAACTGAGTTTCATAGGCCTGCCCACCGGCGGTTCCATCAGCTATACATGGACGACCATCAATTTTGCCAATTGCGATATCGGCAACGTCACGCCCGTAAGCCGCGCAGTGGCCACGCGCACACTCAATGACGGCCAAGGGCACATCGAGCAGTGGAGCTATAACTGGGGCACGGCAGGCAGTTCCGGCCTGACCAATGTTGTAACCGACCCGCTGGGCAATGACACGGTGCATATTTTTACCGCGCAAATTCCGCCTGGCTTCGGCCAGGGAGGAGCGTGCTCTCTGTATGAGACCAGCACGATTGCCTATCAGGGACCGCAGGGCAGCAATCATCCGCTGCAGCGCGTTGATACAACCTACACATCCGCCCTATACACTCCGTCTGCTGGCATTGGCGTTATCGCAGGCATCGGCAGCGTTTTTGCGACAGACATTGCCACCACGGTCTATCCCAGCGGCAAGGTGAAAAAGATTCACAAAGATCCTGATGCTGGCCCTGGTGGGGGAGCACCGCTTTTTGGCAATGTGAAAAAAGAGCTGGAGTATGACTGGGGAACATCCACCACTCCCGGCCCATTGCTGCGCGAGACTGACACCACGTACCAATGGGAAACAAATTCGGCTTATCTCACAGCCCATCTGCTCGATCTTCCGGCTTCAGTGGTCGTGAAAAACGGCAGCGGCAATCGCGTGGCGGAAACCGATTACACCTACGACGAAGCCTCTTATCTGACTGCTTCTGGCGTGACCACGCAGCACGGCGCACCGCCGAATGGCGTCCGCGGCAACCAGAGCACAGTAAGCCACTGGCTCAATACCACGAATGGCTTTATTTCCAGCCACACCAACTGGTATGACACGGGAGAGGTTTATCAAAAAACTGACCCACTCGGCCACACCACGACTTACAGCTATGACCCTGCATATGCCGGCGCTTATGCCACTGAAACCTGCTCGCCTACGACCAACTCAGTGGCACACTGCGTGAGCGGAACTTACGATTTCAATACCGGAGTTCTGACCAGCCTGACCAATGAAAATGCCACCACACAGGCCAGCGGCAATTCTCCGGGGGATTCAGCGCATACTAGCACTTACTCTTACGATTTCATGTTCCGCCTTACATCCGGGCAGGCACCGCCCGATCCGGCCAACGGCAGCGCCCGCGCCACCAACAGTTTTACCTTTTCCGCGCCCGGCAGCCTGCCGCTCAGCGTGCAGCGGACAAAATCTGTCACCAACGCGCTGAGCGATACAGCCACCAGCTTTTTCGATGGGCTGGGCCGCAGCTATACCAGCCAGCACCTGCTGCCCAACGGAACCGCCAAAGTGGACACGACGTTTGATTTAGACGGACACCCGGCCACGGTCAGCAATCCCTATTTCAGCACCGCAGATCCAACCTATGGCATAACCGCCAGCCTGTATGACGCACTGGACCGCGTCACGCAGGTGACCAAGCAGGATGGCAGCATCAGCTCTGTCAGTTACAACGTTGCCGTAACATCGGCGGGTGACTGCACAGATACAGTCGATGAAGCGGGGCATCAACGGCGGACCTGCTCAGACGCGCTGGGGCGGCTGGTGGAAGTGGACGAACCGAATCCGGGCGCAACGGCAACCGCGGCACAAACCACCATTACCATCAATGGCGCCGAACAGGCCAATCCCCTGCCTGCTTTGGGAGGAAGCGGGGCGATCACCATAAGCGGTTCAGAGGGAACGAACCAGGTCTGCACAGACCCGGAACCGCCTGCGCATCCAGTTTGCCATAACGTGCCCGATGGCGGCACCATCGGCCTTAAGGTGGGAACCTATACTCCCGTATATGTGACCTATGGCAGCGGCAGCACTGGAGCCACGCTGGCCAGCGCCCTGCAACTGACCTTTCACAATGCCCCATCTTCCCCGGTGGATGCGGCGATTGATCCGGCCAACAGCACAAAAATCAATTTCACCGCCCGCGGCACGGGCGTGGCCACCAACTATCCGCTCACTTTTTACAATGACGTTGATTTCAGTGTAAACAGTTTTGGCGGCCTCACCACACTCACCGGCGGTCGCGACGCCAGCAGCAGCCCGGACACAGGAACCGTCACCATTCTGGTAAACGGAACCTCTTACAGCACCTCCTATGGCGGCAGCGATACCGGCTCAACCATTGCCACGCGGCTTTCCACGGCCATCAGCGCGGGGACGTTTGCCAACGCTTCAGCCTCTGGCAATGTACTAACTCTTACCGCCAAGAGCACAGGCCAGAGCGGTGATTACGCCTACTCTGCTTCGTCCACTTATGACAGTGCGCATTTTGGCGGGCCGTCATTCACGCTTTCCTCGGCCGGCGGCAGCATGGCCAATGGGTATAGCGCAGGCGATGTCGGCAATCAGCCGTTTGTGACGCTCTACCAGTATGACGCGCTGGGCAATCTGCTGCTCGTGGACCAGAAAGGCTCAGCGCCTACTGACAGTACGCAATGGCGCACCCGAACATTTGTTTACGATTCTCTCTCCCGGCTATTGACGGCGAACAATCCTGAATCGGGAACAATCAGCTACAGCTACGACGCTGACGGCGAGCTGCTGCAAAAGATATCCCCGGCCGCCAACCAGACCGGCTCGGCCACGCAGACGGTGAGCTATTGCTATGACGCGCTGCATCGCGTTACCGGCAAAGGCTATGGCGCGCAGAGCTGTCCGCTGGCGTCGGCGGTTGTGAGTTACGCCTATGACTCGGGCGCAAACGCTAAAGGCAAACTCGTCTCACTCATCGATCAGGCCGGAACCGCCAGCTACGCATATGACACGCTGGGCCGGCTGACGACAGAGACCCGGACGCTCTTTACTCCACTTACTCCACCGCCTGGCACGGATATTGCCAGCGTCACTAAGACCCTAAGCTACGAATACAATCTGGATGGATCGTTAAAATCGCTGACCTACCCAAGCAATGCGGTGGTGACTTACACCCCGGATTCCGCGGGACGTACGCTCTCAGCGGTGGACGGCGGCAATGGCATTAACTACATCACTGGCGCAACCTACGGTCCGGACAGCGGGCTCACGGGCTTCGTCAGCGGCAATAGCGGGACCTTTGCCGGAATCACCAGCGCCTTCAGTTACAACAAGCGTCTGCAGCCGGTAAACATGTCCGCCGCATCACCCAGCCAGACGCTTTATTCAGTTGGGTATGACTTCCACGTTGGGGCGGGCAATAACGGCAATGTCTTTGGAATTTACAACTACCGCGACCGTGATCGCGATCAGACATTTACCTACGATTCACTGAACCGGCTGGTCTCGGCGCAGAATGCGGGCACGGACTGCACTGCGGCCACCGTCAACAGCAAGACCAAATACTGGGGCAACAGTTACAGCTATGACGCCTGGGGCAATCTGCTTCAGAAATCAATCACGAAATGTGGCGCGGAGAATCTGAGCGTGACCGCTGATGGGCATAACTGGATTCACGCCTCCGGAACCGATTACCAATATGACGCCGCTGGAAACATGACCTATGACGCCACGGCTAGCCTGAATTACACCTTCGACCAGGAAAACCGCATCACCGGAGCAAATGGTTACACCTACACTTACGATGGCGACGGCAACCGTGTCCGCAAATCAAATGGCAATCTGGCTGCCAACGGCACGCTCTACTGGGACATGACACCCGGCGTGGTGGCCGAGACCGATCTCGCCGGAACCACCAAATCTGAATACGTCTTCTTCGGTGGAGAGCGAGTCGCCCGTCGCGATGGAGTCAACGGCGCAGGCGGTGTGTTCTATTACTTCTCTGACCATCTGAAGACCGCATCTGTCATCACAGATTCTGATGGCAATATCAAATCTGAATCAGATTTTTATCCTTGGGGCGGAGAACTCCAGTTCACCAACAATGATTCGAATCACTATAAATTCACCGGCAAAGAACGCGATGGCGAATCCGGCCTCGACTATTTCGGCGCACGGTATTATTCAGGTGGGCTGGGACGCTGGGTGAGTGCCGACTGGTCAGCAAAGCCAGTCCCTGTACCTTATGCGGATTTCGGTGATCCGCAGAGTTTTAATTTGTATGGATATGTTGGGGGTAATCCGGCGAGTAAGGCAGACCCCAACGGGCATTGTCCAATGTGTATACCGATAGTAGTCGAAATCGTGGAGATAACCATCGGTGAGATTGCTACTGCAGCGGGCGCAGGTGCTGCAGTTGGTACTGGTGCTGCGGTAGCGCAGAACAATCCTTCGAGCCTAAATCAGCCGGTTATGGAGCCAGGAGCTTATTCGCTCGGCAGATACCTGTCAGGAGATAAAGAAGCGACTCCCATTCCCAATCAGCTGCAGGGGAATGCCTCCAACGCTCAGACCAGTGGACAAAGCGCGCCGCCAGCGGGCCAAAGTACGCCGGCGCAGCCTGAACCGCCGCCCGGTAATGATCTAAACCGTTCAACCACAACAAAGCAAAGCGGAGCGCAGGGCCAGAACACCACGACAACAGTCAAAGATGATGCTGGATCAACTACTTACAAAACAACACCCGGTAAAACTGGCGGACAGTCCACTATGGTGATTCGCAAAGATGCTAACGGGGAAACAGTTTACGTGAAGCAGGAAGCTCGGACCAATAACAAAGACTTTACGAAACCGCCCGACCACGTTCACTATAAGAAGCCGATAGACAAAGAGGTAAAGTAGGATGCCAGCCCCAAACATCATCGAGTTCGAGCGTCTCGTTCGAGCGTATGTCGCAGGAGAAGCGTCTTGGGACACAGTGCACGAGTACGCTGTCGAAATGGAGTGGGCCAATGCAACTGATTTTCCGGTTCAGCTGAGGAAGCCTCTCGACGCTCTGCACATGGCATTCTTAGCAACCGACGAAAACGACGACTTGCAATTTCGCTTAGATCGATCTGAAATATCAAAACTCATAAGTGACCTTGATCAGGCGCAGGCTAAAAAGGGCAACATCTAGATGGAACGGGGAAACAGGGTGAAAACTGAGGAAACCCGGGAGACGAAATCCGGGAGACAGACGGGACGTTTTCTGATATTTTTCTGGCGTGGCTCGTTTACCTCGTGTGATTGCTGTAAATATTTCCCACCACATTACGCAACGTGGAAATGCAAGGCAGTTTCTATTGGTATCCGGCTCTGAGCGCATGCCTATAAATGAAACGAAACAATCTCGGACAAAATATAGGATATGCGGGATTGAGCATGCTGAGTATTTGCTGGGCGGGATGCTATTACCTTGGCGCGTCCTAAGCAATTTGATGGGGGTAGGGTCGAGGTACAAAACAGTGGTCCTCGCAACCAAATGCTTGACGAGGAAAGGCATGAAGTAGAAACGAACCCTGGTCCTGACAATCATGAGCCATGGGCAGGAAGCCAGCCAAAATGACAAATAACTTTAGTCTTGGAGCGCAGGTAGGCGGGCCTGATGCAGGCGATGCAACACGGCAGGATGAGCAGGAGCTTCGAGACGCGTTCAATCGCTGGCAAGGTGACTATGTAGACGCCATCAAAGAGTTCGCGTTCATTCTGCGCGTAGATGGCAGAGTTCACAAGTACACACAGGAATGGAACATTTTAGGCGCACAGCCGGCAAAGCGAAAGAAGGAGTGGATAGAAGTGGAGATCGGTGTACCGGAAAAATGGTGGCGAGAAGATGAGGGAAGAAATTACAGGATCTATCTAGTTGCAGCAATCGAGAAGGGGCTACATTCGATCATCGAACTACTACAGCGGAATAAACACGAGATCAAAGAAGAGGCACTGCTGAGTGATTGGCGAAATATCAAAAGCAGTTATCTTCAAAACATACGTTCCAGAGATGCAATCGATATTGCACTAAATCCTGCCAAGCCTCACTTGATGTGATTTTCGGCATGCTGATTTTTTTGCAGATCTTTTTTTTAAATCTCTTTAAAAAAATCAAAGATAAACTGTAGAGGTTTCACCTGCCGCCAACCAGACTGGCTCGGTCACGCAGACGGTAAGCTATTGCTATGACGAGCTGCATCGCGTTACCGGCAAAGGCTATGGAGCGCAGAGTTGTCCGCTGTCATCGCCTGTGGTCAGTTACGCCTATGACTCAGGCGCAAACGCCAAAGGCAAACTCGTCTCACTCATTGATCAGGCCGGAACTGCCAGCTACGCATATGACACGCTGGGCCGAATGAGTACGGAAACCCGGGTGCTCTTTACTCCACTCACCCCACCACCTACGCAAGATGTTGCGACCGTCACCAAGAGCATGAGCTACGAATACAATCTCGATGGCTCGCTCAAAACGCTGCATTATCCCAGCGGCGCGGTGGTGACTTATACGCCGGATTCTGCCGGCAGAATTCTCTCAGCGGTGGACGGCGGCAATGGCATCAATTACATCACTGGTGCAACTTACGGCCCGGATGGCGCTCTTACCGGCTTCGTCAGCGGTTACAGCGGGACGTTTGCCGGAATCACCAGCGCCTTCAGTTACAACAAGCGCCTGCAGCCGGTAAACATGTCCGCCGCGTCCCCCAGCCAAACGCTTTATTCCATTGGCTATGACTTCCACGTTGGTAATGGCACCACGGGCGCGGACAACGGTAACGTTTTTGGGATTTACAACTATCGCGACCGTGACCGCGACCAGAGCTTTATCTATGACGCGCTGAACCGGCTCGTCTCGGCGCAGAATGCGGGCACGGACTGCACTGCGGCCACCGTCAACAGCAAGACCAAATACTGGGGTAACAGCTATAGCTATGACGCCTGGGGCAATCTGCTGCAAAAATCCATCACCAAGTGTGGCGCGGAAAACCTGAGCGTGACGGCTGACGCTCACAACTGGATTCACGCCTCCGGCACGGATTATCAATATGACGCCGCCGGCAACATGACCTACGACGCCACGGCTGCACTCAATTACAGCTTTGATCAGGAAAACCGGATCACCGGAGCCAATGGCTATACCTATACTTACGACGGCGACGGAAACCGCGTCATCAAATCCAACGGCAATCTGGCCGCC
>DASXLK010000129.1:0-63941 GCA_036496365.1 Candidatus Angelobacter sp. | reverse complement strand
TGGCATGTTTCTTTTGGTCGGCAAAGGAAGCCTGAAAACCCAGGACGTCCGCCGCATTCTTGAACTCCGCGACCGCTCCGCTGCCGCTGCCACCGCCCCCGCCAGCGGATTGTTTCTGGTCAACGTCGAATACGAATAGATTCTTCCCCAATCGCTCACCACCCGCAAGCACGCCGCTGGAAGCTCCTGACTTCAGTTGAACTATCCAAAACTTTTGGATCGCAGGCCCCCTCGCCTGCGCAGTTCGCCTTCACCTTTGCCTTTGCGTCTCTGCTTGTTGCCTTTGCTTTTACTAACGGCTAATAGCTAAGAGCTAATGGCTTTCTTTTTATTTTGCTTTCCCGATGTCGGCGATGTCGCGCGATCACGGCGATGACGCGTGATTTCCCCAAGCAGTGTTCATCAGTGTCATCAGTGGTAAGCTTTCGTTTTTCAATTTTCACTTTTGGCAATTCCGGCGATTTTGGCAATCTGTTCTCTCAGTTCCACCACCTCCACCGGACTCTCCGGCCAATTGTCCCGCCAGCACACAATCAAATCGCACTCGCTCGCCTCATGCATGTGTTTCAAAAAATTCCGGCTTTCGTATTCAAATTCAATCCTCACTTTTTCCCACTTGTCGCCATCCACCCGGCGTATCGCCTCGCAATCCGGAAACTCCGCTTGCAGCCGATGCACCACAAATCCCATCCGCTCCGCCATCGCGCCAAATAAAAACACCACCCCAAGCTCGTTCACCGGACTATGCGCCAGCGGTCCCGGCCACATTGGCGGCCCATAAGCCGGCCCATTCAGCGGGCCCCTCTGCCGCTTGGCCGCACCAGCCCAATTTACGGCCCTTTTGGTTGGCCCACCCGGAGCCACCTGCCGCAGCTCCGGCCCAGCCGGAGCCGCAAACTGGCTAACCAGGCCATTCGGGGGCAAGCAATTCGGGGACAGGCCATTTAAAGATGGCCCATTCACAGGCGACAACCATTGCCGCTCTTCGTCCTCCCTCTTCCCAGACGCCAATTCCAGCACCTCGCTCCATTCTTCCGCCAGTCCCACTCCCTCTGCATATTGCTTCAATCCAAACGGAACCTGCTTCCATGTGCCAAAACACCGCACCAGCGGCTTCACGCTGTATTTGCTCAGCATCTCGTATTCGCTCAGGCTCGGCGCTTTCTTCACCGTCTGCACCACGGCCACCCAGTCAAGAAATAGCTTGTCCAGCGGCACACGCTGTCCGCTTCTGTTCTCGCTCTCCAGATCGCACTCCCGTAGCGCTGCGCTGTAAGATCCAAAATGCTTCCTTATCTGGCGTCGCGTCACCTGGCCCATCTTTGCTACTTCAAAACAACTGGGCACGCGACCCAGCTTCGCCGCGCATCCCGCAATCAACTCTTTCATCTCCTGCTTGGTCATGTCTTTTCTCCAATAAAAAAGCCACCTCTCGGGTGGCTGTTCTTTTTTTGAATTTTATTTCTTGAATTTAGCGTCTTGAATTTAGTTTCTTGAATTAGTGGGCCGCAGGCGCCCTCGCCTGCGATTTCAGTACTTGAACTTGGTCTTGCTTTTACTAGGAGCTAATAGCCAACGGCCAATAGCTAAACTTTTCCCGCTTTCCGATGACGTGCGATGTCGGCGATGTCGCGCGATCACTGCGAATCGCGTTTCAATTGTCACTTTTGGCAATTTCGGCGATTTTGGCAATTAGGCGACCTTCGGTCGCCCAAACACACTTCTCCCCTCTAGGTATGAAGGGCAATTAAAAAGCTGCAAATCGCGCTTCATGGAAGAAAGGGGCTTGGAAACAAAGCTAAGAGCCAATGGCCAAAAGCTAAGAGCCAGCTTTCTCCGGGTGCAGGCCTTTCGGGATTCACAATCAGATGTGGACCGCAGGCGCCCTCGCCTGCGCATCTTCAAATTGCATCTCCCCCGACGCCGCTCTCGGGTCTTACAGTTTCAGATTATGGCAAAAGTCATTAGCAATGTCAATAGACATTTGTCCAAAAACTGTCTATACCCCCCCCCCCCGGCCTTGCAGGGGGTGAGGGTGCCGCGCTCTCTAAATGCCCTTTGTCACATGCATAACCTTTGCCATCTTTCTGATGACTGCGCCCGTTGGATCATAACTGAACGACTGGGTGAAGGTGTGGCTGGCGCTGGATGACAGCGGGCCATATTTACTGTTGGCGGTTTCTGCCGTTGAGAAATTGAAGTCCACGCAAGACGGTTCAGTATCGAGGACGCTCATTTCGCTCGTGGCCGAGTAGGATATGAGACCAGCTCCCGAAGACAGTACCGTCTTGCCTCCATTGAGGTCGTCCACAAAATTCAACTGGAACGCCACGATTGGGGCTAGGTCGGCTTGGGTTACGCCACTAAGAGAAAGCAGCGTAATAGTTGTCGACCCGATCGAGTTGCCGTGATTGTCCCAGGCTTGGTACGTAGCGCCCGTGATATTGCCGTTCGCATCGTTCGCAAGTGAGATTTTAAGCTTGTAGCCGGCTGGCAAGGTATGGGCTGGCAGGCTCGCGAGCTTTGGCTGTGTATTGATAAGCTGGCTGCTAGTTGTGTGCCAGTTATCCACCATGGCAGTAAGCTGCGGGCTGCCGGTAGGGCTGAGAAAAATAAGATATTGTTGAGCTCCGTCAAAATCTTGGCTTCCGGAGTAGCAATTTACTTGAAAGCCAAAACCGTCACTGCCCGAAATGTCCTGGGTCACGTCAATAGTCACCGAAAGTCCGATGATGTCCGAGCAGTTGCTCAGGAAATAATTTGAATTGCTGCCCAGACCTGCGCTGGGAGCTGGCAAAGGATTGCCGCGAACGCCCGGTCCTCCCCATGCCCTCGCTTCAAACACCCAGCTCACGTTCAACTGGCCGCTTGCATCCATAAAGAAGACATCCGTTTGATTCAGGCCAATCTGTTGCGATGCGCAAAGATTACATCCAGCTGGAGCAAGCCGCGCTGGCCCTATCTTGCCGGGTCCTCCCCATGCTCCTGCTTCAAATACCCAGCTGACATTCAACTGACCATTTTTATCAACAAAGAACACGTCCGTCTGGTTAAGGCCGAATTGACGGGAAGCTGCCACGTGGCTGCCGGGATTGGCGATTCCTGCTGGGCCTATGCCACCGGGCCCTCCCCACGCGCCCGCTTCAAGCACCCAATACACATTTAACTTGCCTTCTTTGTCGATCAAAAAAACATCGGTCTGATTCAGACCGATTTGCTGCGATGCGGCAACGCACGCTCCGGGCGGCGCGATCCCTGCGGGTCCAATCTTGCCGGGGCCTTGCCATGCTCCCGCTCCAACCACCCAGCAGACATTCAACTGCCCATTTTTATCAACGAAAAACACGTCTGTCTGATTCAGACCAAATTGACGGCTCGCCGTGAGAAAGCCGCCGGGGTTAGCGATGCCCTGCGGACCAATCTTGCCTGGTCCCTGCCATGCTCCTGCATTATCCACCCAGTAGACATTCAGCTGGCCGTTATGATCGAACAGAAAAACATCGGTCTGATTCAGGCCGATCTGCTGCGACGCGGCAATGCACGCTCCGGGCGGCGCGATGCCTGCAGGACCAATACCACCGGGACCGCCCCATGCGCGGTCTTCGTAAACCCAGTACACGGCTAGCTGGCCGGAGTTGTTCACCAGAAAAACATCGGTCTGGGGCAATCCGAATTGTTGTGATGCCGCCACAGAACACCCAACGGGTGCATAACGAGTAGGACCAATTTCAAGCGGTCCCTGCCATTCTCCTGCGCCCACTACCCAGCTCACGGTGAGTTGTCCATTCTGATTGACTGCAAAAACATCGGTTTGCGTGAGACCAAATTGCTGGGATGCGGCAACGCCCCCACCAGCCAAAAAATAAGCCATTCGATTTTCCTTTCCTGTCCATTGGAGCCGTTAAGAATGTCACTTTTTTTCTTGCATCGTTCACTCTTCCAAAATGCATCCTTCCCTTAGCTCACAAACACCTGTCACTCTGACCGGGTGCGAAGACCACAAAAAGCAAGGATGAACGGAAGAATCTCGGCATCCCCATGCCATATCAGTTAGCTGCTCAGCCGAACGACAAATACAGGTCTACTAGTTGCAAATTGATCCTCAGAGATCGTCACCGTCTTTAATCTCTAAAGTGATAAGTGCTGACAGAATCGATAACGTTTCAATAAATCCAGAGCACAGGGCTGCCTCCATTCTTAATCGCGCCGTTTGTGAAGGGTGGGATTCCATACCGCCATAAACCTGAACCATCTCAAAACAACCATCCGCCGCCTACACCTCACCCCCGTCATTCTGATCTGTTTCAAGGAATGTTCCTTCTGCCATTTACTTCAGGCAATTCTCGCGAGCAGGAAATCCAAGCCTTTGCATTTTTTAGCTTCGTATCAGGGCACGGGCTTCAGCCGTGCCGCCAACGGTGCACTCCTCACCCTTGTCATCCTGAGCGACTCCGAGGGAGCGCACCGCGACTGAGGAGGAGTCGAAGGACCCCGGAAATGTTTCCCCTGCCCATGCCGATTCAGGGAGTTCTCTAGATCCATTCCTACCCACTCCACTAAAAAACTGTCAGGGCACAGGACTCCTCACGCCGTCCGACAACGAATTGAGCTTCAATCCTTAGTCCTTGGATCTCTTTCATAAACCCCAGAAGTCAGAACATCAACGTCCCAGCGCCGTAGGCGCGGAACAGCGATAGGGTCGGGGCTTCAGCCCGGCCTGAGCGTAGCGAAACGAAGGTGCGTAAGCCCTGGGTAAGCGTAAAAAAAAATGCCAAGCCCCGTAGGCGGCGGCACGTGTCCAATCAGTTCAGGACTTCAGATTGAGTGTAGAACGAATTTTCTAGCGGTGTCAGCGTTTTGGGGCAGATGGGTTAGCGCCATTATTAGAATCTCGCTGCTCGACTTTGGGTTTATCTAGGATAGCTAATATCTTGTAGGTTTCTGATTGCGTTTTCTTGCCATCTAAGCTGACCACCCACATCAATTTTGCTTTGTCGCCATTAAAATCAACCTGAATATTATCCACAAGGGGCTTGCGGCAACTCCGGTGATTTCCTGCTGGACCTGCAAAATGCTCCGCAAATTTACTCTCGCAATTTACAATCGCCACTCGCCCATCCTGCAACTGGAGAGAAAATGTTGCTCCACGAACGTGGTATGAAACTTGATGTGCCGGCGTTGCATAACCGTTCGTTGTTGTCGAACCATTGCAATTGACAAAACTGTCACTGCCGTTACAGTTCGCGGAAGAGTTCGACTGAGAACTAAAATGACCCGGCACAATATACGTGTATTCTGTTTCGCTGTCCTGCCGATCAATGATGGTCACATCCAGTCTCTGCGCTAATGCAGAGATCGGACACCACGCCAAAATCAAGGCTGTAATTGCGATTTTCATTTTCATCTATCCTTTGCAACGGTAACTTACCACGCGACATTGAAAAATCAATAAGTTAGTTTCTAAACAGCATTACACGGGTAATGCTTAGGTTGTGCGGATAGCCCATAATCCCGCGCTCTTTAAGAAAAGGGGGACCGAAATCTTAAGGAGCGAAAACTGCCCTGCTCCGCATAGCACCAGTCCCGACAGGGACGCATGATAATAGCCCGCTACGTTTCCGAGGCGCGTATCACGCGCTGAGGAATAAGTGGCGGGAAAGCTAAAGAAAAAATCCATTCCTTTCGCCGAAGGCTAACGCGCAGCCGCAGGCGCAGCGCACGCGGCCGCCCCCTAAATCCTCTCCTCCAGAAACCTTTCTACCTTCGCCTCTCCCGGAGCCATGCCCAGCTGTTGCATCATGCCCAACTGGTCCCAGTTATTCCAGCCATGGATCATCATTCCATCCGCGATCTGTATGATCGTCATCCCTGTGAGTTTGATCTGGCGTCCTGTAGCTGCAAAGCCCAGCCCATTTCCTTTGTGCGATCCTGTTGCCGTAAAACGCACAGCCACCTTCTCCGCGTCCGCTACCATGTCTTCAATCTTGATCTGGATATCAGGAAACGCATCGCGGAAATTCCCAATGAAAGTCTTGAGCCCCTCCGGACCGTGGACATGCGTCTCGGCATCGGCCAGCCCAAAGCCCACACCCGCGGGCGAGATCAATTCATCAATTGCACTGAGGTTTCCCCCGTTCCATACTTCATCAAACCAGCGCTGTACCAGCTTTTTATTCTCTTCGTACATTGGCGGCCTTTCAGAAAAACCCACACACTGTATCACAACATTTGTTGGCTCCGGTCGCCTCTTCCTTTTCGCACCTTTAGCGAAAAGGTCGCCGCACCAGCCGCAAACCTGCATCTAACTTCAGAACGGCTCGATTGTCGATATTCACCCTGCCCCGAGTGGTGTCGATCCAAATCTTCGCTTCAGAAAAGAGAAACCATGAAGGCAGCAACACTGGTAGGGATACTGTTAATCATCGTTGGCATTGCAGGCTTCGCCATGGGCGGCGTCAGCTTCACCCACGAAAAAAAAGATGTTGACCTCGGCCCCGTACAGCTCTCGCACAAAAAGACTGACACCTTCCCCATCTCGCCTATCCTCAGCGCTCTCGCGCTCGTCGGCGGCATCGGCCTGGTCGTGGTGGGTTCAAAAAAGTAGGTCCAAAGAAAAATAGCTTGCGTAAGCCAAAAAGTTCAATAGGGTCGCGGTCCTCGCCGCGACTCTAGCTCACCTGGCTGCCAGCGTTCTACACATTAATTATTCTAATTATTGCAACTACACGTAGACTTCCAACTTAACTCGGGATATTCTCTGCCGCGAGCCTTGCTTCTGAGCCATTCCGGAATACCTTTCAGGAGCTAAAATGTTCGTCGCTAGTGCAGCAAGAAAGATTAGTTTCATCGTCCTTTGCTTTTTATCCACCTCGGTTTTCGCCCAAACGCTTCAATCAGATCAACTACCTAAAGACTTCCTCAAGAATGCGCGCCATCAAAGCGGTAAAGTGGCCCCCAACAACCATTCCAGCCAGGGTTCTCCGCATGACGGAATTCCCAACATCGATTCCGTCGTAAATTTCAGCGGACAGTTCAACGCAGCCGGCTTTGATTTCCTCAACAACCCGCAGAAAAAATGGGATTACAACATGGTGGGCAACCGTCCGGAGCATGGCGGTACAACGCTCATCAACGCGCCTATCATCCCGGTGTCCATCGATCTTCGGAATGAAGATGGTTCTCCCCGCTTTGTAAATGGCATCCGCATGATTTCTGATGCCACTCAGTTCGTCCAGCCAGTTCTTGATTCTCCCGTATTTTCAAACGCCACCTACAGCAGCAGTAACGTTCCCACTCAATTTACTGATGCTATTCAGCGCGCCGAATTCTTTAATAGGGCCAAGCCGGATTGGCACACCCTTCTCAATCCCGTCGTCAAAACTCCGCAGACCATGACGTTGCTCAAGGGCACCTATCTTTTCTCTGTCAATGATGACGGCACTTGCTGCGCCTTCATCCTGGTGGATGAAGGGACCTTTATCAATAGCTTTCTTCCCATCTTTGGCATTAACCCCAATACGGCAGTAGGAAATGCTGAAGCTGCCGGAGACATCACGCCTCAGGACATCTCAACATTTCTCTTCCCGAATACCTTTCTTTTTTCTGGCGGCGATCTCAGCTTCTTTACCGTCGGCTTCCACACTTATGATTTTGAGCCAGGCTCTGAGGCCAATGGGAACGTGGAGCAGCGATTCGTGCTTAATTACTCCAGCTGGGTGACTCCGTTTGTTTTCTTTGGCGACAACTTTGAGGACATTACTCCTCTCAGCCACGAACTCTCTGAAACGCTCAACGATCCATTCGTTGGCAGTGACAGTGATCATGGCATCACACCCTGGTGGCTTGCTCCCAACGGAGACTGCCAGAACCTGATGGAGGTTGGTGACGTGGTTGAAGATCTTCCCGACGCCACCTTTCCCGTCGTGACCAATGGCGTAATCTACCATCCGCAGAATGAAGCCTTGCTGCCATGGTTCGAATTCCAGGTTCCGTCATCCGCCATCCATGGAGCCTATAGCTACCCTGACGAAAGCCTCCTTACTTCGCTCTCGCCCGTGGAGCATGTGTTTTGTCAGTAGTTTTGTACATCTGTGAGCATTAAGAGGGCGCCGGTCTTCGGCGCCCTCTTTGTTATGACTCATCACTCTGTACTTAAAAGTCGCCACATCTGCGGCAAATCTATGTAGATCCACGCTTTTCGATATCATGAAATCACATGAAGCTTGATCCACAAAAAACCGCTCTGCTCACGCTCGATTTCCAAAATGGAATTCTCGGCTTTGCGCCCGCTGCGGAAGCTGTTATTCCCGCTGCCGCTCGTGCCGTGGCATTTGCTCGCAAAATGAAATATCTGCTTGTCCATGTCGGCCTCGGATTTTCCCCCGGCCATCCTGAAGTTCCTGATGGCGAATCCCGCTTCGCGCGCGCCAAAGAAAATAATCTTTTCGTTATCGGCACGCCGTCCGCCGCTTTTCATCCTTCAGTCGTCCGGCCTGAAGATCTGGTTGTTTATAAGCAGCGTGTGGGCGCATTCTCTGAGAATCAGCTCCACCTGCTCCTTCGCACGCGCGGCATTCAAAATCTTGTTTTCTTCGGCATCTCCACCAGCGGCATCACTCTTTCCACTATCAGGCGCGCGTTCGACTTGGATTTCCGCTGCATCGTCCTCAAGGACGCTTGCTTTGACGCCGATCCAGAAATTCACCGCGTTCTTACCGAAAAAATCTTTCCTGTGCAAGCAACGGTCCTCACCGTGGACGCTTTCATCGCCGAACAGGAGCAATGAGTGGAACCAGACCAGATCAGAAAAGCGGATGCACATTCGGAAAACGCAATTTTCGGAGACAGAAATTCATGAAATCATGGATCGTATTTGCCCTCGTCGCGGTACTCAGCTTGCCCGCGGCAGCACGTTGCGTATCGACCCCCGGAAAGTCCGTACCGGAAACGCAGCTTTCGCCGGAAGACGTTATCGAAAAACTGTGGAAGGTTGCAGCCGAGGGTGAGTTACTGACCCCTAAAGATTGGGACAGGGCGGTCCGGGGATTTGCCTCGGACTATCCCATTCCGTCACCGGGCGACACCATGAAGCGGGTCTTCGCTAATCCGCCGAGTCCCCTCCTCGTCACGTCCAATGGTTGGGGAATTCTGTTTTGCAGAATTGAGGGTAACTCCGCCGAAGTTGTCATGGAATACGTTGACAACGGCCGCATAGATTCAAAGATGCGATACTCACCCGGAAAAGACTTTGGACCGATGGGCAAAACAGCATTAGTTTATAAACTGATCTTCGCACCATCTCACTATCCAACTTATGTGGGTGAAAGCAATGTCCTGAAGGTGGACAGGATCATGACCGGCCCCGCTGCTTGGCAGCTTGCGAAAACTCCCCCGCTACCCTGGACCACTGTGAATACCGCTATTCGTTACGTCCTGGAGACGCGTGAAAAAACGCACGATCCCGTCATTAGGGCCAATGCCACAAAGACTCTGGCGCAGCTTCTGAAGTTACATTAGATTGGATCGTCCAAAAAAATGATTCATGCCCAGCGCCTCGCATCGGCTTGTAAGGCCTCATTTGTGCCGGCTGGTGTTTCCAGTAACACTCTCAGCTCACATGAACAATAGGACGGCGCTCCGGGTCCTTCACGGCGCGGCGCAGCACCTCATGGGTAAGCGGGGCGGTGTCTCCCTCCCCAAAAAACAGGAATGCGAAAAGGTTCGCAATAGGGTTGCCGTCATGCCACTTGAAATAGGCATGCGGCACCTTACCGGTTGTTTTTTCCAGATCAATCAGCAGCGCTGCAAAAGCGTTCGCAACCACCGGGCTGGTTGCGCGCAGAACGCGGTGGGTGCCCATACGCTCCCCGGTGACCAGCAGTCTCTTCGTAAAATCCGAGGCGTCGTCACTCTCAACTTCAAAGAAGCATATACATTCCTCCGGACTCAGCGAGTGATAAGCTCGCACACTGCTGTCAATTACATCCAACTCTTTTTCGCTTTCAATCCGCGGCCTGCGTGCCACCAGCCGGATCACGCGATCATCGTCGTCCGCCAGCAATTCCAGCGCCTTGTCGTCCAGTTCTATCCCCAGAATACGCAGCTCGGTCGAGCGCAGCGCGCGGGAGATCAGTGATAAAACCACAATCGCAAATATGAAGAACGATGCAATCTTGATGCCCTCCGGCCGTTCGTAGATATTCAGACACGTCGTATAAATAAAGACCAGTGATATCACCAGAAAGACCCAGCGCAGCGGGCGCTGCCAGAGATGTATGGTAACGGCAACCGCCGCCGACGTAATCAGAACGAGAACGCCAGTCGCGTAAGCGCCACCTTGTGCATCCACATCAGCGTGAAAAAGGTAGGTCACCGTGAAAGCAACAGCCATGAAGACAAGCACCAGTGGACGCGATGCACGCGCCCACTCCGGCGCCATGCCCAGGCGAGGCAGAAAGCGCGGGATCAGGTTCAGCAATCCAGCCATGGCCGAGGCGCCCGCAAAGCCCAGAATCAATATGGTGCTTGCGTCGTAAATCGATCCAAATATGTTACCCAGATACTGGTGCGCCAGATAAGCCATGGCCCGGCCATTCGCTGCGCCGCCCTCTTTGAAGGCTTCTGGCGGAATCAACAGGGTAGAGCTGATACTTGTTGCCATCAGAAACACGCTCATAATAATGGCTGCGGTATTCAGCAGCTTGCGTGTGTTTTGCACTCTCTCCTCAATGTTTGCTCCTTTGATCAGCGGCATTACTGCAACCCCGGTTTCAAACCCTGAAAGGCCCAGGGCAAGTTTGGGAAAGAGAATCAGGGAGACTCCCACCATCGCAACCGCGCTGCCATGGTGCGCATATAGGGCATGCTTCCAGCCGATAAAAAGATGGGGATGCTCAAGAACATGCAGCAACGCAACGCCGGCTATGATGGCGCTTAACATCAGATAAATGCTCACCAGAAAAACGGCCACGTTGATCACTTCCTTGAATCCTTTGAGAAAAATGGCGCCCACAATCGCCAGCAGCACAAGAGTGACTGCCATCTGGCTGGTCATCCAGGGAGGTGTAAATGGGTTGTGCGTAAAGTGGGCTGCCGCGTCGGCTGCGGAGAGCGTCATCGTGATAATAAAATCAGTGGTCGCGAATCCAAGCAGGATGAGTACTAAAAATTTCCCTGTCCATTTTGGAAAAAGCCGTTCCAGCATGGCGATGCTGCCCAGTCCGTTTGGACTGGCCTTCGCCACACGATGGTAAACGGGTAGTGCGGCAAACAGGGTCACTCCCACCAGAATCAGCGTGGCAATTGGCGATAATGCGCCGGCGGCAAGAAACGCGATTCCTGGCTGATAGCCAAGCGTCGAAAAATAGTCCACGCCGGTCAGGCACATCACCCGCCACCATGCGTGATCGCCGTCGCTCTTGCCTTTCAATCCGTTGGGCAGCCGCAGGTCAGCGAGCAGCCAATCTACAAAATTCATCGTGCGGGCCACCTTTTCCAGATAAGACTGTAATTGCACAATGGCATAATCGCGGTTGGCTCCAATAGGCTTAGGCTAATGTTCAGATGCAAATGGACTCTTCCTGGTATCGATTTTTGATTGGTATCAATTTTGGCTGCAGCCTACCTTACCATCTCTATCCTTTCATAATTACCTTGATTGGCCATCGGCGTAGAATGTTGTCGGATAACAACCATGAACGCAGCACCAACACAGCTCGCGCATTCACCCGCCATAGATCAAATCCCGGTGCACAATCCTGCCACACAGGAATTGGTCGGCGCTGTGCCCAATCTCTCCGCTGAGCAAATTGCTTCCGCAGTGGAGCGTGCTGCTGCCGCGCAAGTTAGCTGGGCGGCCACTTCCATGCGCGAACGCCTGCGCATCCTGCGGCGTTTTAGCCAATTGCTATGCCACCAGAAAGCCGCCGTCGCAACAGTCATCAGCCGCGAGACCGGCAAGCCTGAAGCTGAAGCCATCTCCACGGAAATTCTTGTCGTCCTGGATACGGTAAAGTATCTCAGCAACACTCTGCCTCGGTTCCTGCGCCCTGAATCGGTTGCCCACGGAAACCCCGCCATGAAGTTGAAGAGCGGCCAGCTTCTGCGCGAGCCTTATGGCGTCGTTGGAATCATCAGCCCCTGGAACTATCCATTCAGCCTTCCTTCGGTGCAGACGCTCACTGCGCTGGCCACGGGCAATGCTGTCGTGCTCAAGCCTTCAGAGCTAACGCCCTTTTCATCGCTTGAACTTCAGCGCCTGCTGCGCGAAGCCGGACTGCCCGCCGACCTGCTTCAGGTCATCACTGGTGACGGCGCAGCCGGAGCAGCGCTGCTCTCTGCTGACATCCACAAACTTGTTTTCACCGGCAGCGCCACCACAGGCAAACGCGTTGCCGTGGCGGCGGCAGCCAGGCTGTTGCCGGTCGTGCTTGAACTCGGCGGAAAAGATCCCATGCTGGTCCTTGCCGACGCCGATATTGACGTAGCTTCCAGCGCGGCCGTCTGGGGCGCATTCATGAATGCGGGACAAACATGCCTCTCCGTCGAACGCTGTTACGTGCATGGATCCATCTATGAAAAGTTTCTGCAAGCCTGCATCGCGAAAACCAATAAACTGCGCCTCGGCAACGGCGCACAGCCAGATATTGACGTCGGCCCCATGATCCATGAACGCCAGTTGCGCACCGTACAGTCCCACATCAATGATGCAATCTCCCGCGGCGCGCGTCTGCTGGCTGGCGGCAAAACTCTTCCACAGCTCGGCCCAAACTTTTTTGCACCCACAATTCTTGCTGACGTCGACCATGGCATGGCCATCATGCGCGAAGAAACTTTTGGCCCGGTGCTGCCTGTCCGCAGCTTCAAAACAGAAGACGAAGCTGTCGCGCTGGCTAATGATTCTGAGTTCGGCCTGGCGGCCAGCATCTTTACCGCAGACCGCAAACGCGGAGAGGCCCTCGCGCGCCGCATATCTGCCGGGACCGTCATGGTGAATGACGTGATTGCCTGCTTCGGCATCAGTGAAGCGCCGCACGGCGGCGTAAAAGCCAGCGGCATCGGGCGCACCCACGGACGCTTTGGCCTGGAAGAAATGGTCTGGCCCAAATATGTTGATTCTGACCGCGTACCGCGCATGAAAAAACTTTGGTGGTATGGATACGGCCCGAATTTTGCGGAGCAGATGAATGGCTTTATTGATCTTCTGTTCGCCAAAAAATTAACAAATCGCCTGAGCGGAGCACTGAAAAGCACAAAATCCTATCTCCAACGCAGGCTTCTATGAGAGTAAAATTGGCAATAAGGGCTGTGGAGCTTAATAAAGTTATGCTGAAACACTCTCATTTGATATACGACTGGAACACGGTTCCCGGCGCGGAATTCAAGCCTGCAGGGCGCGTCCTGCTGAATGATGAATCCCTGCGCGACGGCCTGCAATCGCCTTCCGTAAAAGATCCCGCGATTGAAGAAAAACTGAAAATTCTCCACTTAATGGAAGACCTGGGCATCAACTTTATCGATATTGGCTTGCCCGGCGCAGGACCGCGCGCCATAGCGGACGTGGAATTGCTGGCGCGTGAGATTGCCACATGCCGCCTCAAAATCAAGCCCAACTGCGCCGCCCGCACCCATGAGAATGACATTCGCCCAATCGCTGAAATTTCCCAGCGCGCCGGCATCGCCATTGAAGTGGCATGTTTTCTGGGCTCCAGCCCGATCCGCCGTTTCACGGAAAACTGGACGGAAGATTTTCTGCAAACAACCACAGAAAAAGCCGTGACTTACGCCAAATCACTCGATCTGGAAGTGATGTACGTAACTGAAGACACTTCCCGTTGCGACCCTGAAACCGTAAAGCGGCTTTATTCCACCGCCATTAACTGCGGCGCAACGGCAATCGTAATTTGTGACACCGTCGGACACTCTACTCCCAGCGGCGTGCAAGCGCTGATCCGTTTTGTGATGGATGAAGTTGTGAAACCTTCTGGCCAGAAAATCCGTGTGGATTGGCATGGCCATTCTGACCGCGGACTCGCCGTAGCTAACTCTCTGGCCGCGCTGGCCGCGGGAGCGGACTGCGTACACGGCACCGCCCTGGGCATAGGCGAGCGCGTAGGCAATACCCAGATTGACCAGATGCTGGTTAACCTCAAGCTAATGGGAGTCTCGCCCTGGGCCGAGCAAGACCTCACAAAATTAAAAGATTATTGCGCCACTGTCTCCGAATCCACGGGCGTTCCCATTCCCCGCAACTATCCAGTTATGGGTGAGGACGCCTTTCGCACGGCCACTGGCGTCCACGCCGCGGCTGTGATCAAGGCATTCCGCAAAGGTGATATTGAGCTCGCCAATTCTGTCTATTCCGGGGTGCCTTCGCACTACTTCGGCCTTGAGCAGATCATTGAGATTGGCCCCATGTCTGGCAAATCAAACGTTATTTTCTGGCTTGAGCGCAAAGGCATGAGCGCCTCTGATGAGTTGGTGGACCGCATTTTTCAACGGGCCAAAGCCTCCGACCGGTGCCTTACGGAAGAAGAAATTCTCTCCTGTTGCCAGAATGTCTCGGCAAATACCTAGCTCGCAGTCACCTAGTAAGGATTAAGGCATCTTGGTCTGCCAATAGCTGCAACTAGTTTGCTGCATGTGGGTTCTCATAAGTAATAGTTATAACTTCCCTTTTGAAGGAGATTTGAATGAAAAAGTTATTCATCCTTATATGCACGCTGGCCCTTGGCAGCGCTTTAGGCTTTGCCCAGGCAGGCGGCGGCAAGCCGGAAAACCAGACCCCCTCGGCCAGCACCACACAAGGATCGGCCACTGACTCGGCAACCACCACCAAAACAAAAAAATCCAAGGTCAAAAAAACCAAGAAGGCCAAAAAAGGCGCCACCGATACCCCCCCTTCAGCTGCACCCGCCACCACACCTAAATAAGCCCCGTTAAAACGGCAAAAAGCGGTCTAAAAAGACCGCTTTTTATTTCCAACTACTCTCGCGTACAATACCGCCACAATCATTTGCCACAAAGTTAAGTGCTTTAAAAAAACTAACTTCCACTTGAAGGAGACTCATGAAGAAGCTACTTACAATCGCGTTTGCCATGGTATTGGGTGCTACTCTCTCATTTGCTCAGGCAGCTGCACCAGCAGCCACCCCAGCTACCAAAGCAACCTCCACCAAAACCAAGAGCAGCAAAAAGGCTGCCTCTAAGAAGAGCAAAAAGTCCAAGAAGGCCGCTACAAGCACAACTGCGGCGCCGAAATAACTTTCGGGAAACTTGTCGTATCCGGCGGCTCAACCTGGGCCGCCTTTCTTTTGCCCCTGTTCTGGGATGTTTTAGCAACGTGAGCTGATTTGGCGCGCTTGCACGCGGGTTATATAGTAGTTATTCAAGAGATGGCCAGCCGCCCCCCGGTTCCAGACACTTCGCGGACTTCCCCGCAGCGCGAGATTGCGCGCATCGCCGAGATGCGCGGCGTCCACACGGCTTTTGCTTTTCTGCACAATCAGGAAATGGAATTTCGCCGCTGGCAGCGCGAACTTACAGAAATCCCCGCGCCTCCTTTTGGCGAGGCCGCGCGCAGCGAATGGCTGCGCCAGAGATTTGCAGCGCTTGAACTGGAAAATGTCCATGTTGACGAGATCGGCAACGTGATTGCGCTGCTGCATCCAGAGATCGAGGCTCCCCTGATCGGCGTAAGCGCGCACTTGGATACCGTCTTCCCGCAGGGCACAACTCTCAAGGCCCGCGAAGAATCCACCCGGCTTTATGGCCCCGGCATAAGCGACAATGCTGCTGGAGTAACTGCCCTGCTGGCCATGGCCACCGTATTCAAGCGCAGCCAGCTCAAGCTTGCCACCAATATTGTTTTCATCGGCAACGTCGGTGAAGAGGGTGAAGGCAATTTGCGCGGCATGCGGCATCTGTTTTCTTCACCGCACTGGCGCAAAGCCATACAATCTCTGCTGGTTGTGGATGGCGCGGGTACTGACACTTTTGTCAATCAGGCCCTGGGAAGCCGCCGTTTTGAGATTACCTTTCGCGGCCCCGGCGGACACTCATGGAGTGACTTCGGCGTTCCCAATCCCATTGTTATTCTTGCCCGCGCCATGGCCCGTTTCAGTGAGGTCCATATACCCGAATCGCCGCGCACCACGTTCAACGTTGGCGTAATCTCCGGGGGAACGTCGGTCAACTCCATCCCGGAATCGGCAACGGCGCGCGTGGACCTGCGGTCAGCTTCCCGGGAAGAGCTGCAAAAGCTGGAAGACCGTATGCGCGAGTGCGTGGCTGAGGCATGGCGTGAGGTCCCGATCTTGCATCGCGCCGGCGAGCCAAGAATTACGCTGGCCATTGAGAACATTGGCGACCGACCGGCCGCTGAGCTTCCTGCCGGTGCGCGCCTTGCGCAAATTGTGCGCGCCGTGGACAAACATCTGCGTATCGATTCGTTCCCGCGTCTCGCCTCCACGGACGCCAACATTCCGCTTTCACTGGGAATTGAAGCCACAGCCATAGGCGCGGGAGGCGATGGTGGCGGCGCACACACTTTGCGCGAATGGTTTGACTGTGCCAATCGCGATCTGGGACTCAAGCGAATTCTGCTGATCCTGCTGGCCCTGACCGGAGTTCATGAATGAAAATTCTATTTGCTGTGCTGATGGTGCTCACAATGGCAAGTTCTTCTTTCGCGCAACAACCACAATCCCCTGCTGACGTAATTTTTATCAATGGCAACGTCTATGTTGGTCCACCAATGATTGGCGGCAGCACAGGGGTAAGTTTTAAAGGCGAACCCAAGCCAGAACCACCTAAGCCAATTCATAGTCCCGTTCAAGCCATTGCCGTCTCCGGCGAAAAGATCACCGCCGTTGGCTCCAATGAAGACATTCAGAAACTCAAAGGCCCAAAAACTCAGATCATCGATCTCGGTGGACACTTCGTGATGCCCGGCTTTAACGACGCCCACGTCCATCTTGGCTCTGGCGGCTTTGAGAAACTGAACGTAAATCTGATTGGCTGCAAATCTCTTGATGACATGAAGCAGCGCATTGCCGCGCGCGTGAAGACCGCGGCTCCGGGTGAGTGGATCATCGGCCGCGGCTGGGATCACACACTATGGCAAGAACAGAAAACGCCAACGCGTGCCGACATTGACTCCATCACCGGCGATCATCCTGCAATCTTCAATCGCGTTGACGGACACATTGCCATCGCCAATAGCGCAGCACTCAAGGCTGCAGGAATCACGGCACAGAGCCCTGATCCGCATGGCGGCAAGATTGATCGCGACGAGAAAGGCGAACCTACCGGCATTCTGCGTGAAACTGCCATGGGCCTGGTCGGCGACAAAATCCCTCATCCCACCATGGCGCAGCGCCGTCGTGCAGCCGAACTGGCATTGGCCGATGCTGCGCACTGGGGCATTACCTCCGCGCAGGACAACTCTGACTGGGAAGACTTTCTTACTTACGAGCAGATGGAAAAAGAAGGCAAGTTGACTCTGCGCATTGCTGAGTGGCTCCCTTTTGATGCGCCTATAGAGCAGTTGCTGAAAATGCGCCAGCACCACGCGCATGAAGACACAATGCTCCACACCACAATGCTCAAGGGCTTTATGGATGGCTCACTCGGCTCCCGCACCGCAGCCATGCTTGCGCCCTATGACGACGATCCTAAAAATGCCGGAATCCCTCGCTATGAGCAGGACAAGTTAAACGCCATGGCGGCCGAGCGTGCCAATAACAGCTTCCAGCTTGGTTTTCACGCCATAGGCGACCGCGGCGCGCGCATGGCTCTGGACGCATTTGCCTACGCTATACAAAAAAGCGGCTACAAAAATCTGCGCTTCCGCATTGAGCATGATCAGGTCATCGCACCGGAGGATTTCAAAAAATTCAAAGACCTTGGCGTCATCGCCTCAGTTCAGCCAAACCACCTGCTCACGGACATGAACTGGGCGGAGTCACACATTGGCCCCGCGCGTGCCAAACATTCCTATCCCTGGAAAGAGTTTGAAGATAACCACGTCATGCTCGCATTCGGCACGGACTATCCCGTAGAGCCCATCACTCCGTTCCGTGGCCTGTATGCCGCAGTCACACGCAAGAATGAAGCCGGTACCAGGGAATACTATCCCGAGCAAAAACTCAGCATTGACCATGCGATTGCTGCCTATACAGTTGGCGCGGCCTATGCTGAATTTGCTGAAGATAAAAAAGGCATGCTCATGCCGGGCATGTTGGCGGATTTAGTTGTGCTTGATCGTGACATCACCAAGGTTCCGGCCGCGGATATTTTAGGGACCCGCGTGTTACGTACAGTGGTTGGCGGTAAAACCGTTTACAAGGCGAAATAGTTAGCGCCTGCCAGGTAATTAAACGTTTTCTTCCTGCGGCAAAACGATTTTTGCTTTTGCCGCTTCCCGGACGCGCACTTTGGCCCTGTGTGATGTTTGCAGCAGCCACGCCATATACCAGACGACCAACACATTGCTGATAAAAATTGCCCACTTGATGGGGTTGGCATGGTGCATCAGTTCATAAATCTCATACGGCATATACATGGCGCCGCTGACCAGGGCGAACCACTCCGCCCATATCTTCTCCAGCCAAAGGCCAGTCGCCTCAACAAAACGGACGGTGGTATAGAGAAAGGACAGTACCGCAAACGCCAGCAGGTTGCCATGCGTCACGCGGGCAGCGCCCCGCATAATGCCCCGGGCAATGTGCCCGTCAGGACTCAGGTGCAAGACCCGATGCAGAAAGTGCAGCAGGTGCATGGCTACGCTTTCCAGGTCTTTATGCAGCAAGGTGAGCAGCCAGATGCCTACCGCTAATCCTCCCAGCCCCTTGACCGCCTCAAATAGAGCGACTCCGCGCAGGCCGAAATGCTTCACCATCAAATTCTTTTCGATATTCATGAAGATCAATACTGCGGACTATTCTATATGGTGCGGCTGAACCCCTCGATTGTGCCTGCAGCTCAAAGGCCTTGCGTGATACTGATCAACTTTGGCTTCAATATTTCTCTTAAACCATCGTGGACAACCAGCCGGCATGTTAGTTCTATGTTTTCCACCTAGCGCTCACACCCCGCAACTGTTCAACGCGAGTCGAAGGTAGAAAGAGCACAAACACCGTACCCTTGGCGCTGGACCGGAACCGGATTGAGCCGGCATGCTTTTCTATGATCTGGCGGCTGACCCATAGCCCCAGACCGGTGCCAACGTCCTTCTTTGTAGTAAAGAACGGCTCCCAGATTTTCCCCCGCAGCCCGGGATCAATGCCTGAACCGGTATCTGCAACTGTGATACGTACTCCGGCAACACTGCCTTGCACTATGGCAAATCGCGTCCTGATCGCAATGGTGCCATGGTCGTGAGACGCGTCCACGGCGTTGGCCAATAAATTCGAAAGCACCTGCCGCACTTCGCCCGCGGCCGTGGTGATTCTTTCTTTCACTGCCAGCCGTTTCACCACGGTAATCTGCTTGCCTTTAAGCTTGGACTGATAAATATTCAGCACGCCTTCAATCAGAGCGGAAAGATCAATCAACTCAGACGATCCCGAATCACGGTAAAAGCCCAGTGTCTGCTTGGTCAGGTGAGTCACACGGGCCAGCTCTTCTTCCGCCATGGCAAGAAAATCCTGTGTTCTTTCCGGCGCGGAGCGTGCCAGATACAGCAAGTTCGTCACGGCTTCCAGAGGATTATTGATCTCATGGGCAATGCTCGCTGCCAGCCTTCCGGCGGCACTGAGTTTTTCCGTGCGAATCAACGCTTCTTTCGCCCGCTTAAGCTCCGTGGAATCCGCGATCACGCCGATGAACTCCTGCGCCTGTCCGGTTGAACCTTGGATTGAAGCACTTTGGGTTGAAGCTTTGTGGAGTGAAGCACTGCGGATCGGCGCGCCAGAAACCAGAGCGTCTATTACGGTGCCGTCCTTTCTTACCTGCTTGGTTTCTATGTGGACCAGCGACGCGCCGGCGGCAAGCTCAGCGACTAACTCAGACCAGCCATGGCTGGAGTTGGGCGCAATCGGCAGCTGCTTGCCGATAATCTCCTCAGCTTTCCATCCCAGCATTCTTTCCGCCGCGGCGCTCCAGCTGGAAACAGTGCGGTCATGGCGGAAGCGAATAATGCCCACCGGAGAAGCCTCAATCAAGGCGCTAAGTTCTTCACTCAGGGCTGTGGCGCGCTGTTGTGCCGCCTCCTGCGCCTGGTCAATCGAGTTCATCACGGCGGCAGTGCGTAAGACCAGTGTAATGAAAACTGCCACCACCACCAGAACCAGAATGGCCATTCCGCCTTCAGGATTCACGATCTGCCGGTTTTCCAGCCAAGTCTCAATCGCGGCCAAAATTGGAACTAAAAAAATGATCGAGGTGGTCAACCGTCGCACCAAAAGTCCACCTAACCTGGGGCTGGAGAGAGCGCCCACCACCCAGCCGGTGGAACTGGTGCAAAGCATCGCTATGCCTAGGACCGCAAACAGCAGTGCGGTCGGCGCTGACATCACGCGTCCATAAAAAATGCGGAAGCTGAACAGGTAACCAATGATGCCGATGTAAGACACACCGAGGGCCAGGCTGCCGGTAAGATCGGCAAAGGGGATACGCCCCCGATAACGCAGAAAAAACAGGCCCACTCCACCAACTAAAAACGCGATCGCTGAGGTAATTGCAAAGCGTCCTGGATTCGGCAGAAACCAGTCATCTAAACGGTGCGCAAAGAAGATGCGATCAATGCCTAAATCTATACCCGTAAGGTGCTCAACAAGGATGAGCGTTCCAAAGATCGCCACTGCCAGTCCAAGAGCCTGGCCAATTCTTATGAGCAACCTGCTGACCGAAGGTTTACTGGTAGAACTCTGGAGCAGAATGGAAAGAGCGCAGACAAGAAAACACAACGCTGCGTTTGGAGAAACGAAAGAGCCAAATACCTGTCCGCGCAGAATGGGAATTCTGAATTGCCATCCCGCAAAAACTGCCAACTGCGCCCCAATCAACACATAGCAAGCCACCAGGCCAATGCGGCGGATTCGCGGGTGTGCTGACGGAATTTGGGCCTCTTCAGGGGCCATTGCTCGCCATCCTCATCCCAAGTAGAACTAAAAGTCCCCAACAATCAGCAGCAACTCCCCCCAAGACGAGCCTACAGAGCGCAAGCACAGGACCAAGTGCTCACCCATTTTATATTCAATGTCTGGTTTTAAAGCATGGTTTCAAATTGAAATTGGGCGAAAGAGCCAGTGCGAGCATCCAGCATGCCAGCTCTCGTCCTGGCCATATCTATTGCGTGGTCCCACGGGTGTTGGGTGATGGCTGAGACGCTTTGGTTGCTTGGAGCGGCCTCTTGTAGGCGACGAACGGCATCCAATTCATTAGTCAAATTGCTGGCGGACCTGCCGCCGCAGATGCGTTGATGAAAGCTGTCAGATCATGGGGATGGTTGGAGTCCGGTTAGTAAGAATTAAAGCCGTTGCAAGAATCAAAGACGCGCTTTGGAACACGGTTGAGGCCGTGCCGGCAAAGCATACGCTCCAGATGGCCGCTGCGCTTTCTTACTATTTTGTAATTTCGCTCTTTCCAGTCTTCCTGCTGGTCTCAGCCATTGCAGCTTACCTGCCGGGCGCAAAGCCCTTTGATCAGGTGATTTACCTGATGACCGGTTTTGTGCCGCATGAATCCCTGGAACTGGTGCGCAAAGTGCTTTCAACCGTGGTAACGCCCAATCGCAGCACACTACTCTCATTTGGAATACTGGGCACCCTCTGGACGGCCTCCGGCGGCTTTGCTGCGGCAATTGAAGCTCTGGATATCGCTTATGAAGTGGAAGAAGCCAGGCCATTTTGGATCACCCGGCCGCTGGCTGTGGGGCTAACGCTTCTTGTGGGCGTGCTGCTGCTGAGCGCCCTGGGAATGATGATGGTAGGCCCACAGTTTGGCACGTGGCTGGCGGAGAGAGCTAATCTTTCCTGGCTCCTGGCTGCTTCATGGCCTTATATCCACTGGACAGTGGCGGTGCTTTTTACCGTGCTGGCTGTGGAAGCGCTGTATTTTCTGGCTCCCAACGTAAAACAACGCTTCTGGACCACGCTTCCGGGTGCGGTGGTCGCCGTTGGCTGCTGGATTGGCCTTTCTTATGGACTGGGAATCTATTTCCGCAGCTTTGCCAACTTCAATAGAACATATGGCGCAATGGGAGCCGTGATTGCGCTCATGGTCTGGCTTTACTGGACCAGCTTCTTCATGCTGGTGGGCGCGGAGCTGAATTGCCAGCTGGCCAAAGCAAGCCGCAAAGGCAAGATCAAGCAAGACGAAAAGCCGAGCGGGTTAACCGGGTTGGATTTGGCGGCATAACTTTTTAGCCTTTAGCTCTTAGCCCTTGGCCTTTAGCCGAACAAACTTGGAAGCTAAAAACTAAGTGCTAAAAGCCAGGAGCCAAGAGCTGCCAGCTGCTTACCTTGCTGACTTAAACAATGCAAACGCCGCGCCCTGCGGGTCAGACACAATGGAGAACGTCCCCACATTTTCCATTTTGCGCGCAGGCATCAATATCCTTCCGCCCAGTTTGCCGGCTTTGGCGGTTGTTCCTTCTGGATCGGCGACCTGAAAGTAGATCAGCCAGTGTGGCGGAGCTGTGGGACTGCGATGCGCGGCAGGTGGAATGCCGCCAATAAAATTTTCGCCGTTCTTGATATGAATATAGCCGGATGGATCTTTCTCATCCTTGGCAAGCTGCCAGCCGAATAGCTCAGCATAAAATTTACCGGCGCGCTCAGGATCAGGCGTGCTTAGATCGGCCCAGCAAAATGCGTTATCGCCGGTGATGGTAATCCCCTGGCTCCGTTTTGGCTGCCACAGAGAAAAAATTGCCCCCGTGGGGTCTTGAATCACCGCCATGCGTCCGGCGTCCATCACATCAAACGCGGGGGAAAGCACGGTGCCGCCGGCCTGCGCGGCTTTGGCCACGGACTGGTCAGCATTTTCAACCGAAATATAAAGCATCCAGTGCGGAGGCACGCCTTGCGCGCGCTGCTCTTTGCGCATGCTATAGGCCGCGGCGGTATCGCGGCCAGCAAGCTTAAACACTGAATAAAAATCGTCAGGGCCCATTGGATTGTCTTCCACAGCCCAGCCGAACAAAGAAGTATAAAAAGCCTTGGCGGCATTCTGGTCAGTAGTTGCAAGTTCAACCCAGCAAAAAGACCCTGCAGGATGCTTATCAATGTTTGCCATAGTTCAGGTGAGTATACGCCTGTGTTGCAGTACTTGTGGGAGCCAGTTCAGCTGGCTGGCGCGAACCTACTCCGGTGAATGATCTACCCGGGCGAAAAGAACGTCCCATGCATGGTGCTTCTCAGAGGGAACAAAACGATTGCCGGAGAAGGCCTGCGGCAGTAATTCCGGCAGAGACATGCGAGCAATCTCAAACCACCGCCAACCCGGAAGAGTGCCGCTGCTTACGCCGCCTACCTGAAAAGCCAGTAAACGGACCTTGCCATTCTGAATGCCATAATCATGCGGCTCAGCCACACGTACTTTGCCATCGAACGAAAAACCCAGCAGCCACTTTTCATGGATAGCAGAAAGTATCCGCTGATGCGTTAGTGAAGGAATTCCTTCAGGCGTACGGTGTTGCATGTGCAGCAGCTCGCTCATGCCTAGCTCTCTTCCTTGCTTAAGATTCTACATCTTTCACGTCATCTCCACAGCCTGCGCGGGCAGGGCTGAATTAGCGAATCGGAACAGTTATCGCTCTTCTAGCGGTGTTCTCCTATAACGGTTTGCCGGGTTCTCTCCGTCTGTGTAAACTGCCCACGCGATGACTAAAAAACTTTTCATACTCTTGATTGCTGCGCTCAGTTACCTGCCCGCTATCGCCCAATGCTGCCCGAACGTTCCGCATATTGAGAAAAGACAGGTTCTCTGGCAAAAACTTCAGGAACAAATTAACGCCGTAGACCAACAACTCGATGGTGTAATGACGCTTGCCATAAAAGACCTCACGTCTGGCGAGACTTTTTTCATCCATGGCGACGAAGTTATGCCGCAGGCCAGCTCCATCAAAATCGCGGTGCTGGCTAATCTTTTTCTGCAGGCGCAGCAAGGCAAACTAAAACTTACTGACGAATACACCGTAAGCAAAGAAGACCTGGTGGACGGCAGTGACATCATGCAAGGCCTCACGCCGGGCGTTACCCGCCTTACGCTACGCGATCTGGCCACCATGATGGTCGCTGTGAGCGACAATAGCGCGACCAATGTGCTTATCCGCCGCGTAGGCATGGAAAATGTGAATGCCATGCTGGAAAGCGCGGGCCTGCACGTGACCCGTTTGCAGCGGCAGATGATGGACCTGAAAGCCGCGAGCGAAGGCCGCGAAAACATCTCCACACCTCGCGAGATGATGACGTTGCTGGAGCTGATTTATCGCGGCAAGCTGCTCAACAAAGAAATGACCGCCGACTTCATTAAGATACTCAGCACGCACAAGGAAAGTTCTCTTCTGCAAGGGCTGCCTGATGATGTGATAGCGGCCAACAAGCCCGGCGAACTGGAGGCTGTCCGGAACGACTCCGGAATTGTCCTGATCAAAAATCGCCCTTACATTTTGTGTGTGATGACAACATTTCTCAAAAGCGAGAAAGAGGGCTCGGCAGCGATCCGCAGAATATCAGAGCTGGCTTATAGCTACTTCGATCGCGTATCGCGAGCATCAGAATATGGGCGCGTAGTATCGCCTAAGTAGAAAGCGCGACGGCGCGGATGGCCATGGCGATCAAGCTTGCAGCATTTGCTCAACTTCGCGCACAAAATGGTGTGGCCCATCCTGCTTTGTCACAACTTTGTCTGGGCAGCTTTCGCGATCCAGGAATACATGCGGATCGGTTTGCATCAGGACTTTTTGATGCGGACGTTTCTTCTTGATCTCCTCGCAGAAATCCAGTCCTGGCTGGGCAAAATAGCCCACATCCACAATGATCAAGTCATATTGGCGGATAGCAGAGGCCGCACGCGCAGCGTGAAGGTCCGCCGCTGTATCCACTTCATGGCCTTGCATGCGCAACATAAGAGCGCGCAAGTGCTGGACCGTGGCATCGCCATTCACAAGCAGAATCCGAGAAGCACGTTTACTACGAGACATCAGGTGAAACCCCAGGGTGATTTTGCTTCCACTGTCAGCGTACATCATTGCAAGCACCTGCCTATGGCTCGAACGCTGTAACCCACCTGGAGTTTTCTTTATCTTCCTTAATGGAAGATCCGGCTTAATGAATGGAAGATCCGGCTTAATGGAAAATCCGGCTTGCCAGGACTGGTCTATTTCATCAGGTGCTGATTAAACCAGGCCGCCACGCGTTCAATTACGTCTTTCTGGTGGCCGGGATCGGCAAACATATGGCCTTCATGCTCATAGACAACCAGCTCGGTTTCCACGCCCAGAGTTTTAAGCGCATGCCAGAATTCATACGACTGTGGCGTGGGACACTCCCCGTCACTATCGCCAACCACAACCAGCGTAGGCGTCTTGGCATTCTTGATAAATGTGATTGGTGAGCTCTTCGCATAAACCTGCGGGTCTTCATAAACGGAAGCGCCAAAAAACGGGACCATCCACTTATCGATCTGGTTTTCGCCATAGTAGCTCTGGAAGTTGGCCAGCCCTGCGCCGGCCACCGCGGCGGCAAAGCGATTGGTCTGCGTGACCGCCCACATCGTCATGTATCCGCCGTAGCTCCAGCCGGTGATACCCAGGCGATGTTCGTCAATGGGCGCTTCTTTCAGCGCCTGGTCCACTCCGGTCATAATGTCGCGGAAGTCGCCGTAGCCGAAATCTTTTACGTTGGCGCGTGTAAAGGCTTCACCCTGGCCAAAGCTGCCACGCGGGTTCGGCATAAAAACAAAATAGCCTGCGGCAGAGAGCGCAATGCCAAAGCCGCGTGAATTGGGCCAGCTTGAGTGCGTCATCGATCCTGGCCCGCCATGCACCTGCACCACCATGGGATACTTCTTTGACGCGTCAAAGTTCACTGGATAAAGCAGCCAGCCTTGCAGATTGAGTCCATCATTCTGCCAGTGAATGCTCTTGGCTTCTCCCCACGCAGGTTTGAGATCGGCATTTTTCCTGGTGATCTGCTTCCATTGGCCAATCGCACCAGCCCAGACTTCCGGCGGATGCGCGAGTGACTGGCGAATAACAGCAGAAGTCTTGCCATCGGACGCGAGAGAGATTGCCGTACCCCATCCGCTGGCGCTGAGTTGCCCCGGCTCATGGGCGAGCGTTTCAATCGTTCCGCTGTTAACTTCTACCGTCGCGATTCCAGCCTCGCCGTCAACGTCCTCACCAAAGAAAATTTTGCCTCCGGAAGTCCAGATAAGCGTGCTGGCTGAGGCTTTCATCTCCGGCGTAATATTCTTTGGCGCACCACCTTCGGCGGGAATGATAAAGATATCGCCGCCAACAGAAGGTTCGTCACTCATAATGCCGGAGATAAACGCCACGGATTTTCCATCGGGCGACCACGTTGGAACGGCAATCTGCGAATCAACCGACGGCTTATAGATAGACTTCATCTCACCGCCCGCCGCAAGGATGGTATAGAGCTGCGCGACATACCAGTTGTTGTCGCCGTTGCCGTGTGCTGCAGTGGTGATAAAACTTTTGCCGTCGGGCGACCAATCATATTCATAGACGTACATATCAGCAGGTGAGATTTGGCTCGTCTTGCCGCTGGCCACATTGACCAGCGTGAGACGCTGCTCTGTAACAGCTTCTTTAATTACCCCGGTCTGGACTTTTTCCGCCACCAGCGGGCCCGCGGCACGTTCGGCGTTTTCAGTAAAAAGAATGGCGAGGGTCTTTCCGTCTGGTGACCAGCCGGGCGCGGAGAGAAATCCTTTCACGCTGGTGAGCTTGCGGGCGGCGCCACCCATGGCGCTAATGACATAAAGCTGCGGCTGCCCGGGCTTTGCGGCGTCAGAGAAAAATGCGATCTGCTTACTATCAGGAGACCATGCGATTGAGTCCTCAGCTTTGCCGCCGGCAGTGATGCGGCGCGCCGTGCCGCCGCTGACAGACGAAACGTAAATGGCCGATCCTTCTTTGCTATTTTCTACCCAGGCAAGCTGCTTGCCGTCCGGAGCGATGGCGGTTTGCTCAAAAGTTTTGCCGCCAAAAAGAGCGTGAATTACTCCCGCCATGGGCGACTTGGCGGCCTGTGGGTGCGGGCGTGCCGCGGGCTGCGCAAGAACAAGAGGAACGAGCACCAGACTCATAACAGCGATTGCAATGACCGTTCGTCCCACTTTGTTCATGGCGTTTGTCTCCGGTTTGGAATTGGCTCCTCACTATACAGGCGACTGCTTTTATCTAGCAAACCCATATCGCCCGCGATAGCGGCAGTTGCGCGCTGAAAGCACACTTTCTGCGGTCAGGTGGCATTGTGGTATTCTCCAATTCATCATGCGACATACTCTTCTTTTTCTTACAGCCGCCATTCTTACCGTGGTATCAGGCGCTTGTTTATTGCTTGCTGATCAAACCTCGACGCCTCAGAAAAAAGCCACACCCTCTGTTGCCGCTCCCAAGGCGCAGCCTTCTCCGGCAAAGCCGCAGGCTTCCAGGGATGAAAGAATCATGGAGAAAACAGCGCAGGCCACCATTGACTGGGACAAATCCACCACGCCCGGCGCAAAGGTGGAAGTGCTATTGCTCAAGAAAGACCAGTCGAATGGCAAAGCCGTGATGCAATATCACGTAAAAGTCAGCGGCGCGCCCACAAACAAGCTTTATACGCTAATGGCGTGGCCCATTACCGAACCAGTGCCAGTCGCCATGCTGGAAGGACTAGCGATTGCAAAAGATGGGACCGTGGGCTGCCCGCCAGATTCCACCAAGAGCTGCGCGCAAGGGATGAAAGGTCGGGAGCTGAAGCTGACCTATACGCCAGACATTGGAGAAATTTATCGCCATGCGCTGGTATCAGAAGACCACACTTCCAGACTCTTCTTTTCCATTGTGCCGGCCCCGATGATTGAGCACGACAAGACCTGCAGTCTTGAGGTAATTCGCCTCAGTTCGCGATTTGAGCTTGCCGTGATTCGTGGCAAGGGATTCACGCCCGGCGAGGTCCTCAACTTTCACACTTCCTCGTATCAGGACGCCCACGATTCCCAACCCAAAGTGGATCCGCACGGAGACTTTTTTGCCGTGCTCACACCTTATGTGCAAGGCCGCACCATGGGCACAACGCAGGTCACAGTTAAGGGCAAGAGCTGCGCACCAGCTTTGGCTTTTGAGTGGGGATCAGAGTAACTGGTAACTCGGACTTGAGCCAGCTAGCCTGATATAAGGGTGGATGATGAAGATCGTGGTTCTTGGCGCCGGCGGCGTTGGCGGATATTACGGCGGCCTGCTGGCCCGCAACGGACACAGTGTAAGCATGCTGGCGCGGACCGCAAACCTGGCAGCGCTGCAGAAGCGTGGCATTGAAGTCCGTATGCCCGGAGAAACTTTTACCGCTCCCGTTCAGGCAAGTGACAACGTAAAAGATTTTAGCGCGGTGGACTGCGCTCTGCTTGCCGTGAAAACCTATTCTCTGGCTGAGATTGCTCCCGCTGCAACGCAGTTGGCAGAACAAGGAGCACTCATTGTGCCGCTGCTGAATGGAGTTGAAGTGGTAGACCAGCTTGTGGCTGCTGGAGTTCCACGCACGCAGCTAGTCGGCGGATTGACTGCGATCAGTGCCGTCCGTGTTGCGCCCGGAGTCTTCGAGCGGCGCAGTCCGTTCCAGCGCGTGGTGCTGGGAGAGCTGGATGGAGCCCAGCCAGACCATGCCCAGCGCATAGCCGCAATTGTTCAGGCATTTCGCGAAGTCGGCGTGGACGCGGAAGTATCCAGGGACATTACAGCCGATCTCTGGAGAAAGTTTATTTTCATCTCGTCCATGGCTGCCGTCTGCGGCCTGTCACGTACGGCGATTGGTCCGCTACGCGTTACGCCATTGGGGCAATTGCTGATTGAGCGCGCTGTGAGTGAAGTTGTGGCTGTGGCCCGCGCGCGGAAAGTCACACTGGTAGACGATGAAGCTGAACGCACCATGAAAACCATGAACGGAGTTCCCGAGGCGATGAAGCCCAGCCTGCTCATGGATCTTGAAGCAGGACGCCCCACGGAAATTGACGATCTCAGCGGCGCGGTTTCCCGGCTGGGGAAATCGTGCGGCGTGGAAACGCCTGTGCACGACACGGCTGCGGCGGCAATCAGCGTGGCTCAGAAACTTACCGCTGATTCACACTGATAACACTGATCAAGAATCGGGACATCGCCGTCATCGCACGTCATCGGAAGAACCGAGGCATAGAATTAGCTACCATATTGAATCTGCGCCCAATCCGTGCACGTCGATGGTTTTAATTTTTCACTTTTGGCAATTACGGCGATTTTGGCAATTTCTTACTTCCCCGCTTTCTCTAGATCACCAGCAGCTGAATCAATCGCCGCGGCGTAATCCTGCAAAACCTGCGCCACGCGAATGATTTCCTTCTCCGCTTCCTGATAGTGCTTTTCTTCTATTCCTTCGCGCACGCCGGGAAGAGTTTTAGAACCGTAACCAGTGTAAAAACCGGGAGCATATATCAGGTGCTGATACCACGGACGGCGCGGCAGTCCATCTGGGTTAGTGAGCTTGCGCTCCGCCATGAGCAATTTGGTGTTGAGCGCCTGCAATGATTCCGACGCAGCGCTGGAGCCGGTGAATGCCTTTACGGCTCTGGAGTAGTGCTGTGCAGCATGATCAAGAGCGTTCTGGGCGTTATCGAGCGGAGCGAAGTTGAGAAACGGTGGAACTTCTTCTTTCGGCGGCGCAACGGTGGGACGGCGCGGATCAGACGAGGCGCTATACATGCCGTCATCGATATCCTGATTGCGGTCACGAATTTGCTCCTGCCGGTTCTTGAGCAGTGTCTTTAGTTCGTCAGAATATTTGTGGATTGTGTCGGCAAAATCAGAGAAGTCATAAGGCAGCACATCAGCGTCAGCAAAGCGCACCACCATGGTGCCAACGGTCTGGGCAAGGGCACGTCCGTAAATGAAATCTTTGTCAGAGAAGTGGGTAAACCAGTAAAAGTCGTCGTAAATGGAGTGATAGATTCCTCCATCGTCTTCACCACCGAAACCAACGTTGAGCGAGGCCACGCCGAGATGGTCGATAAACGCGGTGTAGTCGCTGCCGGAGCCGAGCGGGCCAATGCGCAGATCATGACGCGTGCGCGCCTCTTTGCGGTCTTCAGCGCGGTCCATGCGTCCTTGCGTCAAGCGTCCGGCCTGTTCCCGTTTCCAAACAGAGATATTTTTTTCGGGGTCAGTAATATCGCGGGAAACTGAGTTCACAAACTTCTCCAGCGAGTGCGAACCTTCTACCTGAAGAAAGCCGCGGCCATTACCATCTGTGTTGATGTAAATAGCGGCATGCTGTTTGAGTTCATCGGCGTGATACTCTGCCCATTCGGTAGAGCCAAGCAACATGGGTTCTTCGCCGTCCCACGCGCAATAGATGATGGTGCGCTTTGGTTTCCAGCCCTGCTTGAGCAGTTCGCTCAGGCCCCGCGCTTCTTCAAGCAATGCAATTTGCCCGGAGATGGGATCTTCCGCGCCGTTGACCCAGCCATCGTGATGGTTGCCGCGGATAATCCACTGGTCAGGCGATTCCGCGCCGGGAATTTTGGCGATGATGTCATAAACGGGCTTGATGTCCCAGTTGAAAGCGACTTTTAAATGCACCTTCGCCGGGCCAGGGCCAACGTGATAGGTAAGAGGCAGCGCTCCGCGAAAACTTTCCGGAGCCACCGGGCCTTTGAGCGCGGCGAGCAGCGGTTTGGCGTCGCCATAAGAAATGGGCAGTGTAGGAATTTTGGTGAGCGTGGTGATGTCTTTAAGCGCCAGGCGTTTTACGTCACCTTTGGCGCCAACGCCGGGCGTGGTGGGATCGCCGGGGTAAGTGGGCATGTCCATGACGCTGCCACGCTGCACGCCATTTTCATTGCGCATGGGGCCCTCTGGAAAAACATCATCCTGATAGTAGCCGTCATCGCGGGGATCAGAATAAATGATGCAGCCAATAGCACCATGCTCGGCAGCGACCTTGGGCTTGATGCCGCGCCATGAATTTCCATAACGCGCAATCACAATGGCGCCTTTCACGGAAACGCCCAGACGGTCGAGTTCTTCGTAGTCGCGCGGCAAGCCGTAATTCACATAGACGAGGCGTCCGGTAACGTCGCCATCAATGGAATAGGCGTTATAGCTGGGCAGTTGCTCATTCTGCTGATTGGACGTGGGATCGCCCGGGACAGGCGGCTCCTGTAGCTTGGCGGTGAAGTGCGTTGGCTCGGTCAGCTCAAGCACGCGCTCTTTCGGCGTAGGAAAGAGCACGTCAAAGGTTTCAATCTGCGCGTCGAGTCCCCAGGATTTGAATTGGGAGAGAATCCACTCGGCGTTCTGCTTGTCATAAGGCGAGCCCACATGGTGCGGACGCGCGCTCAGGCGCTGCATGGAATCGCGCATGATTTTGGGGTCAGGAATGGCGCGGAACTTATTTTCCCAGTTGCGCTCAGCCTTGCTGCTGGCGGCGGTAAAGCCGTAAAGCGCTTCGTCTTCAGGACTGGCGGCGGAGAGAGGCAGCAAGGCGATCAGGCAGATGAGTGAGGTGAGCAAGGTTCGGCGCATGAGGGCAGACTCCTTTATTGCAAGAGCATCGGCATTGTAAATCAGTGAGGGGACGGCGGCGATATCAGAAAACATAAATATCAAATAACAAGCACTTTATCTGAACGCAAAGATGAGATTGGTGGCAAACATGGGCAGTAAAAGAATGATGGTAACGATGTCAGCAACCCATATGGCATCGCGTCCTGCGTTGCTCCTTTTGTGGGTAAGGAAGCGAGTACGCCCGAGGAGATTTGTTGCCACCTGTCCAACAACAATCAATGGAGCAAGCATTCTCCACATCAATTTGAGGCCCGGATTAGCTGCACCGAAACCGTACAGGACTATCCCTGCCAACCCCAACGGCAAGAAAAACACGTCGGATCCAGTTTCCCAGAGAGACCGCCTAGACTTGAGATCCGCCACGATTGTGACTGTGCTGACAACAACGTAAACCACTGTGTAGATAGCAAGAGCAGCGCTCATGAATTTTTGAAATCATCGCACAACCAAAGTTAAAGGACAACGCAATTCTCAGATTCAAATGACATTCAGGAGAGCGACTCCAGAGAAAGAGGCACCTTGAAATCAGACGCGCGAATAATCCGGACGCCAGTCAACAATGACCTTTTTGATATCAGAACGGCTGAGTTTTTCATCAAGGGCGCGCTTGACCAGCAGGGGAGCTTCCGCATCCGAGGCAAAGCGCAGGGCTACCAACTGGGCGTCCGTCAGTTCGCTGACGCGCATGCGCAGGGATTCAGGCAGGATTGCGGTGAGACGCAGATGTTCTTCCACGCGAATAATGCGGTCTTGCAAATGTGTGGCATAGCTCCGCATGCGGCCCACAATCACCACCAGAGCAAGAGACATAATGAAGACCCATACTCCCAAAAGGTCGTGAAAGCGGAACAGTTGAATACCAATAACGATGACATTGATCAGCAAGACAGGAACTAGAAAGAAATGAAATGCGGGGTCGAACTTGGCGTGATTGGCAAGCGTCTGCGGTTTTCTCTCCATGGTTCTCCTTGGTGTGCCTATTGAGTGTACCGGACTAGATGCCGCACTGCGGCAGCCGGATACAAAATTTATGGCGGTCTGTTTCAAAGGCAAATCGCTGGTAGTGAATCGCGGGTAAAATAAGTGCCGCATTGCAGGATGCCATTAAGTGAGCAAATACATTGGAGCCATCGATCAGGGAACTACCAGCACACGCTTTCTGGTGTTTGATCGCGCGGGCAAAGTAGTGGCGTGTGCACAAAAAGAGCATCGCCAGATTTATCAGCAGCCGGGATGGGTGGAGCATGACGCAGAAGAGATCTGGCAGAGGACACAAGAAGTCATTGGCGAAGCGATGGACTCAGCCAGGATGAAAGCCGGCGATCTGGCGGCGATTGGCATTACCAATCAGCGCGAAACTACCGTGGTATGGAATCGAAGGAACGGCAAGCCGCTGATGCATGCGATTGTGTGGCAGGACACACGCGTTGCGAGCGAGATAACAAAGCTTTCGGGCGATCCAGGCGAATCATTTTTCCGCCAGCGCACAGGTTTGCCTCTTTCCACATACTTCAGCGCGCTCAAGCTGCGATGGATACTGGAAAATGTTCCCCAGGCACGGCAGCAGGCTGAAGCGGGCGAGCTTCTCTTTGGCAACATGGACACGTTCTTGTTGTGGAAGCTGACCGGCGGCGAGAAAAACGGCGTTCACGCAACCGACGTGACCAATGCCAGCCGCACACAGTTGATGAACCTGAAGACGTTGCAATGGGATGCTGAGTTGCTTCGAGCATTTTCTATCCCCGCACAGATGCTTCCGGAGATTCGGTCGAGCAGTGAAGTATATGGGCACGTGACGGACGAGTTGTTCAAAGGAGTTGCTATCGCGGGAATTCTGGGCGATCAACAAGCGGCCCTGGTGGGGCAAACCTGTTTCAAGAGTGGTGAAGCCAAGAACACATATGGAACGGGCTGCTTTCTGCTGATGAATACGGGCGAGCAAGCGGTGGAGTCTAAACACGGGCTGCTTACGACTGTTGCCTACAAGCTGGGCAAGAAACCGGCACATTATGCGCTGGAGGGCAGCGTGGCAATCGGCGGGGCGCTGGTGCAATGGCTGCGCGATAATCTTGGGATTATCCAGACAAGCGCTCAGATTGAAGAGCTGGCGCAGTCCGTTGGAGATAACGGAGGCGTATATATGGTGCCGGCATTTTCCGGACTGTACGCCCCTTACTGGAAAGAGAACGCACGCGGCGTGATTGTGGGACTCACACGCTATGCCAACAAGGGGCACCTGGCCCGCGCTGTGCTGGAAGCAGTGGCATTCCAGACGCGCGAAGTAGTGGAAGCCATGGAGCAGGATTCCGGCATCCAGCTAAAAGTGCTGCGCGCGGATGGCGGTATGGTAAGCAACAATCTGCTGATGCAATTTCAAGCCGACATCCTGGACCGCGACGTGGTATTGCCAGCCAATCAAGAGACCACGAGCCTGGGCGCGGCTTATGCAGCCGGACTGGCTGTGGGATTTTTCAGCAGCGTGGAAGCGTTATGCAGCCAGTGGTCAGTGGAAAAGACATGGAAACCCGCTCTGGATCAGGCGCATCGAGAACAGCTGTATGGGCGCTGGAAGAAGGCGGTTACACGGTCTTTTGACTGGCTGGATTAAGGCTTGACGGGAGAAAGCGAAACGGATAAAAAGCTCGAAAATGTTCCCTGGCACGTCGCTAACGATTGGCCGTGGCAGGCAATCTAACCCATTAATTTAACAAGTACCGGCACATCACGGGAACATTTGGCTGGCTTCGGGTGTCGATAATCGCATTACACGAACGCGCTTCTTGACTTAACTTGCGGGGGATTCCATGAAGAACTACGTCCTTGTTCTGCTCACCTTATTTGTAATGCAACGATGGATAGCGCAAGTCTCAGGAAAGATTCTGGACATAGACGGTAAGCCGCTGGCAAAAGCCGAAATTGTTTATAAAAACGTGGGACTCGTTACTGACGGGCAGAGCGAACTGCCCAGAATCATGGACGGAAACGGACGCATCTATAAAGTAAAGACGGAGAAAGACGGCACTTTCCTCTTTGTGGGGATGAGCTATGGTCTTTACGAAATTGAAATCAAAGATCCGGATGGCAACATCGTCTATAAAGGCAAAAAACTGATTGGGGACAACGCTGATCCCAACGTTACCAACGTGCTGAATGTAGACCTCTCCGATGCGACGCGGGTTGCGCCGGGAGCAGAGACCAATCTAGCGAGCGGCAAGAAGACCAAAGAACAGCTTAATCTGATCCACCGGGAAAACGCCAATGCAGCCAAGATCAATCGCCTGATTGTGCAATTCCACGCCGCGCTTGACAGCCAGGATTGGACCAACGCCACCGATTATCTGCAACAACTGATTGATCTGGACCCCGTCCGCTGGGAGTTTTACCAGAACCTGGGGACCATTCAGGCCAACCAGCAGCACTATCAGGAGGCTTCACAGAACTTTGCCAAGGGTGTGGAAGTGGCGGAGAAACTTCTGCCCACGGCTGCGGATCCGATTGAAGCGCGCACGAACATTGGCGACATGCTGATGGCTGAAGGCGATTGTTACAACCGCATGGGAAAGTTCGATGAGGCGCTGGTGCTCTATGAAAAGGCTGCTGCCGCGAATCCGCATCCGGGAATGGCACATTATCGAGCGTGCAATGCGCTGGTCAACATTGGCAAGACTGAGGCAGCAATTGAAAAGTGTAACCAGGCCATCGCGGACGATCCCACTCAATGGGAGTATTACCAGGTGCTGGGCGGAGCGCTCAATACCGCCAATAAACCACAGGACGCGCTTCAGGCCTATGCAAAAGGCATAGCCACCGCACAAAAGACATTGGAAGAAAAGCCTGACTCACCACAAGTGAAAGCGGGGCTGGGACAGATGCTGAACTCTGAAGGCAACCTGCTGGTGGGCCTGAAAAAATATGAAGAAGCCGTGAGTGCATTTACACAGGCCACGGACGTGGCAGCGTATCCGGCCATGCCTTATTTCAATCTCTGCGCAACCTATTACAACCTGAAGCGCGGAGAAGACGCTTTGCCGGCGTGTGAACACGCCATTGCTTCCGATCCCACGTATTCTGACGCTTATTACCTTAAAGCGGCCATACTCTTTGGCCAGGGCAAGACTGAGCAAGGCAAATATATAGCTCCCCCAGGAACCAGCGAATCCCTGAATAAATATCTGGAATATGCGCCTTTTGGACAACACGCCAGCGCTGTGCGGTCAATGATTGACAAGCTGAATGAGGAAGCCCCCGAGCAATCGGTCCAAAAACCAGCAAAGAAGCGATAAGCAACTTCAGTCGTCCCAAGAGGCGAGCTCTGAACAGCAGCTTTGTGGTGAGCTACGCAAAATCCTGAGCAGGACTTTTCTCTCATCATCTTTTCTCTCTGATTCCGAGAGCGCGATATCTCTTGATTGCCATCTGGCCACCCATCTCTGCCGGAGCGAATCTTACTTGCTGGTCAATACTTTAAAGATTTAGGAGGTTGAAAGTTCAGATGAAAGCTCCATTTCTGCTCGGACGTTTAGTGTTTGGCGGTTTCTTTCTCTATAACGGCATCCATCATTTAAAAGAGCGCAAGTCCATGGCGCAATATGCAAAGGCAAAAAACGTGCCCCTGGCGGAAGCCGCGGTCACAGCCACCGGCGTTGCGCTGATTGCCGGCGGCACAAGTATTTTACTGGGAGTGAAACCAAAATTCGGCGCAGCGGCCATTGCCGGCTTCCTGGCTGGGGTCTCTCCAGTGATGCATGATTTCTGGCGGCTTGAAGATCCGCAACAACGCATGAATGAAATGATCAACTTCAGCAAAAATGTGGCCTTGATTGGCAGCGCGCTTTCACTCATGGGAGTGGATGAGCCATGGCCGGCAAGCGTTCCGATTGGCCAGAGTGAATCGGAGCGCAGCTTTGAAGATCTGCTTGCCTCATAAAAGTGGCGTTTCAAAAATTGAAGAACAGATGAGCACTTACATGCGGCGGAGAGAATTTCTCAAAGGCGTGGCCATGGCAGGGCTCTCGGCAAGAGGCGCGAGGGCCATTGCTTCTGGATTAACAGAAAACATGCAGGCAGCGGCTGGCCGGCAGGAAGGTAGTTCCATGATTTATCGCACTCTGGGGAAAACGGGCGAGCGTGTCTCCGCCATTGGCATGGGCGGCTTTCATATAGGGCAGCCGAAATTGTCTGACGATGAAAGCTCTAAACTGATTCGCTCGGCCATCGATGGCGGCATCAATTTCATGGACAACTCCTGGGACTACAACAAAGGCCAGAGCGAAATCCGCATGGGCAATGCGCTCAAGAATGGCTATCGCCAAAAGGTTTTTCTGATGACCAAGCTCGATGGACGTACAAAAGAAGAAGCGACGAAACAGATCAATGAATCGCTCCAGCGTTTGCAGACTGACCACCTTGACCTGATTCAGCACCATGAGATTATTCGCTTTGACGATCCCGATAGAATTTTTGCCGAAGGCGGCGCGCAGGAAGCAGTGCTGGAAGCAAAGAAAGCAGGCAAAGTCCGGTACATTGGTTTTACCGGACACAAAGATCCGCATATCCACTTGTATATGCTGGAGGTCGCGGCAAGAAATAATTTCCATTTTGATACCGTGCAGATGCCGCTGAATGTAATGGACGCGCACTTCCGCAGCTTTGGCAAAATGGTACTGCCCAAGCTGGTGGAGCAAAAGATCGGAGTGCTGGGAATGAAATCGATGGGCGACCACATTATCCTGAAGAGCGGAGTGGTCAAACCATTGGAGTGCCTGCACTATGCGCTGAACCTGCCGACATCCGTGGTGATTACGGGCATTGATAGCCAGGAAATATTGAAACAGGCCTTTGAAGCGGCCACAACTTTTAAACCGATGAGCACGGAAGAAGTAGCAGCGCTGCTGGCGAAGACCGAAAAAGTAGCAGCACATGGCGACTATGAGCTCTTCAAGACCTCAGCTCACTTTGATTCCACGGCGCATCATCCTGAGTGGCTGGGCGGGCAGTCGCCAAGGGTGGATAAGCTGGCAGGGCCGCCGGGCTAGGCGCAGAAGTTTACTATCAGCGCCGTTAACCGCCAGCACCCTTTATTGATCCGTACCCAGTGAGATGAATTCGGTTTTCACGTCGCCATTGGGGCTGATGGTGTGCATGGCGAAGCCAAGCTCTCTGCTCCAGGGAAGCATCCTGCTGGTGCTGGGAGCAACGTGCCAGGTAATTCCGTCGCGCTCAAAAACACCGCCCACGTGCCAGTGGCCCACCAGCATATGTTTAACGCCGAGTTGGTGAAGCAGATGCATCTCGCGCGAGCGGTACGGCTCAGTAATAACCCAATAGGGTTTGGGATCAGGGATGAGATTTTCCGCCCTGTACACCGGGATGTGCTGGATACCGATGATAATTTTTTCGTGGTGGTCGTCACCGCGCTGACGATCTTCGCTCCCTTGAGAATCATCGTTGTCTTTTCCGCCATCTTTACGGCGATGACTGAGATCATCGGCATCACGGCCTGAATCCGGACGAGAAAGCCACGCAAGCATCCTTTCGCCTTCAGCCTCCGTTGAGGCGGGCATTGGCTCCAGAGACGGCAGGCCGAATTTATCGTAATTGCCGAGCAACTGAGAATCGATCACAAGGAAGGTCACGCCCTTTACGTGAAAGCGGTAATAGTCCGGCCCAAAAACGCTGCGATATTCGGCCACGTCATTGGTGTGCACGTCATGATTTCCGGGGGCGTAGTAGAGCGGCGCTTTCAGGCCCTTCAGAATCTGGCGGGCGCGCCGCCACTCTTCCGGGTTTTCACCAATATCTCCGCTAAGCACCACGGCGTCAGAATGGCGGGCATTGATCATGTCTACCGCGCGGCTGAGATTTTCCGCGGCGTGCGGGGAATGGACCTCGCCCAGATGCGTGTCACTGATCTGGGCAATCGTTACCTGAGCGTGCGCTGAAGCAGCAATAACAAAAATAAAAACGGATATTATGACTGCAAAATAGAAGTGTCTGGCGAATGCGACGAAATGTCGCGCAAGCGGCTTTTTCATATTTTCAGATCTCTATGGATATATACACTAAGAGCCAGTTTTGCCGCGGCGAGTTGTCAGCAGCCATGCTTCACGGGTAACCTGTGCGCAGGAAATGGAAACTTTCAGAGAGCAAAGGCATCTAATCTTTATGGAAAATTTACAAACTGTGGTGTTGGGAGGCGGATGCTTCTGGTGCGTTGAAGCGGTGTTTGACCGCATGCAGGGTGTCACGTCTGTTGAATCGGGCTATATGGGCGGCCACGTGGATAATCCGACCTATCGCCAGGTTTGCAACGGCGATACCGGACATGTGGAGGTGGTACGCGTCACATTTGATTCCAGCCAGACAACCTTGCATGAAGTGCTGGAAGTTTTTTTTACCGTACACGATCCCACCACGCTCAACCAGCAGGGCAACGACATTGGCACACAATACCGGTCAGCGATCTTCTATTCTTCTGAAGAGCAATATCGCGAGGCAAAAAAGGTAATTGAAGAAATCAATGCCGCCCACATCTGGCCGAATCCGATTGTCACGTCACTGGAGCCGGCGGCGAAATTCTTTATTGCTGAAGACTACCATCAGGAATACTTCACCAATAATGGCAATCAGCCGTATTGCCAGTTTGTGGTAGAGCCCAAGGTCAGGAAGTTTCAAGAAAAATTTGCCAAGAAGATGAAAGCTAAAGCCGTTTAAATTCTAATTCGGTTATAGGTTTTCATGCACTTTGCAATCAGGCGGAGCAAACCAGCTCCGCCTTTATTTTTGCCAGCAGGTCTTTGCCAGTAAGCCCGGTAGAGTATTCTTTTTAAGCGTGCCTAGTTCCCTGCCCAACGCCGACAGCAAGCTCATACAGATTGTGGACGCCGCGCTGGCTGAAGCGGCGCGCAAGAGCGGCGACTGGCTTGTCTGCCGCAAGGGCTGCACGCAATGCTGCTTTGGGCCGTTTGCCATCAGCCAGCTTGATGCTGCACGGCTGCGCCAGGGATTAGCTGAGATTGAGGCCAGTGATCCACGCCATGCGGCACAGATACGCAAGCGTGCAAAGCAGTCAGTAAAGCGGCTTTCAGCAAACTTTCCTGGCGACCCTGAAACTGGCATCCTGAGTGATGATGAAGAAGCCGAAGAACGATTCGCCGACTTCGCCAATGACGAACCTTGTCCGGCGCTTGATCCAACAACCGGCGCGTGCGATTTGTATGCTTCGCGCCCAATGACTTGCCGCGTCTTTGGGCCGCCCGTACGTTCCGGACCAGAAAACGGATTGGCCGTCTGCGAGCTTTGCTATCACGGCGCCACAGACCAGCAGATTGCCGCATGCGAAATGGTCCCTGATCCAGATAACTTCGAAGAGAAGTTGATTGCCGCAGCGGAAAAGAAAACCGGCAAACGTGGAAACACAATTGTGGCCTATTGCCTGGCGAATTGTGGTCCATCCATAAAAAAATAAAATTTCATTTCATCCCATCCAAAGCTTCCGCCGGAACCGTAATACACGCGGAGGTAACACCCCAATGCTTTCCCAAGTACGCCATTTTATGGCGATGACTTTGTTCTCACTGCTCCTGGTTGCCGCGGCTTCGGCACAGATCAAGGTTAACCAGACAGATGGTTTCGGTAAAGACCAGCTTCTGACTTTCACCTACGGACAAAACTTCTCCTGTATCCATCAACCTTTTGACGACCTGGACAACAATGGCAAAGTTGCCGCGGTTGATCCGGCGGAGTTTCAACGCCCCATCTGCACGGTGGGCCACCAGCCCACTATCGGACCGACCGGCGATCCGATTGACCATGTAGAAACGCTGTTTGTCATTACCCCGTTTTTTGAAACAAACGTGAATGAACCGGCATTTACTCCGGAGTTAGGCGCGGCGCTCAAATCTTTGTTTGGCTTCGTTCCAGATTCATTCAAGATCCATCCCGGCGTTGACGTGCAATGCCCCGAGCCTGGGCTGCCACTGACCGAGCAAACAGGCGCGCCCGGCACCTGCACCATGCACACTTCGCTGATTGATCTTGGTCCTCTGCTAAGCCAGCTTAAGCTGGTTCCTCCGGGAACTGCAGTGGTAACGCCGACTATCAACCACAGCCACATCATTGACCAGCAATTGCACACCGGCCCCATCTGGTGGCAGGTTGTCTCGGTGCTGATTACCGATCCAAATTCCTGGCCAACAGCGGACGGCAAGCACGGCATAACTTCACTCAAGAAGCTGCGTGAGGCCCAGGCACTGGGTAAGGCCAGCGCAGATGTGCCGACCAACTTCTTCCTCTTCTTTGGCTCAGATGTAAAGGCCCATGGCCACTAAGCCATGGCTGCTAAACCCAGGCCACTAAAAGAATTGCGGGGAAAAATAAAACGCGGGAATGAGAATGCGCACTCATTCCCGCGTCTTTCAATTGAGGGAGGACATCAATGGGAGGAGAAAACAATCCTGCTCGTGGATGTCAGCTATCGCATTAAGCGGCATCACTTAACTTTCTTGAAATCGATTCGACAACCATGGCAAGGTCTTCCAGCACATATTCCGGTATGCCCAGATTAGCAACGCGCATTGCGGCAACCGGATCTTTGGCGAATGATTCCGCATTCACAGCGGAAGTACGAATCCACGCATTCAATTTGCCTTCACAGTTTGCCAGTTCGAGTAGAAGCTGATCAGAGCCAATTTGAGCTTTCAAACAGGTGCCCCCCACTTAGTCCCAGCTTACATCGAAATATAAGATTTGCAACCAAAATACGGCAAAAATTTTGTCTTATGATCCTATTTCAATATTAAAGCGCTCAAATATATGCCGCGCCGCCCCAGAACGGGGGGCCGCGAGCTGCACTAGGCGCCGGCGGAAACTGGCATATCAGAGATGACGCCTTCAGGAATGTGGTATCGCTGGGAACGTGGCAGTTTACCCAAAAGCCCCAAAGTTAGGAAACCACCGGCAACAATCAGGAAAGTTGCAAGACGCAAATGTCCCAGGCTGGCGGTGGAAAGATCAAAATATTTTCCCAGTCGCCACATGGCCCAGCCGGCAAGTTGCGTTGGCACCACTACCCATACGGCCACGTAAAACCAACCTTTTTCCGCGCCTTCATTGCGCGTGGAGCGGCCCGCGCGAGGAGTGAAATCAAAAACCGTCGCCAGGACAATGACAGCGGCCAATGGGTAATAAAGTTTGGTGAAGAGGTCATTGATGATCCAGCGGCCGGTGAAAAAGTTGATGGCCAGCCCAATCAGATTGATGGCAAAAGGCACAAGCAGATCAATCCAAGCAGCGGTATAGCAGACCACACGGTACCAAAGATTTGGCTTAGGCTCGCCATAATGCGTAATGTAAGGTCGAGGTTCCCCACCGGGAAGGCGACCGGCGAATCCGCGCCAGATGCAGATGGCAGTTACAATTGCCAGCCAGATCCAGTGGCGATGGTCTGGGCCGTGAGCGTAAAGCGCAGCGGTAAGGTGTCCGGGGAGAATCCAGAAAACCCATATCCAGATGGGAACATGGAGCACACGGTAATAGTTTTTATTCTTCTCACGCTCAACGACTTTTTTCATTGGATTGAATTTTAATATTTAACCACAAAGGGCACAAAGGAAGGCAATTCTTTACCGCGGATTTACGCGGATGATCCCGGATTTCAAAAGCAACAGCAAGGGATTTAACCGGAGAGGCGCGAAGGAAAGCCGCGAAAGCATGCACTTCCTGCCCTTGTGTTATTAATCTTAAAATAGGTTTACTGGGATCGGCCTGCGTGGGGAAAACTGGATGGCGATTGAGTTGAAGGCTTGATGAAACGACGCGACTTTGTAAAGCTGCTTTCAATCGGCGCTTCCGGGCTTTTTATTCCGGCAGGTGGCCAGACACTCAGAGCCCTGTCGGCACAGAAAAACAGTCCGCCCAAGCCGGGATATGAAGGTATTGCCAGGCTCTTGAAGTATGTTGATCCTCTTCCCATCCCCAATCGCTTGCAGCCAATAAGAAAAAAAGGCCACCTGGAATACAAGGTGCGCATGATGCAGTTTCAGCAGCGGCTGCATTCCCAGCTGCCGCCGGCAACGCTGTGGGGATTTGAGAGAAAGTATCCCGGGCCGGTGATTGAAGCAGCAGTTAATGAGCCTGTGTCTATCGAGTGGATTAACCAGCTTCCTGAGCAGCATTTATTTGAGATTGATACAAAGGTGCACGGCGCGATGCCTCCGGCCCCGGCGGTAAGGACTGTGGCCCATCTGCATGGAGCTAATACGACTTCAGCAGATGATGGGCTGCCGGAGAAGTGGATACGCCCGGGACAGTCGGCAACATATCACTACCCCAACAAACAACGCGCCGCGACGCTTTGGTACCACGATCATGCTTTGGGCATTACGCGGCTCAACAACTACGCGGGCTTGGCGGGAATGTATTTGTTGCGCGGCGAGGAAGAGAAAAAACTTGAGCTTCCTGAAGGGCGTTATGAAATTCCGCTGGTCTTGCAGGACCGTTTACTCAATGACGATGGACACCTGATTTATCAGGCTTCCAGCATGGTGTCTCCGCGGCTGGCGCCGGGCGTGTGGGGGCCGGAATTTTTCGGTAATGTTCCGGTGGTGAATGGGGCAATCTTTCCTTTTTTGGAGGTTGAGCCACGGCGCTACCGATTCCGGGTGGTAAACGCCTCCAACTCGCGCTTCTTCAGTTTCTTTTTTTCCGATCCCGCGATTCCTTTTGCCACGGTTTCAATGAAGTTCTTCCAGATTGGCACCGATGGAGGGCTGTTGCCACAGCCGGTGGAAGTGGCCTCCGTGATGCTGGCGCCGGGCGAACGCGCGGACTTAATTGTGGATTTTGCCGGATATGAGGGAAAGAAATTTGTTGTGTCCAACTATGCCTCTGCGCCTTTTCCCGGCACGGGAATGGATGAGTCACCAATGAAAGCCGCGCCGCTGCAACAATTGATGGAGGTGAGGATTACCGCTCCGTTGCGCGGAAAAGATGCCAGCGCAAAGCCGGCGTGGACGGTTCCCTTTGAACAGCTAAAGACAGAAACAGCGGTTAAAACACGTGACCTGGTGCTGTATGAATTTCTAGACGAGAAACAGAATTCGCTGGGCGTAAAGATCAACAAAGTGGGTTATGACGATCCGGTAACGGAATCGCCCAAACTGAACACTACGGAGATATGGCGGTTTATCAACACGACCGACGATACACATCCGATGCATCTGCATCTGGTGCAATTCCAGATATTAGAGAGAAAGTCTTTTGATCTGCAGAAATATCTGGATAGCGGCGTGATTGAATTTTCCGGTAAGGTACGCCCGCCAGAGAAAAATGAAATGGGCTGGAAAGATACGGTGCGTGTGAACCCGGGTGAAGTTACATCAATTATTGTTCCCTTCCATGGATTCACCGGGAAGTATGTCTACCACTGCCACATGTTGGAGCATGAGGACAATGACATGATGCGTCCGTTCCAGGTGGTGCCTTAGCTCGCCGGAAAAAGCTCCGAATAAAAATAGGCCGCGATGTTGCCCATCGCGGCTATTTTTATTTCATGTTGCGTAAGCTACTGTGGCGGAGCCTCTTGCTTGGGATCATCAACTCCGGTGGTTGGCTGCGCCGGCAGCGGTGGTGGTGTAAGCCAGAATGGTGGGTTCACGAAGTCAAAGAACTCCGTCATGTCGTCACCTGCCGCATCACGTGCGGTGAGAGCAGGCAAGCTGAAGCGCGTCTCAATTAATTTGAGTATCGACGTCAAATCGCGATTCACGTGTGAAACAAAGTGCGGCTTCACAAAAGGCGACATAACAATCATGGGCACGCGGAATCCGCTCAGCGTAAAGTCACCGGGCAAATCGCCGGGTGAAAGCTGCGGCGGGTTATTGTCCGGAGGGACAACGGTAAACGGAGGCACGTGATCATAAAGTCCGCCGCCTTCGTCATACGCCAGAATGAAGATGGAATCACTCCATGCCGGGCTCTTCATCAGCGCATCGATAATCGTCTTTACGTAAGCTGCGCCTTTTTGAACGTTGTTGTCCGGGTGCTCGTCCAAACCAGTTCCGCCGGAGCCTGAGTCAATCCAGACAACGGAAGGAAGGTCCTGATCAGCGGTTGGGCTGGCCAGAATGTCAAAGTAAGACTGGATGGGGAACGTCTTGGTCTGGATGGCCGGATTGTTCCAATCGGCGAAGCCAGCCAGGAAGATTCCATCTTTATAGTAGTACGCCCATTTGACGTTGTTGTTTTGCAGGTCAGAGAAAATGGTCGGGCAAGTCCATGGAGCATGGCCAGAAGGCGAGGGGAATACGCGCCCCTGTGACGTGGCGCAGAACATGAACTGCCGGTTAGGTACGGTGTTGGCCAGCAGCGGCGAATGGAACGAATCGCTGGTGGCAAACTGCGATGCCAGTTCGTAATAGTACGGCAAGTCCGTGTCGTCGTAATAGCCCAGCGCTCTCAGACCGTCGGCATCGAAGGCGTGGGTCACGGAGTGCGTGGTCTGGGCGAAACGGTCCATGAGGAATGTGCCGTCACTCTGCTGGTGCATATCAAAGTGGCTTTCATCCCATGCGGGTGAAAGGTTCTCTGTGCGCTCCGTGACCTGATGGAAAGGATGCGCCAGAGCGCCGCTGAATAACGGCACCATGATATTGGGATTGTAGCCAGCGTTGATCTGATAGTTTGTAATCTCAGGGTGATGATTGGTTACATAGTCGCCGAGTTTGCTGAAGTAATTATCGAACGAGCGGTTTTCTTCCAGCATAACGATAATGTGCTTGATGCCCTGGAGTCCGGCATTGGTCACAACATTCACCGTGGCGGCTGAAGTGGTAACGTTGCCCTGAGCGTCAGTTGCCGTGATTGTGTAAGTAGTGTTCTGCGTTGGCGTGACTGTTACGTTGCCTGAAGCTCCGCTGATCGGCGGCACGCCCTGATCAATACTGAGAGCGCTTGCGCCAGTTGAGACCCACGTCAACTTCGATTGTCCGCCGGGCGCGATGTTCACTGGATTTGCAGTTAACGTCACTCCCAGAGGGGCGGTCACGGTGGCCGAAGCAGTGGCTGTGGCAGTGCCGTTCGTTGCCGTGATTGTGTATGTCGTGGTGGCAACCGGAGAAACAGTTACGCTGCCGCTGGCTCCGCTGATGGGAGGCGCACCCTGATCAATACTAAGCGATGCAGCATTGGTGCTTGTCCAACTCAAAATTGTGCTCTGTCCCGGACCAACTTTTGCCGGCGTGGCTGTGAGAGTGACGCCAAGCAGATTGATGGTTGCCGTGGTTGAAGCAGTAACACCATTCACGCCCGTAGCCGTAGCCGTATAAGTTGTGGTGGCAGCGGGCACAACGGTGACTGAGCCAGCGAGACCCACGGTGGTTTGGTCTTCCGTCAAGACAGAAGGCGTGATCCCAACCGAGAGCGCATTTGTGCTGTTCCACGTTAGCACCGCGGTTTGCCCCGCGCCCACAACGGTGGGCTGGAAACTCATGGTGATTGCCGGCGCTGACCCCGCAGGCACCACGTTGACAGCGGCTGTCGCCGTTGTCGATCGACCGTTTGCGTCAGTCGCAGTAGCCGTATAAGTGGTGTTCGCTGCAGGCGTGACGCTGGCTGTTCCAGTCATGGGCAAAGTGCCTGGGGCAACTGCCGGTGAAATGGTGAATGAAGCGGCGTTGGTTACCTGCCAGGACAAAGTCGCAGCCTGCCCGGCAATAATATTTGCTGGTTGAACGCCAAAGGCAATCACTGCCTGAGACGGTGTGGTGTTATTGCCGTTGCCAGAGCCGGAACTACCGACGCCACCGCAACCGCAAAAGCTGATTAGACTCGAAACGAGGGATATTTTCAGTAAGCTTGACGAAGTTCTTGACCGCAGCATGGCGCACACTCTCATCCAGGGGTACAAGCTCAGATGTAAGAGCAGCAGCTTGGGTTTGCTGAACTGCTGGATAATGCGCAATTTGAGTAAAGAACTGCAAAGTGATTCACTTTTTACAATTGCGAGGAAATGCCCTTCCTTCAGCACCCTCAAAAATCAGAAAGGCCCGTCCATGGCAAGCGACGAGCCTCTCTCAATAAGATTTTCCTAAACCTACTTAATTAAGCTGGCGCCTGCGGTGGCGCACTGGCCGTCCTGATCACTCTGTGCTCCGGAAACGCCAATCGCTCCCACGATCTTGCCATCCATCACCAGAGGGACGCCGCCTTCAACCGGAATGGCATCGCGCAATGCCATTACACGCAAGCCTGCGCCGCCAGTGGCCAGCGCGTCCTGAAAAGCTTTGGTTGGACGCTTATACAGCGCCGCTGAACGCGCTTTATCAATGGCAACGTTGGCGCTGCCCAGTTGCGTGTTATCCATTTTTTCGTAATAGATGAGCGTGCCGTTCGGGTCAACAACGGCTATGGCCATGGCCCAGTGATTTTTTACTGCTTCCGCCAGCGCGGCGGCAGCTGCTTTTTTTGCGTTCTCCACACTGATTGGTGGTCCGTACGACATCTGTGCCTCCATTCCCAGCGCACAAAATGCCAGCGTCAGGACAGTAAGTATTTTGAAACTGCGTAATAACATTGTAGCGTGCTCCTCTTCTTTTCCGCATGCTTGCGCAGCGCGGGAAAAATCCATCTTAGTTGAATCATTCCGGAAGCAAGCCTTGCAAGATCTGTCTGCTGCTCATGCCGTGACGCCGTTACATCGGTCCGTCGCCACAATCGCATGAAGCATGCGAGTCTAAGGAACCAGATAATCTGTGTCAAGCCACGCGGAGCAGCCGTCTCACCTGACCAATGAAAGACATTGCAAACGGTAGGTTGCCCAGGAGAAAACAGACGCGACACGTTAGAATGTTTGTGCGACTGAATACTTTTTTTGAAACCTCGTTTGCCTACAAATATGGAACCAATCTCGCATTTTTTTTACTCTGACCGGCTGAAGCTGCAATTCTGGGATTACGGACAGGACGGCAAGCCCGCGCTGGTGCTGGTCCACGGCGGGCTGGACCATGCCCGCAACTGGGACTGGGTTGCGCGCTCCCTGCGTGAGCACTATCACGTTTACGCGCTTGATCTGCGCGGACACGGCAACAGCGCATGGGCGCCGGGCGCAATGTATAGTGTCGCGGAACATGTGCTTGATCTCTCCGCGCTGCTGGATATCATTGACGAGTTTCCCATCCGGCTTGTAGGCCACTCTCTGGGCGGCATTATTGTTCTGCATTACGCCGGAGTTTATCCTGACCGCGTGGCCAAAGCCGTTTCCATTGAAGGCATCGGCTTTCCGGCCAAACATCGCGTGCACGGAGCGGCTTCTGAGCGGCTGCGCCGCTGGATTGAAGACCGCCGCGACATCGAAAAGCGCAAGCCCAAACCTTATCCCAGCCTTGAAGCCGCCGTGGCCCGCATGAAGGAAGCCAATCCGCGCCTGAGCGACGAAGTGGCCCGCCACCTTACTCTGCACGGCACCAACTGGGACTCCGAGGGCTGCCTGACCTGGAAGTTTGATAACTATGCGCGAGCTCTCTCTCCCGTTGGCCACACTCTTTCTGATACCTCCGAACTATATGGACAAATCACCTCGCCGATTTTACTTTTCTGGGGACTGGAAAGCTTCGCCCCGTTGCCTCTGAATGATCCGCGCGTTACTGCGCTGCGCAATTGCCAACTGGTGGAAGTGCCCAAGGCAGGACATTGGGTGCATCACGATCAGTTGGATTTGTTCTTGAAAGAGACAACGGAGTTTTTGGCAAAGTAAACAGATTTAGGCCGTGTTACACTCGCGCACGGGAGAGCGCAAATGTCCCTGCTGCAAGACGTTTCCTATACTCTTAGCTCACTCCGCAAAGCCCCCGGCTTCTCTTTTGTTGTAGTCCTCACGCTGGCTCTCGGGGTCGGCGCAAATACCGCCGTCTTCAGCATGATTGATGTGGTGCTGCTGCGTCCGCTGCCTTATCCAGACTCAGGGCATCTGGTGCAGCTCTTTGAAACCAATACGCCTAATGATTCTGCGACTCCAGACTCGGTATCACCCGGGGTTTTTGTTGAGTGGAGCGAGCAGAGCCGCGCTTTCAGCAACATGGCCGCGTCAGAGGGCTTTCATTACGTTGTTAGCGGGAATGGCAGCCCGGAGCTGGTTTGGGGCGGAGCGGCATCCGCCGAGTGGTTCAGGGTATTGGGCGTACGGCCTGCTTTCGGGCGGGATTTTCTGCCGGAAGAAGATCGCGCAAGCGCGGCACCCACGGTCTTGCTGAGTGACAGACTGTGGCGGCGCAGATATCAGGCAGATCCCGGGATTGTGGGGAAGGCCATACGCATCAACAGTGAGTCTTTTACGGTAATTGGCGTGATGCCGCCAAAGGCTGATTATCAGGAGACAAATCAACTTTGGATTCCACTGCGGAAGCAGGTCCGCCCGGACCGCATGTTGTCGTACGAGTCGCGCTATTTAAATGTGGTGGCGCGCATCAAGCCTGGGCTTAGCCGTGAGCAGGCCATTGAAGACCTGAACCGCATCTCCGGCGGCATAAAAAAGGCCCACCCGTCTGGTGCCATCTGCGGAACGGCCACAATCGAGTCTTTATAGCACTACTTGAATGGCGATATGCGCAGCATGCTGCTGGTTTCTTTGGCCACCGTAGCTCTGGTACTGCTGGTGGCGTGCGCCAATGTGACCAATCTTATGCTGCTGCGAGTAACGGGCAGAACGCGTGAACTAGCCATCCGTATGGCGCTGGGTGCAAAGCCCAAAGCCCTGATCCGGCAACTGGTGGTGGAAGGCATTTGTCTGGGCTCGGCTGCTGGCGTGCTTGGCTTGGCCGTGGGCGGCGCAGGAAAGAAGCTGCTGCTCTGGCAGATGGAATGGCAGTCTCCGGAATTGAACGCCATCAATTTCAGCTGGCCGGTTTTGCTTTTTACTTTCGGCATTTCTGTGCTTGCGGGAGTTATTTTTGCACTGGTACCGGCCATGACCGTGGTCCGTGCGGAAATGCATGATATGTTGCGCCGCGCTTCTTCCACAACTACGGTAGACGTAAAAGGCCGCCGCCTGCGCCAGGGCTTTGTGGTCACTGAGATTGCCTGCTCCATGGTGCTGCTGGTAGGCGCCGGGTTGCTGGTGCGCAGCCTGCAAAGACTGCAGCATGTCTCCCTGGGTTTTAAGACTGAGAACCGGATTGTTGTACCGCTCTCGCTGCCGCGCACCAAATACCAGCGCGATGCGGATTTGGTGAGGTTCTATCAGCAGGTGGTGGAGAAAGTACGCACATTGCCGGGAGTGATGGATGCCACATTTGTTACGTATCTTCCGCTGAACGGGCACTTTCCGGGAGGCTTTCAAATAGTAAAAACTGGCGAGTCTTCTGCTGTGTTTAATCCAGCCGTGCTGCGGCTGGCGGATTCACATACGCTGAGCGTGCTTTCTGTCCCCATGCTGCACGGACGATTTCTGGAAGATTCCGACTACGGTGAATCAGAGCCGGTATGTGTAATCAGCAAGGCCCTGGCGCAAAAATACTGGCCAAATGAAGACCCTCTGGGCAAGCTGCTGGTTCTGACGCGTGGCGACGTCCAGGGTGAGAAGAAGCCACGCCGGGTGGTGGGCGTGGCCAGCGACGTGCGGGAATATATTAATGAAGAGCCACAGTCGTCTATTTATGTTCCGTACGCGCAAGTCGCATTCTTCAACATGCAGTTGCTGGTGCACACTCATGATTCTGCCGCCGAGGTGCGCAAATCAGTGAGTGTAGTATTGCAGTCCGTGGACCCTGACCAGCCGATCCATGCAGTCAATGTGTTTGGCGATTTTCTTCCGGACGCGCTGGCCGATTGGCGCGTGGCCATCATTCTTCTTGGCGGTCTGGCCGGGATCGCGGTTCTGCTTACGGTTCTGGGCGTCTTCGCTGTTATCGCCTTCATGGTGCGGGAAAAGGCGAGGGAAATCGGCATCCGCATGGCTATTGGCGCAACTCAACAGAACATTCGCAATCTGGTATTACTGCAAACGGCGTGGCTGGCAATTATTGGCGTGGTCTTGGGCACGATAGTTTCTGCCGCCTGCACCCGATTGTTAGGCAGCCTGGTTTATGGCGTCAGCTTTGCAGATCCGCTGACTTTCCTGAGCGTCACAACTCTCATCGCCGCGCTGGCGTTGCTGGCCAGTTATATTCCGGCCCGACGGGCCATGCAGGTCGATCCCATGCAGACCTTGCGTTCGGAATAGAGGGACTTGTGTTCACGATCTAGCTGGGCGGCTGCGCAGCTTGACCAAAAACATTCCTGCAATCTAGTGAGTCTCATCGATCAAGGAATTAACTGACCATGGCGTTTTTATGATTTCAGTTAGAGATCAAGATGAGTTCATTCCTAGCCGTTTGCTTCAAGATCGTCGAACCGCCGCCACTTATAGATTGCAATGGAGATGATCCAGCTCATGGCGAAGAGTCCAATGATGAAATATCCCAGCGTCCCGAAGTTGCCGTTGAGCCGGTCTACGCCGTCCCAGAATCGGCCTTGAAAATGGAAATGTCCGGAGAGCAGCCCCAGCGCCTCAATGCCGCCGATGACCACTGCAACAATCACGGAGACGCTGGTAATCGTCATGTTGTAGTAGAGCTTGCGCACCGGCTTGGTGTAAGCCCATCCGTAAGCGCCCAGCATCAGAATATTGTCCGTGCTGTCCACCAGAGACATGCCAGCGGCAAAGAGCGTGGGAAAAACAAGAATGGCCGCGAACGACAACCCCTTCGAGGCTTCCGCGGCAGAGATTCCCAGCACGCCAATCTCTGTGGCTGTATCAAAGCCCAGCCCAAACAAAATGCCCAGCGGATACATATGCCAGCTCCGCGTGATCATGGCAAACATGGGACGGAACAGGCGCGCAAGGAATCCCCGGCTGCCCAGCAGCAGGTCAAAATCTTCTTCCACATAGGGCTCGCCGCGCCGCACACGTACAAATGCGCGATAGATCGACCGCAGCACGATCAGGTTCACAATCGCAATGGCGATCAGGAAAAACGCGGAAACCAGCGTGCCGATCACGCCGCCGAGGCTGCGGAAAGAATCCAGCCGGTGATGCAGGGCAAATGCCGTACCCGCAATCGCCGCCGATCCCAGCACCACAATCGTCGAATGCCCGAGGGAAAACATGAATCCCACTGCCACGGGACGCTTCCCCTCCTGCATCAGCTTACGGGTCACGTTGTCAATGGCGGCAATGTGATCTGCATCCACGGCGTGGCGCAGGCCAAATCCATAGGCCAGCAATGCGGTGCCCAGCAGTACGGGATAGTGACGAAATGCGATGAAGGCCCACAGCCATGCTCCCAGATTGAACGCCAGCAACAGGCAATAAATAGCAATGATCCGTCCGCGCAGATTGTCCGGTGCGTCATTGAGCAGGAGCTTGAGAATTTTCATCATTTACCGTTCGGGGCCGGGCACAAGAGCACGTATTCAGAATGATACAGTGGGACGGCACGCCTGCGGCATCTTCAGGAAATAACTTTTCCGGGTGTGAATAACAGCTCTCGCTGGCTTACAATCTTTTTTTGCTTAGAATCTTTGTCTTACAATTTTGAGGATGAATATGCCATCGCATCGTTTTTCCGCTCGCACGCTTGCCCTTGCGGCAGTGCTGCTCATGGTCCAGCCACTGGCAAGCATGGCGCAAAATGCTGTCACATTCAAAGATGTAAAACCCAGCAGCAACTTCTCAGAACTCAAAGGCGATGGTTACACGCTCAGCTATCCAGATAACTGGAAGGCCAACAGCGGAGAACAAGGCGCGCTTATCGCGCCGCCTGCCGCCGTCACTGAAGCCGGCATCTCTTACGGAGTAATTGTCGGGACCAACCTGAGCAGTGAAGCTGATTCACTGGACGAAGCGGTCAAGCATCTCTCCCAGGGGCTCTTGCAGCAGAACGCAGGGATGAGCATTTCTGGCGAGATGAAAACCATCAAGATCAATGGTGTGGAAGGCCGCTCACTGGAGCTGATGGGCAACTCTCCTTTGCTGCTCAACGGCAAGCCGCTACCGGAGCACGATTGGCTGGTGGCCCTGCCGCGTGCAAAAAATAGTCTGCTCTATCTGGTCATGGTTGCACCCGAGCGCGATTACAACACGCTTCATTCGACCTACCAGAAGATTCTGGATAGCATTCATATTCAGCCTGCTTCCACAGCTCACATTAATTCACCGCAGAAACCTTCTTTTTTATCTGTGGCTGCATCCAAATGAAGCAGATGGGTGATGGAATGGGTTTTTATCGTTTCCCTGTTTGAGTTGTGCTGGAGTCCAACGATGTCAGGCACAGCTACATCACCCAACTGATTTAAGTTTTTTTGGCTTCCAGCTCTGCCCATCGGGCATAGAGTTGGTCAACTACTTTTTGCGCTTCATCCATCTCCGCATGGGCTGCGAGCAGTTTTTGTGCGTCTGTGGCGATCTTTGGATCTTCCGCCGCTACGCGCTTCTGCGCCAGAGTTTCTTCCGCCTGGGCAATGCGTTCCTCGATCGTTGCAAACTCGCGTGCTTCGTTGTACGAAAGCTTTTTCTTCACCACTGCTTCCGCCGCAGGTGCAGACTTCACCGAAGAGGACACAGCATTCGTGTGCGCAGGCTGCTTGCTCTCTGCCTGCCATACTTCCCATTGCAGATAATCAGCAAAGCTTTCCGCTCCGCCGCGACCATCCAGGCCAAGCACCATGGTGGAAACACGGTCCAACATGTAGCGATCATGTGTTACCAGCACCAGTGCTCCCGCATATTCCAGCAACGTCTCTTCCAATATTTCAAGCGTCGGTATATCGAGATCATTCGTTGGTTCGTCCAGCAGCAAAACATCCCCGGGCTGAAGCATCAACTGCGCAATCAACACGCGTGCCCGCTCACCACCAGAAAGCCGTCCCACAGGCTGATTGAGCTGCTCGCTGGTAAACAAAAAGCGTGCCGCCCAGGAAGCCACGTGTACCACACGATCCTGATAGACCACAGAATCGCTGCCCGGCGCGAGTGCGCGGCGCAAAGTCACTTCCGGGTCAAGCACTCGGTTCTGGTCAAAGTACACCACGCGCAGGAAGTCTGCGCGGCGAATTTCTCCCGCTGTTGGCTGCATTTCTCCGCGCAGCAAACGCAGTAGCGTGGTCTTGCCGCTGCCATTCGGACCAACCAGCCCCACGCGCTTGCCTGCCGTAACGAGAAAATCAAGATCAGCGAAAAGCGTACGGTCGCCAATTTCATAACTCACGTGGTTCAACTCCACCAGCCGTTTGGTCTTGCGATCCGTGGCAGAGAAATCTATTTTGGCGCTGCTGGTGCGTGTGCGCGAGTTCAACTCGGCCAGATCAGAGATCATCTGATGCGCGGTCTGTATACGCGCCTTGGCTTTGGTGGCGCGGGCCTTGGGACCGCGGCGCAGCCACTCAATCTCTGTGCGCACGCGGTTTTCCAGAGACTCCTGGTGCTTTTCCTGCGTGAGCAGAAACTCTTCTTTCTTTTCCAGAAAAGTGCTGTAGTTGCCCGGCACACGCAGCAGACCGTCAGGATAAGCGCGGCTCAGTTCCACCGTCTGCGTGGCCACATTTTCCAGAAAGTAACGATCATGGCTTACGACAACGCAAGCAAATTGCTCCGCGCGCAACAGTTCTTCCAGCCATTCAATGCCTTCCAGGTCAAGATGGTTCGTCGGTTCGTCCAGCAGCAACACGTCCGGCTGCTGCACCAGAGCTTCGGCAATCGCCAAACGTTTGCGCCATCCGCCGGAAAGTCTGGCAGCTTCAGCGTCAAAATCTTCAAAGTTCGCGCGGCCCAGCGTTTCAAACAAACGTCCCTGGCGCTCGGCTTCCGGCACACCGCTGCGCTCCAGCGCTTTAGTCACCACAGAACGTACGGTCTCACCTGCGGCAAACTGCGATTCCTGGATCACATAGCTCATGCGTGTATGGCGACGCACCGCCACGTTGCCGCTGTCTGGCTCAATCTGGCCGGCAAGAATCCCCAGCAGCGTGGACTTGCCCGAGCCATTTGGCCCAATCAGCCCAATGCGGTCACCTTCAGATATGGTGAACGATACATCTTGAAATAGAGGAGAAGCGCCGTAGGTCTTGGCTATCCCCTGTGCGTTGATGATGGGCGGCAAAGATTTATCTGGCTCCCATGGTCTTACCTAGCGACGACTTACTTGCCAACATACAGCTCCGGCAACGTCTTCTTTAGATGGTCAACCTTGGGCAGGTCGTTGATGGCAATGTAGGGCTCATATGGATGATGCTCAGCGTAATCCTGGTGATAGGCCTCTGCCGGATAAAACGCTTGCAGCGGTACTGTCTGCGTGACAATGGGCTCGGAAAAAAGCTTGCCGCGATTCAACTGGTCAATATAAGCCTGCGCCACATGTTTCTGCTCTTCATTGGAAAAGAAAATCACTGACCGATATTGCGTTCCCTCATCCGGACCTTGCCGGTTTAACTCCGTGGGATCATGCGCCACGGAGAAAAATACTTTTAATAGCTGGCCGAAGGAAATCTGTGACGGATCGTAAACCACCTTCACTGACTCCGCGTGGCCAGTCTGCCCCGTGCTTACGATTTCATATTGCGCCGTGTTTGCCGCGCCGCCGGAATATCCAGCCGTGGCGCTGCTCACGCCTTTCACGTGTTCAAACACTGCCTGTATGCCCCAGAAACATCCGCCGGCCAGCACAACAGTCTGCGTGCTCTTGGCTTTTGCCAAAGGCGCGTCAGCCGTGGGATCAGGTAGTTTTACGGCATTGCTGGCAGCGTGGCAGGCAAGCGTGCCAAGCAAACACAGAATTGGAAGCAATCTTATTGATGATCGAGTCATACAAGCTTTCTTTTTCACTATCGCACGGCCTTGCTGCTTGGCAGCTTTGGCCTTTCTGGTGGAAGAGCGGCCTTCAGGGCCGCGTTTAAGCGCAATCAATGTTTGGGGGGTGGCCCCGGCCAACTACGTCTTCTTCACAAACTTCAGTGAAGCGCTGTTCATGCAATAGCGCTCTCCTGTAGGTTTGGGGCCGTCACTGAATACATGGCCCAGATGCGCATCACAGCGTGTGCAAGCCACTGCCGTACGCCGCATGCCAAATGTATTGTCGTTAATCGACTCAACATTCTGTTCGGCTATTGGCTGGTAAAAGCTTGGCCAGCCCGTGCCAGATTCAAATTTGGTGTCGGAGCTGAACAGTGCGGTGCCACAGCATATGCAGCGATACAAACCGCTGTCATGGTTGTTCCAATACTGGCCGGTAAAGGCCATTTCCGTATCGTCATGCCGTGTGATGTTATATGCGTTTGGTGGAAGCTCCCGCTGCCACTCCGCGTCAGTCTTTACGATCTTGGGAACGTGCACCGTATCTTTGCGTTCGCCGGAATCAGTAAACTCCACGATGGTGACTTCCTGTGGCGTCTGGCTTGCCTTGTTGTTTTCTGCGTTTGCTTCCGCCGTCTCGGTTTTCTTTGAAAAAATGCTCATATAAAAGTATAAACCTCCGCCAATTGCCGCCGCTGAGAGAAGAAAGGCGCGGCGTGACGTTTTGCGTGCTGTGGGATCTACTTTGAGTTCAGAATCAAACATGGTGGCTACCCTATAGACTAATCTTACTCTCGCTGGGATACTAACGTGTGATTTTCACGTGGGACATTCAAAAAGTTGCTGCCAATCTTAAAAAGCACGGAGTTGATTTCCGCGAAGCCGCAACTGCTTTTGGTGATCTTCTATCCTTGACATTCCCTGATGAAGCGCACTCCCAAATGGAGGAGAGATTTCTAACCATCGGCATATTCAGCTCGAGACTGGCAACAAGGCGCGAACAAAGATTTTATGAAAAAAACCAGCCCTAATAATGAAATGCAGGTCGAATATGCTTTGGCCTCAATGAAAGGCGGCGTGCGCGGGAAATATGCTAAACGCTACCGCGAAGGCACTAATCTGGTGCTTCTTGAACCGGACGTTTCTGAAGCATTCCCCACGGATAAAGCAGTAAACCAAGCCCTGCGCGGTATCCTCAAGATAACACGCACAGTTCGGAGTACCAGCAAGCTAGCAAGCAAAGCGTACATCCCACCCAGCGCCGAACCCGCTCCAAACGCGGCTAACTTATGCTGCTCCATTGGCGCTTGCCATCTGGCTATCACATGGTAGAAACACTGTAAACACTGCGCCGCCCAGGCTTCCACCGTTTCCTGAACTCAGTTCAATGTTGCCGCCGTGCCGTTCGGCAATCTCTTTGCTCACCCACAAGCCCAAACCGGTACCCACATCTTTTTTGGTGGTAAAAAACGGCTCAAAAATGTGCGAGCGATGCTCGGTCGCAATCCCGGGGCCATTATCTTCAACCTTCAGTTCCACGCCGGTACTCTGTGCACGCGAGGCGGGTGACATAACTATGCGTATCTTCCCGCCTTGGCCAATCGCGTCCGCGGCATTTGAAATCAAGTTCGCAATCAGCTGCTTCATTTCGCCCTGCAAACCAAAAATTGCGGGACACTCTGGCGCCAACTGCATCTCCAGCGCCACGCCTTTGCCCCGGATTTTGTTGTCATAAATCTTCAACACGGATTCAATCACCGCGGGCATCTCCACCGGGCCGGGCTCGGACGAGTCGCGATAGAAACCCAGTGTCTGCCTTGTAATGTGGGAGACGCGTTCCAGTTCCTGCTCCGCCATGGCAAGATAGCCCATCACCTCGTCCGGCAGGTTGGCCGTATGCCGCACGATATAAATCAGATTGCCCACCGCTTCCAGCGGATTGTTGATCTCATGCGCCATGGTTGCAGCCAGCCGTCCAGCAGCCGCCAGTTTTTCCGCCTTGCGCATCACGCTTTGCGATTGTTTTTCCAGGGTCACGTCACGGAAAACCATTACCACGCCGCGTAACTGGTTTCCGTCGTCATAAATCGGTGCGGCGCTGTCTTCAATCGGAACCAACGTGCCATCGCGGCGTTGCAGCACCGTGTGGTTTGCCAGCCCCATAATGAGTCCGGACTCAAGCACCTTGGCCACCGGATTATCCACCGGCCTGCGTGTGTGCTCATTGAAAATCGGAAACACCTGATGGATCGCCTTGCCTTTCGCCTCAGCGAGCTTGATTCCCGTCAGGTCTTCGGCAACCTGGTTCACGTAGGTCACGATGCCCTTTTTGTCCGTGGCAATCACCGCATCGCCAATGCTGCCCAGCGTCACGCGGAACCATTCTTCGCGCTCGCGGATTTCTGCGGCGTGCCTTTCTCGCTGGTCCATCTCGCGCACAATGTAGAGCGCCAGAAACATCAGCCCAATCACTGCCAGCGAAGTGGCCAGATACAGGGTGCGCACCAGAGTCCGTGTGCTGCTGTTCACGTCTTGCAGGCGTTTGGCTTCCAGCGCGCTTTCATCGCGCCCCATATCCGCCGCCAGCGCGCGGAATTTCTCCATATCAATCCTACCTACGTCAGAAAGCACGAAGGCGCGGGTTTCATCTTTTTTGCCGGCACGATAGAGTTCAATCGTGTGCGCTATCTCGCCCAGCTTTTTTTTGGAGAGAACACGCAAGGCCGGTATGCGTGCCGACTGCTGAGGATTGTCCACGACCAGCGCTGCCAGCTTGTCCATGTGCGCATCCACCTCAACGGACGCGTTATTGTAAGGCTCCAGATAGCGCTCTTCGCCGGTATATAAAAAACCGCGCTGGCCTGTTTCGGCATCTGTCACCAGAGATTCAACGGTCCTCAGTTCCAGCAGCACACGTTGCGTGTGGTCCACCCATCCTTGATTGCTATCCTGTATGGCAATCTGCCGACGCGTAACGGCCGTGTTGATCACCAGCACGGCCAGTAATACCGCAAATCCAGAAATGACGCTAAAGCGTTTGTAAATCAGTCGCATAGGAAAAGTGGCCCAGGAACAGGGAAAAAAGCAAAGTACCCGTTTAAAAGTATTTTAACCCAGGTCCAGCGCGGAGTCAGTGGGATAACGAACCGGGGGTGACTGGCAGATAAAGGATTAAAGAGAAAGGATTAAGGGAGGAGGTAAGGCAGTGTTCTAAACGAGACGAGACGCCAGCTATAAGCCCCTCACGTTAAATGCATAAGCCACAGCGTATAGCTGCCAATCTCATGCCACACTGATTCCTGCCGCTTCCATAAGGTCTGTGGACGCGAATTAGGCCGCGGCGCGCCATAGACCGTAACGCCTTCCCGCCCCAGCATGCGCTTGATGCGGAAAATATGGTAGCCGTCGCTCACGGCAAGGCAGGTATGCATACCGTTGACGGCCATAATGGTACCCACTCGTCTGGCTGATTCAGCGGTGTCCGGGCTCTGCGTCTCTGCAATAAGCTGGCTGTCAGGGATGCCGAGCGTCTTCAGATATTCGCGGCCTACTTCGCCTTCATTGAAATGGAGATCGCCGCCGGCGCCGCCCGTGGTAATTACAATGGGCGCCATTCCGCGATGAAAAAGCTGTGCCGCGTGGTCCAGACGCGCTTTGTAAACCGGAGAAGGCCGCCCGTCATACTCAGCAGCGCCAAAAACAACTATGGCGTCAGCCGGGCGCGTTTCATCCCGCTCTGCCTGATTCAGGATGCGGACGTAAATGGTCCCCGCATAGCAGGCAGGAGCCACCACCAGCGTCCACAGCAGCCATTTGTTCCAACGCGTGAGTGCCATGGAGTTGTGAACTCAGCCAAAGCGCAAAAACTCAGCCAGATCGCTTTCCGGAATTGCGCCCTGGCGCAGGATGCTGATGTGTCCGGGCTCGCTCATGTTGATGATAGTAGAGGCCACATCGCGCGGGCTGTCGCCGCCGTCCACAATCAGGCTGATGCGATCCCCCAGTTGCTGGCGTACGCCTTCTGCGGTGGTGCACTCACTTGCTCCGCTGATGTTGGCGGAAGTCGCCGTAAGCGGCACGCCAGCAGCTCGAATAATCTCCACCGCCACGTTTGAAGCGGGGAGCCTGAGCGCCACGTTGCCGGTATTGGCGGTGACCTTCAGTGGCAATCTTGAAGACGCCTTCACAATAATGGTGAGCGGGCCTGGCCAGTATTTGCGCGTGATTTCGTAAAATACGTCCGGCAACGGACGCGCCAGATACTCAGCGTGCTCCACGCTTTCAATTAGCAGGGAAAGCGGCTTGTGCCGGCTGCGGGTTTTTACGTCATAGATCAGATCAACGGCGCGCAGGTTCAGCGGATCAGCCGCCAGACCGTAAAACGTGTCCGTGGGCATGCCGACCACCTGCCCGGCCTTGATCCTGTCGGCAACATAAGAAACCAGACGCATGTCCGGTGTATCAGGATTGATCTTGAGAATTTCCGCAGCCAAAGCCGACTCCCCTAACCAGGTATTTCTTGAACAATATGAAACGGCGGCCAGCTAATGCGCTTCAAGAAAATAGCCGCCGGAACCTGTGACAAACGATTAAGAATAAACCAGCTGGCGCAGAAAACCTAGAGGCGCGCTTTCTCGGCGATTCGCCGCATTGAGTATGATGGCTATCTGATGAATGTTCAGAGCCAGCCAGATTCCCGATTGCGCCGCGTTACCAGCCGCCAGAATGGCCTTATCAAAGACCTGCGCAAGGCCTTTAGCCAAAATGAACCCACCAGTGAAGGCTATATTGCCATAGAAGGCGTCAGGATCATTGAAGAAGCCATCCGCAGCGGACTGCGTTTTCAGGCCGTCTTTTTTAGCGACGTCGGCAGCGCACACTCTGCCAAGCTGCTGCCCCAGATTGCCAGCCATGTGGAAATTCTCCTCCTGCCCGATGAGGTCTTTTCGAGCGCCGTAAACACTGAGTCGCCGCAGGGCGTGGCCGCGTTGGTAAAGTTGCGCCCAACAAAATTTGAAGACCTGCTGGAACAGATAGACCAGGCCCCTCTGCTGCTGGGTGTAGCTGGTATTCAGGATCCCGGGAATCTTGGCACTGTCATCCGCTCCGCGGAAGCGTTTGGTGCTCGCGCCGTGCTACTGGGAGAAAAGACGGTCAGCCACTTCAATCCTAAGGCCGTTCGCGCCTCTGCCGGATCTCTGTTCCGCGAGCCGCTCCTCCGCGTGAAGATGGCGGAAACCATTCCTCTTCTTAAACAGAAAGGCGTACGCGTGCTGGCCACTTCGTCACACAAAGGCAAACCGCTGCATGAAGCCAGCTTCACCGGCGCGGCGATGATCATTGTGGGCAATGAAGGCGCAGGTGTTCCGGCAGAGATCCTCTCGCAAGCTGATGAGCTGGTGAACATTCCACATTCTCCGCGCGTGGAGTCATTGAATGCGGGGATTGCGGCGTCAATCTTGTTGTATGAAGCAGCACGGCAGAGGAAAGCCTCACCGCTGATTAGCACTGATGACACTGATTGAATTGAATAGGCTAGATTTTTATTCGCGTTCATCAGCGTTGATCCGCGGTAAGTTTTGTTTTTAATCCGTGTAAATCAGTTCCATCAGTGTCATCAGTGGTAAGGTTTTTGTAGGTTCTACGCATGTCGTTATTCAACGCTATCCCCGATCAGCAAGGCAAAGGCGCTCGTCCTTTGGCTGACCGCATGCGCCCGCGCACGCTCGACGAATTCGTTGGTCAGGAGCATATCGTCGGGCCGGGCAAGCCCTTGCGGTTGCAAATCGAACGCGACGATCCTGGCTCCATTATCTTTTGGGGACCGCCGGGCACGGGCAAGACCACGCTGGCACAGATCATCGCGCACGTAACCAAAGCAGAATTCATTGAATTTTCTGCCGTGCTTTCTGGAATCAAAGAAATTAAGCAGGTCATGGCGGAAGCCGAAAAGGCCCGCGCTTACGGCACGCGCACCATTCTTTTCATCGACGAAATTCACCGCTTTAACCGTGCCCAGCAGGATGCATTTCTTCCCCACGTGGAGCGCGGCAATATTCGGCTGATCGGCGCAACCACGGAAAATCCATCGTTTGAGATCAATGGCGCATTGCTCTCGCGCTGCCGCGTTTACATTCTGAACCAGCTCTCAGAAGAACAGATCGTCGCGCTGTTGCGCCGGGCCATGGAAGATGCCGAACGTGGCTTGGGCCGTATGAAGCTGCGTGCCGCCAATGAAGTTCTGCAGCAGATTGCCGCCTATACCAGCGGCGACGCCCGCTCCGCATATAACGTATTGGAGGTGGCCGCGGCGACTGCCGGAGAGGATGGCGAGATTTCCGAGCAGATCATCAAAGACACGCTACAGAAGCGCGTTCTGCTCTATGACAAGTCGGGCGAGGAGCATTACAACCTGATTTCCGCGCTGCACAAGTCCGTGCGCAACAGTGATGCCGATGCATCTCTTTACTGGCTTGGCCGTATGCTTGAATCAGGCGAAGATCCACTCTATATCGCGCGCCGCGTTGTGCGTATGGCTGTGGAAGACATTGGGCTCGCCGCGCCGGAAGCGCTCAATCTCTGCCTATCAGCCAAAGATGCCATTGATTTTCTCGGCATGCCGGAGGGCAATCTGGCGCTGGCACAGGCTGTTGTCTACTTGGCGCTGGCGCCAAAATCAAACGCTCTTTATACCGCGTATAGTGCGGTTCTTGAAGACGTGGAAAAGACCGCAGCCGAGCCCGTGCCGCTGCATATCCGCAACGCGCCAACGAGCCTGATGAAGAAAGTCGGGTATGGCAAAGGCTACCAATACGCGCACGATCTAGAATCCAAAGTCGCTGATATGGAGTGCATGCCAGACAATCTGCGTGGCCGTGAATATTACCATCCAACTGCAGAAGGGCGCGAAAAGCTGCTAGGTCAGTGGATGGAAGAGATCAAGCACAGGAAAGAAGAACTGCGGCGCACGGAAGCAACGAATGCAAAAGAAAAGCCAAAACCATTGAAACGCAGAGGAACAGAGGAAGCAGAGTAAGTCACAATTTCATGAACTTTCCTCGACCAGAAAAACAGTGTTCCCGGTTATACTTTTTTCAACCTTTCACGTGATGTGGCGGGCGCCAATTCATGCAAAAGGAGAACTACCGTGAAATTCCAATTTGAAGACCAACCAACGTACATCCGCAGCAGCAAGCGCCGCCATGGCTTTTGCTTCTGAAACCAATGTAAAGCGCGGCTTTCAGGGCCATCCAGGGTGGAATGAAAGAACTGCTGGAAAAGCTTGGCAGAAATGATCTCTGCCCCTGCGGATCAGGCCGCAAATTTCAAGAAATGCTGCCTGAATTCAAAACGCTATGACGGTATGAATCGAAAATATTACCGTCGCTGAATAAAACAAAGGCATTGGCCAGTAAAAAGGCTGATGCCTTTTATTGCCTGAACAGACCCTCATTATTCAAATATTGGAATTGTCTTATTTTTCAGCACGCGACAAATTTCGCAATCTTGTCAAAATCTACCTTTACATAGAGACTTGGCTCGGGCTATAGTACCGCGCCATGGCCGATTCAATTTATTGCAGCAAATGCGGAACACCTATGGAAGCCCAGGCCCGGTTCTGCCCGAAGTGCGGCAACTCTGTAACAGCAGTAGCTGCTCCATCGTCCTCGCAGCCGATGACGATGGCGGCCGCAGCTTCTGCAACACCTCCACCACTTTCGCAGCCCATATCTTCGCAGCCCATATCTTCGCAACCCATGTCTTCGCAACCCATGTCTTCGCAACCAATGTCAATGTCTCCGGCTCCTTCAGCAATACCGCAACAATATCAAGCCGTGCCACACCCGGCAGGTTATGTTGGGCCGGCGGCTCTGCCTTATGCCGGATTTTGGATACGTGTGGGAGCGTACCTGCTGGACTTACTTATTCTTGTTATCCCACTAACTATTCTGGCGTTCATCCCGCTTTTGGGCATTGTTCTCAATATCGTGGGCGTTTGGCTTTATTTCGCGCTGCAGGAAAGTTCGGAACGCCAGGCTACGATTGGTAAGCGCGCATTGAATATTTACGTCACAGACATGTATGGGCGACGAATTTCCTTTGGGCAAGCCACAGGAAGGTACTTCTCCAAGATCCTCTCCAGTATCATTCTGTTCATTGGCTACATCATGGTTGCCTTGAGTGAGAAAAAACAAGGACTGCATGACATGATTGCCGGCACTTTAGTGAGAAGAAAGTATTGAGAATGCGCCTTGAATACCTGCTTGCTTATTCCCGCACTAACAATCTCCCGTTAAAAATAACGCGAAATTCTTGAGCTACTCACGTTCTAAAAGGCAGAATAGCTAAAGT
>DASXLK010000128.1:0-94625 GCA_036496365.1 Candidatus Angelobacter sp. | reverse complement strand
GCGCCAGTGCGGCTGCTCAAAACGCTTCCCAGCGCGTACCATATCTATCACCAGTATGTGATTCGCGTACAAGATCGCGACAAGCTGCGCGCCTTCCTCACCGAGCGCGGCGTTGGCGCAGAAATTTACTATCCCATTCCGCTGCATCTGCAAAAGTGCTTTGGCTATCTCGGCTATGCACCCGGCGATCTGCCGGAGGCAGAACGCGCTGCACTCGACGTGCTGGCCATGCCTATCTTTGCTGAACTGCAGGAAGACGAACAGCGGCATGTGGTGGAGACAATCGCAGAGTTTTATTCCTGAAGCGAAAGCACTCGAGTGGATATGCCTAACTCTGGCTCTTGAATCGTGCTGCGCTCCACAACGTGACTCCAATCAAAGCAATTCCCATCACCGCTGCCACAATCAGGAGCGGCGCAAACGGAAACGCGTCCAGGCGGCTGAATATCCCGCGAATTCCATTCACCTCGCTGCTCCAGAGCCCTACCACAACAACCAGACTGATGATTGCCGCGAAGGCCCGCATGATCTTTGCTGGCCGTTCAATGCGCTCCGCTTCCGCCTGCTTTTTCAGGATTTGCGCGCGCCACCAGATCACGCCGGGGCTGGGCAGCTCCGGCTGGTGCTCCAGAGCCATCTTCTTTACTAGAGAATCAAATTCAAAGTCGTTATTCATTGGAACCTCTAAAACCGGCCTTCTCCAGTATCTCTTTCGCCTTTTCCCTTGCGCGGAAAACCATCACGCGTACGCTCTTTTCCTTCACACCAAGAATAGCGCCGATTTCCTGATGACTCATCTCTTCAACATGCGCCAGCCAGAGTATGGCCCGCTCCTGCGCGCTCAAACGATCAAAAACTGAAGCCATATCCAGCGGCAGGTTGAATTTCTGGTTCACATGCTCGGTGAACTCGCTCATCTCCCACAGCCTTTGCTCCCGCTTCAGTTTGCGCCAGCGGTCGCGCAACAAATTGGTTGCTGTCTTGTATAAGTACGCCTTACGCGGCAGTTCGTCCATCCTGGGAGCGTTCAACATGCGGATGTAAGTCTCCTGCAAAACTTCGTCAGCCGCGCCTGCATCCCCGCAAAGGCGGCAGAGATAGCCATGCAGCGTGCGCGCAGTTCGGGCATAGAATACCTCGAATTCGGCATGGCCAGTCTGGTCAGCTTCTTGTGCGCGTGTATCAATCATGGCTGTTTGCCGTGCTGTATATGCCGCAAACAACGTCTTAGTCCTTCCTGTCCGGCCGAATTTCTGACGGCTTGAGTATCCGGAAAAGAATGTAAGAAACTACCGCTGAGATAAGAAAGCCAACGCCTGTTACCGCCGCAATCGTGCCCACAGCTTCCAATATCCAGCGCTGCTGGGTCCCAAAACTGGCCAACGCTGCACCGGAAAACACCATGACAATTCCAATTTTTACGGAGTTCATAATGGAGTCGACGGGCCGGGTGACCGCATCGGCAAACGTCATGACATATTTTTGCCCGGCTGGCGACTGCATGAACTCGGCAAAATCATGCGCCGATGAAAATTTATCCAACAGCGCCTTTTGCATTCCGTTTTTCTGTATGCGCCGAATGGTGGCCGCAGTCAGGTACGCAAACCAGCCACACAGGCTAAGCGCCGCCAACATTAACACCCATTCTTTTAACTGGCCTTGCACCATTGGATTCATGTATATAACCTCCAGCCCTGGAACGAACGGGAACGGCCTAAGGTTAACAGGCTGAAACTATTTCCTGACTGGTACGTCCAACCCGTGGATAGAATTGGGCTGGATACAATTTGAGGGACCGTTTATGCAAAGAACACCTAAACGGGTTTGGCTGCTGCTGATCCCCATGCTTTGCGGCACATTTTCCGCCATGCGCTGTCAGAGCGCATCTCCATCCGCAAGTGAACAGTCGGTATCGGACGCTGCAAAAACTCCATTCACCCTGAAAACCTCCTCGCGCCTGGTGCTGGTGGATGTTGTAGCTACCAACGGCAAGGGCGAACCGGTCACGGATTTAAAAGCAGAGGACTTCGTGGTCAGTGAAGATGGCCGACCGCAGGTTGTTCACAACTTCAGTTTTCAACAGCCTGCCGCAATAGCCAGTACTCCCGAAATCGCAGAGCAGAAGCTACAACCACCGCAGAGTGGGGTAGTCAGCAATATTCCCCACGCCAGGAAAGGCGTCGTTTGGAATGTGATTGTTCTGGACGCGCTGAACAGCCCGCTGCTGGAGCTGTCAAATACACAAGACCAGTTATTGCAGGTCCTGACCAAACTTCCTGATCAGCCGGCCGCCATTTATGTACTCGGTCGCGAATTGCGGCTTATCCAGGATTTCAGAAGCGATCCCAAAGCGCTGAAGCAGGTCCTGGCACAACTAAAAAATAAACCCTCCGCGCTGCTCGATAATCCCAAAGGCGGACATGAAGGAGAAAGAATTACTCCGGCATTATGGGATGTGCTTCCTCCATCCGCCAGGGCCGGCATTCTGCGCTCCGAGACTGCTGCCTCGGCCTCGCACATGCGCAATCGTCTGGACCTAACACTCGATGCGCTGAAGGCAATCGCGCAAAGCTTGAAGCCTTTGCCCGGACGCAAGAACCTGATCTGGGTTTCAGAAGGCTTTCCCTTCAGCATCGAACCAGGAGTCACAATCAAGGCCCGCGACAGCGTTACCGGAAGCGATTACACCGTGGCCGTGGCATCCACAGCAAACGCATTATTTGATTCGCAGATTGCCATTTACCCCATCGATGCACGGGGCAAACTCAACCCCGGCGTTTTTGACGCAGCGGCAAGGGGCCGCGACGCCATCGGCCGACCTGATTCTGTTGTGGGACTTGAATCAACGCTCAGTGAAGAGAACAATAACCTGGACGTAACGCATACTTCCATGCAGGAAGTTGCGGAGCGTACTGGCGGTAAAGCTTTTTACAACCAGAACGAAATTGGCAAAGCCATTGTGGACAGCATGAATGACGGCGCCACCTATTACACGCTGGCTTATTCCCCCAGCAATGGCAATTGGAATGGAAAATTCCGCCGCATCAGCGTAAAAAGCGCGCGTTCCGGCGTGAAACTCCGCTACCGGCTGGGATATTTCGCCATGCAGCCGAATGCTTATCCCAAGCGGGGCGAAAAACAGCAAGCTTCCATATTCGAACGGGCCATGGATATAAATTCCCCGGCCTCAACGGCGATCCTGTTTCAGGCACATATTTTTCCGCCCTCGGAGAAGACGCAAAACCAAGTGGTGGTCAACTATTCCATTGCCGCCGCCGGGCTTTCATTTGAAAACAGCGCAGACCAGTTACAGCATGCCAGCGTGAATTGTGCTGTTGAGGTTTATTCCATCAAGGGTGAGCCAATTAAAAAAGACGCAACTACCCTTACCGCTGCTTTGCAACCCGCGGTCTATAACAAAATTATCCGTGATGGTCTTCCCTGCCAGCAAAAGCTTGCACTCTCTCCCGGCGATTATATTTTTCGGCTGGGAGTGCGCGACAACACAACCGGCATGATCGGCACTGTTGACACTCATGTCTCAATTGCCGCTCTGCCGCCGCAGACAACAAAAGAATAAAGGCGTGGCCTTAGGCTGCCCATACGTTGCGTAACATATTTTTCGTCAGTATTGCATGATAGTCGGCTGCCGCCCGTTCCAGGCGCTGTTGTTCGTCCGATCCATTCATGGCGTTCGCCGCCATCACGCAATAAGCCGCGCGAAAAACTGCATAGGCTTTGATGAAACCATCAATCCTTGCACTTGCATCATCGCCGCTGGCGCGGCGGTAAAGATCAAGAAGTTCTTTTGCCTGCTGGTCATCCATGCGCCATTCAACGATTGCTCCCGCCAGGTCCCACGCAATGTCCGTAGGGCCGGGAAAGAAATGGTCATCGCCATGGCTGCCGGAATCCGTTTTGAGCATCCGGCCTTCTTTCGTCAGCAGCCATTCGTGAGGCTGCATATTGCCATCGACAATTCCCGGGCGTTCCAATTTGAGTTCCACAGGCACATCTAATTTAAGTTCGCGCAAATTGTGCTCTGCCATCTGCTGAAGCGCATTGAAATCAGGGGACTCAGCGGCGAATGCTTCCGCACGAAAAGCGCAATATTCGGCGACCCGCGCGAGAACGTTTTCTGAAATATCACTCGCAGTCATCGGGCGGCCATCCATCCCAGCAATCCATGGGCAGGAAATGTAGCCATCGCTTTCCCGCTTTGGAGTCGGTCCAAAACCTGCTTCAGCAATTTTCAACTCACGCTCAAATACCTGATCTCCATGGTGGCCCAGGCCGGCAAACTTAAACAATCTGCGGTTTGTCTGCTCTGGCGCAGATAAATATTTCAGCCGCTCAAAGCTGGTCCAGGCCGCGGGCCATTCCGGTTCATTGGCAAGCAGCCGGCTGCGCCAATGGCCTCCGCCAATAAATTCACTTGCTTCGTGTGGACGTTGCGGCTCTGCCGCCGCGGCAACACAGTGAAACCGTTTCCACCGCTGCGCTGCGTCGGAAGCGCACAATGTCTCCACATTCGGCGCATGGCTGCTCAAGAATACAATCTTCTCGCTCGGAACTCCAGCCTGCTCCAGCGCTTCCGCCACAGAGAGAAACGACGATCCACTCAATCCCGGCCCTTCGTCCACAATCGCAAAGGTCGCAGAATAAAAACCGGCGTTCTGTACCAGCGCAAACTGGCTCAGCGCTAACTCGGTTTGCCGATTGTAAGGATGACCTTGCGGACGCACCGTAAATCTGCGTACTTCCATGCCGCGCAGCCGAGCTTCCGCGGCTGTGACCGCGCTCAGGGTTGTGCCAATGCTCCTGATCCCCACAACCGCTAAATAATTTGCAGGGACAGAAATTTTATGCAGCACTTCAGCATAAGCCAAAGGGTGCAACGCATAATAAGCAAATCCTTCAGGAATAGAGATGTTGAGATGTTCAGGAACTGGTGTGGCGCGCGCGGCGATGATAAGACTTTTAAAATCAGAGACTGGCTCGGCGCCCACAAGGGCATCCGCAATTCGGTCAGTAAGGAGCCCAGCCGAACGCCATGAAGGGCTATCGGCATCCGCCAAACCACACTCAAGTTCACCGGCCAGCAGCAAGGCACGTGTAAGCGCGTCGGGATCTGCATCAGCCGAGTAAGCGCTGCTCAGCTGTTCTAACCGGCTCACCAGTGCCGATTTCAGCTCTTGCCCGTGAATATGCCGCTGATCTCCACGAAAGACCAGCAGATTTAATGCGCTCATTGCTTTTTACATCAGGCTACTTTTTTGGGTGTTCTGCGCGTAGCCCTGGGCGACCGGGCAACATCGCCCTCTTTATCCACAAAATAGAGAAACTGGTTATCGCGCTCAATGGCTTTCGGCACCATTATTTCTGTTTCGCCTTCGCCGGATTTAGGCTTACGGCTCACATTGCCTTCGCCATCAATAAAATACAAATACTTCTTGTAGTCACGTTCCAGATGGAGTTCTTTTACTTTTTCCGCCATGTTAGTTGGACGGTAAAAAAGGCTGGCTGGATGCCACGCCCTCAGTGTTTAGATTTGGCTTTATGGTGCTTCGCAGGCAACTCTTCTCCCGGAGCCAGCACCCGGCGCACAATCGGCGGGTTAAATTTGTATGTCCGTTCCCGCACACTGCCATTATCGTCTTTTACCCGCAGCACAAAAGTGCGCAAATTGCCTTCTTTTTCAAAGTCTTGCCTTCCCAGTGTAACTGGCAGCACCCCGGCAAGGTCGCGTTCACGATACGCGGTTTCATAGCGATGTTTACGCCCATTCCAGGTGAATACCCTTGCCTGGCTAAAGTCGTAAGGTAATCCTTCTTTTTCCGTGAAAAGCACCAGATATTCAGGAACTTTCTTATCTCCGTCCGTTGCTTCATCCAGCGGAAAAGCCGCCACAATGCGCTGGCCTTCGGAGTACTGCGCGATCTCTTCCGGTATGTCTAAGTAGAGCGCCCGGCCCAGCACCCAGCCCACGCGATTTTGCGTATCGCGCACTAACCACCAGTCCTCGCGGACTGCGGGCGGCCCCGCGTTGTCCCCTTTTACCTTGTCTTCATCAGAATTCTCGTCCGCGTCTTTTTGCTTATCATCTTTAAGCTGTTGCGGTGCAGCGTTGCGGTCCACGGTCTGCCGCTGCAACAAGTCCACTTTCTGTTTTTCATTCAGCAGGTAGAGATAGCTGGTTTTCCGGCCTGGCAGCACATGAACTTTCACCTGCTCCTCGGTAGTTGCTGTGGCCTGCGCCGGCGCGGTTTTGTATTGTTCGGCCAGATGCTGGAATTGATCAAAGGTCGGCTGGTCCGTGAGAAAACGCTCCTGCACCCAGCCTTCTTCTCCGCGCGGTGAGCGTACGCGCAAAAAGCGCTTGCTCTGCATCCGTTCCAGGATTTGCAAACGCTCTCCGTTATGCACTACGCCCGTTTTGTTGTAAACCGTGGACACATGGTCGCGCAGGCTGGCTTCTGTCACGGCAACGTAAGCATATTCCTTGCTGTCAGACATGCCGCCTCTACCGCTGCAACTGGTGAGCAGGCAGAGCGCTGTGGCAGCAAGAAAAAATGCCGCCAGCCGGACGTGCTTTGGGATTGTGCCGAGCTTCATGCTCAAGGATTTGAACATCGCCGTTACTCACAAATATAGCAGCCTATCGCCCTTCAAAAATAGACACGGGCCGCCATTGACCACATGGCCCATCTACGCCACGCGAATGCTGATCAATCGCCGTGCCCGTGCTCCCTGGCTGTTCACATTCCGCCTGCGCCTTGTTGCGCAAATATCAAGTAATGCCCCGCCGGGTCTTTTATGCCGAATTCCTTCGCGTTATAAAAAGTCGTACGGACGGGCATCACCACCTCGGCTCCCTTCGTCGCTTCCAGAGCGGCATCAAGATCAGCCACTTCGATATACAGAAAGCTCGGCCCTTTCCGCGCCGCTGCTCCGATTGCAGCATTATCTTTCTCGACGCTGTCAAAGTTCTGGTACATCAGCTCCAACCCATTTTTCTCCAGGATGACAAAAACAATCTTGTCTCCCTCCGGCACTTCCACGGTCTTCTGAAAGCCTAGGCACTCAGTCCAGAACTGGATACACGGTTCAATCTCCTGCGCCAGCAAAATCGGAGTAATCTTTTTTACTTCTGCGGTTTTCATATCTCAATTTCTCCAGTCATCAAAAAGTTTTGCAAAAAATCCCATCTAAAAAACCCGTAAAAATCCTTCAAATTTCCTCTTGATTTCAATATCTAGTCTAATTTAGACTACAGCACCATAAGGCATTCACGCATAGGATGTCAATGGAGTTTTCAATGCCGATTCAAAAACGCGAATTAAAAGAACGTCATCTATCCGAACGCCATCTGGAAGATCTCATCTCCATCGGCCCGGCCATGCTGCGCGACTTTGACCTGCTTGGCATTCGCAGTGTTAAACAACTGGCCCGGCAAAATCCCATACGGCTCTATCAGAAACTTTGCCGTGTCACCGGTCATCACATGGATATCTGCTGCCAGGACGTTTTCTCTGCCGCCATCGCCCAGGCACGCAATCCACTTCTTCCCGCCGAGCAGTGCCAATGGTGGTACTGGAGCCGGCAACGCAAGGCCAATCCTGCCCACAACTAAAAAACGCGAACTCACCGTCCCTGACCTTGTCTTGCTCAGCCTCTTGGCAGAAGAACCAATGCATGGCTACCAGGCCAACCTGGAGCTGGAACGCCGCCAGGTACAGGATTGGGCCGGCATCTCTCGCCCGCAGGTTTATTACTCCCTGGAAAAACTCGCGCTGCTGGGGCTGATCAATGAAGCCACGCAGCCCAAAGGCGCCAAACCGCAGGAACCCGCTCTTGGTCCCGAACGGCGCATCTTCAATACCAACGCGAAAGGCCGCGCGGCACTTGCCACCGCCCTGGAACGTGAAGATTGGACCAACCAGCGTGAGCGTCCGGCGCTCCTTACCTGGATGGCCCTTTCCTGGCAGTCACGCCCCGGCATTTTCCTGAAGCAAATCAAGCGTCGCGAACAATTTCTTAAAGCCGAGCTCGCTCGTGAAGAAGCCACTCTACTCGAAGTTGAAAAAGAAGTTGGCCATCGCTTTCATGAAGTTGTCTGGATGATCAGCCTTACCGTCGAACAATTTCACACTGAACTACGCTGGCTGCACAAAGTTGCAAGTGAACTGGACCGCCGTGCTCCGGCCATTTCACCGCCAGACTTCCGCAAGGAATAACCCTTAGCCTTTTGCTCTACCAGGCTCCACTAACTGCAGGGTATTCCGCTGATTTTCCGGGCCGAACAATCGAGCAGGTATACTGCTCCGTTATAAGCACAAGTACACCGCCCACAGGAGACCAGTAGTGATCCCGACCAGGCTTTTTTTATTCTGCGCCATTCTTTGCTGTGTAACCGCAGCTTCAGCCCAGCAACCTTCATCTCAGCAAGCCTCAAATCCGCAGGGCAAGGATCAACCGGCAGCAACGCAGAAGACTCCATCTCATCAGGCTTCATCTCGGCGCTCCGGTCATGATGCCGCCCATATTCGCGGAGAAATGGAATTTCTCGCCAGTGACGCTCTTCAGGGCCGCGGCAGCGGCACCCATGACGAACTGCTTGCCGCCACCTATATCGCTTCTCAGCTGCGTGAGATCGGCATTGAACCAGCGGGCGACAATGGCGGCTACATTCAGGATGTCTCCGGCGAATTCAACTTTTATCGTGACGGCAAAAAACAATGGCACTCGCGCAATGTAATCGGCATTCTCCACGGGCGGGATAAGAGATCAAAAGACTCTAAATTAAAAGATCAGGTCATTCTTCTTACCGCCCACATGGACCACCTGGGCATCGGCAAAGCCGTGAACGGCGACGATATCTATAACGGCGCCGATGACGACGCTTCCGGCTGCGTTGCCGTGCTGCAACTCGCGCGGGCTCTGGCGCATGGAAAAGCACCTCGGCGCACCGTGCTCTTCGTCTTCTTTGGCAGTGAAGAAACCGGCGGCCAGGGCAACCAGTATTTTCTTGAGCACCCCCCCGTGCCGATTACCAACATTGTGGCCAACCTTGAATTTGAAATGATTGGCCGCCCCGACTCTGAAGTTAAACCCGACGAACTCTGGCTTACCGGCTTTGATCGCAGTAATCTTGGTCCAGAACTCGCCGGGCACGGCGCTCGGCTGGTGGCTGATCCGCGTCCCAAGCAAAAATTCTTTCAACGTTCAGATAATTACGCGCTCGCAAAAAAAGGCGTTGTCGCCCACACCGTCTCCAGCTTCGGCCTGCATACCGACTATCACCGCCCCAGCGACGACATAGCTCATCTCGACTTCACCCACATGGAACAGGCAATCCATTCCATGCTCAACCCGGTAAAGTGGCTGGCCAATTCATCTTTTAAACCCGATTGGGTGGAAGGCAAAAAACCGTAGCTTTTGTTCTTATTCCCGAGCGGAGCGAGGGAACCCTAGAGCGCAGAAACTCTAAGTCTCGCTTCAGCGGAACGCCCGATAAATAATCCGGCATCGGGGCTTCGTTGTGATTGCTTTTCTGATTCGCAGAAATTCGCGTTCATTCGCGGCTAAAGCGCTTTGATTCTAATTCGGCTTTTCCCGTTTCTTCCCGCGCAGAATGCGCTCATCAATCGGCTTGCGGCCCTGGAACCCTTCTTCCATGCCGTGCCAGAACTCGATTCTCTCTTCGCCGTACTTCCAACAGAGCAGGATAACTTCATCGCCCATGGCGCACGGAAAATCCAGCAAGCCAATATCCAGGTCTTTTACCTGGACGCCAATCGCATCAATCTCCGCCAGCGTGTCTTTGATGTTCTGGAAAGCTTTATCACGCTCGGCCCGCCGGCGCGCCACCGTCGGCATATCCACCAGCAACCCGCCGCTCAACAGGATTCTGTGCTTCAGGTCTTGCAATTCTTTCTCTACATCTTCAATCACGCCTTTGCCGTCCATTGATCGCTTAAGTAGCGAACTCAGTACCGGCAGCAGGTTGTGTGCTTCGTCCAGCGTAAACGTCTTTTGTTTTGCCATAATTTTTGCCAGGGTCGGTCTTGGCGCCGTGCCCTCATCGAATCTCCAGCATCCTATCCAGCGCCACGCGCGACCAGTGTTTCACGTCATCTGGAACCTGAATCCGATTCACCACATTGCGCTGCGTCAGATTTTCCAGTGCCCAGCATAGATGTTGCGGCGATATCCTAAACATGGTCGTGCACAGGCAGCCGGATTCATCCAGAGTCATCACCATTTTACGCTGCCGGGCAAATTCCTTGCCCATGCGATTCACCAAATGTATCTCCGTTCCCACGGCAAACTTGCTGCCCTCCGGCGCTTCTTCAATCATCTTGATCAGACCTTCCGTTGAGCCCACTCCATCGGCCTTCTGGCAAACTTCCCAGCGGCATTCAGGATGCACAATCACCTTGATATCAGGATATTGCGCACGTACTCGATCTACATGCTCCGGCAGAAATCTCTGATGCACCGAGCAATGTCCCTTCCACAAGATCACCTTTGCCCGCCGCAGTTTTTCTGGATCAACGCCGCCGCCAATCATAAACGGGTCCCACACCACACACTCATTCAGCGGAATGTCCATGGCAAATGCTGTGTTGCGGCCCAGATGCTGGTCGGGGAGAAAAAGAAGTTTCTGATTGCGCGCAAACGCCCACTTAAACGCCGCTGGCGCATTGGACGACGTGCACACCAGTCCGCCGCGCTCGCCGCAAAAAGCCTTGATCGCCGCCGTGGAATTCATATAAGTTAGCGGCGTAATGCCGTGGCCGCCATCGTCGGTCAGCCCCAGCGCTACAAGCTGCTCCCAGCAACTTTCCACCTGGCCAATCTCTGCCATATCGGCCATCGAGCAGCCGGCATTGAGATCAGGCAAAATCACCTGCTGCCCATCATGCGCCAGCACGTCAGCGCTTTCGGCCATAAAATGCACGCCGCAAAAGAGGATGTATTCCGCGCTGGTGCGCGCAGCTTCCTGCGCCAGTTTGTAGGAGTCGCCGCGAAAATCGGCAAAGCGGATCACTTCATCCCGCTGGTAATGGTGGCCCAGAATCACCGCGCGCGAACCCAGTTCTTCTCTGGCCGCGGCAATACGCTCGTCCATCGTGTTGTCAGGGAGCACAAGATAATTGTCGAGCGAGCAACTGATGCCTCGCTCTTCCAAAGGAGCAATCGTGGTCGACATTTTTTCCGCCTTCAGTTTCGCGGCCTGTTGCCGTGAAACGGAGATGTTGAAAGCATCCACAGGCTCCAGCGGGTCCACTGCACTTTTCAGTGCCCGACCCACGGGGTTGTTGAAACCTGCAGTCGTACTAAACAATTTGATGCCCGGCATTCGGGAAGGAAACAAAAAATTGTGCCCTTCCAGAGTACTGAAAAACGAGGGCTTATTGTGACATCTGGAGGGCAGAAAGCGCAAATTGCGCGACCATTTAGATTTCTTTAGGACTATTGATGATCCTTTAAATCGGCCCCTGAATTGGAACGTCCCCTAAAAGAATCGTCATCCCGATGGCCGTCAGCGAGCAAGCGATTTCATCAGCTTGCGAGTAGGCCAGAGGGACCTTGCATCTAGCTTGAAGAGTAAAGCTACAATCACTCAATGATTCCATGGTTCATTGCGACTGAGCGCTTCACTCCTGAAGACAAAGCATGGAGCAAATACATTAAATGGTCCGGGCTTGGGCAGTTGAAGGAATTAGTTTCACTGGACACATCTCTCTGCCCTACCGTCCTGCCTAATATTAAAGACGAGTATTGGCCGCACATCGTGAACGAAAATTTTCTTACCCGTTTCTTTCTCGATTTTGATTTTTTGAGCAAGCAGATTCAGAATGTCCCAGAGAAAAATGTTCTGTGCGTTTTTCGCAATCCAGCCCAGTTGCCCCAGGCCCCATCTGTTGCAGATTTTCAGCTTCTTGGCTATGACCTGCTTGAGGTCTACGGCGCCGATATAAGTGCACTGTCAAATTGCGGAGGCTTTCCCAATGTCTTTGCCAATTCCGAGCTTCCAATGCTGTTAACGAACCTTTCCAAGGCGCAGCGGAAGCAGCACGTGGAAACCGCGCTGGGAGTTGTGGGACTGAGCGATCGCATCCACCATTTTCCGCGCCAGCTTTCCGGCGGACAGGAACAGCGCGTGACCATTGCCCGCGCCATTGTTTCTGATCCAACGTTTCTGCTTTGCGACGAACCGACGGGCGACCTGGATCGCAAGAGCGCCGACGAAATCATGGAGCTGATTCTGCGGTTGGTGAAGGAATTCAAGAAGACGGTCTTGATGGTGACGCACGATCCCGTGGTGGCGGCGCGGGCCGACATAACGCTTCATCTGGAGAAAGGCGTACTGGTGGAAGCGGACCGGCTGCAAACCGTTTCCAGCGGAGGTGCGCGATGAAGTTTTTCACGCTGATTCGCGCGAATTTGTTTCGCAAGAAGGTCCACCTTCTTCTTACGCTAGGTTCATTCGCTGTGGCCATGTGCCTGTTCGGGTTGCTGGTGGTGATTAAAGACGCATTCAACCAGGGCGTGGACGTGGCCGGGGCCGATCGGCTGGTGGTCACCAATCGTATTGGACTCATCAATCCGCTGCCGCTCTCCTATCGTGACCGGATCCTGCAAGTGCCGGGGGTGACGCGCGTAACGCATCTGAACTGGTTTGGCGGCGTCTACCAGGGCCCTAAGAATTTTTTTCCGCAATTCGTAATTGATCCGGAAAACCAGCGGAAGATGTATCCCGAATTCAACATTCCCGATGACCAGTGGCAGACTTTTTTGAAAGACCGCCAGGGCGCTATTGTTGGCGCTTTCACTGCAAGTAAGTTTGGCTGGAAAGTGGGAGACAAAATTCCCATTCAAGGCACATTCCTGCCCGGCATATGGGAATTCAATATTGACGGTATATATCACGGCACTCGCGCCAAGGACGACGAAACGCAGTTCTGGTTTCAATGGGACAACTTTGAAAATTACGTCGATACACACAAACTGACTCGCTATCTGGGCATGGTGGGCTGGTACACCGTGAAGGTGGATAATCCAGATAACTCTTTGCGCGTGTCCAAGGCCCTGGATGCACTCTTCGCCAACTCAGATTACGAAACGCATACTGATAGTGAAGCCAACTTTGCCGCGGGCTTTGCCAAGCAAATGGGGAACATTCAATTCCTGATCCTGAGCATTGGCTCAATTGTGTTTTTCACCTTGCTGCTGGTCACAGGGAATACCATGGCTATCGCCGTGCGCGAGCGTACTTCTGAATTGGCTGTATTGAAAGCTGTGGGCTATTCTGACCGTTTTGTATTGCTGCTGGTGCTGCTTGAATCCATGGTGATTGCCTTGATCGGCGGAGTGATAGGCCTTTTATTGGCAAAGGGATTTACGGTTCTGCCAGCGAATGTCAATCCCATCCGATCGTTCTTCCCTTTGCTGTATCTCTCTGGCGCGATGTTTGCTGCGGGATTGGGGGCGGCTATTTCTGTTGGACTGGTCAGTGGTTTTCTGCCCGCTCTGGGTGCAATGCGGCTGCGCGTGGTTGATGCGCTAAGGAGAGTGTGAAAATGGCAATCCCTGTTGTCTACAACCTGCGTAGCGTAAAAGAGCGCTGGACCTCCGCGATTGTGGCCGTGCTGGGCATCGCCGGCACAGTGGGAGTTTTTATCGCCGTGCTGTCTCTGGCCCGGGGATTTAAAGCCACGTTGGTTTCTTCCGGCTCCTATGACAACGCGATTGTGCGGCGTGCCGGCTCAACTTCAGAAATTGACAGCAATGTGCCGCTCGACCAGGTCAAGATTTTAGAGGATGCTCCCGGAGTGGCACGCGTCGCAGGCCAGCCTATGGTCAGCCCGGAGGTGATCGTGATTGCTCCGTTTCCCCTGGTTTCTACCGGTACGGATGCCAACGTTCAGGTGCGCGGCATCTCGCCCAAAGCGCTGGAAATTCATAACAAAGTCAGGCTGGTGGAAGGCCGCATGATGCAGCCGGGCCTTTATGAATTGATTGTGGGACGGAATGTGAGCCACACGTATGCCGGACTCTCGCTGGGTAATTCCGTAAAGTTCGGCGGCGCGACCTGGCAGGTGGTAGGCGTTTTTGATGCCGGCGGCAGCGCCTTTGACTCCGAGCCCTGGTGCGATGCCAAACTGCTTAAGCAGGCCTATCACCGTCCAGAAGAATTTTTCAATTCCGTAACGGTGCATTTGAGTTCGCCGGACGCATTGCAGCAATTCAAAGACGCAATCAGCGCCGATCCACGTATGAGCGTGGACATAATGCGCGAAGTGGAATACTACGAAAAGCAATCCACCCAATTAAGCACAATGATCAGATGGCTGGGATCGATTGTGGCGGGGATCATGGGTATTGGCGCGATTTTCGGCGCATTAAACACCATGTATTCCGCGGTGGCAGAGCGCTCCCGGGAAATCGCCACCCTGCGCGCCCTTGGCTTTGGCTCGGGCAGCGTGGTGTTCTCTTTCATGATTGAAGCACTATTGATTTCTCTTGTTGGTGGGCTATTGGGCGCAGTAGCTGTACTTCCACTGAACGGACTCACCACGGGCGCAATGAACTGGCAGACGTTTTCTCATCTGGCTTTTGCCTTCAGCATCACGCCAGCCCTGCTGGGCGTGGGAATTCTTTTTGCTTTGTTTATGGGAATTCTTGGTGGATTTTTTCCTGCGCTACGCGCAGCACGGCGTCCCGTGGCGGCTGCGTTGCGGGGAATGTAAATCACATTGCTTCACCAGAAGCGCAATCTGGATTGCGCTCTACATCCCTTTTATGAAATGCGGCCAGCGGCGGCCCAATGCTGGGCAGCGTCCATGCTGTCAACTCCTGGCTCCAGGAACTTGCGCGCCTTCAGTGCCGCGTTGGCTGCAATTGCATCCTGTGCTGCCTTGCGCAGGGCCGCGTCAATACTTTCGTTATAGAAAATTTTGGAAAGCAGGTGAACGGCGTTCTCCTGCTGGACCATGGCAATCACGTTGATCACAAGCCGCAACACGCTGCTGTTTTTTGTCGGCGCCATGGCGCTGAAGTATTTGTCCAGGCCCGGCAGGCTTTCAGGATCGGCCTGATGCATGAGTTCACAAAGAGCGTCTTCCACCAGATGCGGCGAAAGCAGCGGCAAAGCATTTGCAATCACGGCGGCCCGCTTGGGCAGCTTGCTTTCAGTCACGGCCTGTAAGGCAGCTTTCTTTACGCGCTCATCCTCATGCTCAAAGACAGGAACAATATGTATAAGCAGATCCGGATCTTTCAATTCGCCGAGCATCTTGCACGCATTCCGGACAACGTACCATTCCTTATGCGTGAGCCGCTGGCGCGCTGGCGGCAAGCCGGCCGGGCCGATTCTTGCCAATAGACGCATCAGCGCCAGACGATTTGCGGCGGTTGATTCCCTATCGAGCGCTACAAAGAGGCGTTCAATGGCTCCCGCTCCCGCCCAGCGCAAAATGTCCGCCACGGTGCGGACCCATGCCGGCTCATTTTTCTTATCGAGAAAAATTTCTGCAATGCGGTCCACGGCGGAAGGCGGCAGCAGATTCGCAATGTTGGAGCTGCAGCAGATGGTGTGCGCCGTCTGGTTGTGCGTGCCGTTTTCCTCCAGCGCAATGCCTACGGTCCGGACGAGTGCGAAGTCCTCATACGTGGCAGCGATCTTGGCCAGCGCAACCAGCGCGTTCACAATCTGCACGTGGAGCAACTGGTTCAGCTTGCGCGATGCCAGGGCCTGAATCAGATTGCCTGCGACAAACTCCCAGAACTCGCCCTGCATGCCAGCTAGTGCGCGCATTAGCTCAGGGACCCGGCCCACTGCAGTTATTTCCAGAGAAGCATAGTCGTCAAAAATCGAGAAATACTGGACGCCCAGAGCAACAGCATCTTCCGGCTTGCCCAGACGAATCAGATCTTTGATCAGTTCCAGGCAGCGGCGAAATTGCGCCGCAGTGAAGTCGCTGAGGGCCAGAAGCTCGCGCAGCCTTTGTTTTGGCGTAAGCGTGATCCAGCGTATTTCTTCCTGAATGCGTTCGTAGGTTGGTTTAGGCAGCGCATATTCCTGGGCAAACTGCGCCAGCTTTTGCGCCAGTCGCGCGGCTGAATGCGTGGCCTGCAGGCTGCGCATGAGCACGCGAAATACCTGCTCTTCCACAATCACGGCCTCTTTACCATCCGGTGTGGCAGCCAGCCTGCGGAGCGCCCATCGCAACGCGGTATCTTCAAATACTTCAGCCGTAACTTCTTCCTGGTTCGATTCAGCCGCGCCTGCCTTGTTGATCATGAGACTGGAAACAACAAAATCCGGACGCGTATTGCGCAGCATTCTGGCCAGCTCAACATAAGCCTTGTGCGGATCTTCTTCAGGATTATTGAGCGATGCTTCAAATTTCTGCTCAACCATCCGCTGCATTTCCGTCAAATAACCGCCAGTACCAGGCACGCTTTCGCTTCCACCACCGGCATATACGGCCACGCCGCCATTGCCGGAAAAGTTTCCTGTACCGCCAGTCCCAATTCCGTTTCCGTGATTGTTTCCACCGCCAGTTAATCCGCCGTCGCCAAAGCCTGGGCCCTGGCCCGTGCCATAAGCCGCGCCTCTTGCGGGGCCTTCCATGTGCGTCAAAAGCGATTCGATTCCCTGAGGCATTCCGGAGTTCATGCTGCTGAGCGCTTTAGAAATCAGATACTCTTCTGATCCCATTTCCAGGACGGTATCGCCGTCTTCATTGCGGGTCTCAGTTTTTGTGGCGGGAAAGATGCGCACAAACTCAAGCTGCCGTTCTTCCAGAAATGGCAGCAGGCCGCCGCTCTCTTCAATCAGTTTGGTGTTGGCTGAGATGGCGGAAATGGCGTTTCGATAGGCCGCAAGCGTGATGCCCGCTTCAAACGTGATTGCGCCAATGCCGCGCTTGAGAAATTCATTTTCCAATGGCTTGAGGCTGTCTTCCGCGGTGAGAATGTTGTTCAGCAAAATGCGCTGGTCCACAAAGCCCAGCGTAAGCTGGCGCGATTGCTTCACCAGCGGGTTCAACAGATCATAACTGCGCTGCAACATTCCCGAAGAGCTTTTGTGGTCAGCGGAAAACATGTTGACCATTTTTACGAGCGTCTGCAATGACCGGGCGAAGCGGAGCCCGTGCATCTTGATATGCTTTTTATCATCCATATACCTGCACAACTCAGGGACTTGGGCGGTCCCTGCCTTTTCCGACGAAGGCGACTTGCAATGGGGAGGTTATATCCCCAATCGATATAGGCAGGCACGTTACGAAAGTAAGGTATTGCCTCAGCAGTAACGCTTTTGCACTCTCCCGCTTACTTTAAAAACGCGAAAATAAGCCAATTTATTGGCTTTTTGGCATAAAAAACTGCCGCATCCTTTGAAAAGATGCGGCAGTCGTTTATTTGCAACGAGCGGAACGTTTACCAGACGTGGCAGGCATTTTCGCTGACCATCTTCTGGCCAGCCTTACAGCCAAACGCTTTGGCAAAGTCCGGGCTGTTCTGCAAAGTGCCGTTGGTGCGATATTGACCCGGAGAATGCGGATCAGTCTTGGCCAGCAGCCGTGAGCTTTCCGGCGTTGAGTTCTGGCACCACACCTGGGCGAAGCCGATAAAGAAGCGCTGGTCCGGGGTATAACCATCTTTTTCCGGGGCCACTTTATCGCCTTTGGCCATGGCTTCATGCAGCGCCGCCAAGGCGATACGCAGTCCACCGTTGTCAGCCGTGTTCTCGCCCAGCGTCAGCCGTCCATTGAGATGAACGTCATCCACAGCAACGAAAGAGCTGTACTCATCAGCAACGCAGGTAGTGCGCTTCTCAAATTCCTTGCGATCAGCGTCAGTCCACCAGTTGGTGAGATTTCCATGGGCGTCAAACTTGCTACCCTGGTCGTCAAAGCCATGCGTCAACTCATGGCCGATTACCACGCCAATGCCACCAAAGTTCACAGCGTCATCCACGTCTTTATCAAAGAAGGGCGGCTGCAAAATTCCGGCCGGGAAATTAATGTCATTGTTGCCAGAACTGTAATAAGCGTTAACGGTTGGCGGCGTCATGCCCCACTCTTTTTTATCCAGTGGTTTGCCGATCTTGTTAAGGTTGCGTTTGATCTCAAAGGCACGGGCCCGTTGCACGTCACCCAGATAGTCTCCGCGCACAACCTTGACCGTACCGTAATCGCGCCACGTATCCGGGTAGCCGATTTTGTTGGTGATTGCATGCAGTTTTACCAGCGCCTGCTTTTTGGTTTCAGGCGTCATCCACTCCAGGCCTTCAATGTCCTGGCCCAGCGCGGCTTCCAGCGCATTCACCATCTTGAGCATGCGGGCTTTGCCGTCAGCACCAAAGGTTTCATCCACGTATGGCTTGCCCAGCGCTTCACCCAGCAGGCCGTCAGTGGTTTGTACGCAGCGTTTCCAGCGCGGCTGGATTTCTTTCTGCCCGGCCAGGTATTGGCCATAGAAGCTGAAGTTCTCTTTTACAAAATTTTCAGAGAGAGCCGGCGCCGCGCTTCTTGCGACGTGCCAGCGCAAATAGGTCTTCCAGTCATCTACTGAGACGCTTTCAATTACGCCATCGACCGCTTTGAAAAAGTCCGGCGGAGCAACATTGACTTCAGTAAAAGATGGCGCGCCAGAGGCAACAAAGAACTTGGTGAAATGGAAGTTCGGAGCCAGCGTTTCCAGTTCAGTCAATTTCATCTTGTGATCGCGGCTCGAAGGATCGCGCATTTTTACGCGTGGAAAAGAGGCATCCGCCAGCTTGGTTTCAATGTCCATCACGGTCTGCGCTTCTTTTCTGGCAGTAGCATCGTCATCGCCCAGCAGGACAAACATATTGCCCACGTGCTCCACGTACTTTTTGCGTGTCTCTTCCCCTTTAGGGGTCTTATCAAAGTAGTAGTCGCGTTCGGGGAGACCCAGGCCGCCCTGGTTGATATTAGCAATTTCTATGCTGGCATTATGCAGGTCAGATCCGGCGCCAAATCCAAACAAGGCCTGCACACCGACGCTGTGCAGATACGCAACGGTCGTGATGACCTGCTCTTTGGTGGTGATTGCGGCAATGCGCTTCATGATCGGGCCCAATGGGGCTTTGCCCAGCGTATTGACCTTGGTTTCATCCATGCAGGAGGCATACATATCGCCGATTTTCTGCTGCACCGGCGTCCGCTTGGGATTGCTGGCAGAATCTTTTTCCAGAATGTTGTGGAGGAACTGGCGGTTGTAATCGGCCAGCTCATTGAAGCGTCCCCAGCGCGACTGGTCAGAAGGAATCGGATTGTTTTTGCGCCAAGTTCCGCAGGCATATTGATAAAAGTCCTGGCATGGATCCACGCTCTTATCCATTGCGCCCAGGTCGAAGGATTTTGGCCGTTGCACGGTATTTTCGGTGCCAGGCGCGGCTGTTCCTGTTGCAGACTTATCTCCGGGAGCGCTGCCGGATTGCGCAACGGCGGTCACTACTCCCAGGACTAGACACGGTAAAACTTTTCTCCAAAGCATAATTCCCCTCAGGTGTTTATGAAATTTCTTAAAACTGGAAAGTGTATGCCGATTTGGGCCACCTGTACAGGAAGAGAAAATGGTACAGGCTGCGCAGCACAAATTCTATTTTGGCTGGAAAATGGAGTGGAAGCTCGGGCCGGGGAAAATGGGGCTTTTACGCTGTAAAGTGCGCGGGCTCGGCAATGGGTGGTGGGACGAGCCGTACCGCTTTCCGGGCATGATGTTGCTGCTTTTCTATATACATGCGGCGATCGGCCTCAGCCAGAAGCTTTTCTGCATCTGCGCCATCGCCAGGAAAGATGGCCCACCCCATGCTTAGCGAAATCAGGTCTTCACCGCAGACCTCGCGCCCAGCCGCGGTAGACATTTCGTTCAGACTCTTGCCACGCTCGGCCGCTGCGGCCATGCTCAGTCCTGGAGCGATCATTACAAATTCGTCTCCGCCCATGCGCGCCACGTAATCATATTCACGGCAAGAGCTCTGGAGACCACGGGCAAAAAGCTTCAAAATGTGATTGCCCTCAAGGTGGCCAAAGCGGTCATTGATCTGCTTAAATCCGTTCAAGTCACATACCATTACCGTCACTTCATTATTCAACCGCCGCGAGCGGGCAATTTCGCGGTCCAGATGAAGGAAGAGCGAACGCGCGTTGGGCAGCTCAGTAAGAAAGTCCGTGGTCGCCGAGCTTTCCGCCACCTGGAATGCCAGAGCATTTTCCACCGAGAGTGCCACCTTGGAGCTGATGGCCATCAGAATTCGCAGATGGTCCGAGGTGTAAGCATCCTGATCGGAGTGATACAGCGTCATCACGCCAACAACGCCCTGGAGACCTTCCAAAGGAACAGAAATGGCCGAACGCAAAGTAGCGAATCGCCCAGGATCATCGACGTACCCAGGCTCCACGGACGGGTTACCGTTGACAATCGATTTGCGGTTCTGCGCAACCCAGCCGGAAAGTCCCTCACCCATGGGAATTCGCAGGGAGGCAAAAAGGCGGATGTTGTCTCCGCTCACATGCTCAGGAACCAGTTCGTCACCGCGCACAATGTAAGTAGCCACTGAATCAAAGGGCACAAGCCGCTTTAAGCGCACGCCGAGAACGGAAAGCGTTTCATCCAGGCTGAGCGAATTGCCGAGTTCATGGCTCAACTCAAACAGCGTTTGCGCCTCCTGCCGGGCAGCAGCAATAGAAGAAAGGAATGTTGTGCTGCCGGGCGGCTCTGAAGCTTTCCGCTTTTCAAAGCCTGCGGCCGGCGCCAGCCCGCGCGCTATTTTAAGGTCAGTAGAAAGTTTTTGCCGTTCTACGTTGCCAGACTGCGTGCGAACAAGTTCTTCCAGCTCCACATAACGTCCGGTTAAAAGCGTAACGATCTTAGGATCAAATGCCTTGCCGGATTCTTCGATGACACGCTGCATCGCCTCGCCCAAAGGAAGCGCCTTGCGATACTGGCGATCAGAAGCGAGGGCATCCAGCGTATCCACCACGGAAAGAATTCTGGCGCCCACGGGTATCTCTTCACCCTTCAGGCCTGCGGGATATCCGGAGCCATCCCACTTTTCATGATGGCAGCGCACAATCGGCACCACTGGATAGGGGAACTGTACACGCTCCAGAATTTCTGCGCCCACCACAGGGTGGATCTTCATTTTTTCAAACTCTTCAGGAGTGAGCCTGCCGGGCTTGGAGATGATGTGCTCCGGCACAGCAAGCTTTCCAATATCGTGCAGTAAAGCGGCGGCGCGCAACGCTTCAACCTCATCAAAGGGAAGGTCCAGCAGCTTGGCCAGCTCAATGGCATAAATACGGACACGCTGCAGGTGATCGTGGGTAGTCTGGTCCTTGGCTTCAATGGCCATGGCCAGTGCCTCAATGGTGCGCAGATGGAGGCCAGCCATGGCTTCAGAATGCTGCTTTTCATTTTCGAGCTTGGTCAGGTAAAGACGGTAGGAACGGTAGATTACGAACATTGCCGGCAATGCAAGCAAGGATGTCTGCCAGCCAACTTTCTGGTTCGTCCAACTGACCAGGCCTGAAATCAGAGCGCCCACAAGATAGTAAGGGAAATACCAGAAGAAGCAATCTTTCCACACGTCACGCAGCTTTTTTTGATCAGTCAAACAAATAATGGCGGCAACCGGAAGAGTGTTTCCCAGGAAGTAACTGCAACCAGTAAGAATGAGCACCAGCAGCGAGTAATTATGCCGGGTGAAGGCTTGTCCATACTGATAGAAGAAATAAGAAACAAAGATGGTATTCGATGCGTTGCAGACATTGAATATGATTTGCTTCGGCTTGGGCCAATTGCCCCAGCCACGAAAGAGCTGCGCGAGCGTGGCCACGCATCCGATGGCCAGGGTCTGGCTGAAATTCAGCTCAACAATTCCCAGCAGAATAAAAAGGAAGTTGACTGAGATGCTGCCATCAATTCCAGGAAGTCTCACCTTCAGGCGTGAGGCCAGCATACAAATCACAAGATATGCGATGAACTTGAAAAGATTGTCCGCATGAAAGCTGTAGGCACCATACGCCAGCACGGCGGGGCCGCACAGGCAAACAATCGAGAACAGGGCTAAGGCTTTTTTAGGCATGCACGCAATCAATGACTGAAAGTCAGGTTGCCGGAACAACCTGGCTAGTACATCGGCAGCAAAGGCCAAAAACTGAATGGATTAAAGTCCGCTTATAAGCTTTATCTGGGGTGAAAATCGCCTAGCGGTTGAGAGCTGAATTGCATCGCGCCAAGGGGCTTTGGGACAGATGTGACAGAGTGGCACACCCGGCATTCTTTTCCTACCAAACTCTTTATTGCTCTACTCTTTCCGGCAACATTAACAATTTCCAAAGATCTTTTCAGGGTGACAAAGCGACGCCACATTATTGCAATACCTACCGTCTAAGCCATTGAAAATATGTGGGTTACTTACCTCTCCTTTTGGCCGTGCAGCTGCATTACAAGAAGCAACGAACAAGACCGGCAAGCGCGAGAAACCAGCGAACCCGGAACTTAACAAGGAGAGTTTAAAAACATGATTCGCCACGACGGAGATGAATTCGCAATACAACCGAAAAAGAAAAAGTTCCTGCCCTGGCTTCTTCAACTCGCCCTTCTGGGCATTGTGTCTGTTGGAGTTGCGCAAGCCGCGAACCCAAAAAACAAAAAAGCTTCTGACGACCTTGCCGATCAATTGCAGCAGGTAACTTCCGGACTGCTGTCACAAAACGACGGCATGGATGTGATCATTCAGTTTTCCGATAAGCCGGTTGCTCGCCACTTCAACAAAGTGAGTGCACAGGGTGGTCTTTTAAAACGCAATCTTACTTCTATTCGGGGCGGCCACTTCAATGTCTCACGCAAAGGTCTGGCAACGCTGGTCAATGATCCTGATATCGCTTACATCTCCCCTGACCGCACGATTGAAATGAAATCGACCGACCACTACATTGAGAGTGTTGGCGCGGATTGGGCACAGAACAATGGCTGGGATGGAACCGGCGTCACCGTCGCAGTAATCGACAGCGGCATCAGCGACCATCCGGATTTGCGCGACGCCAGCGGCAATACGCGCGTCATCTATAACGAAAGCTTTGTGAGCGGCGAAAGCCCGGCAGATCTTTATGGACATGGCACACACGTAGCCGGCATTATCGCAGGTAACGGCGCTTCTTCAGTAACCATGCAGGGTGGACTCATCCGCGGCGTGGCTCCAAAAGTAAATCTGGTCAACCTGAAAGTGCTCAACATGAACGGCTCTGGAACTGACTCCGCCCTGATTGCAGCCATTCAGCGTGCCATTGATCTTAAAGGTCAGTACAACATCAAAGTAATTAACCTCTCGCTGGGCAGAGGCGTATTTGAAAGCTATCAGCAGGACCCGGTAGATCAGGCAGTTGAAAGCGCCTATCAGGCGGGCATCACAGTGGTAGTTTCCGCCGGCAATGACGGCCGCACTGACGTTTCAGGCATCAACGGTTATGCCACGATCAACTCTCCCGGCAACGACCCTTATGTAATTACGGTAGGCGCCGTGGATACCTACAACACAGTCAGCACCGGCGATGACACGGTGGACACTTATAGCTCCAAGGGACCATCCTTGTTTGACCACATTGTGAAGCCAGACGTGGTTGCTCCGGGCAACAAGATTATTTCACTCATGGACCAGGGAAGCACCTTATCTGGCCTGCTGCCCGGCAGCGCAGTTTATTCTTCCACCACTAGTGCAAACAGCTACTTCACGCTGAGCGGAACCAGTATGGCAGCGCCGGTAGTAACCGGAACTGTTGCCCTCATGCTGCAAAAAGACCACGGCGCTAACCCTGACACCATTAAGGCCCGGATCATGAAGACTGCAACCAAGAGCTTCGTCGCCGGCTACACATGGTTTGATACCGATGAAAATGCCAACCGCTATCTCCAGCACGATATTTTCACCGTCGGCGCTGGCTATGTAAACATTCCCGCAGCGTTGAACAGCACAGACACTATGAGCGTGGCTGCTGCTTCACCTGTCGCGGTGCCGCAACTTGATGGAACGGTCACTGTTACCTCCGGCATCACTGGTTCTTCACTGGTTTGGGGAAGCTCACTGGTCTGGGGTAACTCACTGGTCTGGGGCAGCAGCGTCCTGAACAGCAACTCCTTAGTTTGGGGCAGCTCGCTGGTCTGGGGACAGAGCACGCCGCAGGCATCCAGCCTGGTCTGGGGCCAGTCTCTGGTCTGGGGACAGAGCATCTTCCAGCAGGCAGACAGCCTTGTATGGGGACAAGCCGTTGGACGCAAAAGCAAAAAATTCACACAAGCCATGAGTGTGATATGGGGACACTAAAAAGCGCGATCTGGGGACGTTAACCACTAACATTACATCTATACTCCATCAGCCCGGCCGGGAAACTCTCCCGGCCGGCTTTGTTTTTGCCGATTAAGACAGTTGTGCGCGGGATTTCTCTATTGCTTGGGAACCCAAGTTGCTGCACTATTAACTTTCAAAGACACAATGCTTTATCCACCTAAAATCGTCCCGTCAACACCCGTGTCTGAAGACGAGGACTCACCCAGCAGCGGTCCCTCCAAAGGCGACAAGCTTGATCTCATCGTCCGCAGCGGATCTTTGCAGCGTGTGATGAAGCTGGCGGAAAAAGTGGCGCGCCATCCGGCTGCCGTTTTGATTGTGGGCGAAACCGGCACGGGTAAAGAGATGATTGCGCGCTCCATCCATGATCATTCCCTGCGTTGCAACAATCCCTGGGTTGACGTGAACTGCGCGGCCATTCCTGAACATCTGGTTGAGAGCGAACTTTTTGGCTATGAAAAAGGCGCGTTCAGCGGCGCTGACTCCATGAAGCCCGGCTTTTTTGAGATGGCCCATAAAGGCACTCTCTTCCTCGATGAAATCGGCGACCTGGATTTAAAAGTTCAGGTCAAACTGCTCCGCGTGCTCGATGGCGTCCCTTACTATCGTCTGGGCGCAAGCAAAAAAGTCACCGTTGACGTGCGCGTGGTGGCCGCCACCAACCACAATCTGCAAGACCTGGTAAAAACCGGACGCTTCCGCAGTGACCTCTATCATCGTCTGGCGCAATTCCAGCTGGAAGTTCCGCCGCTGCGTGAACGGCCCGAAGATGTGCTCGGCATCGCCGAACAGGTCCTGCACCAGCACTATCCCGATTCCCACTTTACCCAGGACGCGATTGACACCCTGCTTTACTACAACTGGCCCGGCAACGTGCGTGAGCTAAAAAACGTTGTCTTCGGCGCGGTGTTGCAGGCGCAAAATGCGCACTTTGAAATCATTGCTTCAGACCTGCGCTTTCCCGATTCAGTCAGCGCCAGCCGCCGCCAGCAACCTGCCTCCGCTGATCTTGACCAGGTGGAGAAACGCGCCATCCTGCAAGCGCTGGAGAAAAACGGCAACAACCAGGGACGCGCCGCTGAAGCTCTTGGCATCTCCCGTCGCACCCTGATTCGCAAACTCAAGACCTATCGTGAAGCCGGCCTGGACAACTCCTCCGGCACGCTCAGCATGAGTCAGCAGCGTTACTATCGCGCACAGCTTGAGCTGCCCATCAAAATGAAATATGCCGGCGAAGAATTTGACGCCATGCTCCTCAATATCAGCGCCGGTGGAGCAGGCACCAAAACCGAGAGAGTGTTGAAATCGGGCGCTCCCGTGTCTCTTATCTTCCCCATTCCCGGCGGCAACAGTGAAGCGCCAACCGAGTTCTCCGGACGTGTTACCTGGACCAACAAAACCGGCCAGTACGGAATCCAGTTTGACGATCTTCCCACCGCTCTCCGCACCAGCCTGCAACGCTGGCTGCATAGTGAGATGAAGAAGGATGGCTGGGGCGTCGACATGCGCGAGTAGCGCCTGCCTCTTTCCCAGTTACGAATTCCCTATCAGCACGCCGGCAATGAACACCAGCGTTCCGCCCAGCACCACTTGCAGCGTAGCGGAAACCCACGGTGAATCCATATATCTGTGGCGCACCCATGAGATCACTCCCAATTCGGCAATCACCACAATCACGGCTACAACAGTCGCAATCCGGAATGATGGAATCAGAAACGGAAGCGTATGGCCGATTCCGCCCAGCGTCGTCATCAATCCGCAAACCAGCCCGCGTACCCACGGATGCCCGCGTCCGGTAAGGCTGCCATCGTCAGAGAGCGCCTCGGCAAATCCCATGCTGATGCCCGCACCCAGTGAAGCTGCCAGCCCCACCAGAAATGCAAAGTGCGATTCATGCCGCGCAAACGCCGCGGCAAAAACCGGCGCCAGCGTTGAGACTGAACCATCCATCAGGCCGGCCAGCCCCGGCTGCACAATTTGCAGCACAAAGAGCCGGCGGCTGGCTTCGTCTTCCTGGCCGCGCGTAGCGTCGTCCAGTTTGTCGCGGCCCAGCTCTTCGGCGCGCAACTCATGGTCGCGCTCTTCCTGCGCCAGATCGTTCAGCAGCTGCCGGATACTCGCGTCCTGCGTGCGTGAAGCCGCCTTCTCATAAAAAAGACGCGTCTCCACTTCCAGGGTTGAAGCCTGCCTGCGCGCGGCCTCCGGACGGAGCGGCTGTGTAAGCCAGATGGCCTTGCGGCTGACCAGGCCTTTCACGTCTCCGCGCCGGATCAGCGGAATGTGCTCGCCAAACTTCACTCGATACAGCTCAATCAGCCTGCGCCGGTGCGTCGATTCCTCTTCGCGCATCTCTTCAAACATGGCCGCGGTGGCGGGAAAATCTTTACGGAAGCTTTCGGTAAAGTCGCCGTAGACGCGTTCATCTTCTTCCTCCAGCGCAATTGCCAGGGCAAGTACTTCCTGTTCTGAAAGGCTCTCAAAGCTTCGCATAGTTTTTTAGGGTGCTCAGGGATTGCGCCGGAGCGCAGGCTTAACAAGGCATTTTACCGGATTGGGGAAAAGGGCGTTAAATCCCTCCTGCGCGCAGGCCCGCGTATAGCGAAGCTGGTTGTGACGTTCTGTGCTCTTTGCGGAAAACGGTCTTGGCGTTGCTTTTTCCGATCTCGGCGATTCCTTCCGAATCAGTGCAAATCAGTGGTGAGATTTTTCCGGACTTTCATTTGCCAATTTTGGCAATTCCGGCGATTTTGGCAATCTCCCCATCCCCCCTCCTATACCCATCCCAGATTGGCGCGGACTTCAGAGTTTTAGCGCCGATTGGCGTAGAGTTAGGGTTCAAATTACCCGATTACCAAATTACCCCATTTGCCAATTTCTGTGGCCCTCTGCCTGCGTTTTTCAGCCAGCCCCCCACCCGGCATAGACGTTTTGTTGCAAACAAAAGGCGAACCTACATTCGACCGAGCGGTGACCGACCGGTCGGAGTTTTTTTATGCCCGTTTTCGGGACTGATTTGGCTGCAAACTCATTGCTGAACGCTGACTGCTATTTTTCAAAGACCAAAACCTGCTCACACCCTGAGGCGCTGCCAGACTATAGCCGATCCCATAAAGCGAATCAATTGCGAATTAGGCCAATGGACAAAATCCCATCCTGCCGATTTATCTTCCATGGCCAGCACACCTGCATGCGCCAGCGCACCTGCAACACAAAAGATTTGGCCACCATCCAGCGCCGTAGGCGCGTCATGAGTTAGCCCAGACCAGCAGGTCTGGGTAGGCTTGCGGCAACATCGAGCGCCGTAGGCGCAGCACCAAGCGCGCAGCAAAGCGGAGCGCGCTCTAATGCCTCCTTGATATACTCTCGCAAATGTCCGACGCACTAGAACCGAAAGTTAGAGAGACTCTTCGGGCTTACCTGAAAGAGGTCAAGGCCCTTAATAACGAATCGGCAAAGCGGTCACGATTCGCAAGCTTAATTGGAGAACTTTTCCCCGGAACAATCGCGGTAACTGAATATTCGCGTGGCGTCGAAAAACTCATTCGGATTAAGCGAACAGATGGTCAGAAAAAAGGCTTTGTCGATGCCTATTATGGCAATGCAATTATCGAATTTGAGAAATCTCTCTCAGCAACCCTCAATGAAGCGAAAGACCAGCTTAGGGAATATGTAGCTGGAACATGGCAGAAAGACAAAGTCCCTCGCTCTCTCCTCGCGGTTGCTTCTGACGGTATTAATTGGAGGCTTTACCGCCCTGTGTTAGGTGCTGGTACAAGCCCCACGCCGGAAACCGTTACACTTGAGGATCTGCGCGACTTCACCATAACAGAAGAGACTCTCGCATCTTTTTGGTTGTGGCTCACAAGTTTTTTATTTAGAGAACAACAGATAGAGCCCACCGCTAAGCGTTTTCAGTTCGACTTCGGTGTAAGCCTTCTTTATGGGGACAGTATGGCCGCGCTCAGACGTGCCTGGGGCAAGGTCAACGGAGGGTCGGAGGCAAAACTTGCCTTTGATACATGGCAAAGATATCTGATGGTCACCTACGGTCGGTTGACGGAAGATACCACTGCGGTTAAAGATCGGGAAACAGCCGAACAAATTTCCGAACTTGAAAACCTATTCCTGCGGCACACATATCTCGCAAGCATCGCAAGATTGCTAATCTGGGCCGCTTTATCGCACGGTAAGAGCAGTGACAATCTTGGCAAAGTCGCGAAAGACGTTCTTTCTGGCCAATACTTCAAATCAAAGCGTTTGGCGAATCTAGTAGATGACGATTTCTTTCACTGGATTCGCGGCTCTGAAGCGGAAAAAATACTTGCAGGAACCTGGGAGCGCATTCTATCTCATCTCACTGAATATGACCTCTCCCAAGTGCGCGAAGATGTGCTGAAGGGTGTTTACCAGGAGTTAATTGATCCCAAAGACCGCCATGATCTTGGCGAATACTATACTCCTGATTGGCTTTGTGAACGGATCATCAGTGAGTTGCTTCCGAAACATGGATATAAATCCGTTCTTGATCCAAGCTGTGGCTCCGGTAGCTTTCTCCGAGCTACGGTGACGCATTTTCTAAAAAATAATAAAGACGGCACCGACAATGAGAAGCTCAAGCTTATTCTCAGCAATGTTCAAGGAATTGACATTCATCCCGTCGCCGTAACAATATCGCGCGCGACTTATGTCTTGGCGCTGGGTAAGTTAGTCAATGCCGCGAGAAAGCCAATTCAAATCCCTGTGTACATGGCAGATTCACTTTTTCTACCTAGAGAGGTCGAACAAAACCTTTACGAACAACTGAGTGGAGTCGAAATTAGGTTTGGGAGTAAAAAAGAGGACCAAAGAAGCTTCGTTGTACCTTTGATGCTCATCCACAGCCCAGAACTTTTTGATGACGCAATAGCAGCCTGTGCCTCAGTGGCCGAGGAGCATGCAAGGGCTGGCAAAGATTCCCGGCAAACGATGAAAAAGCATCTGGAAAAGGCAACTCCCGATCTTTCGAACCAGCTTGAATACGAATTGATTCTGGATGCTTTGTGGTCGTTTACGAAGGATTTAGCCGATTTGATCAGAGAAAAGAAAAACTCCATTTGGTCATTCATTATTCGTAACAGCTATCGGCCTGCAATGCTCAAACAACAATTCGATTTTATTCTAGGAAATCCGCCATGGCTCTCTTATCGGTATATTTCTGATCCTGATTACCAGGATGAAATCAAACGAAGGGCTGTTGACAAATACAAGATCGCGCCTAAATCTCAAAAGCTATTCACACAGATGGAACTCGCGACTGTATTCTTGGCACATGCAATGGCAACATTTGCCAATACTACGGCTCGCCTTGGGTTTGTGATGCCTAGGGGAGTCCTCAGCGCAGATCAACACCAAAACCTTATTCAGCGTAAATATTCAAGCGAAGCAAGATTTAGACTCAGCGGTTATTGGGATTTATGGGAGGTCGAGCCGTTATTCAATGTTCCAGCGTGCGTCTTGTTTGCAAAACGAGAGGTAACGCCCGGAAATGCTTGGGAAAAACTTCCCGTACTGGAATGGAGTGGGAAACTGCCGGGTCGGGATGTGAACTGGGAGATTGCGAAAAAATATCTTGAAAACGAATCAAAGGAAGGGCGAGTTATCTACCTTGGCTCACGCGCAGCTCTCTCAACCGCGCCTGGAGCTAAATCGCCCTCAAAGGGGAGCGGATATGCGCCAAACTTTAAGCAGGGTGCCACAATCCTTCCACGGAGTCTCTACTTCGTTCAGGTAAAAGACCTGGACAGCAATGTTGATGAGAAAGCTCAATATTGGGCAGAGACAGATCCAGAGCAAGCGGCTGAAGCAAAAAAGCCATATGACGATATCCAAATGAGCGGCCTAGTTGAGGGCAAGTTCATTTACCAAACAGCGCTTTCACGTCATTTGGTTCCCTATGTTCACTTGCCCCCTGCTACTGTTGTTTTGCCGATTGAAGAAAAGAATGGATTATTGGTTGTTGTTGAAGCCACCCAACTGATGAAAGAAGGCTATCGGGAATTTGGGAGGTGGATGCAGACCGCAGAAAAATTATGGGGCGAAAAACGGGGAGACAAAGCGGATAAACAAACATTGTATGAGCGGCTCGACTATCAGAAGGGATTAACAATACAGTCACTATCGCACCGCCATTTAGTACTTTACAACGCAGCGGGCACAAATGTTTCAGCAGCATATTTTGATCGCGCTGAGCACTCGCGCTTTGTTGTTGAGCACAAATTGTATTGGGCCGCATTTTCTGATGTCCGTGAGGCGCACTATCTTGTGGCGGTATTGAATTCAGAAACGGCAAATCAAGCCATCAAGCCATTCCAGTCCACCGGACTAATGGGGGAACGTGATATTGAGAAGAAGCTGCTCGAATTGCCTATTCCCATCTTCGACCAAAAGAATAGGGCCCATCAGAGACTTTCTGAGTTGGGCGCAAAAGCGCGGGATGCGGCAATCAAGGCATTAGAGGCGGGAGAATTTCCTGTGAACTCATCGACTGCACGTCAGCGTGCCTTCATGAGGCAACACCTAGAATCTGAATTAGCAGAGATTGATAAGCTTGTAGCGATTTTGCTGAGTTGACTTATTTTTCTCTCTTTTTATTTGCGTTATTTAGCAGAGGCTGAACAGAACACAGGAACAATCGGGTGCCTATATTTCCGGGGTTGAGTGGGATGGGGGATGAAAAATGCGGCTTCAAATAATCCTGAAGCCGCAAAGGGAGAAGAAAACAGGCTCAACACATTTTGTCTATGGCAGCATCTCCATTTCTGTCCAATCCAAAGTGGAGACATTGGCAGCGCCGGCGGCGGAGGTCTTTACCAAAGTGGCCTTGTTTACATCAGCCTGATTGGCTTCTACCTGAGTGGCAAGGCCTACGCCTGCGGGAGCTACCTGGGTGGAACCGGCCGTGGGGATGCCATCTTTCTGGCCGGCCTGGTTGGACGCTATGGTTTTGGGGCGTTCAATGCCTTTGGAATTTTTGGCCGGCAGCACGCGAACAATGGCCATCATGCCATTGTCCTCATGTCCGAGGATGTGGCAGTGATAGACGAAGTCGCCGATGTCCGGGCCGCGGAAATCCACGCGCACTTTTACGCTGGGAAAAGGATGCTTTGGATTGCCGTCCCAGTAAGGAACCTGGACCATGTCCGCAAACTGGCCGTTGATGCTGGCCTGGACAGTGCTGCCGTTGATCTGGAAATTATCCTGTGACTCCACCAGGAAGTGGACCTGGTGCAGGTGAAATTCGTGGTTTTCAGTGGCCCGGTTCTCGATGGTCCATTCTTCAACCTGCCCTTGCGTGGTCACAATGGCCGGAGGCAAAGACGGGTCAAACTTTACGGGTGTTGCGCCGTCCACGGTGATGAAGAAATCCGTGGGGCTGGCGGGGTCATTGGGGTCAGAGATAACCTCAGAGAAATACAGCTTGCGCCGGGTATTGACGCGGGCTGTGGCCAGTCCTTCAAAACGCTGGATGCCAGGCGCCGCATTTACGGCTGGGACCGTGCCATCGGCGTCAGAGAAGGTGTCTGCACCGAGCTGGATTTTGGCCAGCGTGCGCTGCGTGTCATTGTCGCCGGCCGGGCCAGTGTCAATGCTGCGGGTAATGAAGACTGCCTTCTTTACCCAGGTTTGAGGCGCTGGAACAATAAATTCCGCGCGCCCTGCCGTGGGAATAAGCACATGGTTGGCTGGCACAAGAGTTCCCTGCCGTGAGCCATCTTGTGAGCCCGTGGGCACGCCGTCAATGGCTGCGATTTGCAGCGTTTGCGGAACGCCATCAAAGCGCACTTGCAGATCAACCAGGCTGTCCGCGGAGATGTTGCCTACGCGCCAGAACTGCTTTTCACCTGGCTGCATGCGGATGATGGCAGGCGTGTTGGCCGGATAAGCAATGGGAATATCATTGAGCGTGAGGTCCCAGGCGGGAATGTCGCCGCCAGGGTCAGGCAGGCCGGCAACCGTCTGGTCGCGAATCAGCAGAACGCGGTGGCGCAATCCAGCCACGGCGCGCTGCAGGTTCTGCAGGCCTTCAACCACGATTGCTCCACAAGCTCCGCCTTGTACGGCTGGCTCGGCGATTCCGTGGATGTGTGGGTGATACCAGTAGAGTCCTGAAGGTTCATCGGTGGGGAATGCCAGATTGTATTGGAAACTCTGGCCTGAATTGATGATGGTGTGAATCACTTCGTCCTGATGGCAAACGGGCGAGGTGTTGGTGCCATGATAGTGAATATTCATGGAAGTTGCGGTCATGATGGAGTCGCCGCATTGGTCTTTTGGCGACATGGCCATCGTCATTCCACCGGAAGCCGGAACATTGTTGGTTACATTCACAATCAGGTGGTCGCCTGGTTGCACGTGCAGGGTTGGGTTCTCTTTGCCGTCGGGCGTCATAAAACAAAAGAGCTGGCGGCCATCGGCGTCTGTTCTTGTCTGGTAAGAGAAGTTGACTAAGAGCACACCGTTCTTGCTGAAGAGGCTTGGAGGGTTATGTACAGTGCTGCCCGCGGCCAAACGCGCACATGGGTTTGCTACCGGAGCTACTGCTGCTTGGGCATGGGCATTCTTCTGCGCAAATACGCAGAGAAATAACCCGGCCAGGAATAGAGGGAATATCCGTCGACTGCTTCTCACTTGCTTGTCTCCTTTAGAGTGGCTCCAGGCATTCATCGTCAGAGCAAACGGGTGCGAAGGCGTGGAACAAAGGAATGCGCCGCCGCGGTGTCCGCTTAACGATCTAACTTGGAGTCCATTAGCTCAGCCCCGTTGAGTTCCCGGAAGGGGCTGATGTGTGAGTACAACCTAGCCGAGAAAATATAGGCTTGGCTATTAGATTAGGAAATTTAATATTGCGTCGTTATACGATCCTTTTCCTGCCCTGGTGATTTTTCTTCAGGACCACATTTTGTGAAGATATGGAAAACAATCGTGTTTACGTGCGGAAAGCTCCACATCACAGTGGATTAAATACCGTTGACATCTTCAGCCATCGGCATGATTGCCGTTGCCAATCGATCAGGAAGTTTTTAACGATTTCTAAAAAAATCTAATAATTCTCATAAACCTTGCTTCTGGGTATTCAACGATGAGAGAAGGCGCCAGCAAGGTGTATTCACATAGAAGACTGCGCTCTGCAAGGCCGCCTTTGAAGGCTAACAAACCACACAAAATACAAGACTTATAGCATTTGGCAACACATTATTGATCTTTCTTCCACCCACAATGAAACGCCCGCCACGCGTTTATCACTAGTTATTCAGTGGGGCGCAAAGAACTCCCTCGTTTGGGATCCCGCAGGACTTTTCACTGGAGCGAACGTGACTGATCAACAGTCTGAGTCGGATGGTCAAATCGTGAAGTCGGCAGGGCGCACCGGAAGCAACTATGTGCCGCAAAGTGCCAGTGCGGATGCAATTGCTGCCGGACTAGAATTCCTGTTTTCCCGGCGTCGCCAAAAGAGCTGGAGCCTGTTTGCTCCGGCAATCCAGGAATCGGCAAGCTGGGTAACTGCCTATGTTCTTACCCGTTTGGGTGAAATTTCTGCTGAATATATCAGCTACTCTCAGCGCCAGCAGATTGAAGAGTCACTGAACTGGCTCGTTGAAATTCGTACCTCTACGGGCGGCTGGGGCTTTGGGGCCACCGGATCACCAGACGACGCCGATTCCACCGCCTGGGCAGTTACGGCTTTGCGTCAACATGGCCGGCCAGTGCCGAATGAAGCATTAGATCTGATTGGGCGCAGCCGTTGTAGTGACGGCGGCTTTGCCATGAATCCCGTTGGCTCGGTCCCGGAAAATCCTCTCGCAGCCAGCGCTCCAGACGTGACCGCCATTGCAACCAGAGCATTAAATTCCATTGATACCGCTGCCTCTGAGTTTCTGGCAGCGCACCTGCGCACAGATGTTCTCGGAGCGCATTGCCGTCTGTCATCGCGATTCTTTGTTTCCTCCACCCTCTTGGATTGGGAACCCGGCATGGCGCCCTGGTTTGTAGTGAATACAGTGCGCCGGATGACTACGCAATATCGGGCGGAAAGTGCCTGGGAACAGGCCTTGCTGCTGCGCTGCCTGATGCGGTTACGTATGCAAAGCGGCTGGCCTCTTTTGGCCGATCTCCGTGGCATGCAACAGTCAGATGGTTCGTGGCCCGGATCTGCTCTGCTTGCGCCACTTTCCATCCGTTCCCATCAGCCAGAGACACACGATGAGCAAGGAATTTTAGCAACAGCCACTGCCATGTCCGCGCTGGCCATGGGCGATTTGCAGCCTGGTTTGTATTTTGGTTCTGATCTGCCGTTTCGCAGGCTTTAATTAGAAATTGTTCCATTTTGGGATTTTTCGAACGTGAAAAATACGTCTTTACATTCTCGGGTTGAAGGCAACAAGCAAAGCGGTGCATTGCTCTGTCTGTCTCACGCCCCCGTTCCTCCCCCAAAACAACAACAAAAGCCTGCGAAGCCTGACGTATACTGGTTAAACAGAGTACCAGTGGACTTCTACTCCTTCGATGAAGAGTATCTCCGTCGCCTCGGCGCACATGATCCTGCCACCGAGGCCCATTTTGTCGCCTATTTCAGTGAGCGGCTAAAACTCACCCTGCGCGCGCGCGGTGAGGATTCTCACACCATTGAAGACATTATTCAGGAGACATTCTGCCGTGTCTGGACAGCAGTTCAGGCCGGTAAAATCGTCAACCCTCCCGCCTTGGGTGCTTACGTGCATGCCATGTGTAAAAACGTTCGCTCGGAAACCCGGCGCAGCGACCATGGCAATAAGCATGACCCGCTCGATTCGACTGACGTGGCGGATGAGCGCTTAAGCCTCGATGAGCTGATGCAGCGCAAGGAAAGCAGGAAACTGGTGCAGGCCATCCTCTCTGAATTGCCTGAGAGGGACCGCCAGCTGCTGCTCGCGCGCTTCTTTGAGGACCGCGACAATGACGATGTTTGCAACGATTTTGGTGTAGACCGCAACTATCTTCGCGTTTTGTTTCATCGGGCGACGAACAAGTTCGGGGAGCTGTACAAAAGAAGGAACAACTAACGCTCCGTAAGGAGCGTGCCACTGAAACAAGAGGTAAGTTTATGAACGCAAGAACCATTGAACACGAAGAAGCAGCCAGGAATCTTATGGCGGAGCAGTATCTGCTCGGCGAAATGACTGAAGACGAGCGAGACGCCTACGAAGAGCACCTGTTCTCCTGCCAGATCTGCTTTGATCAGGTAAAGGTCGGCACTGAGCTTGTCAGCCAACTCCGCCAGATCGGCCCTGAGGCATCAACCCCGGTTCCCGGCTTCGTGTCCCGGTTGATCGCCCACGTAGGCCAACCTTTTACCATGACCGTGCTGGCTTTATTGATTAGCGCTTCCGCCTTTAACGTTTACCAGAGCCGGATGATCAATAGCCTGAAGCAGGCAAAGGTCACGCCCAGCCTCTTTCTGAGTGATGGCGCCAAGGCTGGAGGCGTAAAAAAACTTACTTTAGCTCCAGACACCAGGTTTGACGTGAGCATTCAGGTGCTGCAACCCGGCGACTTTGCCGCGTATGAAGGCCGCATTCAAACTGAGTCCGGACAGCTCAAGGCAAGCATTCCTATCTCCCCTGAACAGATCAAAGACACAATCCATTTCTCGCTGGATTCAAGCGTTATCATGCCCGGAACCTATTTGATTATTATCCATGGTTTAAATGCAGTTGGACAAAAGACTGAAGTGACTCAATATAGTTTTCAGATTGAAGCAAAGGAATAGGCTGGAGTTTTACGTTCTTCGTCTGTATAGAGGCCGCCTGGACTCTAACTACTATCTAGCTATGCCAGCCTTGGCGATGCTAGAGTAGCGTTAACTTGTTCCTGTGCAAGGCCGGTGCCCATCGGTATCTAAAGATTCTTCCAGGTATAGCGGAGTAAAAATGGCCAGGGAATGCGCGCATCACCACTGCAACCACACATATCATGCTACAGCCTTCGGCGTATCCGGAGAGCTGCTTCGTCCAACTCAAAAAAGCATTGCTGCGCAAGCGGCAAGCACTTTGTCTCCAGGAGGCGGGCGTGGCTTTGCCCGCACTGATAATTTTCAACTCGATGGCATCATGTCATTCCGTTCAGCCTATACAGAAGTAGGCGGAAGCTTTGATGATTGCCACAACATCCATACCAGCTTTGCGTATTCGGTAATTGAAGGCCTGGATATTGCAGGCATCATTACTGCTGATAAGATTGTTTCGCGTGTGGCCGTTTATTCGCCGGACGAAAGTGGTGCTAAAGAATCCAGTTTTGATATCACCGGCAGCCACTTTGAAAATTTGCGGATATGCGGGCACCCGATCAATATAAAATTATCCACTCACGAATTTCACAATCATGATACCTATGCAAAGCTGGACCAGGCGGTCAAGACAAGAAAAGCTGACCACTTGCTATTCTTGTCTGGTCTGGTGAAATTGAAAGACAAGCAACTGCAGGAATTGGAAGGCGAGTATCACGCCTTGAACGGGGTTGCAAAGCGGGTCGCGGCATGGAAGCAGGAAACAACACGAAAGAACGCCACAGCTTATTCATGCTCGGCGGCAGCGCATCTGAACCTGCCGGACCACGTCGGCTCGGATTCGGAGTTGCAAGGCTATGGGCCTATTATCTGTATTCCCAAGTTCGGCGTCGTTCGCCTGGCAGAAATCATCATCCAAAAAGAACGTCGGTACCTGAACATGCTGCGTGTGGAGATGTGCTCCTCAGGAGAGGGGAACATTCACAATGGAAATACTGGCGGCGGTGCGGGTCCCACGACATATCCGTAGAATTAATCCTGCTACTCATTCTGGCGGCCCTGACTTGCGGATGTAAATCGCATGCAGGGCCTTCCTTGTCCCAGCGTTATGCAGATACCTTTGCCCAGTTGCAATCCGGCGATATTGACGCAGCTTTGCAATCCTCCGAACAGGGTTTTGAGCAAACGCGCAACACAGACCAAATTTGGAATTACAAGTTTCGCGTTCTTCGCGCAGAAGCTTTGGTCGCTCAAGGCCGGGCACCAGATTCGTTAGACCTTTTGGAGACCGATCCTCCTCAAGAGCTTGCCAACGGTGAGTTTGCCGTCCGGCGGCGGCTTATCCAGGCCCGCGGGCTTTGGCGCCTCCGGAAATTTTCAGATGCAGAGCTCCGCATTTCTGATGCGCAGCGTATAGCTACTGTTGGTAGCCCCGATTCTCTGGGCGATGTTGCACTGATCCATGGCTCACTTTGGTTGGCACAGAGTGACCCCGCAAAAGCCCAACCCTATTTTCTTGAAGCGCTCACTTTTGCCCGCCAGCACACGCAGCCCTTTCTGGAAGTAAATGCTGAAGGTAGTCTTGGGGGGATTTCCATGGAGGGACAGCGCTTTGACGAGGCGATTGACCGCTTTAAAGAAGCGCTCGCCTCCGCGCGGTTCCTGCATGCGCGCAGGGCGGAGGAAAAGACCCTCGGCAATTTGGGTAGGAGCTTTTACGAACTCGGCGATTTTCCGAATGCCAGTTCATATAGTAAGCAGGCGGAAGCTCTAGCCGCTAGTCTGGGCAATACAGACGACCAGCAACACTGGCTTCTTAACTTGGGGGACCAGTACTTTGCCCAGCAGAACTATGAAGCTACGGCAACCTCTTATTTGCAGGCTCTCGATCTGCTAAAAAGTTTGAAAAATCCTGGAGACACAGCCATAGGAGATTGCCTGCTTGGTTTGGCAGGGAATGAGTTAGGTCGCCACAACCTGCCTAAAGCGGAAGAATACAACCGGCGTGTCGAGCAGATGGGCGGCAGCAAACCGGAAAGCCCTCTCTATATTTCTTACCTGCTTACCAGCGCGGAGATCGCGTCTGCCAAAGGTGAGTTGGAAAAGGCAGTGGACTTGTTTAAGCAAATCATCGCTAATAGTAAGAGTGATGATTCTGAACGTTGGCAGTCGCAAAGCAACTTGGCCGATCTATATGTAAAGCTTGGAAAAGTGCAGGAAGCAGACGGCGCCTTCCGCGACGCCATTCACACGGTTGAAACGGCCCGTTCTGAAATCAAGCAAGAGGAGAAGCTTCTCTCTTTTCTTGACGCTGCGGCTTTTTACGATGGCTATGTGCGCTTCCTGGTTAATCAGGGCAGGGAGTTTAAGGCAATGCAAATCGCCGAGTTCAGCCGCGCGCGCACGCTGGCAGAAGGCATGGGCATGGATGCCCCAAAGTCCAAACTGGACCTCCATCAGGTACAGGGAACATTGCACCAGAATGAAATTGTATTTGCCTATTGGTTGTCAGACCAGGAATCGTATCTCTGGGCCATTACTGCATCTCAGGCCAAACTTTTCCGCCTTCCGGCGCAGCATGAGATCGCTCAGCTCATTGAATCGTATAACGCGCAGGTGCAGGAGCGGCGCAAGCTGGAGGATTCGCCCAGCGGCACTGCGCTCTATAACATGTTAGTCAAACCGGCGGAAGCGTTATTGCCCCGGAATGCTCATGTCATCATTGTTCCGCACCGCAGTCTCTACCGGCTGAATTTTGAAACCTTGATTGTTCCGAGCGATACTCCGCGCTACTGGATCAACGACGTTGCGGTTGAAAATACCAGCTCCCTGGCCTTTCGATTCATAGCGCAGAAAAAAACTACGCCCACCAGCAAGCAGATTCTCCTGGTCGGCGACCCCATTCAAGCCACGCCGGAATATCCGAAGCTGAAGAACGCCGCCGCTGAAATGCATTTCGTTGCCGAACACTTTTCTCCCGGGCAGATGGCATTGATCTCAGATAAAAATGCTACGCCAGATGCTTACTTCGCGGCCCAGCCTCAAAATTATCGTTATATCGATTTTGTGACCCACGGGACCGCGGTCGCGCTCAGCCCGCTTGATTCGGCCATTGTCTTGTCGCCTGAAAAAGATACTTCTTATAAGCTTTATGCCCGCGACATTATCAAGAAGCCAATTCATGCGGAAATTGTTACCATATCTGCATGCTATGGAGCTGGAGATCGAACTTACTCCGGTGAAGGGCTCGTCGGCCTGGCGTGGGCATTCATGAGAGCAGGCGCCCATCACGTGGTGGCCGCCTTATGGGAAGCTGAAGATGCAGTAACGCCCACACTCATGGATGATTTTTATACCGGCCTGAAAAACGGAAAGAGTCCAGCAGATGCTTTGCGCGCGGCGAAAATAAAAATGATCAAAGCTGGCGGTCTTAATGCTCGTCCTTATTACTGGGCTTCGCTCCAGCTTTATAGCGGATCGTAACTTCTATTCGTCGCCGCTGCCCGGCGCGCTGCTTTCCGCAACTGGATAACCAACACTAGCTCTGATCAAGTCCAATTTGCGATAGATCCACGGTCCACCCGTAACCACGGCAACCGCCAGCGCCATGCCGGCAATCACGTCAATCACATAGTGGTACCTCAAATAGACCGTGGAGAATGTGATGCACGCAGCAAACGCTGCAAAGCAATAGAAGGCTCGAGTGGAAATTCTTCGCGCCACATAAGCTCCCACCAGCACCACCGCAACGTGCCCGCTTGGGAAGCAGTCATATTGCGTTCCCTCTAGCGTATCAAGCAAGTTTTTGAGGAAGTTGAATGTCCACAATCCCTGCAGCGGTGGATAGGACGAAGCATAATCCATAAAGCGCGGCCCACGCGCAGGCATAAGAAGATAGCCAAGATACGAAAGCAGAAACGTTATGGCAATCAGGAATGTGCCACGGCGAAACTCCTGCCCTGATTTGCGCACCCATAAAATCACCCCAAGCAGAAGCGTACTGGGAATGAACAGCACATAAACGATTTCCAGAAACTCCGTTAGAGCATGGTTCGGGGGCGAACTCAGTGAAAATACCGGATCAACCTTCCACATTGCCCTGTCCAAGTGCGCCAGCGTAAAGTCGGCCAGGTGAAGGTGCAACGCGGAAACAAGATAAGGGACCTGCTTATAGCAGAACGGAAGGTAGACCAGCAATGACCATTGCCGCACGAACCGGGCGGCAGGCAATGTATTTGTGGCCAGAATAAAAATCAGGCCCACCATTATCACGTGCCCGGAAATCAGAAGCAGCGCAAACGAATCATGCCGCGCGGCAAACCCGAGCAGGCAGACCATGATCGCGGCATAGGCAATGAAAAGTTTATCGATAGGCCACAGCGTTCCGGGCCGCGACTCTGGTTGAGGCATCGCCACTTCCACCACCGGCGGGCTAGGCAAGCTTGTAATGCTTCATGAATAGATATTCGTAGAGTCGATGCGGAAGGATACTCTTCAACATGGGCCCTATTCTTTCACCCATCGGGCCCACTGTGTAACGCAGGCGCGGCGAGGAATCGCCGATAATCCGCTCCACCAGCCGGGCCACTGCGTCTGGTTCCTTGCCGTTCTTTTCTTCTTCACGCATAACCCCAACGCACCGCTCCAGCGCCTCAGTGTATACCTTGCTCGCTACTGAGTCTGCCGCGCTGATCCGGTTCGCGGGAAATTCAGACTTGAAATCGCCGGGCTCTATCAGCGCCACGCGTATTCCAAACGGACGGACTTCCATCCTGAGCGCCTCCGTCATCCCTTCCATGGCAAATTTGCTGGCACTGTAAAACGCCTGAAATGGAACCGACAGCAGCCCTGCCAGCGAACTTATGTTAATGATCACGCCATTTTTTTGCTGCCGCATGATGGGCAGTACCGCGCGGCAGACGCGATGTGTACCAAAAAAATTCGTATCAAACTGCGCCATGGCTTCTTGCGGACTGGTCTCTTCTACCGCACCCGCAATTCCATATCCAGCACAGTTAACCACCACATCGATGCGTCCGTGCCGGGCTTGAATCTGCTTGATACCGTCACTGACAGATGCATCGTCGGTTACGTCCATCCGAAATGTACGGAACTGTCCGCCATCATTCTTCGGCAAGCTGCGGCTTGTTCCATAAACAGTCATCCCCAAACGAGCCAGGTGTTCACAACATCTTTTGCCGATTCCAGAAGATGCGCCGGTAATCAGCACAACTTTGCCATTGCCTTCGCGGCCTGCTTTTTGTTCTTGTGTCATATCCATGGATTGTGTTGAGCTGGGCAAGTTAGTCCGTTCCGCTCTCGGCCTGCGCACCGGCCGATCGATTCCCATTCATTTAATTTTCAGATAAGTGCCCCGCCAGTTGCTCCACCGTGGGATAGTCCCAAACTACGGTGGGAGAAATTCCCGGGTTCAACCATATCTTAAGATCCCCGGAAAGCAAAACCGCTTGCACCGCGCTCCTTTTTAATATCACAAGGCCAATTTTGCGGCCTTCCCAGGTTTTTCCAACTCCAGGTTCAGACGTTTTGCAAGACGTTCCATTACCTCAATCAATTGCCAGGCATGCGCCTCCGTGTGCGCGGCAGTGCAGGAAATTCTGAGCAGATTTTGCGTGGCCGCCGGACGTGCGACCCCATTCACGTAGATTCCTTCATCCAATAGCTGTCTGGCCATCTGAAACAGGAGAATTTCATCTGGTATGACCACCGCAACCACGGGGCTGTGGCCATCAATTACATTGAAACCGAGCGCCGAAAGCTCAACGCGGATCAGGTCAGCAATCCGTAACAACCGATGCCGCCGTTCGGGTTCCTCGCGCAATATGCGCAACGCACAACGCACCGCCTCAACGGAAGCCGGTGGAACGCTGGCGGAAAATACAAACGGCTGCGCCACATGTTTCAGATAATGCACCACTGGCCCCGACGCTGCGATAAATCCGCCTGCGGCCGCAAGAGATTTACTGAACGTTCCCATCACAACGTCCACATCTTTCAGAACGCCCTGCTCTTCCGCCACTCCGGCGCCGGTGGGACCAAAGATCCCGAGGCCGTGGGCTTCATCCACGTAAGTCCGGGCGCCATATTTCGCGGCGAGAGTTGTAATAGCTTCGAGATCGGCGACATCACCTTCCATGCTGAAAACGCTCTCGCTCACAATCAGCACACCTTCACCATTGGCTTGCTGTAAACGCTTTTCCAGATGTTGCATGTCATTGTGCCGGTACCGCATGGTGCGGGCCGAAGAACGCAGAGCACCATCCACCAGACTAGCGTGCAGATTATGTTCGCAAAGTATGAGCTCGCCTTCCGTGGCCAGCGCCGCAATCACGGCATAGTTCGCCTGGAATCCTGTGCCGAAAAGAATGGCGTCTTCCTTGCCCATGAATTCGGCCAGCTCTTCTTCCAGTTGCACATGGATGGGCAGCGTTCCATTTAAGAGCCTTGAACCGCTGCATCCGGTGCCATATTTGTGAATGGCGGCAGCGGCCGCTGCCTTGACCCGGGGGTCCCAGGTAAGATCAAGATAATCATTGGAGCCGAACATCAGGATCTTGCGCGAACCCAGCATGATCTCGCTTGGCGCACAGCCTTCCCGTCCACCAAAAGTTTCAAAGTAGATATATAAGCCCGCTTCCTGCAATACGCGGGCACGGTTAAACTTCCAGCATTTTTCAAGAATATCTTTGCGCTCGGATCGAGTGTCGGTCGGTGGAGGGACCGAAGCTTCGTTCATGAATCAGCTCCTGAGGTTTGTGCTGCAATCAATAGACGCGGTGATTGAGACCGGTTATTCTGCTTGTCTTTCTCGCACCCTTTCAAGTTCTTAAAAAAGGTCTGTGAGCTAATGTGTTTACGATTTTAACTACAAATTCCACATCAGAGATTGAAGACTTGTGCCTATGCACCGCCTTCCTGACAAGCTCTTTTCGCGGCCCTATGGGAAATCATATTTTTAGTAAGGAAAGGAGAATGTTAACATGAAATTGAACGGCATTCGAACTTCTGCTATGTTCCGATGTTAAGCCGCCCGCATGAAGACTGGGAAGGCGCACGCGGATATGTGCAGCACCACCTTCATGGCATCTCTCCCGGTGAAGCGCAAGCGTATCTATGCGGCCCCCCGCGGCATGGTGAAAAATGCAAATCAGAAATTGCGTGAACTAGGCTGGCCGGAAGACTTGATTCACTATGAGCACAACGGATAATAGGCTGCCACCGCCATGCACTTTCGTTGCTTCCACTTGATTTACGCTGTGATTTAAAAAAACAAAGCCAGCATTCTTACTGCTGGCTTTACTTGCGGTTGGCTCATCCAAAAAAATTCAGCAACAGCGTGATAAAACCGTAGAGGCTGGGGGCCGCAGCCTGTGGGCGCGCCCCGCAGCCTTACGATACGGACGGATGAACGTTACGTTTCTATTCTTTGGCAAATCCAAGTGTTCATACTCCGCCACAAATTGCTGCTTAGCGCGATGCAGTAGTACCCTGAGATACTCGCGGCTTACACCGAGTTCAAAACACACTTCATCTTTGTCCCGTTGCTCAAAAAAAACGGCGCGTAGCAGCTTGCGATCTTTCACCGGCAACCTGGCCAGGACTTTCTGTACCTGCCTTTTGGTCTCAGCGGCCAGCAACATACCGTCTGGAGCCATACCCTGATCCGTGGGATCAACCGCCAGATCATCCAGTGGCCTCGTCCGCGCATGGGAACGATAGGATTCCCGCAGGATGTTATTGCATACCGAAGTCACAAATGCGCCAAACCGCTCCGGCTGGCGAATACCGCCTTCTGCCCGGACAGCGGCCCAGGCCCGCAATAATGTTTCCTGCTGAACATCCTTAATATGCTCAGGACACGCCAGCCTGCGACGCAGTTTGTTCTGCAATATCCTGCTGAAATAGGCGACAAAATGGGCCTCAGTGGTTATGTCTTGCGCCCTTAGACCGTGAAGATAGCTTTCAGTAAATTGATGAAAATCCACGCATGGTGCGGTACCCATCGACTGCTCCTTACAGCGCCCTCTTCGCTCGATTCGCGCTGCTTAAAGGCGAACGGCTCCCTCTTGCCGACGATGGGTTTCTCCAGCCCATCGCCTGCCCCGGAATCTCATAGAGATGATTGTTTTACCGTCGCTTGTTACATAAGACGCACAGGGGTGGATTTTCCCTTTGCGATTGGAGAAGTTATTTGGGGGATTTTTAGCGGAAAAAGATGGGGCTGGCATGGCAGCCAGCCCCTTTGGATATGCCATGTAGCTCTATTTAATCGGTGCAGTATGGGTGTTGACCAACGGTCCGCCAAATTCGCAATCAATCGTATAAGATGTCCGTTGCAGCCAGGGGTTATCAATCCCATATTGATAAACAGCAGGCGCCACTCTTGGCGCTGTAGATGATGGAGGATTCTGGTCGCCACGTTCTTGTTCTAGTGAAAACCGTTCTACCAAGTCTGGGAATGACTGGCTCAAGATAAAATTAAAAAAAGCAACAGCGTGAGCGTGGGACTTGACCGGATCTAGAGAGTGCACCGGTCCAATTTCAAAAAAGAACCGTGTTACGCCGGGAAATGAATCTTTCGATGGCTGACATTGAATGTTTTGCTCACTGCATTCAAGTTTATGCTTTGTGGCATCTTTCACGTCATATTCCAGAATGTGGTTCGTCGGCATGAAAGCAAGCCGGTGATCAGAACCGAACTTTACGGGGGTGCGTTGTCCAGCAAACGTGATCCGGTCAGGCGCAGGTAATTCCAGAGTGACAATGGAATCTCCTACCCGCCAGCGTTCGGTATTGAAAGTAAAGTCCTTCAATCCCAGATTGACCTCCGGTTTTTCTGCGCGCAAGTGTTCTTCTAAAGCAAGCTTAAAGCTATAGCTTTTTGTTAAGCCTTCAAGCCTGTTTATGCCATTAAAGTAGAGCTGGTGCGACTCCTCGGTTTTTGGCGGCCTCGGCGAGAAAGCCAGAATGGAATTTCCGTTGTTTTCCTGCACAACAACGGCAAAACCACCTTCCAAATGAATTTCCAGTTTGTTTTTTACCGGCTTCTCGATTGGCCTTTTCTCTTCGCAACCGCTCAATACAGCGGTCAATGGCAGCGCGGCTAGCGCTTTCAGCACATCACGTCTATCCATCTTCCTTCTCCATGAACTGTTTTCTTGGGACACAGACTGCAGGCATAAATCAGCTCGCACGGCCAGCGAGCGTAAAACCCGCCCAGAAATATGGGTGGGCTTGCGTCCGCAATATTTCGATACGGGCATTGTACATGGCTTGTGCAACGGCCTCATGGTTCGCTAAATGCCGGTAAAAACTGATCATCAATTGTGATGTGGAGGATGAATCTACATTCCAGTGGCTTGCAATGATGCTGGGAACTCCATCTGAAAGAAATGCTCTGACGAGATTGTCTGCGTCCTCCAACCCATTCTGTCTGCCAATTGCTCCCGCGCAAGCAGCTAGTACGACAAGCTGCGTATGCTTGAGAAGCTCTGGGCCAAAATCCTTGGCACGCAATTGCTGCTTACCGTCATAATCCAGGCTTGTGCCGCTGCCATCGGGCTTGCCATGCCCCATAAAAATAAAAATCCTGCTGGATGCAAGCCTCGTTCTCATCACAGTCATGCTCGTTTTGTCTGACTCAATCGTCACGGTGCGCGGAAAAAGTTTTACGACTGCATCTGCTTGCATTTCTAACCCAGGCAGGTAGCCTGCCCCAGAAGCATGCGACGCATCCAACAGTGCCACCGTCTCCGCTCCCGATATCCGTTCAGGAGGACGTAAAGCTTTTTCCACCCAGATTCCTGCCGAATACACAATTAAGTATTTTTCCCCAAAGTATCGGTTGTCAGATGTTTTTAATGCTTCCATGGGAAGGTTGTATGTCATGCGATCTGGCTCGAAGACGACTGTTTGGCCGGATGGAATCTCCGAAATAATTGGCTGAAGAAGAGCGGAAAACAATGTTGAACCCAATTGGTTTAGCAAACCTAAATCGGAATCGTGCCTGGAGCATTTCTCCATAAATTCGCGCGTTACATTTTCAAGGTCCTGCTTGTTTAATTCCACCCAATGACTGGTTACGTCTTGTCTGTGTACTACCCAGATGTTGATTCCATCTCCGAAAATGGCATACACCACGCGCGTTTGCAGGGGGTCCTGTGTCGCCCACAAAGAATCTACGCGTTCGTTTGCTTCCATACCGTCCGCATCAGCTGTGTCATTGGAATGCCCCTGAAACATGGGGCGGCTTTTATACAACTCCCATCGTTCCAGTGCTTCGTTGTTTTTCTTTTGGTCTATCAATACCCGGACAAGTCCACGATAACTCTCATCCGTGGCGCGGAGCCATTGAAGCCGTTGCCCCCAATCCTTAATTTCATTAAGAGAGGATTCGGCGGTTTTGATAGCGGCTTCGTAAGCGTTACGTGAGTTCTCGAGTTGTCCGGCTTTGAAGTAAGCACTCCCTAGCGCCTGATTGAAACGTAATGAAAAAAACTTGTCTGGCTTTTCCTTCAGTGTTGCTTCCAATGGCTTCAAGGCCGCTATCACTAGATCAGGATTGCCATATTCAAGCTGAAATTCGGCTGGCTCAATCTTAACCACCATTTCATACTGCGGCGGCAGCTTTTGTGGATTGAGGAGCGATTTGGCTTTTGCAATTTCCTGTTTGGCTTCCTGCTCCGCTTTGCGGGCAGCCAGCACGTTTGCCAGATGTAGATGAAGAGTGCATTCAATCGTCTCATTCTTCTTGATTGTCTTGCTGGTTTCACGTAAAAAAATGGCCTGCCTTAGGAGTGCCTCGCCTGCGCTTAGATGTCCTGTTTCGAGAGCGCACTGCAACATAACAGAATAAAATTGATAAAGACTTCCCTGCTGTGCGCCGGCCTGTTGCCAGTAAATCTTTAAGCCATCAACAGATTCCTTCCAGCTCTCATCGCAATTTCCACGCAAATGCTTGTTTCCGGCGGAAATGCCCAGGTTACGAAGTTCAAGGAGTGGAAACCCAAACATGTCGGCCAGCTTTGTGCTGGTTTGCAGTCCGGCATCCGCTTCATCAAATTTCCCTACTAGGTTTTCACATTCAGCTTTATCCGTTGCTACAAGAGCAGTCATCCAGTGATAAGCCGTATTGGAGAGTTGGGTTAGAACAGGATCTGCGCGCGCAATACATGCCGGGCCATCTAATTTTCTTCGGAGCGCATGGATTTCTTCAAGTCTGGCTCGTAATTCGCCAGCCAGGTTCTTATGTTGTGAAAAAAGTTTGGCCGCTAGCTGAGCCTGGGTAATTGCTCCGGATGGGTCCCCTGAACCGTTTTTTTTTACGGCATCCGCAAGGGCCTCCACAGCAGTTGCATCCTGTCGACCTAGCGATGAAACTAAGTCGGACATCCATGTGTCCATCTGCGGCCGCTTCGCCAGTTGCTCTCCAAGAGCGCGCGTTGCATTCAGTCCAGAAGCATTTCCGTCCTTTAAAGCCCCTGGGAGCCATTGAGTAATTGCTATGTCCTGATATTCCTCAGCTCTGGTTTGGCCGGCGTTGCTGGCTGTTTGCAAAAAAAAATCAGGATCCGAAGAAATCGTCGAGGACGTTGGATGCATCTTTGCTTTCGCGTCTTTCAAATGCTGCTGGGCTTCGGTTGTCCAGGAGCTGGAGCTATCAGCTTGAAGATATTTTTCCCACGTGGAGACGGCCAGGTCCCAAGCCTGCGTCTTTTCATAAGCCAGGGCGAGATTAAAGAGGGCGCTGGCGCGATCATCGTTGGTGAGTGCCGGCTTGCTCAGCACTTCATTCAGCAGGTTGAGAGTGCGCTGCAGGTTCGGATGTTCAGTGCGGCTATCGCGCTCAAAGTAGCTGGCGGCCAGGTCAATCTCAAGGCTGGGCGTGGCCAGTCCAGCGGAGCGTGCCCGTTCAAAATCTTTTTCAGCTTTTTCCAGGCTGCTGGGCGTTGACTCCCACAGCAGGGCCAGTCCCTGCACCTGCAGCCAGCGTGGATCTGCTTTAGCGGCAAGCAGGTTCTGGTTGGCTGCGCCGCTTGCATCATGCAGTGACGTTGGAACTTCATCCAGGCTGCGGCCATTTTCTCCGCCCAGTTCAATGGGGAAGGGGCGGTAGTCGGAATGGCTCACAGAAGGCAGACGCATCTCTGTGGTGCGACGTCCGGCAAAGGCCGCGGCAACTTGCTTTTGCGCCTGATTTACTTTGAAATCCGCCAAAAGCGCCGGCCCCTGAATTACGGCAAAGATAGCCACTGCCAGAGCGGCCATGGCGGGCACCAGCTTTAGCCAGGGAAACCTTTTTCCGCCGCCAATCTGGTCATGCACCAGCTGCTTTTGCCACTGCGGTTTAGAGCTTTGCAACTGATTGAAGAGTGCCGCATTTTCAGGAGACTGTTCTTCGGAAAATTCGCTGATATAGCTGCGCAGAGCAGCGCTACAGGTAGCACACCGCGCCACGTGCTGCATGGTCTGCTGCGCCAACTCCGGCGATCCAATGCCGGCTGCCAGCTCCTGCAGAACGTCAACTTCCGGACAATTTTGGTTTGGCGGTGCGTTCATTCAATAACCTTCCGGCAGAGAATTCGGACAGGACGGCCTGGTCTGGCGCTTTGCCCAAGCGCCGTGCCGGGCCCACCTGAATCTTCTATCCTGCCCGATTCTTCTAACTGCCTCTTCTGAAACCAAAGACGTAAAACCCCGCATGAAACCTTTTCTGCGCCTTAATCCTTTGAAAGCAAAAGGCGTTCCTAGTTGGCCAGTTCATCACCTGAAGAGGCCATTACACCCTCACGAATAAATTTTGTAAGACGCTGCAATACCGCCTCTACGCCTTTCACCGTAAGCCCCACATTGGGCAGCGAGGAAACCTCTTTCGCCGTATAACCCTGCTCGTAATAAAACCAGAAGATGGCCACATCTCTCTGGTAGGTGGGCGACGATGAAAGTGTTTCCAGGCGTTGCTGTATCTGCTCCTTGCGCCGCGCAAATTCCAGGCGGTCCATGCCGTCTGGCCCCGGAGGCAGAACAGGATCGGCAAGCTCAATCTCCTCCACTTTATTTTCAGGATGCCGGAAGTGGTCCCAGACCACGTTGGAAGCCACCACGCGCAAATAGCCAAAGATAGTGTTTTCGTATTCATTCCTTATGCTGCGCAGGGCCTTGCGATCATTGGCGAAAAGCTTGATATAGGTGTCTTGAATCAGATCATCCACCAGGCTGGGGCTGGGCGTTTGCCAGCGGCGGATAGTATTCATAATTACGCTGGCGATGAGCGGCTGGGTGCGGCGGACCAACTCTCGCCAGTGGGCTTGATCGTCTGAGCTTAAGCACAGATTCAGCAGCTCACGGATTGGGGTTTCTACCTGTGGCATCCCTGGTCTATTTTGCGTGCACGGAAAATTCTAATTGGTGGGGACGAGAAGCTCCGCGAAAGTTTGTGCAATTCTCATCAAATTTTTGGGGTTTCTGCCGGCCAACCTGAGTAGCCCAATTTCTTTCCGCTCAACAGCTTACCAATTATTTCAAAAGCCGGGAAAGGCGACACCGTGACTTAGGGTGCTGGACGGGCGGGGGGTTGGGAGCAGAAGGGTGGCAATTTCCCAATGAATATGCAGGCTCTGACAGTTATTCCAACATCGCTGCCAGCTACATATCCGTTACAGCGACCAATACGCATGAAAAGAAGACAGCCGCATATAGCTGTGTGCCGCTGCGCGAGCTGTTGAAAGATGCGGGCGTGCCTGCAGGCGAGAACCTGCGCGGCAAGACGCTGACTACCTGCGTGGTGGTCACAGCCAGTGACGGGTATCAGGTTTCGTTTTCTATTGCAGAGCTGGATGAGGGAATCGGCAACGCGCAGGTACTGGTGGCGGACAGTGAAGACGGCAAGCCCTTTGAACAGAAAACCGGGGCAGATAAAACAGGGCCACTGCGCCTGATCGTGCCAGCTGACAAGCGCCCCGCGCGCTGGGTGCGAATGGTGAAGACTATCCGGGTGGTGGCTAGTCCTTCAGCAACATCACCTCAGTAGATTTGATCACGGCCTTAACCTTGTCGCCCTTTTTCAGGTTCATCTCCTCGGCGCTGCGCCGGGTGATTACGCTTTCCACAATGTTGTTGCCCACGCGGACCGATACATGGGCCATTACGCCGCCCAGTTGAATCTCTTCTACCGTACCTTCAAGCTGATTTCTCGCAGAGAGTGTCATGAGAAAGTATAACGGGGTTACAGGGGGAGTCGTATATAACGGTCAGGGGACGGAGAACGTGTCCAGACAAGATTTGCCTTTCTGGCAGAGCGCAAAACAACTACGATGAGTTGCTCTTCCAGATTTTTCTATGTTTAGAAGGGAATTGAACTGCATGGACAATCCTAATGAAGGGTACTTGCCATTGGGCATGTTGCCGGTCCGTACTGTGGATAACCCTAAGATAACAACATTGAGTGATCGTACAATTTACGAATTCCCAATTATTGGTGCCGTCGCTCTCGCAGATCCGCGCTCATGGACGCCAATAAAACTGCAACGAGCAGGCCAGGTTCTTCGCATTTTGAAGCCAATCTGCTTTGCAACACAAGTACAAGCCAAGGGTGAGATCTCAGATCAATTTCTGGATGTTCGTTACTCCGTTTTCAGAATTGAGATGGATCTCTACCCGGAGTTGGCTACGCCACAGCCGCTAGAAGTCTATCAAGCAATCCACGAATTGGTGTATTTGTTCCGGACCATTGCTCGGCAATATTGGATTGGATTTGCCATGGCAAACGAGGGGTCATTGGTTCAAGGTCTTCGCTCAAGAATCGAATCAGGTATTGCAGTGTTTAGTGGTCAAGGCTCCTTTATTACTCCTTTTATTGTATATCCGATTGACGAGCCATCATGGCAGTTTTTAGGTGCACTATTAGCTAGTGGAACGTTCCCATCAACAGCAGAAGTAATGTTATGTGACGCCTTATTGGAAGTCCGAAGAGGAGATATTTTGCAGGCCATCTTATTGCTTGGCGTTGCTTGTGAAGTCGCCGTTATGGCTTTTCTGGAAGATCTAATTTCTCAAAAAAACCTTTCAAAAACAAAGCAAGACGAGATATTAAGCAAATCATTTTCAAAAAAACTTCTGGAAGAAACAGTCAATTTAGGAGCAAACTCTCCAGCGGCATCGGTAATACCGAGGTTTCCAGCAGATTGGGCTTTGACTGTATGTGAGCTATATCGCTTACGGAACCAGACAGTGCACGGTGGCCGCTGCATGGTTGAAGATAACGGAATGAAACGACCAATTGAGCTTCGCGATATACCAAAATATATATTTTCCGCCGAAGCCCTCCTTGCATGGATAACGAGACAACGCAATCGCCTCGGCATTCCTGGAGCAGTTACAGCGACGATGCTTCCTATGGGGTACCCGATTTCCGGCATTATTACACCCAATTCCTGACTTGCCAGGAGTAAATCAGGCAGCAAACATACCCCAGCACATGGGGCTAACACCTTCTATTGCCGGATCTTACGACACTGCGGAGCTAGCGAAACAAAAAACATGCGCGAAAACTGCCATAAATCTATGTTACTGTACCGCGGATATGGACAGAGAAACTATTGTTGCCAAGTTCGGACAGTTTGCTTTTGGGCATGAACCTGGAATAGGAACATGGCTTTCTGAAAAGATGCATCCTTTGGTGTCTAGTCGTTTAGAACGGATTAACGAGGAACCGCTTACCAAAGTGCAGTTTAATCAGCTTTTAGTCGTATCTCAGGTGGCAAGTGTTTCTGATGGCTTTTTCCAATATTATTGGCATGCCGTTCCTGACCACCCGTATGAAGTCAAATCGCTTGCGGATTTTCAATCAGAATGGACACATGGGGAACAACAAGTCATTTATAGCCTCGATCATCTTTATTGGGGACTTTATCGGCTATATGTAGACGGGTTGCTTTATTTTGGAAGCGTGCGTGGGGGGTTTACTTCTCTCCGGTCGATGAGCTTTAAACAAATAGAAGACTTTTTTCAAATTAAGCGCTTCGATACTAAAGCGATTGCAGCCCGTGGGCCTGCACTTTCTCTTAATGCTATCAGTCGCGATGATCGTTATTTGATTTCTGAAATGGCATGTAAAACATTTGGCGAGCTTCCCGAATCCCGAGAAGCGGCATTACAGGTGCTTGAGAGTGCTTGGGATAAACATGTAGCCGCCGGCGGTGGTGCTATCGATTTTAGAGATCTTCTGAAGTGCTATATCGTAAGTCCGGCCAATGAAGAACAAATGATGCTTACTTATGACGATGTCTCAAGTGAGACTATTAGCTCTAGGGATGAAGTCAAGCAGCGATTTGATTTTGTGATTTCAAAATTCTTAGATTCAAGAAAAAAGGCAATCGAAAATACCGAATTCTATCTTTCCATGGTCAATGATCTTGACGTGTACGTAGCAACGAGCATGAGATCGCGCAAGAATTTTCGTGACATGGCTGATGCATGCGACAAGATTTTCGCCAATCCTAATCTTAAGGCTTTGCATCTTCGATATTTCGACCCGACACTCAGCGCTGCAAAAGGGCACGAAGATAAAGGTTTGATTGAATGTTTAATGGTGAAATGCGCAAAGGTTTTAGTCTACTGTGAGGGAGAAAAGGAGAGTTACGGCAAAGATGCTGAGGCGGCAATGGCACTAAGTTTAGGAAAGCCTGTTATCTTTTTTTGCGATCATGGGAAAAAGACTAACTTTTACCGAGATGTACATCCCTTGGCTCGACTAATTGATTTCCGAAGTGGTGTAGCGGTGGGAGCTATAGTAAGTGACGATGTAAACCAAGTCGCTGAGTTAGTACAGCGTATTTTCGAAAATCGAATGGAATACAAACTTGAACACCATCCAACCCGTTCAAGCTTTCTTAAATTAATCGAAAAACATACTGGATCGGTTGTACGCTTGCAGACTGACGATGAGTTAATCACAAAAACCTTCTGGAACAACTATCACAATCGTGGGCCGCGCGGCTTTTCTTCACTAGCCGCCGGAACAGAAGCAGAACGGCTACAAGAGCAATGAAATCAGGCAGAGAGGGCAGATTTTTCTTACATTCCGGGAAAGCTCTCGCTAGGATAGAATTCGTATTTTGTTTGCACAGTGGAGGACAGCTATGACACATAGGCATGGCTCGGACGCCCTTCGATAAGCTCGGGGCAAGTGCTGCGGTGCAACTAGTGTTTAGATATTTTGAGTTTGACCCGGCTGAGGCCGGGTTTTCGCATTTTGGGGTTGCGACCCTCTGCCTGCTTGGGTGACCCAGGCGATTGGGATTGGATGGCCCAACGGTGGCGCAAGGACCATCCGAGCGCCACGCAAGCGCGGCCCAAGGGTCAATTGGCGGAAGTGCTTTGTTTGCAGTGAAAGTTGAAAAATGACGGGGTGGGGGAAGAATCAGTGATCGGGAATCGGGTGATCGGAAGGCAGGAGAGACCGGATCATCGCCGGAATCGCCGACATCGCGCGTGATCGGGAAGGCAAAACCCAAAACCGACCGCTAGACACGGAGAAAAAACGGGAAGAAAGCGCAATTTCACCGCAAAGAACGCAGAGAAGATAGAGAAGATCAGGAGCTATAAGAAAGCCGGTGACGAGACAATTGTGGATTACGTGATCGCGAGAACAAGGAACCGAGCAAACAGGGTAAAATAGAAGGTTCACCAACACCCATCCGCTCTGCCCTGAGCGCAAAAAGGAAATGAATATGGCGACTCTGCTCGATATCTCAAAGCCCACCCTGCACGTACCCACGACTCCGTTCAAAAACGAACCGCTTACTGACTTCACCAACGCCGAGAATGCCCGCAAGATGAAAGCGGCCATCAGCAAGGTGCGCGCCGAACTGGGACGCGAATATGACATGGTGATTGGCGAGAAGCTGATCAAAACCACGGAGAAGATCAAGAGCGTGAATCCGGCACGGCCCAGCGAGGTTGTGGGCGTGTTCCAGAGCGCGGGAAAAGAGCATGTGGAGCCCGCGATCCAGGCAGCGTTGGCGGCGTTTGAAACCTGGAAGCGGACCACGGCAGAGCAACGCGCGTCACTGGTACACAATGTGGCGGCGATTTTGCGCGAGCGCAAATTTGAATTTGCCGCGTGGATGGTTTTTGAGGTGGGCAAGAACTGGGCGGAGGCGGATGCCGATATCGCCGAGACGATTGATTTTGCCGAACTCTATGCACGCGAGGCGCTGCGGCTGGCCGAGGCCAAGACCGTGGTGCAGATGCCGGGCGAGGCTGACCGGCTGATGTATGTCCCGCTGGGCGTGGCGGCGGTAATTCCGCCATGGAACTTCCCTTGCGCGATTATGGCCGGGATGACGATGGCCGCGATTGTAACCGGCAACACGGTGGTGCTGAAACCATCGCATGATTCTCCGGCGATTGCCGCGAAGTTTTTTGAAGTGCTGCAGGAAGCAGGTTTGCCAGACGGTGTGGTGAATTTCTGCCCCGGCTCCGGAACAACCTTTGGCGCGGGTCTGGTGGAGCATCCGAAGACAAGGTTCATCGCATTCACCGGATCAAAAGAAGTTGGGCTGGACATTAACCTGCGCGCAGCCAAGCCGCAGGCCGGACAGAAGTGGATCAAGCGGACAATCCTGGAGATGGGCGGCAAGGATTCCATTATTGTTGATGCGGACGCAAACCTGGACGCTGCCGTGGAAGGCACAGCCCAGGCAGCGTTTGGATTCCAGGGACAGAAATGCTCGGCGTGCTCACGCGTCATCGTGGATGAAAAAGTTTATGACGTGTTTGTGGAGCGGCTGAAAGAACGCGTGTCAAGGATCGTGGTTGGCGAGCCAACCGAGAACAAAACCATGGGGCCGGTGGTGAGCGAGAAAGCGATGAAGAGCATTCTCAACTACATTGAGATCGGCAAGAAAGAAGGCAGGCTGATCAATGGCGGCGGTCCGGCAACGGAGGCGGGCGAAGGCTACTTTATACAGCCCACGGTGATTGCCGACATTGCACCAACGGCGCGCATTGCCCAGGAAGAGATTTTTGGACCGGTGCTGGCGGTGATCAAGGCGCGCAATTTTGAAGATGCGCTGGAGATTGCCAACAACACGGAGTTCGGGCTGACGGGCGCGGTCTACAGCACGTCTCGCGACAAGTTGGAAAAGGCGCGCGCAGACTTCCATGTGGGCAATTTGTATTTCAATCGCAAGTGCACCGGTGCGATGGTGGGCGCGCATCCGTTTGGCGGCTTCAACATGTCCGGCACGGATTCAAAGGCCGGAGGCCAGGATTATCTGCTGCTGTTTACGCAGGCAAAGTCCGTGGCGGAAAAGCTGGGCGAAGCGCCGCCGGAGCAGAAGTAACTTTCGCAGATCGAAGCATAAGTAGAGAGCCGTGAGAGATCACGGCTCTTTTCTATTTTGCGGCAATTGCATAGGGGGGAGGATTAAGGCGATTTTCTTTCAGAGAGACTTGTAAAAAACCTGCTGCTCAGCATGTTAAGAATGCTCAAGAATGCGCGACTTCTGCGAACCTTTGGGGTTCCACGTAGCGTCAAACGTTATTAGTTGAAACCAATTAGTTAAAACTAAGCAACTACCAATAACCGCAAGGAGATTTATAAGCGATGAGGAGAAGTTCTGTCTTATCTGCAGTTGCATTTATTTTTCTGTTTATTACGGCTGGAATTGCGCAGGACAATCGATCGTCATTCAGCATTCAGGGCACGGTTGACCTGCCTAAAAACCAGGACAATATAGATATCCCGCATCATGCCAGCGATAGTGGCGGCTTTATGATGGGCTACCGCTACAACTTTAAACCGTGGTTTGCCGTGCAGGGTGATTATGGCTATACACGCGACACGCAAAGATATTTTGACCCAGTCTTTGGCGAGACGGACATTCAAACCGGCATACATGAACTCACGGCGGCAGCCGTGATTACCGCACCGATGCACAGCAGGGTGCGTCCGTATTTGCTGGGCGGCGTGGGCGGGCTTTTCTTCCGGCCCACAAACTCATTTAATAATCAGTCAATTGGCATCAGCAACCAGACGGGCAACAATCAAGCCAAGGGAACGTTTGTATATGGCGCCGGCGTTGATGTTGATTTGAGTCATTCGCTCGCGCTGCGCACTGAATATCGCGGCTATATTTACAAGATTCCGGATTTCCAGATTACCGGCCTGGCCAGCGATAATTTCACGCATCTGGCGCAACCCTCGATCGGCGTGGTCTGGAGATTTTGAAGGACTGGGCAGTGAAAACATAAGAGGAACTCCGGCCGGAGTTCCTGATTTTGGAACGCTGGCCGGAGACAACTCCGCAGTTTGTGAAGAAGATCAAGGCCTGAGGCATAAGAAGTGCTGGATCAGAGAGAAATGCAGCGATTATTTGACTTTCCCGCGATGGCTGCTTGAGAATAAGGCAGTTTATTTAGCTGCTCTCAAGTGAGCGGGCTAACATCTCTCCCGAAGGCGCGCTTGGTATAGAAGCGCGTCAGCGTTAAAGGGCGTCCCAACATGGCCAGGATCCTTTGCGTCGACGATGAACCGCATGTAGTCACTTTGAAATGCGCCATCCTTGAATCCGCCGGACATACCGTGACTGCATCCACATCGGCACGCGATGCGATGGAAAAACTTCAAAGCAATACCTATGACGCCGTTGTCACTGACTGGCGACTGGGTGACGCCAACGGACGTGCCGTGGTGCAGGCCGCCAAAAATAATAGCAGCATGCCCGTGGTGGTTGTTTCCGGCTACGTGGCTGAAGCTTTTCAGGCTGCTGAGCCACTGGCGGATTTGTATCTTGAGAAGCCGGTCAACCCCGAAGAGTTGGTGACGATTGTGAATGAGCTGCTGAAGAGCAGCGAGCGCGCCACGTCACATTAAGTTTCTGTCGCTTGGCTCTATAGGCGCGCCGCCCAATTCGTTTTCACGAAAATCATTTTTTATATTGCAGCAGTAGCTTGTCCACTTCCTCATAGCCTGAAGGGAACTCGACTTTGCTGGCAGCGGCTCCTGCGCGCAGCAGCGCTTCCACCGATTCCGGCGAGCGCCGATTCGTCCAGTAAGAATCAACGCAGGCTTTCACCGCGAGCATCAGCGGCGTTCGGCCTTTTGCGTCAAGTGTGTCGATTGGCGCGCCGCGATCCATCAGCAGCTTTACCGTCTTGGGAAATGCCTTCCACGCCGCAACATGCAGCGCCGTGCTGTCCTTGGCAATGTCAAAGTAAGGATCGCCATCGTACAGCGCCGTAACGCTCACGCCCAGATCCAGCAGATGTCGAACGCCCTCTGTGTTTGCAGTACCCGCAAACTCGGCCAGCAACTTGCCGCCATCAACCTTTAAATCGGCGATAAGTTGCGGCTCGTTCGTGGTGATTGTGCGGATTGCTTCTAAATCGTTCATCGCGCACGCAGCAATCAGTTTGTCCACGCCTTGCAGCTCAATCGAGATTCCGCGCTGCTGGAAAGATGTCAGAGCATCACTTCTTCCTCTGCGCGCAGCCAGGGAAATTCCAGATCGGCCTTCAAGATCGCTATGGATGGATGGATCGCCACCATGGTCGAGCATTGCATCAATATTCTTGATGTCATTGTCGCGCCGCAGTGTCTGATGCAGCGGCGTCATGCGCCACATCGTTCCCCGGTTCGGATCAGCGCCGTGCTCCAGCAGATATTTCATGCCAGCGTAATCGTGGATATCGGCTTTGCGCACCAGCATCATCGCAAGGCTGTTGGCGGTTAGCTTGCCGCTTTCCACCAGCACGCGCAACGCGGCGTTGTCATAGCTTTCCGGCGCGTGATACGGCGTCTCATTGTCATTCGGATCAGCGCCGCGCTCCAACAGCAGACGCGTCAGTTCCGGATGTGAAGCCACAGCGGCCGCGCCATACAGCGCGCTCTCAAAGTCCGGATAATCGCCCGCGGACATGAAGCCAGTATTTGGATTCGCGCCGGCATCCAGCAGGGCGGTTGCCGCACGCAGAAATGCGCCCGAGCGTTTTTTATCCAGCCGCAAATATTTTGAGAAGCAAAGATAAACCAGCGCATCGCCGTCAAAAGGCGCAGCTTTCGCCGTAGCGTTAGCGGCGTTCTCAGCAATAAATCGGCGGACAGTTACCTCGTCGCCCAGAACTGCAGCAACGTGTATGCTGCTCTGCGCAATCTCCGGATACGCAGCTAGTATCTGCTCGGCGCGTTCCAGCGTTCCAAACCGGATGGCGTTTTCAATAAATGCGGCCGCCGGATTCTCCAGTGCCAGCGTTGACCCGCCGAATGCGCCAGATGCGAAAGCACTGGCGCGGGCCACCGCCTGCAAGTGCTTGGCAAATTTCGGCCAGCTTTCAAATCCGTATTCGCGAGCGATAACCAGCTGCGCGTCAGCCAGCGCGAACTTGGTGATCTCAAACCCTGGTTCAGATAACTTTTCAAAGCGCGGATGGTTTTTCTTAACGCGGCGAATCGTCTCCACGTCGGCTGCGCGATAGGCTTTAAGTAAGTCTTTGGCTTGTTTCTTGTATTGCTCAAGGCTGGGACGAGCGGGCAGCTGCTTAACATCCATAAGACGACCTTCCTTTCAAGAGTTGCGCCTGCGGGTCCGCACGAATCAGGCTGAAAGAAAGTTCGTGAATTTATTTCTTGCTGAGGTGGGCACTGCCCTTTCCGCGGACTGGATGCGCCCTTTAGCGCCAGAAAAGAGCGTAACGTCTTCGCCGTGTGAAGTCAATCTGAGGTGCGGTGGGTCGCGATCGAAAGCGAGGGATCAAGTCTGTTTTTGCAGAAACATATGCATCGCATGCTCGGTGGAAACGTGTTTCGTGCATGAGTAGCCGAGCTCTGCCAGGTCGATGCCGGTAAATAAGTTCTCGCCAGAACCCATCAGAATCGGACGAAACGCGAGATGCAGTTCATCGATGAGCTTCGCCCGGAGGTACTGCTGAATCGTCGCGACTCCGCCGCCGATCCGTACATCTTTGTCCTTTGCAGCATCCTTTGCACGTTGCAGGGCGGGGTGGATTCCGTCGGTAACAAAGTGGAACGTTGTTCCGCCTTCCATCTCGACTGCTTTCCTTGGATGGTGCGTCAGCACAAACGTAGGTACGTGATAAGGGGGCTCTTCACCCCACCACCCTTTCCACGACTCGTCCGGCCATGGGCCTCGCACAGGTCCAAACATGTTCCGTCCGAGAATCCACGCGCCGACGTTCTCCATGCCTCGCCGCGCCCACTCATCATCAACACCAGTTGAGCCCCCTTCCAACCCGTGCATCTGCTTCCATGTGCGCGTAGAGAAAAACCACTCGAATAACTCGGGGCCGCGGATTCCAAGAGGATTCTCAAGACTCTGACTCGTACCGGCGGCGTAACCATCAAGCGATACAGCAAACGCGCTGACCCGAACTTTTGACATGTGTTTCACTATAAGGGCGAAACAGTACAGGCGTCAAAATCGAGTATATCCGTCCCTGGAAACAGGTTCTTTTTTGCTTGGATACAATCGGAGAAAGCTGTTCACAAAAAGAAAAAACGGCCGAGAAGCTTCTCGGCCGCTGCAGTTTCTTGGATTTATGGCGCTATCTTGCCGGCGTTGCTGCCGCCACTGAAGTAGCTGCTGCTTCTGCCAGAATCCTGTGATGGATGGTAAACAGCGCCAATTCCAACCGGTCTGAGACGCCAATTTTGTCATAGACGTTGCGCAGATAATTCTTGATTACCTGCTCAGTCGTGCCCAGCTGTGTTGCGATTTCCTTGTTCTTGTATCCCTGCACGATCAGCGCAACAATCTTCAATTCCTTGGCGGTCAGTCGATCACGAACGCGCGCTCCAACCAGATCATTCTCCGCAGTCTCTTTGCTCTCCTGTGTGTCCTGCACCCAGGTTTCGCCTTTGCTCACTTTGCGGACGCACTGCACCAGTGATTCGCCGCTCACGTTGCGGTAGATCACGCCGTGCACGCCGTTGGTCAGGTAATGGCGGGAATCCTGTCCAGTCTCGGCGATCGCGACAAGCTTGGTCTTAAATTTTCTTGCCGTCTCCACAACCGTGGGCAGGCTGGGATGGGTTTCAACGCCGAAGATCATCACGGTGGCATGGAATTTTTCCAGCGCCATCATCATCTTCTCAGTGTTCTCCGCTTGCGCCACAATGCGCAGATCGTCCTCAACAGCCAGAACTTTTGCCGCGCCCGTGCGGAAGATTGCCTGGTTGTCAGCCAAAATGATCTTCAGCATTTATTTGGCCCCTTTGCTCTTGCGTATAAATTTGTATTGGTCAATCACGCAAGCCACTCCACTCTTGGTTGCTTTTTTACGCTTGCTGGAATTGGAGTTTGCGCCAGCGCCGGCTGCGGCAGCGGCACTCGCGTCCTTGCGCACCACGCGCCCGGTGCAATGGACTTCCACATCTCCCGGCGTTCCCAGCACATTGGCCGGCAGCGTTATATCAAACTCAATGTTGGACCCAATGGCCAGGTCGAGATCGGCCATAATATAAACCCCTGCGGCGCTCATATTACCGGTAGTGGCGCTGTCGTCGCCGCCCTTACCGTGGATTTTGATCGGCAGTTCCAGCGGAAATCGTTTCCCTGTTCTAGCCTCTTCTGACATTCACTACTCCTCAACAATTGCCCCAACCCGGGAAAGGGCCATTTTTAAACGGTGAAAAAGATGATGAATCAGGTTTATACCACGAAAACGCTGAGCAGAGTAGATGGTTCATCAACTTAAGCAACAGTAAATCGTTAGAAATAGCGCAAATAAAATGGCTGCCAGCGGTTAACGCCAGCAGCCAATGCCAATTGGGGGTGTTTCAATCCCTAATGTTAATCCGAGGTGAAAATACCGGTCAGGCTATAGCCCAGGGCCAGACCCGCCAGTGCCAAAACGCAGGTTATGGCTCCCAAGTGGTTCCTTACATTGCGTTTAACATCAAGCCGTTCATGTACCGTCTGGCGTAACTCCTGCACGCGGTTATGCAACTGGCGGCGTTCGTCAGCAGCGCGTTTTTCCAATTCGTCTACGGGGAATCCCTCAGTCATGCGGCCCTCGCTTCATTTTCTATCCATACCTGGTCTTGCCTGAGCACGGTCAAGGTGCGGGCTGGCATCAAATTGGTGGCTTTCAGCCTTGCATAGGCGCTACGGCCTACCGCAATGCCAATAACCATGTAAACGCAGGAGATAATCAATCCAGCCCATAGCCAGGCATATTCGCTGGGCATAAACAGGCCGTGGAGCAGCGCTATCAGGGCAAAAGTAAGTGACAGCCATCCAGCCATCAGAAATGCCGCGGCAATACACAACCCGGGGATCGCCAGCTTTATGGCTTGCCCCTTTTCACTCATCTCCGCTATCAGCATGCTGAAGCGTGTGGACACAAACTGTACGGTGTCATGCAGGATCGCGGTAATCGGCTTTTCACTAGGCACGGTTCGCCCTCCTTACGCGCAAGGTCACGCCAATCAGAAAGCCCACCGCGCCCGCCGCCACTGCCACGTGCACCGGATAGTCATGTACAGTCTGCTTTGCCTGGCGTTGCGCACTCTCATAGCGTGCCTTGGCCTGCCGCGCCAGTTCGGCTGATTTTTCGCGGGCTTGCCGTCCTAGTTCCGCGGCTTTTACCTGTGCGGCATGGCTTAATTCCTGTGTTCGCGTGGCGGCAATATGTTGTAACTGCTCGGCCTTGGCCACGGCAGTTTCAGCCAGCTCGCTTACGCGATCGTAAATGGCGTGCTGCGTCAGGTTTTCCAGGTTCTCTTTGGTCTGGCGCATCATTACCACCACCTTGCCTGCCGCGGCGCCCAATTCTGCCGCGTGCTGTTCCAGGGAAGATGTCTTATGCACAGGGCTTTTGCCGGAAGAACGTTCGTGGGAAATTCGTTCGGCATCCGATTGGCCAATCTGGCCCTCGGGTGGAGAAGCAGGATAAGTATCAAAATTCGGTATGTCTGAGCTGCGATGCAGACTCTCGGCCATGGTCAGATCCCTCTGATTAGGTAGGATGTCGAATTTGCCCAGCGCGTTTGAAGGGAAAGAAGGAAATCCAGAGCTGCCGGAAGGACAACCACCGCTTTAGCGAGGGAGTTGTAATTCTCAGAAAAAACGCTAATACCGCTGCTGATCTTTATGTTATGAAAGTCTTTAGCTACAAAAACTTGATGGGATTGGAAGGTTTCACGGCGGAATGCCAGATCACCGGATACCAGATCAGCAAATGGAAGATCGTTGGACACTAGACCAAGGGCAGCTATTCGTTCCAGTCTATCCAGTCCCTCGTGCGTCGGCCCTTTCATTTTCTGTTCTGGCCCACATTGTGGTTCTGGCCTTGATCATTTTGTGGATTGCCAATGCGCCGCACGTTGTGCCCGCGAAGTATGAAATGGTGCAGGCAATTTCACGCCCAGCTCATATTGCCTATAATGCAGCCGCCCCAAAAGCAGTGCCGCCACGCCCCAGCCTGATTCATCTGCCGTCTCGGCATAAAATAAAGTCACTTGTGCAAGAATCAACCGTAGCGGACGGTACAGCACTGGGAGTTCTGCGGGAGCATGCCAAAAACGCTACAGCCGGCCTTATGGTGGGCATGAAGCAACGCCTGACCTATGGATTCTCTACCAATAAATACCAGCTTGCGGTGCAGACGGCAGGCGTGATTCCGACAATTTCTCCGGATGACCTTCCGCCGCGCTTTGAACAATATCTGATTGTGGAAGTCACCATTGATACCGACGGAAAAGTAGCAGATGCGCGGTTCACAACTGGAATGGCCACTCCGAAGATAGAAAAAATTCTGCTCTCAGCGATTCGAGAATTTAAGTACACCCCTGCCACACGGGATGGCACCCCCATACCGTGTCAGATTGACCTCGTCATCCATATTCCGAGCTGAAGCTGTAACGCGAACAGACAATTGTGTTGGACATACCGGAGTTAGTCAAAAAATAAGCTTTAAAACGCTCCGCCACCACCACCGCCAAAGCCACCGCCAGAAAATCCTCCGCCACCACCGCCGCTGAACCCTGATCCGCTGCTGCTTGCTCTGGGAGCTGAGACAAACGTTGAACTCGCGGTCTGCGTCAAGGAGCCGATGCTGTTTATAAAATAAAAAGTGGTGAAGGGATGGCTATCGTAAGACTGATACCACGATGGCGGATTCTGCACGATGCCTTCAAACGCCTTGGCCCAACGATGTTCCACGCCCAGCGCCATGGCATAGGGCAGGAATTTCTCAAACGTGTCCGGCGGCATGCGTTTGAGGCGATCGGCGTCCACGCGGTTCATGAATTCCTGAAATCCCAGAATCTGCACACGTGTGCGCGCCCCCTTCATGCTCATGGCGGTAAGCAGGTTCCCGATAATCATCAATATCGCCAGAGAAATAATGCCGCTGACGAAAGCCAGCGGAACAGAGCTGAGAAAATCCGCCACGTGCATTACCTGCAACGCCGCATAAGGCAAAACAATAATCAACAGCCCAAGTCCCCAATATCCCTTGGCTGAATCCGGGTCCAGCGTGTACATGCCTTGGGATTTCAGCTCGCCCATGATTCCGCTCTTGATCATCGGCAGTGCGGTATAAAAATGGTTCCGTAAACTGGAGAGCATGACTGCATCGCTGGCGCCAAAAACGTTGTTCAGCATGGCCTGTTCGTAGTCCGTCAAATCAGTCCATTGGTCACGTTTCTTAAGCAGTTGAAATTCGTAATCTTTGGTGGTGGTAAGAAAACCCTTGTGCTGCGTCTCCACAATTTTCACGTAGCCGCGCACTGCCATATCCACCAAAACAGAAGTTATATCTCGCGGGTCCACGCTGTTATCAATCAGCGTGCCTACCTCCGCCGGCCTCATCTTTTCCGGTGGCTCATACATGGGCGCCACGGACATGCCAGGATTGGGATCGCGCCCTTTCACCCACCACATGGAAAACATCACGGCAAAAGCCCAGAGCGGAAGAGTGATGACCGGATTGCTGCGGATAAACCGGAAAAACCGCGCGAGTCCACTGGGCTCGTGCAATACTCCTTTTTCCACGTAAACATCCAGGGTAAGCCCGCCACGCAGAGCAATTGGCCTTACATTGCTGAAACTTGCGGTGGGCCCTTCCACTGAAGCCATCCCGTGCTCAGATGCCCCATAGATGCCTTCAAAAGCCTGCGCGCGCAATTTGTCAGTGGCTTCGGCGGGAAAATAAACAATTGCCGAGGCGTGGCCGATAGGTACGGGCCAGTCATTGCCGGTTACGTTCCAATAGAACTCATCATGGTCAACAAAAAAGCGGGTAGCGTTGGGAGTGGAATATTCTATGCTGACGGTTTTTTCGGAATCGGCCGCGCCGGGCACGTAAATCTTAAGCTTGAGCGTACCGTTCGATGTGCTCTTCTCATACTTGAGTTTGTTGCCGCTGTCATCAGTAACCTGATCGATCTTGATGAACAGTGTGTAGTTGGAGCCGGCGGGACCGGGATAATCCACGGGAATGGTGCGATAAACTCCCTGGTATACGCCGGAAAAAGCAAAAGTAATTTGCTCCTGGATGCGGGCAGAGCCGTCCTCATCCACATGAATGGTGCTCTCAAACTTGGTGACGCGATAACTGCGCGCGAGCGCGGGCAGGCCAAAAACTAGCAACAGTACCAGCGCCAGCATTTTCATGCCAGGCATTTTGCCACTTAAAAAAATCCGGCGGCACGATTGAGATAACTGATAAAGAGGTTTCACGATTTAGAATTTTACAGCCACGTTTTCACGGTCAGCGGGGCTCTCCATTTCAAAGAACTGCCGCGTCTGGAAGCCGAACATGCCGGCAAGAATATTCGATGGGAAAGATTGCACGCGCGTGTTGAAATCGCGCACCACCGCATTGTAGTAGCGCCGCGCGTTCTGGATATTATCTTCAATCGAGTTGAGTGAATTTTGTAATCCGGTAAATTGCTCTGACGCTTTTAGCTCAGGATAATTTTCCGCCACGGCGAACAGGCTTTTGAGCGCCCCAGAGAGCTGGCCTTCCGCCTGGGCCTTGTCCGCAGGAGTGGTTGCCTGCATGGCCTGCGAGCGAAATTTGGCTATGTTCTCAAAGGTCCCTTTTTCATGTGCGGCATAACCTTTGACCGTCTCTACCAAATTGGGAATCAGGTCATGGCGGCGCTTGAGTTGGATATCGATATCTGACCAGGCTGAATCCGCGCGCACGCGCAGCTGCACCAGGCTGTTATACATTCCGGCAACAATAAAAATAGCGCCGACGATCAATATCCCGATCACAATTAAGCCCGTCATGGTGCCTCCCTGTAAAGCTTTGTGAAGTTTAGCTTTAGGTCGGAAGTTATCACAGTGAATCATAGGGGCGCAAATTGCTGGCAGGTAATAACCGGCCAGACGCTCGCATTATGAAAAATCGTACGTTTGTGAATCTCTGGCTATGAGAATCGATATCTTGATAAGATATTCTTCGCTTTCAGCAGGGCCTACGACTTTTGTTTTTAGTCGATTACACGCTAACTCATGTGGCATTGCTCATGCTAATGCTGTGGGCATGAATTAATTGCTCATGACTTAATCAATAAATGTTTCTTAAATCAATAAATGTTTATTGTCCCTGGCTGTACTCCGGCCCCGTTGCTAGAGCCCCCGGCCCGTCCCACTCGGGTCACAACCGTTGGAGGAAGAATGAGAAATCCGAAGTTCTGGTTTGCTTTCATCTTATGTATTTGCCTTTCAACTTTTAGCTTGCTCCCTGCCAGTGCGCAATCAACCATTGCCACGGGAAGCATTCAAGGAACGGTCACAGATCAAAACGGCGCAGTAGTTCCAGGTGCGTCGGTTACCATCACCAGCAAGGCTACCGGACAGGCCAGCAAATTTACGAGCGGCGGGTCTGGCGGTTATGCTTCCGGCGCTCTTGTCCCGGGCGAGTACGAAGTACGTATTGAGGCCAAAGGCTTCCAAACTCAGGTGATCAACATTGCCGTGCAGGTCGGCAATATATCCGCCGCAAATGCCAAATTGACAGTCGGCCAGTCTACACAAGTTGTTGAAGTCACAAGCTCGGCCGTTGCCATCAATACCGAACAGGCGACGGTTCAGGGTGTATTGACCACAGAGCAGATAGAAAATCTGCCAATCAACGGTCGCAACTTCCTTGATCTTGCTCAACTTGAGCCGGGCGTACAGATCCAGGACGGTGGCAATTTCGATCCCACCAAGAATGGTTTCTCTTCCATCTCCTTTGGCGGACGTTTCGGACGCACCGCCCGCATTGAAGTGGACGGCATTGATATTTCCGATGAAACAGTCGGCACCACCACACAGAACCTTCCTGCCAGCTCAATTCAGGAATTCCAGGTCAGCCAGTCTTCGCTCGATATGTCCACGGAATTGACTTCCTCAGGCGCTGTGAACGTTGTCACGCGCTCTGGCACCAACAAGTGGCATGGCGAGGCCTTCGGCCTATTCCGCGACCACAGCCTGGCCGCAAAAAGCGCCCCAACCGACCTCTATTTCCAGCGCAACAATTTTGGCGGCAACTTCGGTGGTCCCATTATCAAAGACAAGCTGTTTTTCTTTGTTGACGCGGAGCGCTTGAAACAAGATGCCAGCGTGCCGGTCATCAATGGCTCTTCTTTTGCAACAGTCAATGGCGCTTTCAACTCGCCATTTCGCGATACGGACGGCATTGCCAAGTTGGATTGGCGTATCTCAGACACCACCAACATGTTCTACCGTTTCTCTTACGAGCAAAACAACAGCATCAAGGGCTTCATTCCGAACAGCTTCCAGCCCTTTGACAATGTGAACAACACGCCAGTACATGTTCTCGGCCTGAACTTCCAGACCGGAAGCTATACTCACGCGATTCGTTTCGGCTATACCAAGTTCCGCAATGGCATTACTGACGGATCACAAGACTCTTTTGATCCAAACCCCGGCACCAGCTTGAGCATCGGCCCTTCGGCAACTTGCACTGCTGGCGGCGTAGACCAGTTCTGCTCCGGCCCAAGTATTCTGGCCCCGCAGAAAACTTTCCAGCAAAACACCCAAATCAAGTATGACGGCAGCAAGACCATCGGCACGCATATTCTCCGCTACGGCATCGGCTACAACCGTATTCAGGGCGGCGGATTTGCTGAGTTCTTTGCGCTCGCGCCAGTCATCAATGCAGACCCAACAGGCTTGGTCACCTGCGTTGGTCCGGCAACAAACTGCATTTCGAACGCTTTCGCCGGTGGCGCTGCCAACCCGCTGAATTATCCCGTGCAGACCGTGATTCTTGGCAACGGCCAGGGCTTCTCTTCAGAGAAACCCGCGTTCGGCTTGCCTGCAGGCGGACTGGGACCTGACAACCGCATGCAGTTTTACATCGGCGATCAGTGGAAGATCCTGACCAATCTCACCCTCAATTATGGCGTTCGTTACGTCCATGACACAGGACGCACCGACAGCGATCTGGCTCCGGCTCCCTGCTCGCAGCTTGATCCTGGAGCAGCCGCTAACCTGGCTGCTGCCGGAACTCCGTGTAATGGAAACATTCTGGACTTGTTCGGACAAGGTTTGGGCAACAAGGTCCGCAATCCAGGACACAATTTCGGGCCAACGGTTGGTTTTGCCTGGGATCCGTTCAAAACCGGAAAAATGGTCATACGCGGCGGAATAGGGATCTACTACGAAAACTCGATTTTCAATAACAACCTGTTTGACCGCGCAGGCCGCCTCTCTCAGGGCCTGTTCAACGGTACTGGCGTTCCCTGCGCTGGAGGGTCGGTAAATCCCGGCTTTACAATGCCAGGCGGTGCACCAATTCCAGTTGACCTGACGACTATCTGCGCCGCCCCCATAGGCAGCGTGTCGCAGCAAATCATCCAGTTGCAGCAGGCATTCCAGGCTGCCACTCTGGCCACCGGCGCTGCTGCCAATGGCAATTTTATCGGCAATTCACTTTCCGCTAGCGGCAATCTCAATGGAATCAATATGTTTGCCCCGAACTATCAGACTCCCCGTTCGCTGCAAATGAATATTGGTTTTGAGAAACAGCTGGGCAAAGGCGTGGTATGGAATGCCGATTACCTGCGCAACGTTGGCACCCACACCTTGCTGGCAATTGATACCAACCATGTCGGCGATGTGCGGTTCTTCAACAAGACGGCCGCTACCAACGCTATTGCGGCTACTTTGACCGCTTGTGGTGCCGCGACAATCGACGCAGCTATCGCAAATTGTCCTGGCATTCACGGTGCTATCAGCCCGAGTAATCCGACCAACGGCGCCACGATTGCTGATTTTGCAAACAGTGGTTTGGATTCCGGGACCAACGTCTGCGGTGGTGGAGCAGGAGCCTTCGGTGCTTGTCCGGTTGCTCCCGCCTTCGGCGGCGTTAACCCACAACTGGGCGTCAACCAGATGCTGTTTTCCGGTGGACGTTCACTCTACAACGCATTCCAGACCTCGCTTCGTGCAAATGTCTCTCATCCCTTCAGAGGCGTCAAGAGCCTGAATTGGCAGGTCTCTTATGCTCTCTCCAGGTATGACGGCGATGCGGTCGACTCTGATTTTGTCAACACTGCAGTCGACAACAACACCCCCAACGCTTTCCTTGGTCCCAACGGTTTGGACCGCACCCATCAATTGTCCTTCGGCGGTACCTTTGATTTCCCCGGATACATTCGCTTCGGCATCGTGGGCCATGTGTATAGCCCATTGCCCGTAAATCTCACGTTGCCTGGCGGAAGCGCCGGTGGCGGCGCAGGCGGCATCTTCGTCAGCGACGTAACAGGTGATGGCTCCGGCGATGGCAGCGGTGCGTATGCAGGCCTGGGCGATTTGGTACCGGGCACAAAACTTGGCGCTTATGGACGCAGCATTAAGCCCAAGGACCTTGCAGCTTTTATCAATAACTTCAACGCGACCATTGCTGGCACCCCAACTCCAGCGGGTCAGGTCTTAATCAACAATGGCTTGGTAAGCCTGGCGCAGTTGCAGGCGCTTGGTGGCGTAATCCCCACTCTGGATGCTCCAACTTCCGTTCAGAGTCTGGGTTGGCTGAAGACCATGGATCTGAAACTCAGCTATCCCAGAAAACTGCGCGAAGGCATGAGCCTTGAGCCCAGCGTTTCCATCTACAACGCCTTCAATCAATCCAACTTCGACGGCCCGGGAAACACGCTGAACGGGATATTGAACACCGGTTCTGGTTCCGTCAACGGTTCCACCTCAGCTGACCATCTGCAAACGCGTATTCTGCCTGGTTCCGGAGTATTTGATCTGGGCTCACCACGCGTCATGGAATTCGGCTTGAAGTTTACCTTCTAGTCAAAATTCCTTATCTTGTTATTAGTTTCTCGCCGCTGTGTTCGCAAGGACACAGCGGTTTTTTCGTTCCATGAAAAGCAAGTCTTCATGGAAAAGCCAATCGTGAAGGACATACAATCGTAAATAATGCTGAACATACGTTCATTTGCCCTCATCATGGTGATACTTCTCTGCTCTTCGTTTCTGTGGAGCCAGGAAAGCTCCAGTCAGTCGCAGCACCTCGCTCCGCCAGCGGCTTCCCCCACACCCACGCCTCAATCGCGCCAGCGGCGCTCCGTGCCGGAAGTGGAAGATGCCATGAGCAGAGGAGAAGACCTTCTCTTCAAAAAGCATGACGCCAGGGCCGGACTGGAAGAGTTCAAGCGGGCTTCTAAACTTGATCCATGGTACGGACAAGCCTACATGTTGCAGGGGCTGGCCCATATGCAGTTGCAAGAGTGGAGTGAAGCGCAATGGGCATTTGAAGAAGCGGAGAAGGTTGAGCCGGGAAATGCCAAGGCATATTTAGGCGCGGGATCGGCGCTGAATGAACAGAAGAATTACGGAGAGGCGCAAAAGTCTTTGCAGCGCAGCCTGGAGATCCGCCCTGACCTGGCGGAAGCGCATTATGAGCTTGCCCGCAGTTTATGGGGATTGGGAAAGTGGCAGGCTGCCGAGCCGCATGTGCGTCAGGCCATTGAACTCAATCAGGATTACGCCGGCCCTCACGCCCTGATGGGCAATATCTATATTCAGCGCGAAGACCCGGAAGCCGCGCTGGGAGAATTCCAGAAGTGCCTGCAACTCGATCCTGATGGAAGCCTGGCGCCCTCAGTCAAGGAAATTATCGCCCAGCTCAAAAAAGCGCTGGGCAAAAATTAACTAGCTGAGATCAGTCGCTCTTATTCCCGCGTCCAGACTCGTACTGTTTTCGGCTTTGAAGCTGAGGCCCAGCATCACATCATGAATCCAGACTTCTCCGGGGCCTTGCGGGGCAGGCTCGGCAAGAATGGGGGGCAATATCAACACAGGTTCTTTGTACCAATCTTCATGGCCGCAATCGGCCGCATGGCAATGCAGGCGTACGAAGCCGCCAAATTTATCCAGAAGCTCGTCTTCGCTTCTTATATCGATATCCTGGTGACATCTCCGGCAAACCGGAGTAGCACAATCGCTGGGAGAGTTGTTGTTCATTGTCACTTTCTAGTCAAAAAAAGCGGAGGGTCCGCGAGAATCAAATACTGTTACTTAATATCATCGGCGCAAGTGAAGGAACCTTGAACTTGTCCCGCCCGGCTAAGGCTTTTATCTGAGGATAGGCCGGTACATACCTTACGGACTGCCATTTTGAATGCTGCAATCTTGAGTACTGGAATCATCATCTGTTCCAAAGCGCGTCTATTTTGGTAATATCTCTGCAAATACTCGCAATATCCGGGACTAATTCCTACTTTTCCCGGTCCTCAAAATGAGTTCTGCTGTCTTTCCAAAACGGCGAGAAATGCCGGGCATCCGTGCCCTCCCTATCGTTGCGTATTTTGAAGAGGATGTGATTGCCGCACGGTATTTTATTGGCGTACAGCGTTTCCGGCGTATGTTTTTTGGAGAGATATCCGCTGAACATAATGATGTGGAGCGGATCATCCTGGTTTCCAAAGAAGACCTGGTGGAACGGCATTACAACCAGCTCCGCGTTCCCAATACGCGTGTTCTGGCCCTGACTAACTCCCGCTTCAAGGATCCTCGGAATGACGGCGCGGTTTATGCCTATCTTCCTTACGACGTCCCTGAGCCATTGCTGGAGCGCATGGCCGATAACGCGCTCGATCACATTCATCTGGTTCACACCCGGCATGAGGTAAATCAGCGTCTGGCCGGGGCAAGCCAGGAAATTCACGAGCTCAACCAGATCGGCATGGCTCTCTCCGCCGAACACGATCCCGGCAAGCTCCTGGAACTGATTCTGACCAAGTCGCGCGAATTCACCAGCAGTGACGCAGGCTCCGTTTATCTGGTGGAGAGCACAGGCGAAGGTGGTCAACGGCAGTCTCTTCTGTTTACCCCGGACGCGCCCGACGCGTTGGGCGCACCTATGCAAGACCAGCAACCGCACGAGCAATTACGCTTTAAGCTGGCCCAGAATGACACGGTAAACGTACCCTTCCGCGAAGTTGCCATCAATATCAATGAACGGTCTATTGCCGGTTATGTGGCGCTGACCGGTGAGATCGTCAACATTGAAGACGCTTATCATCTTCCGTCCGATGTTCCCTATGCGATTAACCGCAAATTTGACGAAGACTCAGGCTACCGCACCAGGTCGATTCTGGCAGTGCCCATCCGCAACCAGAAAGAAAAAATTATCGCGGTGTTGCAGCTCATCAATGCCAAGCGTGATTTTTCCGCGCGGCTGAACTCCCCTGAAACCATTGACGCGCAAGTGCTGGCCTATACGCCGCGCCAGCAGGAAATTGTTCAGTCGCTGGCCGGGCAGGCCGCGGTGGCCCTGGAAAACAGCCAGCTTTATGATTCTATCCAGCGATTGTTTGAAGGCTTTGTGCGCGCCGCCGTTACCGCCATTGAAACGCGCGATCCCGCAACCTCCGGACATTCCTTCCGCGTGGCCAATCTAACCGTGGCCATGGCAGAAGCGCTGGACCGTGCTGACAGCGGGCCTTATACGAACGTTCGCTTTTCACGCGACCAGGTACGCGAGATTCGCTACGCCAGCCTGCTGCATGACTTCGGAAAAGTAGGTGTTCGCGAAGAAGTATTGGTAAAGGCCAAGAAACTTTATCCGGCGCAACTTGAGGTAATCAAGCAGCGTTTTGGCCTGGTACGGCGCACGCTGGAAAATGAAAACCTGAAATCCAAACTCGATTATCTTTTGCAAAACGGACGCGAGGATTATCTGTCTGCGCAAAAGAAATTTGATTCCCGGCTGGCCGACCAGATGAGCGAAGTGGACGAGCACGCAAAAGCCATCATCTGGGCCAATGAGCCCACGGTTCTGCCGGAAGGCAATTTTGATCGCCTGTTGCAAATTGCCAATCTTCACTATGAAGACCTGGAAGGAAAGAAGCGCCCCATCCTGAGCGCGGAAGAAGTGCAGATGCTTTCCATCCGCAAGGGTTCGCTGGACGAAGAAGAGCGCCTTCAGATTGAATCCCACGTGCTCCACACCGTGAGCTTTTTGCAGCAGATTCCCTGGACCAATGAGCTGCGCAATATTCCCGAGATCGCGCGCGGCCACCACGAAAAACTGAATGGCACCGGTTATCCTTACAAGCTTTCCGCCCCAGAAATTCCCATGCAGACACGCATGATGACGATTTCCGATATCTTTGACGCGCTTGCTGCCGCTGACCGCCCTTATAAGAAGGCCGTCTCCATTGAAAAGGCGCTGGAGATTCTGGAGCTGTCAGTGAATGACGGAGAGCTGGACCGCGGCCTTTTTGAAGTTTTTGTCTCTGCCAGGATCTTTGACCGCTGGAAAGTCGAGCCTCGCGCTTACTGATTTTCGCTCACCGGTTTTCGCTTGATGACTTTCGCTCATCCTGCCGCAAATTGCAGTAAACTCTACTCACAGCTATGAAAGAGTTTTATATAACCGACTGCGTCCGTTTTGAAAACCAGGTGATTACCACCTCATTTGTAGTGGTATCTAAACAGGCCAAGCCCAAGAAAAGCGGCGAGCTATATCTGGCGCTCACGCTGGCAGACCGCACCGGCCATCTTGACGCCAAAATGTGGGACAACGTGGCCGACCACATCAATTGCTTCGAGCAGGATGACTTTGTAAAAGTGCGCGGACTGCTCAACAAGTTCAATGGCCGCTTTCAACTTACTCTTCATAAAGTGCGCTCCATGGAAGAGTCAGAAGTTGAATTTGAAGACTATCTTCCGCGCACCACCAAAGACATTGGCGCTTTGTGGCAAACCGTTCGCGATTTTGTGGATACCATCCGCGATCCCCATTTACAGGCCCTGCTGCGCGCTTTTATGTCCGATCCGCAGATTGAGCACGCTTATAAGAATGCACCCGCGGCCAAGACCCTGCACCATGCTTTTATCGGCGGACTGCTGGACCACGTAGTCTCGCTGTTTCGTCTTTGCGATCTGGCCTGTAGCAATTACCCTGAGACCATCAATCGCGACCTGCTGCTGACCGGCGCTTTTCTCCATGACATCGGTAAAATTCATGAGCTCACCTTCTCGCGCTCTTTTACTTACACCACGCGCGGGCAGCTGCTGGGGCACATGATTATCGAATTGGAAATGCTGCACCAGAAAATTGCCCAGGTGCCTGGCTTCCCCGACGAATATAAAACACTGATTGAGCACCTCATCATCAGCCACCATGGCAAATACGAATTTGGCAGCCCCAAGATGCCCATGTTTCCTGAAGCGCTTATGCTGCATTACCTTGACGATCTTGATTCAAAAATGGAGAGCATGCGCGCGCATTTCCAGCGTGAGCCAGAAAATGAGTGGACCACTTACAACAGCAGCCTGGCCCGCCCGCTTCTTAATTCAAAGCGGTTTATGGAAAAGATAAAATCCGAGAACGCCACAGCTGCTCCCGGGCCGGACACAAATCCGCACCAAAGCTCCACAGCTGCCGTAAGCGGTGACAAATAATCTTCCCTGCGCCGTAAGACTATAATCCTCAAAAGTATCGATACGAGGGGGTATCCAGTGAAAGCTACACGTACGCTATCCGTTGTGGCGCTCTTCGCGCTGTGTTTTGTTCTTGGATGTAATAATTCCGGCACTCCGGCATCGTCGGCATCACCCACGCCCAGCCCCAATGCTGCGGCTAGCCCGACAGCTGGCGGAAGCACCCCGGCAACCAATGGCGGGACCGCAAATACCCAGCCAGCAGAACCCAAACCCGAAAGGCAGCCAATCACCATTCCAGCAGGAACGCGAATCACGGTTCGCCTGGGTGAAACTCTCAGCTCCAAAAACAGCACCGCAGGCCAGAGCTTCTCTGCAACCGTGGCTCAGCCGGTTGTTGTTGAGGGTAGTACTGTCATCGCACGTGGCGCAGCTGCGCGCGGAACAGTGGTCGACGCCAAAGCCCTGGGCCGCTTTAAAGGCGGAGCGCTGCTGGAAGTACGGCTTGATTCCGTGACGGTTGCAGGCCGGGAGCATCCCGTTGAAACCAGCATGGTGGCGCGTACCGAGCAAGGCAAAGGCAAACGCTCAGCTGGATTCATCGGCGGCGGCGCTGGTGCGGGAGCATTGATTGGTGCATTGGCTGGCGGCGGCAAAGGTGCGGCTATCGGCGCAGTGGCAGGTGCCGGTGCGGGCACAGCCGGCACGGCGTTTACCGGGAACAAAGACATTGTGTTGGCCGCAGAAACCGCGCTGAGTTTTAAACTAAAACAGCCTATTGAAGTTCACTAAAATTTGATCAGATTGCAAATAAATGGGGATGCTACTTTGGCATCCCCACTTTGCTTTAGCTATTTCCTCGAATTGTTATTTCATTTGCTGAGCGATACTGATTTCACCTCCGCGATTTGTGCCAAGTCGACTAGTTTGGCAGGGGAAATCGTTCCACTCAATTCCTTTGTGCCGGCTCCGCTGGTCACCTGGAAGCCCAGGATTTTCAGCGTCTGTTCAAGGTTCGCTTTGGTCTCTGTTAGATCAATCGTTACCTTGATTCGCGCAGGCGTTGCGCTGCACTTGTTCGCCGCAGTGCCCACTCCCCGTGAAACCGAGCAGTGGTAGATCGCCAGCAACTCAGGGCTTAACTTAGCGTGGCCCTGCTTAAGTTGAGCTTCTTTCTTTAACTTACCCATAGTGATCTGAGTAGTGGTTGTCTCAATCAACGGTGCCTGGGTCGTAACTTGAACCGTCTCGGTCGCAGCGTATCCCGGCGGAGGTGGAGGCGGGGCGACCGATGGCTGTGCAACGCGATAACTATACGTGCTACCCGAAACTCTACTGGCGTTGCTTATGCCAGCAAAGGTGCTCAACGACGATTTCGCATAAGTTTGCAGTGGGCCGAATTGTCCACCTGGCACCGCCAGCGGTGAAACGCTTTGCGGCAATTCAATGGGTACTTCCATGCGGACCAGCTTGCCATCTGTAACTACCGTCCGTTCTTCCACCGCAACAAATGACGTATATTGCGTGGCCAGGCTGTGTTCCAATCCAACCTGAATGATCTCCGCTTTGTGAGCGGAGTTCCCCGTCTGGATACCGTTCCAGTCCTGCTCCATCAGGTCTTCCACCTTGCGCCGCGCCCAGATTTTTTCCAGCGCCGCATTGCCTGCACCAGCCGAGGAGAAGTCCACGGGAATCACGCGACTGAAATCGCCCGTGCCCTGGTAGCCCTTGATAGTGATCTTGCCTGAAGGATTACCCGTAAAGCGCCCGGTGATAATGATCGGCTTGGCGGAGAACAGGTCACGCACCTCTCTGGGATAAACCTCCGTCACTGGCAGTCCGTTCCAGTCAATGGTGATGTTGGTCAGCACCGGTGAATGCACGCGCTCATAGAAACGATCGGCTGCAGCCTGTGTTTCTCCCGGAGCGGTCACAAACTCCACATCGCCGTGGCCTTCTTCCGCCATCTTGGTCAGCAGAAAACGGTTGACGGCCTTGCCAATTCCAAAGGAAAACACGCGCGCGTCAGAGTGTTTTTTTACCTCGGCGATAATCGCCGCATCATTGCCGACGTAGCCATCCGTCATAAAGCAGACCACGCGAATTGGATCGGCTTCCATCGGCTTATCTTTGCCGGCATCGTCACCCAGCGCGGCGCGGATCGCTCCCATCATCTCGGTGCCGCCGCCTCCGTAAGCGCCGGCCAAAACTGCCTTGGCCTGCGCCACATTTTCCGGCGTGGCCGGTACCGGCTCAGGAAATAGAATGCGCGTATCGCCGGAGAATGTGATCAGGTTAAAAGTTTCGTCCTTGCGCAGGTTATCCAGCGCGCGTTGGATGGTCTTCTTCGCCATGTCCAGCGGATAGCCCCACATGGAGCCCGAGGTATCAAGCACAAAGATAAGCTGGCGCGGGACCAATGTTTTTTCCGGAGGACGGTTCGGCGGCTGCAGGATCAGCGTGAAATATCCGCCGGTCTTGTCAGAGTGCGTCAGTATCGCGTCATCAATACCGGCGCCCGCGACTTTGTACCTGAGAATGAAATCCTTATTCGGCAGCACCGCTTCATGGGCCAGCTTAATGTGATATGAGTCAGCGCCTGTGCGATCGGCAAAAATCTTGTGCGATGTTGACTCCACATCGCCCACGGGGACGCCGGCGGCTAGATTGATCTCCATTGATATGTCGTGGCCCGCGTGAGCTTCAGCCGTGTGAACCCCAGCCACTGGCGGGCTTATCTGCGAGGCGTCAGGCACCTGATCGGTATTCGGCATAGTGCCGTGGTCGCCCAGGGAAGTTGGATTGCCTGGGATATAACGCGGCCCAACCACCAGCGGAAACGCGAATTCATAAACGCCTGCTTCATACTTAAGCAATTCAATCACAGAAAGTTTGATTTCCACCTTGCCGCCGGGCGGAATATTGGTGACAGATTGCGTAAAGATATTGGGCCGTTCCTGATCAAGCAAGGCCGCCGTATGTCCGGTGTTGCGTGCCTGTTCAAAAATCTTGCGGGCTTCATCGCGCTCCTTGATCACGGCGTGAATTTCCCGCGTGCCTACTGTCATGGACATGCCGTCCACGGCGCTCTCATGCGGTAGCGGGAACACGTAAACTGCTTCCACAGCATCTGGCAGCGCGTTTTCAAATTCCTGCGTGACTTCAGTACGCGCAACGAAGCCGCTGATTTCAGTCTTGATGCCGGTATGTTTGAGCGGGACAAAGCCCGTAACTTTTCCGTCTTTGCCGACAATCTGGAGCTGGCTACCCTCCGCCTGTCCGGCGGAGACATTTTGTGGAGTGGCAACTATAAGAACATAGAGAAAAATCACGGCCACGCTGGCGGCCGCTGACAGACGAGCTTTCATGCGAGTGCTCCTGCTTCTAGCAGGATGAACGGGCAAATCCAGAGTTCTTGCAGGAAATTTTCACGCGGCTTACCCCACTTTACCGTGGCAGCTTACAGCTTTCTTATTCCCAGCCGCAGAATGGCCTTGCGAAGCCGCGCATGCTTTATCAATAAGCGTTGGTAGCGCAACTCGGTCCCCGCCGCTTTTGCGGCGATGACTGCACGCAAAGCTATTTTTTCCTCGGATGACCAGCGCGCAAGATCAGGTACAAGGCTCAACACCATGGCGAAGTCAGCAAATGCAGTCTGCTCATGCGCTTTGATCCTCAGTGGATTCAAATTGAGCTGGCGCGCAAGCTGTCTAGTGGCGGCTCTTTGCATGGCTACCGCATCACCGCCGAAATCCCGCGCCATACGCCGCTGCACTGCCAGGCCGAGGCTGCGAATCGAAAAACGATCCCACGCGCCGCATTCGGCTTCAGGCAGTTCATACACCACATTCGCTTTGCTTAGCTTGCGCAAGGTTGCGGCGGAGGTGCGGTATTTTGGGTCCGCCTGCACCTTCTTTTCTTCCGCCTGCGCCAGTTTTTCCAGGTCAGGACTCATGGAGCGGAAACCCAGCTTGCGGTAAAACCAGAATGCGCCGGAAGCGATGGCTTCTTCATTGTCGTCACCAATTTGATATGGATAGACGGAAATTGCTCTGGTACCGTGCAACTGGTGCAGAAGCCGCAGCGTCTGTGCATAGACCCACGCGGTTTCACCGTCGCGATAGGCAGGAAAAGTATTGAAGCCGATCTCAGTCCACTCAAAAAGCGAGCTGCACTCAAAATAGTTAATGGGTACGCCATTCTTCACGGTGCAACCTGCAAGATAGGCGCGCAAAGGCAAACGCTTTTCAGGCGGCATACCGCACACATAAATCTCCGCGCCGCGGCCAATACTTGCCTGCGCCACCCACGCAGGATCAGCATTGCTGGTTCCATAAAGCTCGCGATAGCGAACGCCGAGAACTTCCTTCACCATATCGAGCGTCTTCTCTCCCTGCCGTGATTGCAACTGCTTTACCGGCAAAGGCGGCTTCGAGAGTTCGTCCGCAAAAGACACCTGGCGGCGCTGAATGAGTGGCTCGCGATGGAAATAAAATTGTTTGACAAGTTTACGCGCGAGCGTGCGTGAAGCAGGCGATCCGCTCATCTCCCAACGGACCATGATTTCCAGCGCATCATAGAGCGCGGCTTTTTCCTTTTCGCCGAGCGGCAGCCTTTGAAATTGCCGGACCAGCCACGCCAATTCATCTTCCCTGCCGCGCGCGGCTGTGAGCCAGTCAAGGTAGGGCACGTTCGCTTCAATCAGAGAGTCTTCTTCCATCAACGGAAAGAAACGCGGCCAGATCAAGCCGCGCTGCGGATCTCGTTCATAGCCTTCCCATTGAATTGATATCGCTTTGAGATGGTGCTTCACCAGCCAGCAGACTATGGGATAGCTAAACGTTGCTTCAACCACTGTTCCAGCAATGCCGGCTACTTCTTCCGGTGCAAAGTCATCTGGGTCAGCCCCCGCCGCGAGAACGGCTTTTACTTTGGTTTCGATTCTACCCAGCAGCGCGTCCGCCAGCCGCAAGACTTGCATTCCCACAGGAAAAGCCCGGAAGAACAACAGCAGATCATGAAAGCGAATGAGCGAATCCGCATCTTTGCCGAAAACTGCTTGATCGGCCGCCGAAAGAAGCCGGACCATTTCCTGCTCTAGTTTCTTTTCTGGAACTAGACCGATTTGCGTTCGTGCCTGCTCCAGCTGCGTGACGAAGGGGACAAGCTTTGACTGGTTTTTTTTCTTAGATATGATTTTGGGCATGATTTGTGCCCGCGCAGGGCGGCTCAATCATATCGTTTGTTGCGGATGGTGCAACGGTCTTTAGCAAAGGAAGAGCGATCAGCTTAGAACAGCAAGTCTCCGCGATAAACCAATTGTCCCTCGATCAAGCGGGCTTCCCTGGTCAGTGCATGAGCTTTGGGCGGCTTCTCATCGTGAATATGCAGGACCGTATGCCCATGGCTCACCAGATAATCAGAGACCAGCATGCGATGGCAGCGAAAATAAAGCAGCTCAGCGCACATGATGGCGGTATTGGCTTTCTCAGCGCGCTGCACCAGGCGAGTCGCGGCTTCACGGAATTTTTCCGAGAGCATGTAATCTCCATAATTGCGGAAAGACGGATCGCGCAACGCCATGTTCGGTGACTGCTCCGCTGGCATCTGCCGGCCTCGGCGTCCGCCAAGATCTTTCTCCCACACGTATTCCGTGCCAATTTCCGGCAGCCAAAGCTCCAGGTGCTCACGATTGAAGTGCGGATGCCGCCGTGACATGGGAAAAGCGCGAATATCTTCCAGCAGGCGAATGTCATGGGCTTGCAGGATACGCGAAAAGTCGGCAAGGTCACGCGTGGAATGCCCAATGGTGAAGACTGTGGCCACAGATAATTCTATTTATATACGAGAAAACATTCACCGTCGGAGAGCTGAAATCGCGACTTATTTACAATTGTTCGCACATGCATCCCTTGTTGCTTGAAACCGCGCACCGCCCCATCCCTATGCCCAGCGCTCCATGGGCCATCAAACAGAAATGGCATGATCTGCTCTTTGCTCACTGGCCGCTTGCGCCAGAGAAGTTGCGCGCGTTGGTCCCGCAGGAGCTGGAGTTGGATTTGCGTAACGGCGTGGCTTACGTTGCGGTTGCGCCTTTCTGGATGAGCGATGTCCGTGGAAGACTGGCGCCGCCGCTGCCATTTCTCTATAAATTTTGTGAGCTGAATGTGCGGACCTATGTCCGCTATAAAGGCGTGCCGGGAGTTTATTTCTTCAGCCTGGATGCAGGAAGTCTCGCCGCGGTTATAGGCGCACGAACGGTATATAAGCTGCCCTATCGGCATGCCGCCATGCTGATCCGCTCTTCTGGCGAGTCATTTGAATACACCAGCAGCCGTCTGGAAGCGCCCCGGCCAGGAAACTTCCAGGCGCGCTATCGGCCGGTTTCCGCGCCGCATGTGAGAGAAAAGGAGTCGCTCGAATATTTCCTCACGGAGCGCTACTGCCTCTATACAGTCGACCACGGCCAGGTGCGGCGCGCTTACATCCACCATATGCCCTGGCAGTTGCAGGATGCCGAAGCTGAGTTCGATGTAAACACCATGGCGCTGGCGGCGGGGATTGAACTGCCAGACACAAAGCCGCTGCTGCATTTCTCGCGAAACATAGACGTTCTGGCATGGTGGCCGGAAAAAGTGTGAGGCCCAGATTCGAGTGATTAGAAAACAGCTGCTCTGCATACATTCTTTGGTAGAGTTTGCTGTTCGCAACGCGTCTTGCTCACCATGTAACCAAGGCGTATTGTTTTCTTTGCGCAATTACAGAGGCATTTTGCAAGAAGCAACCGGGGTAGCCCCTCGTAAAATCAGAGCTGAGCAAATGAGGCCTCCGTCCTGACATTTGCCGGCATCTTAAATTACATTCAAACTTCAAGCCCAGCCGAGTGGAGGCACGATGACCAAGGCAGAACTGGATCGACGTAAATTTTTACAGATGGCGGCAGCCGCTGGAGCTGTGACTGTTTTTCCTGACGTGCAATTCAGCCACGCTGCCACGGAACCCCAGGCTTCAGGTGTGGTGATAAAGCCAGTCGGCTTAAATGTAAACGGAACGACGCATCAACTCCAGGTCGATACGCGCGCCACTCTGCTGGACACCTTGCGCGAACAACTGCAACTCTTTGGCACTAAAAAAGGCTGCGACCACGGCCAGTGCGGTGCCTGCACAGTGCATGTGAACGGCCGCCGGATAAATTCCTGCCTGACGCTGGCGGTGATGCATGATGGCGACGCGATCACCACGATTGAAGGACTGGCGCAGGGCGAACAGCTCTCACCCATGCAGGCGGCGTTTGTGGAGCATGATGCGTTTCAGTGCGGCTATTGCACACCGGGCCAGATCATGTCCGCTACGGCGCTTTTGAAAGAGCCTTGCGGCCCGCATGACGACGATATACGCGAGTGCATGAGCGGGAATATTTGCCGTTGCGGAGCCTATCCCAACATTGTTGCCGCGGTTCAATCCGTGCGGAAAGGCTAACGGGAGACGCAATGCTACCTTTTGATTACGTAAAAGCCAGAAATGAAAATGACGCAATTGACCGCATGCGCGCCCCCAATGCCGCTTTTGTGGCTGGCGGCACAACGCTGGTTGATCTGATGAAGCTGAACGTGATGCTGCCATCGTCACTGGTGGATATCAACAACTTGCCACTGGATAAGATTGAATCTCTCCCAGATGGCAGCTTGCGCGTTGGAGCGATGGTCCGCAACAGCGATATGGCGCACCATGAGCTGGTGGTCAAGCGGTTCCCGGTGCTCTCACAGGCAATTCTTGCCGGCGCGTCACCGCAGTTGCGCAATATGGCAACCACCGGCGGCAACCTGATGCAGCGCACACGCTGTTACTACTTCCGTGACACAGCCTATCCCTGCAACAAACGCCAGCCGGGTTCTGGCTGTGCGGCACTTGAAGGCTTCAACCGGATTCACGCCGTGCTGGGTGGCAGCGATCAATGTATTGCCACGCATCCATCAGATATGGCAGTGGCGCTGGTTGCACTGGACGCGATGGTGCACATCAGGAGTGCCAAAGGCGAGCGCAAAATCGCCGCCGGTGAATTCCATCTTCTTCCGGGCAGCACTCCCCACCTTGAAACCGTGGTGGAACCGGGTGAACTGATCACATACGTAACGATCCCCAGCAGCAAGTTTGCTGCCAAGTCTGCTTATATAAAGCTGCGTGATCGTGCTTCTTATGAATTTGCGCTGGCTTCAGCAGGAGCCGCGTTGGAACTCCAGGGCAACAAGATTCATACAGCGCGACTGGTGCTGGGCGGTGTGGCCACCAGGCCATGGCGATCTGCAGAAGCCGAGCACATTCTTACGGGAGCAACCGCAGACGAAAGGACCTTCCACGCCGCAGCGGAAGCGGCGATGAAGTCCGCCAAGGCATACAAGTACAACGGATTCAAAATTGAGTTGGCCAAACGCGCTATTACCCGCGCACTCTCAAGCGCAGCGCAACAGAGAGCGGAGGCATAAATCATGAGCGCATCCGTAGGGTCTTCTATCAACAGAAAAGATGGACATCTCAAAGTTACCGGCCAGGCACGCTACGCAGCCGACCATCCCATCAAGAACGTGGCGCATGCCGTAATTATTTGCAGCACGATTGGCAAAGGCAAAATAGCGAACATCGACAGCGCGGACGCCGAGAACGCGCCGGGATTCCTGGCGATTGTGCACCATGGCAACGCGCCAAAAATGTTTCGTCCGGTAAACAACTTTATGACCGCTTCAAAGCCGGGTGAGATCCGCGTGGTTTTTGAAGATGACAAAGTGCACTACTCCGGACAATACATAGCAGTGGTTGTGGCCGAGACGCTGCAACAGGCACAGTATGCCGCGAACCTGGTGAAGATTACGTACGAAGCGGCAACACCAGCGGTTGAAACCGAGCAGGCGATGAACACGGCGTACGATCCCTCAGAATTTTTTGGTGAAAAACTGAAAGCGCAGCGTGGCGATCCGGGGGCGAACTTCCAGAGCGCAGCCGTGAAGCATGAAGCCGAATATTTCACGCCCACTGAGCACCACAATCCCATGGAGCCGGCGGCTTCCATTGCGGCGTGGAGCGGTGACGACCTGACTCTGTATGAGACCACCCAATGGGTTGTGGGCGCACGCAACACGGTGGCGGAGACGCTGGGGATTTCAGAAGAACGGGTCCACATTATCTCACCGTTTATTGGCGGCGGGTTTGGCTGCAAAGGATTTATCTGGCCGCATTCCATATTAAGCGCGGTTTGCGCAAAGAAGGTGGGTCGTCCGGTAAAGGTCAACCTAACGCGCAAGCAGATGTTCAGCGGCACGGGGCATCGCTCTGAGACGCGGCAGAAAATCCATTTGGGCGCAACGAAAGAAGGCAGGCTTACCGCCGTGCAGCATGACACCATGGTGCACACTTCCACAGTCGATGAATTTGTGGAGTCCTGCGGCAATACGTCGCGCTTTCTCTATAGCACCCCGAACATGAGTATTTCCCACCACGCCGTGCGGGTAAACATTGCCACGCCCACGCCCATGCGCGCACCGGGAGAAAATCCGGGGCTGTTTGCGCTGGAGTCCGCGATGGATGAGCTTGCCTACAAGCTCAACATGGACCCGGTGCAACTGCGCCTGATCAACCATGCTGACAAAAACGAGCATTCCAACCTGCCATGGTCGAGCAAATATCTGAAAGAGTGCTATCAGACAGCGGGAGATAAATTTGGCTGGGCCAAGCGGGACCCCAAACCCGGCTCCATGCGCGACGGTAAATATCTGATTGGTTGGGGCATGGCAACGGCAACTTATCCTGGTATGCGCAGCCCCGGCGCGGCCAAGGTAAGAATTTTGCAGGATGGTTCCGCGCAGGTGAGCAGCGCCACCCAAGATATGGGCGGAGGAACTTACACTACCATGACGCAGGTGGTGGCCGATGTAACCGGGATTCCGGTAGAGAAAATCCGTCCTGAGCTGGGCGATAGCCGTATGCCTCCAGCGCCAGTCTCTGGCGGGTCGATGACAACGGCCAGCGTGCTACCTGCAGTACAGCAGGCAGCCAAAGAAGCGCTCAAGAAAATTGTGCAGGCGGCAATCGCCGATGAAAAATCGCCGCTTCACGGCAAAAAAGAAGATGAAGTAGTGGCCGCGAATGGCAGAGTGTATTTGAAAGGCAGCGCTCCTGAATCTGGCATGGCATACGCACAGGTTCTCTCGGCAAAAAACCAGGCCGCGGTTGAAGGCGAGAGCTTTATGCAGCCGGGCAAAGAACGCGAACAATATGCATTCCAGTCGTGGGGTGCGCAGTTTGTAGAAGTAAAAGTGGATACACAAATTGCGAAGGTCACGGTATCGCGCGTGGTGAGCGCGTTTGATATCGGCAAAGTCATCAACCGCAAAACTGCAGAGAGCCAGGCTTACAGCGGCATTATTATGGGCACGGGTATGGCGCTGATGGAGCATACGATCTATGACCGCCGCGACGGTGGGATTGTGAACAGCAATCTGGCAGATTATGCGGTGCCAGTGAACGCCGACATTCATTCAATCGACGTTCATTTTATTGACAAACCGGATCCATACATTGATCCGTTTATCGGGGCGCGCGGCATAGGAGAAATCACAGCGACAGGCATTGCACCGGCCATCGCGAACGCGATCTACCATGCAACGGGTAAACGTATCCGTGAGCTTCCCATCACGCCGGACAAAATACTTTAGTGGCGTCAGAACGTTAGCGCCACTAGAGTGTGGCGCTGGGCTTGGCCATGCCAAGCAGAATCTGGAACAGCAGAAGCCATCGCTTCAGGTTCACGGTGATAAGGAAGTTTTCTTTTACGTGTTCTTTGCCGTTTTTGCCCAGCCGCGCGGCAAATTCCGGGTGCGTGAGCAAATAGCGTATCTGGTAGGCACAACCCTCAACCGAATGCACCAGCACGCCGGTAAGTTTGTGAATGACCTGCGTGGGTATTCCGCCCACGGCCCCGGCAACCACCGGTTTTTCTTTCCAGAGCGCTTCGGTTACGGTAAGGCCGAACCCTTCTTTCAATGACTTCTGCACAATCACCGTGGAGGCACGCTGCAGGGCGTTGATTTCCAGCGCAGACCACGGCGGCAGATTCAAAATGATCACGTCAGGATCGTCGCCCGCGGCTTCCATTACTTCTTGCAGCACCACTGCGCCTTCAGGATCGTCCGTTGCGCCGCCGCCGGCCAGTACCAATTGGCAGTCCACGTATTTCTTCACCAGTTTGTAGGCTTCAATCACACCCACGGGATCTTTGAGCCGATCAAAACGGGAGATCTGCGTGATGATGGGGCGGGAACGGTCAACGCCAAAATCGTCACAGACTTTGTTGATGAATCCTTCCGGCAAATCTTTGTTCTTTTCTGAAAGCGGGTCGACAGAAGGATAGAAAAGATATTGCGGACTGTTGAGCTGGCGCGTAAACGCCGCCGACGAAAAGATTGTGGCGTCATACTGTTCGACCATCGGCCTGAGAAAATCCCAAACGCCAGAATGTGGATTGGAAAGATCAAGATGGCAGCGCCAGATCCACTTGCCACGCCTGGCTGATCTGGAACCGATCAAGCCAAGAGGCTGTGGATCATGGACTACGAACAGGTCTTCAGCAAATTCCATGCGCTGGCGGTTGAGCTCTGTGTAAGACATATAAATGTCTTTGACCTGCTGCGTCAGGTTGTAGTCGCCTCCCTGCAGCGCGTTGTGAAAAGCTTTTGTGACTTCAAAAAAATCATTGCCGCCGGTAATTACGTCCCAACGAGTGGGAATTTCCAACTCATTCATCAGAGGTATGAGGCGATTCAGTATTTCCGCAACGCCTCCGCCTACAGCGGTGGAGTTGACCATCTTTACGGTCTTGCCGCGCAGATGGCGCGCAAGAAAGCGGATTTCATCCAGCTCAGGTTTTCCAATGATTGCCGCGTAATCATCTATGCATGGGGGGGTTGGAGTAGGAGGTTGTTCTGTGCCAATGCGGGGACGCTTGCGCCGTTCAATGAATTGGGGCGGCAGATCTGTCTGGCGAAAGCGCCGCTCTTTGGGCTCCGCGGGAGCAGATGATACTGAAACCGGGACTTGTTGTTTTTCCGCGCTCTCAGCGATAACACTTGGGGGTTGCTGCCGCACAACTTTGGGCGCGCGCGAATTCCCATTTTTCTCTTCTTCTGCGAGCGCCGTTTTCTGCTCGGGGTTTTTATCTTTCATTCAAAGTTCTCCAGCATTCAGGGCTCTCCAACCAACATGTGTGCGCTGCCTGAGGGATCCGTGCCCTATCAGGCACGGCTGATTTCAAGCTCAATCACTTTTACAATGTCGCGCCGCACGCCTTCCAGAGTAGAGGTGTAGATATCAATCCGGTTCAGCCGGTCTGCAGCCTGGGCTAAATCCAGGTCATGCTCGAGCCATGCGGAAAAATCATTGGTGTTCAGCTTGAGGCGGAGACGGGCATCAATAAAGTGATAGTAGATGGCGTGAATGCTGACCTGGCGCAGCCCGCTAGCAAACTCTTCAAGATTGCGCGCAACGTACGGCGTGGGAATTACCACCAGATCTGAGGCCATCAGATAAAAAGGTTCCATTGCCGTGCGGGTCACGGCGCGCGGATTCTTTTGCAGATACTCTTCAATGATGCGGAGCAGCCGCTCCCGCAAAGTGGCAATGGATGTGAACTCGCGTATATCAATCGCGGCCAGCCGTTCGGCCAAGCCAACTTCATTGCAGGCGGCAAAGGCCCAATGAGCAAAGTCGTTAGAGAAGCCTTCCTGGATGAAATGATGCTCCTCCAGTGTCTGGAACGTGTGCTGAAAGATGGAAGAATCAGGACAGGTGCGCAGGGCTTCCAGTAATTCCTGCAGATTGACCGCTTTCTCCCGTCCCACCCGCAGCAGATGTGCGGCGGAGTTGAAGTAAAACGGTGAACGCGCCCAGCGTGAACGGGTTATGGGCAATTGAGGTGCTGTAGCCAATGGGTAATCCTCTTGCCTTCGAGCCAGATGCCCGATGATAGTTGCTGGTATTGGTGAGATGCCGGGCGTATAAGCGGTGTTGCTGGCTTAATGGCGGCGAAATCCGGAGCTTGTGGGAGCGAACAAAAAAGAAAAGCCAATGCCGATCAGCAGCATCCAGCCGAGGTTAGAACGCGCGGATTCATTGGCTATAGTGATGCTCCCCGTGGGGCCAAACAGAAATGTAGCAAAGAACAGGGCCGCCAGCACGGTGCTCAGTATGCCGGCTTTGGCCCCAAATAATGCGGCGATAATCATCAATATGGCCGCAAAGACAAGCGGAACCATGTTCTTCCAGGCATGCCCTTCAGCTGCGGCAATGGCGCCCATGGCGGCCACGCTGCAAACCAGTGCACCGATCGCGGCATCCATCAGCGGCATGGTCCAGAGCTTTTCCGCTGCGGTCTTCATTGAGCTTTTATTGATCCATCTTCCTGGTACCCAGTTTTTATTGACCCAATTTTTGTTAACCCAGTGCGTATGGATCCAATGGCTCAGTTGCATGCGAAATCCCTGTTTACAAGAAATGTTTCCCGAAACCTTAGGATGACAAAAGGCAGGGTTGCTGTGGGAAAAATCGAGAGCTGGATGCGCATTTTCAGCTTGCATTGCAGTGTGCATCGAAAAGCCACAGCTGGAACAGAAATGTGACACAACGATTTCACAATTGCGAGCCATCTCCCAGATGTTTACTATGAATTTTAGAATCCAGCATCTACTCAGGATTTGGCTGGTATTTCAGCATCTTAAGGATTTAAGGTTTCGCAACGGCCCAGTAACAACTTCAATGTTCTTTTTTCTAGCGTTCCATGCATACTGCTGATCCATTTCTCTTTCAGCTATTCTTCATCTTCGTGTGGGCCAAACTCTTTGGCGAAGCCTTTGAGCGAATGCATCTTCCGGCCGTGCTGGGTGAAATTCTTGCCGGAGTGCTGCTGGGCCCCTATGGTGCGCGTCTGGTGGTACCCACGGACGCCATCTATGCCATTGCTGGAATTGGCGCCATCTTTCTCCTGTTTACAGTTGGGCTTGAGACGCAGCCAAAAGATCTGATCAGCGTGGGACGCACTTCCCTGTACGTGGCCCTGGCTGGGATCGCCGTGCCGTTTGCTTTTGGCTTCTGGTATATGCTCTTGCGCCATAGCCCGGTGCATGAGGCCGTGTTTGTAGCAGCCGCCATGGTAGCCACCAGCGTAGGCATTACAGCGCGCGTTCTGGGCGATATGAATCTGCTGAAAACGGTCTCTGCCAGAATTATTCTGGGCGCGGCGGTTTTTGACGATGTGCTGGGCATGATTGTGCTTGCCGTAGTGGTGGGCCTGGTTTCTTCCACTGGGCTGGAGTGGGCGCAGTTGCTCTTAACGGCAATTGAAGCCATTGGCTTTGCCCTGGTCATGATGTTTTATGCGCCGCGCGTGGTAAAGCGCATGGAACCGGGGATGGAGCGCATGTCCACGCAGGATGCGCCGCTGATTATCGCGCTGGCTATCTGCCTGGGACTTTCTTATGCCGCCGTAAAAATCGGCATGGCAGCAATCATTGGCGCATTCTTTGCCGGACTGGCCTTTGCCGAATACTCACCACGATGGAACCTGCGTGCACGCGTCTTCTCCATCAATGAATTTCTCACGCCTTTTTTCTTTTTCAGTATGGGCGCGCGCATGAACATGGGGATTTTTGACAGCAAGCTGATTATTTCCGCCATTGTGATCTCGCTGCTGGCGATCATTTCCAAGCTAGTGGGCTGCGGTCTTCCGGTACTGCACTCAGGCTGGAGAACGTCATTCAAGGTGGGCATAGGTATGGTGCCGCGCGGCGAAGTTGGTTTGATTGTGGCGCTGGTGGGACTACAGATGAATATCGTTTCTGAATCAGCGTATGCCCTGGTCATTTTCATGACAGGTATTACCACGCTGGTAGCGCCGCCGATTATGAAGCTGGCCTTCCGCGATGAAGTTTCAACAGAACCTGACCTGATAGAGCGAAGAAGCACGGCAATGTAACAATCGCCGCAAAAAATTCAGAAATAATCATCTGGCCCATGCAAGTTGATGGGCTTTGCTTGTACTTGCTTTAGTTATAATGCGCAGTTAACTTCTGTCTTTTATCTTTAAACATTTTAAGGAGACCATAACTCAATGCCGGGAGTGATAGGGCGTGTTGCGCTGGTTACGGGAGCGTCCCAGGGAATTGGCCGCGCATGCGCGCTGACGCTGGCGGAAGGCGGCGCACTGATTGCCCTGGCCGCCCGCAATGAAGAAAAACTAGCCGCGGTGGCGAAAGAGATTGAGGACAAAGGCGGACAGGCGGCGACGTTCCGCATGGACGTGAGCAAAGAAGAAGACGTGAAAGCCGCAGTAAAAGCAGTGCTGGAGCGCTTTGGAAAGATTGAAATCCTGGTCAACAATGCCGGCGTGACCAGAGATACGCTGTTGATGCGCATGAAAAAAGAGGATTGGGACTCGGTGATCCAGACAAATCTGGGCGGAGCCTTCCACACCACGCAAGCCGTAATTAGCTCCATGCTCAAGCCGCGCTGGGGCAGAATCATTAACATCACCAGCGTATTTGGCCAGACCGGACAGGCGGGGCAAGCCAACTATTCAGCTTCCAAAGCAGGATTGATCGGCTTCACCATGGCGATGGCCCGCGAGGTAGCTTCACGCAACATTACAGTAAATGCAGTGGCCCCGGGCTACATCGACACGGCAATGACTGAGGCACTGCCGGCAGAGCTGAAATCCAAGGTAAATGAGGCAATCCCCTTGGGCCGTGCGGGGACAGATGCGGAGGTAGCGCACGCCGTACGATTCCTTGCTTCAGAAGAAGCGAGCTATATCACCGGACATGTGCTCAAGGTGAATGGCGGTATGCTGATGGGTTGAGCGCTGTCCGGAGTTTCGCTTTGATCCAAACCAATGTTAACGATCTTCATCCCATGTTAACCACCTTCCAGGCCGAAAAAGGTGAACACTTCAGCATCGCGCGGGAACTGATGGTGGAATATGCGGAGTCGCTGGGGTTCAATCTCTGCTTTCAGGGCTTTGAAGAAGAGATGCAGTCATTACCAGGGAAATATGCGCCGCCTTCCGGGCGGCTTTTTCTGACCTTTTGGGAAGGGCGGCCTGCGGGTATGATTGCCCTGCGCGCGCTTGAGGAAGCTGGCTTATGTGAAATGAAGCGGCTTTACGTGCGGCCAGAATTTCGTGGACATGGGGTTGGCCGCATTCTGGCGGAGCGCGTAATCAGCGAGGCCCGCGAAATTGGATATTCGCGGATGAGATTGGATACGGTCCAGGGCAAAATGGACCGCGCCATTGCGATGTATCGTGAATTGGGGTTTAAGGAGACGACTCCTTATTACAGCACTCCGGTCAGCCAGACTTTATTCATGGAACTGGATTTATGAGGCCGCACTAGAAAATCCTACACCGCGCAAGTCTCAAATAGTTATAAAAAACACAAACAATCGCCGTTTATAACTCCGCCAGCATCCTATCTAAGTGGTAAATATTAAGTTTTTGGTAGAAGTTACCTGCCACAGAGCCAGACGCATGGAAATAGCGGCAGATATTGCTGTGAAATAAGCTCTTTTTGACAAAAAATGTTCTTGCAGAAAAGTATTTCTCTGTTTACTATCCAAGCAACTTCCGGGAATCCAAACCAAAGCTGAACAGCATGAATATTGGCGAGACAATCAGGACGTATCGGCTGCAAAAGGGCATGTCACAGGGTGACATTGAGAAGCGCACGGGGCTTTTGCGCTGCTACCTTTCACGCGTGGAAAACGGACACACTATCCCGTCACTGGATACGCTTTCAAAAATTGCCGGCGCCATGGAATTGCCGCTGGGCCAATTTTTTGCCGACCATTTTTCCAATGGCAACGCCAAGAACCTGCCTCCGCTAACAGAAGACGAAGTACGCTTTCTTACCCAGATTCGCCGCTATTCCATGAGCTTGAATGACAGTGACCGCAAGTTGGTGCTGGCCATGGTGAAAAAGATGGCGGCCGGAGCGGGGAAATAGTTAGCACTCAGTAGTCAGCAATCAGCATTCAGCCAGATTTTTTTTGATCTCGAGCATTAGCAAGGGACCCTCCGGCAAGCTTGAAATTTGCCTCCATGAGCGCATTGTTGCGATAGGAATCCCTCACCCGCGCGCCGTTCAAACTTTAGAAGCAAAAATGTTGATAGCGCGGGATTCGGGATTTCAAAAAAATTGTAGAAAAAACTAAGCTGCCTTGCTTGCTTCGCTCAACGCCAATACTGCCAGTTCCAGGCGGTCGCGTGCGCCGGTTTTGGTGAAGATGCTCTGCAAATGCCGCTTCACGGTGTTTTCACTGATGGTGAGGGCTTCGCCGATATCCTTGTTTTTCATGCCGCGGGCCACGTGATAAGCGATCTGGCGTTCGCGGGTAGAGAGTCGCCCCATGGTGTTTGCGGTATTTTTTGATTCTGCTGTCATAGTGGAAAGGACCTGCTGGGCCAGCTCGTCAGAAAATGCCAGCTCGCCGTTGGCTACGGTGCGGATGGCGGCAAAGAGTTTTTCCGGACCATCACTCTTCAGCACCAGGCCACGAGCGCCTAATTTGACTACCTGTGCGTAATCCAGTTCATTGTCAGAACCGGTGAGAACTACGGCGGCCACGCGGCTGCCAGCCCGATCCAGTGTGCGCAGTACCTCAAAACCATCACCATCGGGCATGAAGAGGTCAAGCAGCAAAACATCAGGCGGACGTTCCTGAACCAGCGCAACCGCCTCTTGTCCGTTGGATGCGCGACCTTCAACAACAAAGTCCGGCTGTGTAGCTAGCAACGCGGCCAGCGACTCACGCAAAACAGTGTGATCATCGGCAATAACAATACGAGTGCGATTTGTGGAAACAATTTTAGGAACCATACTGATTCTTAGATGCAATTCAGAGACGGATGAAATGCCTGACTTTCAGGTTGCCGCCAGAAGGGTAAAAATTTGTTGCAGGGCGGAAAATTGGCCAAATCCAGCAGCTCTGCCCGGGAACTTAGGTACCACAGGGCGGCAGACCGGACTTGTACCTTGAGCACGTAGGAGCGGAGCACGGGCGTGTGGTATATTCCGCCTGATTGGGCTCCTGGGCGAGCCATGTCATTCGAAACCGGAAATGGAGCCGTAATTGGCGATAGATGAAGAACTTACGGTGTTAGAAGACCAGCTTCGCCGGCTGAAAATTGAATATGACATGTACTTTGGCGGGGGGTCCAAGAAGCCGCCGGCCGACATCGAATGGAAAGTTAAAAACCTTTTAAAAAAGTTCTCTGACGGCACCCGCATGAGTTATGCCCAGCGCTTCCGTTATACCACCATCCAGCAACGGTATGCGCTCTATAACGCCCTGTGGCAGCAAAAACTGATCATCAAGGAAGAAGGCTACCGGAGGCCGCAGGACGCGGTGCTGGGAATCCAGGGGTTGCGCTCAGACGAGGAACACCAGGCCACGGTGGCGCTACGGCACAAGCACGTTCCTGTCACCGAAGATCGTCCATTCAGTACTTCTTTTTCAGATGCGAATTCTGACCAGAAACAGGTGGAATCACTGTTTCAGGCGCTGACTGAAGCGCGCAAGAAGGCCGGTGAGAACAACTCCGCGAACCTTGATTCATTCAAAAAGTTCGTGCAGCAGAAGACCACACAACTGCAAAAACAATATGGCTGCAAGGCCGTGGAATACACGGTGGAATTGCAAAATGGCCAGGCTAAGCTCAAGGCCAAGCCGAAGGCTTAATTTTTGTCGCTACGCTCCACACCGCCAAACATTTTTCTTGTTGCGTAAATTTATCAGCCCTTGAACAGGCGGCTCAGCACGCAAGTCGGCTTCGCCGCAAAAACCAAACCTGACAAGCTGTAGAGTCACTTCTTTCCTGTATAGGTCACTCGCCAGATGATTTTGGAGCCATCGTCGCTTACGAAGAGCGAACCATCATTGCCCACGGCGACGCCCACGGGGCGTCCCCAGACGTGATCGTTGTCGACAACAAATCCAGTCATGAAATCCTCATAGCTGCCCAGGGCTTTGCCGTTTTTCATGGGCACGCGGACCACGTTATAGCCAGTGCGACGGCTGCGGTTCCATGAGCCATGCTCGGAAGCAAAGATGTCGCCGTGATATTCCTGCGGAAACTGCTTGCCTTCATAGAAAACCATTTCCAGTGACGCCATGTGCGGCTGCACCAATACGTCCGGCACAATCACTTTGTCTTTCAGCTCAGGATGCTTGCCCTGATGTTTGGGGTCCCAATGCGCGCCAATGTAATACCAGGGCCAGCCATAGAAACCGCCATCTTCAATGTGGGTGATGTAGTCAGGAGGCAGCGTGTCGCCCAGTTCGTCGCGCTCATTCACGGAGCCCCAGAGCACGCCGGTTTCAGGACACACGGCGATGCCAACGGCGTTGCGGATTCCGTAAGCATAGATGCGGCGGCCACTGCCATCAGGGTTCATCTCCAGCACGTCGGCACGCTCCTTCTCTTCCGGATGCGAGTCAGTGTCATCGCTATTCGAGTGCGAGCCCACGGAGACGAACATCTTTTTACCGTCCTTAGAGATGGCGATGTCGCGCGTCCAGTGACCGCCGCCGCGCAGGTGCCCGCCGCCAGGCAGGTCAGCGATTTTTTGCGATGCGCCGCTCGCTTTCAGGTCTCCGGATTTATACGGAAAGCGGACGACTGAATCTGTGTTGCCAACGTACACCCATTGCGGATTAGGCCCCGGAGGATAAAAAGCAATGCCAAAAGGCTGCGTAAGTCCCGTGGCAAAGGTTTCAGTTTGGGCGGCCTTGCCGTCTTTGCCTACACCGCGGAAAACCTTGATTTCACCTTTGCGGCTTTCCGCAAGAAAGATGTCCCCGTTGGGCGCTGTGCGAATTTCGCGGGGAACATCAAGGCCATCGGCATAAAGTTCCACCTTGAATCCGGCGGGAACTTGCGGCATCGCGCCCTGGGGCCGTGGGGCCATCTCCGGGCCGTTGTCAACGGATTTGGTGGCGTGCGGCTGCGGCAAATCAGCGACCGTGATTTTGCGGAAGACGCCGGGCTTTTGCTGCGTCCAGTCAGCATAGGCGGCAGAGCCGGTGATGGGATGGTCCTTAGTCGAGCCGGATTGTGCGAAAGAGACGAAGGGCAGCAGTGCAGTAAAAAACAAAATGGATTTGTGGAGCGCTTGCATGAATAGTCCTCAGAACTTGGGATGCATAAATATTGGGGTTGTTTAAGGTGCTCGGGCACTAATAACATGCTTTCAATTATCAATTTTTGGCAATTTCGGCGATTCTGGCAATCCACCCGCCCCCTTCCTATACCCATCCCAGATCTTGGACAGAAACAGTTATGTCTCAAAAATTGGAGTTGAAAACTATTCACGGCAGAGATTGGAGCGGCAGGAAGCCGAAAGCAGAGCGCGATGGTACTCAGCAGGACAGCATAAATCTCCGCAAAACATAACGAAATTGCATATCCAGTCTATCTACCAGC